>NZ_JBBWWT010000005.1:0-303135 GCF_038321125.1 Pseudoxanthomonas putridarboris | reverse complement strand
TCAAGCGAACAGCGGCCGCCTTGAAGGCATCGCTGTAGGAATACGTCGTTCTGGGGCCGGGCTTTGGCATGGCAACACTCCTGAGGTTAGGTCAGGGTGTCCACTGAACCGTAGGAACTACCGCGTCGGCTTGAATGAATTGTTAGGGGGCACCGCCGCCAATGGCAAGCTCCCCGCCGATACGAACATCTTGGCCGTACTTGAAGCTACGAGACGCTACAACAGTGCCGCTACAAATCAACGAAGCCAGATTGCCTCCGCGTGATGGGCCAACAATGAAGCTCTCACGGAAGTCACCAGAGACAGCGCGCTCAGCCGGAGCAGCACTGGAGCTGACGGCACTGACTGATAAGGTGCAACTGGAGTCAGGCGGTGTGGAGCCAGTGACGTAGAACTGTCCGTCAGCGGGGCCGAAAGAAACGCAGCCGACAAGCACTGCGCAAATGACGATTAAAACTGCCAGCAGTCGCATGAGCTTCCAGTGCCCCCTAACGCCTGAATTAAGCCGACCCGCGAAGCGGGTTGGGTTTGAATGAATTGTTAGAGGTCACCCGCAGGACACCTGCACGCGAGGCGAAGTAATCTGGGAACACAGAGCGCGCCTCTTGCTCCGGAATCACATGCGCTTCGCGTTGATTGAACTGCCACCACGCGCCGCACATGGTGCAGTGATGCAGTTGGGCTTGTGCTGTGGGGGAGTCGGCGACGCGAGCAGGTTGGGCGCTGCCACCCTCAAACAGCGAATACTCGCCGGAGTAGACCCCGCTCTGGCATTTCTCGCATCCCGACTGACTCATCTGTGACCTCTAACGCCTGAATTAAGCCGACCCGCGAAGCGGGTTCGGCTTGAATGAATTGTTAGGCGGCAAGCCGAAGGAATCTCCATACTCTGAAGCCAGTAAACGCAGGTCTTGACCAATACGCCAGTCACTTTCGGGATCGGCGAAATAGAGGATCGAGTAGATATGTCTGCCTATGTTGGATTCGAGCAAGTGCAGTGTCCGACTCCAGCCTGGATGATCGGCAAGGGGCGTGTCAGAGAACTCGAATGAGTTGAGCACAATCTCCATGAGAAGAAACAGTTCATCGTCCGATAGGTCGCTCTGCTCATAGGCCGCCAAGAACTCGTCGATTCTTCCCGGGTTCGCGAGCTCACACTCCGAATCCTGCATCTGGGGGTGAACGGTGAACTCAAATCTACGGGCCAAGCCAGCAATTGCTGCTGCTGTAGGGAACCGCCAAAGAGCCTGAGGGATTTCCATGCCGCCTAACTACAATTAGACCCCTTAGCGGGGCATAGTGCCGACTTTGCATCGGCGGATGCCGGCCGTCAATCAGGGATTTCCTACACGGATCAAGGGTTTCCACCGATAGCGGACGGGGAATGGACCGGGGAGATTTCCGGGTTATCCGGCAAGAAGGCCCCGATATGCAATATCACGGCAAGTCCGCGGCGATATCCGGTACGGATGCAGCGCCGCCCCGGCCGCGGCTGCTGAACGAAGTTCGCACCAGGATGCGGCTCAAACGCTACAGCTTGCGGACGGAGCAAGCGTACCTGTACTGGATTCGCCGGTATATCCGAGAGAGTGGAATGCGCCACCCCAGGGAGATGGATGGCAAGGTGGTGGAGGCCTTCCTGTCGAAACTGGCGCTGCGCGACCACGTCGCGCCCAGCACCCAGAACCAGGCGCTGTCGGCGCTGCTGTTCCTGTACCGGGACGTGCTGGCACTGGATCTTCCGTGGATGGAGAACGTGGTGCGCGCCAAGCGCACGCCGCGGCTGCCCGTCGTACTGTCGCGCACGGAAACAGACAGGCTGCTGGGCCAGCTGTCGGGACGCGATTGGCTGATGGCCGGGCTGCTGTACGGCAGCGGCCTGCGGCTGATGGAATGCCTGCGCCTGCGGGTGAAGGACGTGGACTTCGCTCGCAACGAGATCACGGTGCGCGACGGCAAGGGTGGCAAGGACCGACGGACGATCCTGCCCGCCAGGTTGCGCGATGCGCTGCAGCGGCAGGTGGACGCCGTGCGCATCCTGCACGAGGACGATCTGTCGCACGGGTTCGGCGAAGTCGCGCTGCCGCACGCGCTGGCGCGCAAGTACCCGAGCGCCTCGCGCGCGCTGGCGTGGCAGTACGTATTCCCGGCCCGGCGCCGCAGTGTCGATCCGCGCGACGGCCGCCTCAAGCGCCACCATCTGGACGAGAACGTACTGCAACGCGCGGTCGGGCGCGCGGCGCAGCGCGCGGGACTCGACAAGCCGGTCACGCCGCACGTGCTGCGGCACAGTTTCGCGACGCACATGCTGGAGGCCGGCACTGACATACGCACGATCCAGGAACTGCTGGGGCACAAGGACGTCGCGACCACACAGATCTACACGCACGTGCTCAACCGCGGCGCCGGCGGCGCACTCAGTCCGCTGGACCGCTGACCTTCAACCCTTCGGCAACGGCAAGCCTCCTTGCGCGTTCGCCGCGCGCAGCACAAACCGTATTTCACGTCGGCCACGTGCGCATCCTGCCTCCGCCTTCACGCATGGGCGCTTATCGTACCTTCGCGCCGCAACGGCTTGCACCATGGCGCAAGCCGTTGCAGGCTCACGCCCCTGCACTCCACGTGGCTCCGATGATGCGCGCCTTCCACGCCCTCCGTTTCCCCTGCGTCCTGCTGCCGGCGTTGCTGGCATCGGCCTGCGGCACGACACGGCCCGCCGCCGACCGCGATACGGGCGTGACCTTCATCGTCGTGCGGCATGCCGAGAAGGCCACCGACGATCCCGACGACCCCCACCTCTCCGCGACCGGCCAGGCGCGCGCGGTGAAGCTTGCCCAGCGGCTGCGCGGCGAACCCGTGACGGCCGTGTACGCCACCGAGTTCCGGCGCACGCAGCAGACCGGCCAGCCCACCGCCGACGCGCACGGCCTGCCGGTTTCCGCCTACTACTCCCGGGGACCGGCCGCGGAATCCGCCGCACGCTGGAAGCGGCAGCACGGCCGCGGCACCGTGCTGGTGGTCGGCCACAGCAATACCGTGCCGGAGCTGGTGGCGTCCCTGTGCGACTGCCCGACCGAGCCGATGGACGACACCGAGTACGACCGCCTGTCCATCGTGCGCATCGACAAGGACGGCCGGACCACGCTGGACGTGCAGGCATACGGCGCGCCCGGCCCATGAACCGCGGATTCGGCGATTGGGACGGCAGCATCGAGGATGCCAAGCGCCTGCAACGCCAGCTCGCGGAACAGGTCGTCCTGCGCGACGACTTCGCCGATCCGCCGCGCTGGCTGGCCGGTTTCGATGTGGGATTCGAGCAGGAAGGCGCCATCACCCGCGCCGCAGCGGTGCTGCTCGATGCGGAAAGCCTGCTGCCCGTCGCGTCCGAAGTGGCGCGCGTCGACACCACGATGCCCTATGTGCCCGGCCTGCTGAGTTTCCGCGAATTGCCCGCCCTGCTCGCGGCGCTGGATCGGTTGCCGCACGTGCCCGACCTGGTCTTCGTCGATGGCCAGGGCATCGCGCACCCGCGCCGGCTGGGCATCGCCGCGCACTTCGGCGTGGCCACGGGCCTGCCGGCCATCGGCGTGGCGAAGAAGGTGCTGTGCGGCCGCCATGAGGCGCCCGGCCCGTCGCCCGGCGATCGCACCGCGTTGATCCACCGGGGCGAGCGGATCGGCTGGATGCTGCGCAGCAAGGCGCGCTGCAATCCGCTGGTCGTCTCGCCCGGCCATCGCGTCTCGATGGACAGCGCGGTGGACTGGGTGCTGCGCACGCTGCGCGGCTACCGGCTGCCCGAACCCACGCGGCTGGCGGACCGGATCGCCTCGCGGCGCGGCGACCTGCTCGGCTGAGGCCGGCCGATCGCCGGACCGGCTCAACCCGGCCCCTTGTAGGAGCGCCCTTGGGCGCGATGCTGTTGCGTTTTTGTTCCGGTCGAAAAGCATCGCGCCCAAGGGCGCTCCTACAGGGCGTGCGGACATGGCCATTGGCGCCCCCGCATGCCTCCGATTGGGGATGACGTGCAACGGATCGTTTCCGTATCGTCGTCGGAGAACGCTCTTGCCCATGCCATGCTTTCCCCTCAGACGGAGGACACGCCATGACCACGATCATCTCTCCCCGCGTGCACGACCTCGGCGGCGGCTTCAACGTGCGCCGCGCGGTGCCCAGCCTGCAGGCCCGCAGCGTGGGGCCGTTCGTGTTCGTGGACCACATGGGGCCGGCGGTGTTCGAGCCGGGCCGCGGCATCGACGTGCGGCCGCACCCGCACATCGGGCTGGCGACGGTGACGTTCCTCTGGTCCGGCGCGATCAACCACAAGGACACGCTGGGTTCGGAACAGGTGATCGCGCCGGGCGACGTCAACTGGATGACCGCCGGCCGCGGCATCGCCCATTCCGAGCGCACGCCGGTGGACGTGCGCACCGGCCGGCACGATGTGCACGGCATGCAGACCTGGGTGGCGCTGCCGAAATCGTTCGAGGAAGTCGCGCCGGAATTCCACCACCACGCCGCCGCCGCCCTGCCGGAGCTGCAACGCGATGGCGCACGCCTGCGCGTGATCGCCGGCACGGCCTACGGCGAGGAGTCGCCGGTGAAGGTGTTCAGCGGCACCTTCAACGTCGCCGTCGACCTGCAACCGGATGCCGAGCTGGAGATCGATTCGGGGCACGTGGAGCGCGCGCTCTACGTGCTGGAGGGCGATGCGCAGGTGGACGGCGCGGACATCCCGGAAAAGCACCTGGTCGTCTTCGACCGCGGCAGCCGTCCGGTGCTGCGAGCGAAGACGCCGGTGAAGGGGCTGCTGATGGGCGGCGAGCCGCTGGATGCGCCGCGCCACATGTGGTGGAACTTCGTGTCCAGTTCGAAGGAGCGCATCGAGCAGGCCAAGCAGGACTGGCTGGACGGCCGCTTCGGCCGGATCCCGGGCGAGACCGAGTTCATCCCGCTGCCGGAGCGCTGATCGCGGGGACGATGGCGCGGCGCCTGCCGCCCGGGCGTGATCGTGAGACGTCTCCCATTAGCGCCCGGATCGCGACGACATAACGCAAAGCAAACACTTTTTGTGACCCGGTTCCGCTATGTTGCCGACACCGCCAGCCGGCGGTGCCATTCAACGCATGGGGGTTCCAATGAGTCTTGCGAAGAAACTCACGGCCGAGTTTTTGGGGACGTTCTGGCTGGTGCTGGGCGGTTGCGGCAGCGCGGTGCTGGCGGCCCACGTCGTCGGTGCGGACGGGTATCAGTTCGGCATCGGCTACCTGGGCGTGGCGCTGGCGTTCGGCCTGACCGTGCTGACCGGCGCCTATGCGTTCGGCCATATTTCCGGCGGCCATTTCAACCCGGCGGTCAGCTTCGGCCTGTGGGCCGGCGGCCGCTTCCCGGCCCGGGAACTGGTGCCGTACGTGGCGGCGCAGGTAGTCGGCGGCATCGCGGCCGGCTTCATCCTGTTGCAGATCGCGCAGGGCACCGGCACTTTCAGTCCCGACCCGAACGCGGCGGGCGTGTTCGCCAGCAACGGCTACGGCGCGATGTCGCCGGGCGGCTATTCGGTGGCGGCAGCGTTCCTGACCGAGGTGGTGCTGACCGCGTTCTTCCTGATCGTCATCATGGGTTCCACGCATGGCCGCGCGCCGACGGGCTTCGCCCCGATCGCCATCGGCCTGGCGCTGACGCTGATCCACCTGATCAGCATCCCGGTGACGAATACCTCGGTGAACCCGGCCCGCTCCACCGGCGTGGCGTTGTTCGCCGGCCCCGCCGCCATCGGCCAGTTGTGGCTGTTCTGGCTGGCGCCGATCCTCGGCGGCCTGATCGGCGGCATGCTCTACGGCTGGCTGGGCCGCGACAGGGACTGATCCCCCGATGGCCCGGCCCGGCAGCGGGTCGGGCCTTGCCGTGGCACGGTCCGTCCTGCCCGACGGGCCGGTTGCCTTGCAGTGCAGCATGGACTATGGTCGGGTCGTCTGCCGGACGGGAAACCGGCAGGGAGCGCCGTGGAACGCCTGGGGAGGCGAGCGGTCCGGACCCGCGAGGGGTCATCCACGACGGTCCGTAGTGAAGCCTGCACCAACCATCTGCCACGCGTGGCGATTGTCCAGGGGATGCCTCATGAAGACCTTGCCCGTGCTTTGCCTGCTGTTGTCGTGCCTGTCCGCGTCCGCGTGGGCGCAGCAGACACCGCCGTGCCCCACCCTGCCCGACAGCGCCGGGCTGCAATGGGAGCAGCGCGTCGACCGCAGCTTCATCGCCTGCAAGGCGGTCACCGCCGACGGCCGCCAGGTACTCAACGTGATGCTGACCGCGCGCGACCCCAAGATCAGCCTGGAACGCTCCCTGCGCGCGGAGGAAGGCAACTTCTCCGGCCGCGGGATGTACTGGTATCGGCCGGACCTGGGCGGCCGTGAGATCCCCGGCATGGAATCGCGGCGCATCACTGTGGTGAAACTGGGCAAGGACCAGTACGCGCAGGTCTGGATCGACGCCGAGTCGCCCACGGAACTGGCCTCGCTGCGCGCACTGGCGCAACAGCTGGATGTCAGCGCCACCAGCGCCACGCTGCTGTCCGCCGGCCGCTGAAAACTCTCTGGCCGGGGCCGGTCCGGCCCCGGGGACACCGTCAGAACCGCCCTTCCTGGAAATCGACGAAGGCCTGCATCAGTTCCTGCCGGGTGTTCATGACGAACGGGCCGTGGCGCATCACCGGTTCGCGCAGCGGGCGGCCCGCCACCAGGATCAGCCGCGCGGACTGGCTGCCGGCACGCACGGAAAGCCCATCGCCGCCGCCCAGCACGCCCATCTCGTGCGTTTCCAGCGCGCGCGCCTCATCGCCATCGCCCACCGTCACCGCGCCCTCGAACACGTAGGCGAAGGCGTTGTGGCCTTCGGGCAAGCGGTACTGCCAGGCGTGGCCCGGTTGCAGCGCGATGTCCAGGTAGACCGGATCGGTGGCCGGCTGCGAAATCGGGCCGACGGTGTCGCCGACGGTGCCGGCGATGACCTTCACTTCCACGCCCGTGGCCGGATGCGCCACCGGAATATGGTCGGGGGCGAACTCCTGGTACTTCGGCGCGGTCATCTTCTCGCGCGACGGCAGGTTGACCCACAGCTGGAAGCCGCGCATGCGGCCGGATTCCTGCTCCGGCATTTCCGAATGGATCAGGCCGCGGCCCGCGGTCATCCACTGCACCGCGCCCGGCGTCAGCAGGCCTTCGTTGCCGTGGTTGTCGCGGTGGCGCATGCGCCCGTCCAGCATGTAGGTGACGGTCTCGAAGCCGCGATGCGGATGCTCGGGGAAGCCGGCGATGTAGTCCTCTGCCTGGTCGGTGCCGAACTCGTCCAGCAGCAGGAACGGGTCCAGGTCCGGCAGGTCGGGGCCGCCGATCACGCGCGTCAGCTTGACGCCGGCGCCGTCGGACGTGGCGCGGCCGCGCACCTTGCGGATCACGCGGGCGGGGATGGATTCATTGACGATATTCATGGCGATTCCTCTTGGCTGCCGACAAGATGGCACCGACGGTACCGCTTAGGAACGGCGAATGGCGCAACCTTCTGTTCCAGGCATGCGTGAATCCCCGTTGTGGGAGCGACGTGAGTCGCGATGGGGCTTTACCGGGAGCGCCCGTCGCGACTCGCGTCGCTCCCACAAGGATATCCATTCCGCGAGAGCGCTCAGCCGTTCTCCTGCAAGGCCAGCTGCATGTCGCGCTGGCGGCGCTTCTCCTCGCGGTACATCAGCCACCAGCCCAGCAGCGCGGCCAGCGACACGACCAGGATCATCAGTGTGGCCAGTGCGTTGATCTTCGGGCTCAGGCCCAGCCGCACGGACGAGAACACCTTCATCGGCAGCGTGGTGGAGTTGGGGCCGGCGACGAAGCTGGCGATCACCACGTCGTCCAGCGACAGCGTGAACGCCAGCAGCCAGCCCGACACCAGCGCCGGCGCGATGATCGGCAAGGTGATCAGGAAGAACACCTTGATCCGGTTGGCGCCCAGGTCCATCGCCGCCTCTTCCAGCGACTTGTCCAGCTCGGACAGGCGCGAGGACACCACCACGGTGACGAAGGCCAGGGTGAAGGTGACGTGCGCGATCCAGATCGACAGGATGCCGCGCGGCTGCAGGCCGACCACTTGGCCCAGCGAGACGAACATCAACAGGATCGACAGGCCGATGATGACTTCCGGCATCACCAGCGGCGCGGTGATCAGCGCGCCGAACAGCGTCTTGCCGGGGAAACGGCGCATCCGCGTCATCACCAGCGCCGCCATCGTGCCCAGCACCACCGCCGCGGTGGCGGTCCAGAACGCCACCTTGATGCTGATCCACGCCGCCTGCAGCATCTGCTTGTCGCGGAACAGTTCGCCGTACCACTTGAACGAGAAGCCCGACCACACCGTGGCCAGGCGCGACTCGTTGAACGAGTACACCATCAGGATGACGACCGGCACGTAGAGGAAGGCGAAGCCCAGCCCCAGGATGGTCCAGGTGGTGGCGCGCTGGCGCAGCCGGCTCATGTCAGCCTCCCTTCCATCTCGCGCTGCTGGACCCGGTTGAAGATCAGGATCGGGATCAGCAGCAGGATCAGCATGACGATGGCCACCGCCGAGGCGGCCGGCCAGTCGCGGTTGTTGAAGAACTCGCCCCACAGCACGCGGCCGATCATCAGCGTGTCCGGCCCGCCCAGCAACTCGGGAATGACGAACTCGCCCACCGCCGGGATCATCACCAGCATGCAGCCGGCGATGATGCCGGCCCTGGACAGCGGCAGGGTGATGCGGAAGAACGCCTGCCACGGCTTGGCGCCCAGGTCGTAGGCCGCTTCCAGCAGGCGGTTGTCGTGCTTCACCAGGTTGGTGTACAGCGGCAGCACCATGAACGGCAGGTAGCAGTAGACGATGCCGATGTACGCCGCCATCGGCGTGTAGAGGATCTGCAGCGGCTCGTCGATGACGCCGATCTTCATCAGCAGGTTGTTGATCAGGCCGTTGTTCTTCAGGATGCCTATCCACGCGTACACGCGGATCAGGAACGAGGTCCACGACGGCAGCACCACCAGCATCATCGCGATGTTGCGCGAGGACGGCGGCAGCTTGGCGATGACGTAGGCGATGGGATAGCCGATCAGCAGCGCCAGGAAGGTGGAGATGGCCGCGATCTTGATCGAGCTGAGATAGGCCTGGACGTACTGCGAGTCGGTGAACAGCGCGACGTAGTTGCTCAGGTTCAACTTCATCGTCAGCGCGTTGTCCAGGTACTCCATGATCGGCGTGTACGGCGGCATCGCGATGGCGAGCTTGGAGAACGAGATCTTCAGCACGATCAGGAACGGGATCGCGAAGAACAGCAGCAACCACACGTAGGGCACCGAGATCAGGCCCCAGCGCGGCCCCGGCAGCAGTTTCTTCAGGGATTTGATGTTCATGACGTCAGCACCACGCCGTCGTTGTCGCCCCACCACACCCAGACTTCGTCGTTCCAGGTCAGGCCTTCGCTGGCCCAGCGCTGCACGTTGGCGAAGTTGGCCATGAACTTGTAACCGCTGGGCAACCGCACGTGGTAGACCGAGTGGCTGCCGAAGTAGGCGATGTCCTCGATCACGCCCTTGGCCTTGTTGTACTGCTGGTCAGGCTCCTGCTTGCCGATGCCCAGCTTTTCGGGGCGCACGGCGAAGGACACCTCCTGCCCTTCGAAGCCGGAAATGCCGTGGCCGATGTAGACCGGCACCGGCAACTGCGGCGAACGGATGGTGACGTAGTCGGCCTCGTCCTCCTCCACCACGCCGTCGATCAGGTTCACCGAGCCGATGAACTCGGCGGCGAAGCGGCTGGTGGGCTGTTCGTAGATCTCGTCCGGCGTGCCGACCTGGCGGATCCAGCCCTGGTCCATCAGCGCGATGCGGGTGGCCATGGTCATGGCCTCTTCCTGGTCGTGGGTGACCATCACGCAGGTCACGCCCGACTTCTCGATGATGCTGACCAGCTCCAGCTGCATCTGCGAGCGCAGCTTCTTGTCCAGCGCGCCCATCGGCTCGTCCAGCAGCAGCATCTTCGGCCCCTTGGCCAGCGAGCGCGCCAGCGCCACGCGCTGCTGCTGGCCGCCGGACAGCTGGTGCGGCTTGCGCTTGGCCAGCTTGCCCAGCTGCACCAGCGCCAGCATCTCCTCGACGCGCTTCCTGATCGCGTCCTTCGACAGCCCATCCTGCTTCAGGCCGAAGGCGATGTTCTGCTCCACCGTCATGTGCGGGAACAGCGCGTACGACTGGAACATCATGTTGATCGGCCGCTCGTACGGCGGCAGGTCGTTGAGCAATTGCCCGTCAAGGTAGATCTTGCCAGCGGTCGGTTTCTCGAACCCCGCCAGGCAGCGCAGCAGCGTGGACTTGCCGCTGCCCGACCCGCCCAGCAGCGCGAAGATCTCGCCCTTGCGGATGCTCAGGTTGGTGTCGTCGACGGCGACGAAGCCGTCGAACTCCTTGCGCACGTCCACGATGCGCAGGTAACCCTCGGCGCCGTCCTTGCCGTTCTGCGCCGTGTCCTTGCTGGTGCCGTTGCCCTGTTCTGCCGCCATGTGAGTCTCATCCAGATGGTGAAGTCGCCCGCTGCGCGGGCCGTGGGGAAGCGAAGCCGCACGGGTTGCGGGAAGAGAACAGGCTTGCCTATCTCCCCCGCAACGCCGGAGGCGCGGCCCGCCCTTTGCCTGCCCCCGCGCTTACTTTCCGGTCTTCAGTTCCGTCCAGATACGGGTGTACTGGCGATCCACTTCCGGCGGGATGATGGCGAACGTGAACAGCTTGGCTTCCACATCGGCCGGCGGATAGATGGTCGGGTCCTCGGTGATGCTCTTGTCCATCAACGCCTTCGCCTTGGGAACGGCATTGGGGAAACTGATGAAGTTGGAGTTGTCGGCCATCACCTGCGGGTCCAGCAGGTAGTTGATGAAGGCGTAGGCGTTGTCGACATTCTTGGCGTCCTTGGGAATGGACAGCATGTCGAACCACTGCGGCGCGCCTTCCCTGGGGATGGCGTAGGCGATGTCGACGCCGTTGCCCGACTCGGCCGCGCGGTCGCGGGCCTGGATGATGTCGCCGGACCAACCGATCACCAGGCAGGTGTCGCCGTTGGCCAGGGCGTCGATGTATTGCGAGGAGTGGAAGTTGGCGATGTGCGGGCGGATGGTCTTCAGCAGCGCGGCGGCCTTGTCGATCGTCGCCGGATCGGTGCTGTTGGGATCCTCGCCCAGGTAGTTCAGCGCGATCGGGATGATTTCCGAGGGCGTGTCCAGCAGGGTGACGCCGCAATCCTTCAGCTTGGCGACGTTCTCCGGCTTGAACACGATGTCCAGGCTGTTGGCGATGTCGGTGTCGCCGAATACGGCCTTCACCTTGTCCACGTTGTAGCCGATGCCGGTGGTGCCCCACATGTAGGGGACGGCGTACTCGTTGCCGGGATCCTGGCTCTCCAGCCGCTGCATGACGGCCGGGTCGAGGTTGGCGTAGTTGGGGATCTTGCTCTTGTCCAGCGGCAGGAACACGCCCGCCTGGATCTGCCGGCCGAGGAAGTTCAGCGTCGGCACCACCACGTCGTAGCCGCTGGAGCCGGCCAGCAGCTTGGTCTCCAGCACCTCGTTGCTGTCGAAGACGTCGTAGGTCACCTTGATGCCGGTGGCCTTCTCGAAGTTGGGGATGGTGTCGTCGGCGATGTAGTCCGACCAGTTGTAGACGTTGACCTGCTTGCCGCCGCCAGCGGCGGCGCCATCGCCGCCGGACTTTCCGCCGCAGGCGGCCAGCGTACACAGGGCCAGGGTGGTCGCCAAAACGCGCAGTTTCATCAATCTCTCTCCTTTCGGGCCGCAAGGGCTGCTTGATGGGTCCTGGCGCTGCCTTGGCAGACACCCAGGCTTGCTGTCGATCCAATGGCCTGTTCCTTGCCGGCGTACTCCCCTTTCCCCTCCCCCGTGCCACGGTCCCGGCCGTCTGCCGGGACTGCGCCACTTTACTTTCGTTGCCGACGCGGCGGGCGCGCCGCCGCGTCCTGTCCTCTACTCAACGACCGGTCTTGAGTTCGGTCCAGATGCGCGTGTACTGGCGGTCCACTTCCGGCGGCAGCACCGCGAAGGTGAACAGCTTGGCGTCCACTTCGGCGGGTGGATAGATGCTGGTGTCGTCGCGGATCTCTTCATCCACCATCGGCTTGGACGCCGGCACCGGATTGGGATAGGTCACGTAGTTGGTGTTGGCCGCGGCCACTTCCGGTTCCAGCAGGTAGTTGATGAAGGCGTAGGCGTTGTCGACGTTCTTCGCGTCCTTGGGGATCGCCAGCATGTCGAACCACTGCGGCGCGCCTTCCTTCGGGATCGAATAGGCCACATCGACGCCGTTGCCCGCCTCGGCGGCGCGGTCGCGCGCCTGGATGATGTCGCCGGACCAGCCCACCACCAGACAGACGTCGCCGTTGGCCAGGTCGTTGATGTACGAGGACGAATGGAAATTGCGGATGTACGGGCGGATGCCCTTCAGCAGCGCGGCGGCCTTGTCGATCACCGCCGGATCGAAGCTGTGCGGGTCCTCGCCCAGGTAGTTCAGCGCGATCGGGATCAATTCCGACGGCGTGTCCAGCACGGTGATGCCGCAATCCTTCAGTTTGGCCGCGTTCTCCGGCTTGAACACCACGTCCCAGCTGTCGACCACGTCGGTGTCGCCGAAGATGGCCTGCACCTTGTCCACGTTGTAGCCGATACCGCTGGTGCCCCACAGGTACGGCACCGCGTACTGGTTGCCCGGGTCCTGCAGCGCGATGCGCCTGAGCATTTCCGGGTCGAGGTTCTGCAGGTTGGGGATCCTGGACTTGTCCAGCGGCAGGAACACGCCGGCCTGGATCTGCCGCCCCAGGAAGCTCAGCGACGGCACCACCACGTCGTAGCCGCTGGAGCCGGCCAGCAGCTTGGTCTCCACCATTTCGTCGCTGTCGAACACGTCGTAGGTGACCTTGATGCCGGTGGCCTTCTCGAAGTTGGGCAGCGTGTCCTCGGCGATGTAGTCGGACCAGTTGTAGACGTTGAGGCTCTTGGACGACCCCGCGGCCTGGTCGTCCTTTCCGCCACAGGCGGCCAGCACGCAGGCGGCCAGTACGACTGTCAGGGTTTTCAGCTTCATCATCTCGTTCTCTCCAGGAGCGAAGGGGGAAGGGATGCGGCCATCATACGCCCGGGTACCGCCGCGTGAGGCACCCGGCGGCCTCACACTTCCGATGGCCGGCGACGGCTACAGGCCCAGGTCCTCCGCGGTGGCATCGAGCGCCTTCCATGTCTTCTCGAACAGTTCGTCCACCTGCGCACGGGTGATGATCAGCGGCGGCGACAGCAGCATGGCGTCCCAGGTCGCGCGCAGGATCAACCCGTTGCTCAGCGCGTGGTCGCGGCAGCGCGGACCGACCGTGCCACGCTCGGGAAAGAACGCGCGCTTGCGCTTGTCGGGCACCAGTTCCAGCGCGCCCACCATGCCGGCGATGCGCGCCTGGCCGACGATGCGGTGCTCGCCCAGCTCGGCCCAGCGCTGGGCCAGGTACGGGGCGACCTCGTTCTTCGCGCGCTCGACGATCTTCTCGTCCTGCAGGATGCGGATGTTCTCCAGCGCCACCGCGGCGCAGACCGGATGGCCGGAATACGTGGCGCCATGCGCCAGTTCGCCGCCCTGCTCCTTCAGTACCTTCGCCACGCGGTCGTTGAACATCGCCGCGCCCAGCGGGATGTAGCCGGAGGTGATGCCCTTGGCCACCGGCATGATGTCGGGCTGGAAGCCGAAGTACTGCGAGCCGAACCACTCGCCGGTGCGGCCGAAGCCGCAGATCACTTCGTCGGCCACCAGCAGCACGTCGTACTGGCGGCAGATGCGCTCGATCTCCGGCCAGTAGGTCCTGGGCGGAATGTAGACGCCGATGGCGCCCATGATGGGCTCGCCGATGAAGGCGGCCACGCGTTCCGGCCCCAGTTCCAGGATCTTCTGCTCCAGCCGGCGCGCGGCGACCAGGCCGTACTCGTCTTCGCCCAGGTCGCCGCCGTCGGCGAACCAGAACGGCGGATCGATGTGGTGGATGTCCGGGATCGGCAGCCCGCCCTGCTTGTGCATGCCCTTCATGCCGCCCAGGCTGGCGCCGGCCATGGTGGTGCCGTGGTAGCCGTCGTGGCGGCCGATGAAGATGTTCTTCCGCGGCTGGTCCTGCACCGCCCAGAAATGCCGCACCATCCGCAGGATGGTGTCGTTGGCCTCGGAACCGGAATTGACGAAGAAGGAATGGTTGAGGTCGCCCGGCGCCAGTTCCGCCAGCTTGGCGGCCAACTGGATGGTCGGCTCCGTCGTGCACTGGAAGAAACTGTTGTAGTAGGCCAACTGCGTCATCTGCTTCGACGCGGCCTCGCCCAGCTCCCTGCGGCCATAGCCGATGTTGACGCACCACAGCCCGGCGAAGGCGTCGAGCAGCTGGTTGCCCTCGGCGTCCCACACATAGCAACCCTCGCCGCGGGTCAGGATGCGCGTGCCCCTCTTCGCCAACGCGGCATTGTCGTTGAACGGGTGCAGGTGATGCTCGGCGTCGAGCTGTTGCAAGGTGCGGGTGTCGAGTCGGGTCATGTAGGCTCCATTGATTCGAGCCCCTCTCCCACCGGGAGAGGGGTTGGGGTGAGGGTCCGGCGGAATCGTCGAGGCGAACCATCATGGTTTCGCCGAACCCTCATCCGGCGCTTCGCGCCACCTTCTCCCAGAGGGAGAAGGGAACAGCATTCAGACGTTCAACAACAGGAATTCCCGCTCCCACGAACTGATCACGCGGAAGAAGGTCTCGTATTCCTTGCGTTTCACCGACACGTAGGCGCGCACGAAGCGGGCGCCCATCAGCTCCTGCAGCGGCTTGCAGGCTTCCAACTGGTCCAGCGCCTCGCCCAGCGAGCGCGGCAGCTCGAAGCCGAAATCCTGCGCACTGCCGGCCAGCGGTTCGGTCGGCTTGAGCTGTTCGCGGATGCCCAGCAGGCCGCAGGCCAGCGTGCCGGCCATGGCCAGGTAGGGATTGGCGTCGGAGCCGGCGAAGCGGCTTTCCACGCGCATGTTCTCCGGCGTGTCCATCGGCACGCGCAGGCCGCAGGTGCGGTTGTCGTAGCCCCACTGCACGTTGATCGGCGCCACCTGCCCCAGCGCCAGCCGGCGATAGGAATTGACGTTGGGGCCGAAGAACGCCATCGCCATCGGCACGTACTTCTGCAGGCCGCCCAGGTAGTGCGCGAACAGCTTGCTGGACTTGCCTTCGGTCTTGCCGGTGAAGACGTTGCGGCCGCTCTTCATGTCCACCAGGCTCTGGTGGATGTGCATGGCGCTGCCCGGCTCGTTCTCCATCGGCTTGGCCAGGAAGGTAGCGTACACGCCGTGGCGCATCGCCGCCTCGCGCATGGTGCGCTTGAACAGGAACACCTGGTCGGCGCGCGACAGTGCATCGTCGTGGGTGAAGTTGACCTCCAGCTGGGCGGCGCCGGATTCGTGGATCAGCGTGTCCACGTCCAGTTCCATCGCCTCGCAGTAGTCGTACATCAGGTCGAGGATCGGGTCGAACTCGTTCACCGCGTCGATGGAATACGACTGGCGCGCGGTCTCCGGGCGCCCCGAGCGGCCGGCCGGCGGCAGCAGCGGGAAATCCGGGTCGGTGTTCTTCTGCACCAGGAAGAATTCCAGCTCCGGCGCCACCACCGGGCGCAGGCCCTCCTTCTCGTAGGCGGCCAGCACGCGGCGCAGCACGTTGCGCGGCGCCAGCTCGTGCGGCTTGCCTTCCTTGGTGTAGCAGTCGTGGATGACCTGCGCGGTGGGATCGGTCGCCCACGGCACCATCCGCACGGTGTCCGGGTCCGGCCGCAGGAACATGTCCGAATCCGACGGCGAGGTCAGTTCGTAGTAGTCGTCCGGATAATCGCCGGTGACGGTGGTGGCGAAGATGCCTTCCGGCAAGCGGGTGCCGTAGTCGTGGCTGAACTTGTCGGCCGGGATGATCTTGCCGCGCGCGTTGCCGGTGATGTCGGGCACCAGGCATTCCACCTCGGTGATGCGGCGCTCCTTCAGCCACCGTCGCAACGAGCTTTCGGCCGGCTCGGCCGCCGTGGTCTTCTTTCGCTGGGGCTGTCGCTGGCTCATGGTTCACATCGCAGGTCGTTGCGCCGCGCGTGCGCGGCAGGCGTCGCCAAAGGCCCTGAAAAGGCCCAGGTAGAACGGGTTTTCGGTGACTCTCCACTCCGGGTGCCACTGCACGGCCAGCATGAAGGCCGGTCCGTCGCGGCGGAACGCTTCGATCAGGCCGTCCGGCGCGATGGCCTCCACCGCCAGTCCCTCGCCCAGCCGGCGCAGGCCTTGGCCATGCAGCGAATTGACCGTCGCCGCATCCGTGCCGGCGATGCCCGCCAGCAGGCCGCCGGCCGCCAGCGCGACGTCGTGCGCCGGCCCGTACTGCACGTCCAGCGGCGCATCCTTGTCCTCGCGATGGTCCATGAAGCCCGGCTGCTCGTGCACCTTCTGGTACAGGCTGCCGCCGAAGGCGATGTTGGCTTCCTGGAAACCGCGGCAGATCGCCAGCACCGGCACGCCCATCTCCACGGCCAGCGGGATCAGCGGCAGGTTGGTGGCGTCGCGGCGCGGGTCCAGCAGGTTGCCTTCGTAGCTGGATTCGTCGCTGTAATGGTGCGGCTCGATGTTGCTGACCGCGCCGGTCAGCAGCAGGCCGTCCAGTCCTTCCAGCACCTCGCGCAACGGCAGCACCGGTTCCAGCGTGGGCACCAGCAGCGGCAGGCAACCGGCGCCGTCCACCACCGCGCGGACATACTTCTCGCCGACGGCGAGGAACGGGTGGGCACCGATTTGCTTGTGGTCGGTCGGCAGACCGACCCGCGGCAGGCGGGTCATGCGGGAAGCCCGGGTGGCTTGTCCGCACGTTAACCCGGCCGTTTTATTTTTACAACACACGCCATGGAAATGACGCTTGAAGGGCCTGATTGGTGCGTGGCGGCACCAAGTTCGGGCATTTCCGCGACTATCGTCACTCACGGGCGTTGAGTATTCTTGACGCGCCCTGCCCTCTGCTAAGCTGCCCCGCAGCCCTCCGGAACGCCACCATGCGCCTCGATCCCGCCGCTTCCGTCCTGCCCGACGACGATGCCCGCACCCTCCAGGGCATCTCCGGCTGCGAGCAGGTGGACCTGCTGCTGCCGGACATGAACGGCCTGCTGCGCGGCAAGCGCATCACCCGCGACGCGCTGGAAAAGGTCTACCGCGACGGCGTGTGCCTGCCCATGTCGCTGATCGCCACCGACATCACCGGCAACACGGTGGAGGAAACCGGCCTGGGCTACGACATAGGCGACGAGGACCGGGTCTGCAGGCCGGTAGCGGGTTCGCTGCGCACGGTGCCGTGGTCGCCGCGTCCCGCCGCGCAACTGCTGCTGAGCATGGAGGACGCGCAGGGCGGCATGTTCGAGGCCAACCCGCGCGAAGTATTGAAGCGCGTGCTGGCCCGCTACGCCGCGCGCGGGCTGAAGCCGGTGGTGGCGGTGGAACTGGAGTTCTACCTGTTCGACCAGCGCCTGGACGACAGCGGCCGCCCCCGCACTTCGATCAACCCGGCGACCGGCCGGCGCAACATCAGCACGCAGGTCTACTACATGGAAGACCTGAACGACTACCGCGGCTTCACCGACGCGGTGGCCGCCGCCTGCCGCGCGCAACGCATCCCCGCCGACACCGCGGTGGCCGAATACGCGCCGGGGCAGTTCGAGATCAACCTCAAGCACCGCGACGACGCGCTGCTGGCCTGCGACGACGCCATCTACCTGAAGCGCGCGATCAAGGCCGTCGCGCAGCAGCAGGGGCTGCAGGCCAGCTTCATGGCCAAGCCGTTCGCCGAACAGGCCGGCAGCGGCCTGCACATCCACGCCAGCGTGCTGGACCGCGACGGCCGCAACATCTTCGCCTCGTCGCCGGACGCGCCGGCCGACGCGCTCAGGCACGCCATCGGCGGCCTGCAGCGCAGCGACCAGGACTGCCTGCTGCTGTTCGCCCCGCACGCCAACAGCTACCGCCGCTTCGTGTTGAACGCGTTCGTGCCGCTCAACGATGTGTGGGGCTACAACAACCGCACCGTCGCGATGCGCATCCCGCACAGCGACGAAACCAACACCCGCATCGAACACCGCATCGCCGGCGCCGACGCCAACGTCTACCTGGTCGCCGCCGCCGTGCTGGCCGGCATGCTGCACGGCATCGAGAACGGCTTCGACCCTGGCCCGCCCATCGTCGGCAACGCCTACGAGCAGACCGAGAACCGCACGCCGTTCTGGCGCGACGCCATCCGCGACTTCATGGCCAGCGATTTCATCAGCCAGCAGTTCGGCGAACCGTTCCGCCACATCTACGGCCAGCAGAAGCTCAAGGAAATGCACAGCTTCTACACCCAGGTCACCGACCTGGAGTACGCCTGGTACCTGCGGGCGGTGTGATGCGGCGCGGACTTGCCCCACCCGTGATTTCCCAACCGTCATCCCGGCGCACGCCGGGACCCAGCGCCTTATGCTCTCCGCATGGACGGCAGCGAAGTCAGAAGCAAAGGCAAAGACACGGGATTCCAGCATGCACCGGAACGACGGCGTGAGGAATGCATGAGCATTCCCTCTGACCTCAGCTGGAATACCCCTGGTACCCACGGGCAGTGCGATGCGGTGCAGACTTACCCCACCCGTGATGTCCCAACCGTCATCCCGGCGCAAGCCGGGACCCAGCGCCTTTGCTCTCCGCAAGGACGGCAGCACAGGCAAGGGCAAAGGCAAAGACACTGGATTCCGGTATGCGCCGGAACGACGGCGTGGGGAACGCATGAGCGCCCCCCTGCCCTCAGTTGGAATACGCCCGGCACCTGCAAGCGGTGCGATGCGGTGCAGACTTACCCCACCCGTGATGTCCCAACCGTCATCCCGGCGCACGCCGGGACCCAGCGCCTTTGCTTGTCCACTGTGACGACAGGACAGGCAGGAGCAAGCGCAACGGCACTGGATTCCGGCTTGACCAGCCATTCGGCTGTTGAAAGCCGCCGGAACGACGGAATGGGGTCTGCATGAGTTCCGGTAGCTACCCACCCAGTTGGTACGCCGCCAGCGCCACCCCGCTGCCGGAGCAGCCGACGCTGCAGGGCCGCACCGACGCGGACGTCTGCATCCTCGGTGCCGGCTATACCGGGCTGTCCGCCGCGCTGGAACTGGCCGAAGCCGGCTACCGCGTCGTGGTGCTGGAAGCCGAACGCATCGGCTGGGGCGCCTCCGGACGCAATGGCGGACAGGCCATCGCCGGCTTCAGTTGCGGCGAGGCGAAGCTGGAAGCGCTGGCCGGCTTCGCGGATGCGCGAAAGATGTTCGACCTGTCGCGCGAAGGCCTGCGATGGCTGCGCGACCGCATCGACCGACACGGCATCGCCTGCGACTGGCGTGACGGCCACGCGCAGGTACCGATCAAGCCGCGGCAGGAGCGCGAACTGCGGGCGGCGATGGAAGAGCTGGGAACGCGCTACGACTACCCGGTGGAGTGGTGGAGCCGGGAACGTCTGCGCGAACAGCTCGCCAGCGACCGCTATCTGGGCGCGCTGTACGATCCCAACAGCGGCCACCTGCATCCGCTGGAATACGCGCTGGGCCTGGCGCGCGCGGCGATGGCGGCCGGTGTGCGCATCTTCGAGCATTCGCGGGTGACCGAACTGGTGCGCGGCCGCCATCCGGTGCTGAAGACGGCCCAGGGCGAAGTCCGCTGCGGTTTCGCGGTGATCGCCGGCAACGCGCTGCTGCGCGGCATCGCGCCGGAACTGGAATCGCGGGCGATGCCGGTGGGCACCTATATCGCCGCCACCGTGCCGCTGGGCGAGGAACGCGCGCGCGCGCTGATCCGCAACGACATGGCGGTGGCCGACACCAACTGGGCGCTGGACTACTACCGGCTCAGCCGCGACCACCGCCTGCTGTTCGGCGGCCGCGCCAGCTACTCCACCCTGCCGCCGCCCAACCTGCGCGGCGTGATGACGCGCCGGATGCGCCGCGTGTTCCCGCAACTGCACGACGTGGGCATCGAGTACCTCTGGGGCGGCATGATCGACATCTCGCTGAACCGCGCCCCGCACTGGGGCCGGCTGACCCCGCAGGTCTACTTCGCCCAGGGCTTCTCGGGCCATGGCGTCATCGCCACCGGTTTGGCCGGCAAGCTGATCGCCGAGGCGATCCGGGGGCAGTCCGAACGGCTGGACCTGTTCGCGAAGATTCCGCACCGCCCCTTCCCCGGCGGCCGCGCCCTGCGCACACCGCTGCTGGTGGCCGCGATGGCCTGGTACAAGCTGCGCGACGCGCTCTGGTGAACCCTGGCGCCGCGGAACGATTTTCGTGACACGGCTCTCAAGTCCCAGGGGCGCCGGCCGATAAACCGTCATGGTCCCTTTGCGGCGTTGCCCCGGCAGCGTCGCCCACGACGCATGCCGACTCCCTTACGCGCACCTGCCGCCCCCACAGGAAACATCCCGCTCCCCCAGCGCATCCTGGTAGTGGAGAACTCACGCACGCACGCGCGGCTGATCGGCGAGGCCATCGAGCAGAAGCTGGCGCTGCCGGTGGCCTACGCCGCCACGCTGACCGAAGCGCGCACGATGCTGGAACAGCAGCAGGACTGGTTCATGGTCGTCACCAGCCTGGTGCTGGCCGACGGCAGCCACGACGAGGTGGTGGAGTTCTTCCTGTCGCGCGAACTGCCCACGGTGGTGGTGAGCGGCGTCTACGACGAGGCGATGCGCCAGCAGATCCTGCGCCGGCAGATCGTGGACTACGTGCTGAAGAACACGCCCGGCAGCATCGATTACCTGGTCTGGCTGGTGCAGCGGCTGGAACGCAATCGCCGCATCGCCGCGCTGATCGTCGACGATTCGCGCTCGACCCGCGCCCACGCCGCCGCCCTGCTGGCGATGTACGGCTTCCGCGTGCTGGAAGCCGCCGATGGCGAGGCCGGCCTGGCCGTGCTGGACGCCAACCCGGACATCCGCCTGGCCATCGTGGACCAGGAAATGCCGGGCATGAAGGGCCACGAGTTCACCCGCCGCCTGCGCGCGCGCCACGCGCGCGACCACCTCGCCATCATCGGCATCTCCGGCACCAGCGACGCCTCGCTGGTGCCGCGCTTCCTGAAGAGCGGCGCCAACGATTTCCTGCACAAGCCATTCTCGCGCGAGGAATTCTTCTGCCGCGTCTCGCAGAACATCGACCAGCTGGAACTGATCGGCACCCTGCAGGACCTGGCCACGCGCGATTTCCTGACCGGCTTGCCGAACCGCCGCCATTTCCTGTCCGAATGCCATGCGCTGCTGCCCAACACCCTGGGCCGCCAGCAAGCGGTGACCGCCGCCATCGTCGACATCGACCACTTCAAGCACATCAACGACACCTACGGCCACGAGGCCGGTGACCTGGCGCTGAAGGCCGTCGCCCAGACCATCGCCCAGCATGCGGGTGCACAGGACCTGATCGCCCGCTTCGGCGGCGAGGAATTCTGCGCGCTGGTGCCCTACCTGGGCGAAGGCGAAGCGGTGGAGTACTTCGAGGACCTGCGCCAGCGCATCGAGGCACTGCAGGTGGATGTGGGCGGCAAGGTGCTGCGCATGACCGTCAGCATCGGCCTGTTCCGCACCCGCTTCCCGGGGCAGACGCTCAATCATCTGCTCACCGAGGCGGATCGTCGCCTGTACCTGGCCAAGGCCGGCGGACGCAACCGCGTGGTGTCCACCGGCTGACGGCCACCTTGTGGGAGCGACGTGAGTCGCGACGGCAATAACAGAACGTTCCGGCAGATCGGAGCGGCATGATGCAGGCAACGGAGAAAAACTCCTTGCCGTATCCGACCCGCCTCGGTCCACCCCGTTCAGTGCCCAATTGTCTTTTTGCTTCAAGTCGCGACTCACGTCGCTCCCACGGCCGTGCTTCCTGCGACAACCGGTCGCGGCATTGATCGGGATCAATGCCGGTGCGATGCGCCGTGCCTAGATTGCCCCCGCATTCCGGCATCCGCCGGCAGGGGAAATCCACATGGCACTGCTGATCTGGCAGGAAGACCTGGACACCGGCATCGAGATCATCGACGGCCAGCACCGTCGCATCGTCGAGATGATCAACCAGTTGCACGTCACGCAGAAGTCGATGGAACGCTTCGCCGTGGCCGAGGTGATCGACGAGCTGGTCGACTACACCCTTTCCCACTTCGCCTTCGAGGAGGAGCTGATGGAAGAGGCCGGCTATCCGTTCAGCGCCGCGCACAAGCGCGTGCACGAAGTGTTCACCAAGCGCGTCTCGGAATACCGGATGCGTTTCGAGGCCGGCGAGGACATCGTCGACGACCTGCGCGGCATGCTGTCGCGCTGGCTGTTCAACCACATCCGCAATGACGACAAGGCCTATGCGGATTCGGTGAAGCGGCACCTCAACCGGTTCGTGCGCGAGCACCAGCAGGGCGGCTGGCTCGGCCGCACCGTCAAGCGCCTGTTCCGCTGACGCCGGCCGGCCGCGGGCGCGGTATCAGCCCCAGCGCCAGCAGCGTCAGCGCGGCCATGCCGGCCAGGTACCATCCCACCGAGGCCAGGCCGAACCTTTCGCCCAGCCGCGTGGCGATGTAGGGCGCGGGCGAAGCGCCCAGGATGCCCGCCAGGTTGAACGCCAGCGACGCGCCGGTGTAGCGCACGGCGGTGGGGAACATCTCCGCCAGGATGGTGCCGCAGGGCCCGTAGGTCAGCCCCATCGCGCCCAGCCCGAGCGCCAGGAACGCCAGCACGCCCCAGTCGCTTCCCGACTCGAACAACGGCGCGAACGCGAAACCGAACACGATGATCGCCACCGTCGCCACGACCATCGCGCGGCGGCGGCCGAAGCGGTCGGCGTACACGGCCGAGACCGGGATGGTGGCGGCGAAGAACAGCACGCCGATCATCTGCAGCAGCAGGAAGTGCTCGCGCGTGTAGCCGAGCTTGCTCGTGCCCCAGCTCAGCGCGAACACCGTCATCAGGTAGAACAGCACGAAGGTCGCCACCAGCGCGAAGGTGCCCGCCACCAGCGCGCGCGGATGCTTGCGGACCACGTCGAACATCGGCACCCTGACCCGCTCGTCGCGGTCGAGCGCTTTCTGGAAGTCCGGGGTCTCGGCGATCCTCAACCGCACCCACAGGCCGACGAACACCAGCGCCGCGCTGGCCACGAACGGGATGCGCCAGCCCCAGGCCAGGAACTGCGCATCGCCCATCGTCTCGGTCAACAGCAGGAAGATGCCCGTCGAGCAGAGGAAGCCGATCGGCGCGCCGAGTTGCGGGAACATGCCGTACCACGCCCGCTTGCCCGGCGGCGCGTTCTCCGTCGCCAGCAGCACCGCGCCGCCCCACTCGCCGCCCAGGCCGATGCCCTGCCCCAGCCGGCACAGCGCCAGCAGGGCCGGCGCGACGATGCCGATCTGCGCGTAGGTGGGGAGCAGGCCTATGGCGACCGTGGACAGGCCCATCGTCAGCAGCGCCGCCACCAGCGTGGCCTTGCGGCCGATGCGGTCGCCGAAATGGCCGAACAGCGCCGAACCCACCGGGCGTGCGATGAACGCCAGCGCGAAGGTCGCGAACGACTGCAGCGTGGCGGTGGTGGGATCGCTCTGCGGGAAGAACAGCTTGGGGAAGACGATGACCGCCGCCGTGGCGTAGATGTAGAAATCGAAGAACTCGATGGTGGTGCCGATCAGGCTGGCGAACAGCACGCGGCGGGGCGAGTTGGCGGGAGCGGCGGTGGCGGCGACGGTCGCGGTCATGGGCAGGCGGGTTCGGGCAATGGCTCCGATTCTGCCGTAGGGTGCGCCCCGGCGCACCGCGCCCCCGACGACCGATCCGCCAACATGATGCCGAACGCGCCGCAGCGCGCCCGGAGGATGATGGACAAGAAGCGGTGCGCCAGGGCGCACCCTACGCCCTCGACGATCTGCGGGGCCCGCCGCGCGGCCCGATCCGCACCGGCGAGTCTCCTGGATTCCCGGAGGGTCAACTCCTTGGCGCGCGCCGGGAACGCTTCATCGCATGGCCTGGAGACTTCCGTCTTCCCGTTCTGCCTAATTCACGACACAACCTGACGACAGAGCATCTTATGTGGGCGATCCCCCTGATTCTTGCGACAGCCGGCACGGCGGCTCCCGCGCCGGCGAACGTCGATCCGGCCACCCTCGCCGCCATCGAAGCCACCTGCTTCGATTACGTGGACGGCCAGCTCGAGGCGGATCCGGAGCGCGTCGCCCGTGCATTGCATCCCGACCTTGCCAAACGCGCGGTGATCGGCGATACGCCCTACGAACGGCTCGGCCTGCGGCGCATGTCGAAGGAGGAATTGGTCGAGCTCACCAAACGGGGCGTATTGAAGACGCCGGAGGAGCAATGGGACCGCAGCTGCCGCGTGCTCGACGTCACCGGCAACGCGGCGTCGGTCCGGCTGGAAACGCCCTGGTTCGTCGACTATTTCCACATGGGCAAGTTCGAAGACCGCTGGATCATCGTGAACGCCTTGTGGTACAGCAAGCCCAGGTGATCCGCCCTCATGGCGGCGGCACTAGTCGCGAGCGCGCGCAGGTTGGCCGGACGGATACAGGGTGAAGAACGCGCCGCAGCGGCCCGGTTGGCGGATGATCGGTTGCCGTTATCCGACCATCCGTCGCGACTGACGTCGCTCCCACAAGGGCAGGATGATCATCATCGCGGCCATCACCGCCATGATCCATCCTTTGTCCCGGCCTGGCATGTCGCACCAAGGCTGCGCCCCATGCCCGCCATCCGGGGCGCCGATGCGGCTGTAGGAGCGGCTTCAGCCGCGACCGCGCGTCAATGGCTGCCGGTATCGCGCGACGACAGGCAACTCGGGGCCCCAAAAAGCGGAAGACACGGATCAACGCGGATCAAGCGGATCAAGGCAAGAAACTTTATCCGCGTTGATCCGGGTGAATCCGCAGCCTGAAGGTCTTCAAGGTTCGCGGTCGCGGCTGAAGCCGCTCCTACAGGGGCATCGCGCCGATCAGGTATCGAGGTTGATCCAGGTCGCCTTGATCTCGGTGTATTTGTCGAAGGCGTGCAGCGACTTGTCGCGGCCGTTGCCGGACTGTTTGTAGCCGCCAAAGGGCGCGGTCATGTCGCCGCCGTCCCAGTAGTTCACCCACACGCTGCCCGCGCGCAGCTTGCGCGCCACGCGGTGCGCGCGGCTGATGTCGCGCGTCCACACGCCCGCGGCCAGGCCGTACTCGGTGTCGTTGGCCATGCGCAGCGCCTGGTCCTCGTTGTCGAACGCGATCACCGACAGCACCGGCCCGAAGATCTCCTCGCGCGAGATGGCGTGCTCGTGCGCGACGTCGTCGAACACCGTCGGCTCCAGGTAGCAGCCACCCTCCACCACGCTGGCGCGTTGCCCGCCCAACGCGAGACGCGCGCCTTCGGCCTTGCCCTTCTCGATGTAGTCCAGCACGCGCTGCGTCTGCCCCTCGTCGACCATGGCGCCCATCGGCGCACCGGGATCCAGCGGATGGCGCGGGCGCATCGCCTTGCCGGCCTCGACCACGCGGGCGACGAACGCGTCCTTGATCGAGCGCTCCACCAGCAGGCGCGACGCGGCCGTGCAGACTTCGCCCTGATTGTAGAAGATGCCGCCGGCGGCGGCCTTGGCCGCGGCGTCGAGATCGTGCGCGTCGGCGAAGACGATGTTCGGGCTCTTGCCGCCGCACTCCATGTAGGCGCGTTTCATGTTCGACAGGCCCGCGCACTGCAGCAGGCGCTTGCCCACCGCAGTGGAGCCGGTGAAGACCAGGCCGTCCACGTCCATGTGCAGCGCCAGCGGTTCGCCCGCGGTCTTGCCGAAACCCGGCACAACGTTGAACACGCCCGCCGGGATGCCCGCTTCCATCGCGATCCCCGCCAGCCGGATCGCGCTGAGCGGCGACTTCTCCGATGGCTTGAGCACGATGGAATTGCCCATCGCCAGCGCCGGCGCCAGTTTCCACGTCGCCATCAGCAGCGGGAAGTTCCACGGCACGATGGCGCCGACCACGCCCAGCGGCTCGCGCGTGACCAGGCCCAGTTCGTTCTGCCCGGTGGCGGCGATTTCGCCGTAGACCTTGTCCAGCGCCTCGCCGGTCCAGGCCATGCAGCGGATGGTCGCGGCGATGTCCACGTTGCGCGCATCGGTCACCGGCTTGCCCATGTCCAGCGATTCCAGCAGCGCCAGTTCGTCGCCGTGCTTCTCGATCAGCTGGGCGAACTTCAGCAGCACCTTCTTGCGGTGGGTGGGACGCGCGTTGGCCCAGCCGCCGGCCTCGAAGCTGCGGCGCGCGGCGGCGACGGCGCGGTCGATGTCCTCTTCCTGTCCATCCGCGACCTGCCCCAGCACGCGCCCGTCGATGGGACTGATGCAATCGAACGTCCTGCCGGCGGCGGCATCGACGTAGCGGCCGTCGATGAAGGCCTGGGTGCGGAGGGTCAGGGCGCCGGCCAGCGACTGCCAATCTTCTCGGGTACGGGGTGCGTTCATGGCGGCTCCAAAGGAATGCTGCTGTTTCCCTTCTCCCTTCGGGAGAAGGTGGCGCGAAGCGCCGGATGAGGGTACGGCGGAATCCGCGACACCCGGACCATCATGGGCTCGCCGGACCCTCACCCCAACCCCTCTCCCGACGGGAGAGGGGCGATCGAATCAAAACGTCGCCGGCGTGTTCGCGCTGAAGATCACCGCATCCTCCTGGCCGACATTGCGGAAGCGATGCGGTACGCGGCTCTCGAAGTAATAGCCTTCGCCGGCCCTCAGCACGCGCATCTGGTCGCCCACGGTGACCTCGACCTCGCCTTCGACCACCACCCCGCCTTCCTCGCCTTCGTGCGCCAGCATGCTGTCGCCGGTGTCGCTGCCCGGCGGCATCACCTCGCGCAGGATGCACATCTGCCGTTGCGGGCGGTGCTGGCCGACGAGGAAATAATGGATGCCGTTGCTGCCCACGTCCGGCAGTTCGGCGGCGGTGTAGAACGGGCTGTCGGGCAGGCCTATGGCCAGGTCCAGGGTGAAGAAGTCGGCCAGCGAGATGGGGATGCCGTCCAGCACTTTCTTCAGCGAACTGACCGAGGGGCTGACCTTGTTCTGTTCGATCAGCGAGATGGTGCTGTTGGTGACGCCCACGCGCTTGGCCAACTCGCGCTGGCTGAGGCCTTTGGATTTGCGGACCAGTTGCAGGCGCGCGCCGATGTCCATCACCACCCTTTCGATCAGGCCGAAGTGTTGCGGGATACTTTACACCTGATCGCAGTAGGGTCAATTTGCACATCCCATGGGATGCCTGACGTCCCCTGAAGCCGCGAGGGCGCCTGTTTCGCGCTGCCGCGCGAGTTACTTTCTTTGCCTGTGCAAAGAAAGTAACCAAAGAAAGCACACCCCGGCGGCCCGCCCGGCCCGCGTTGCGGGCCGGGTTCGCAGTCCCGGCGGGAATTTTCGGGAGGGGCATCCTGCCCCTTCCGAAAACGGCGCACATCCCTGTGCGCCGCCCCTGCGGGGTTTGGCCCACCGTGCCTGCCGGGCCTGAAGGGGCCCCAAAAGCGGGGCGGCCCCACCTCCTCATATTCCTCCAGGCGATACCAAACGCACGGCGTGCGGGACGTTGCGCACGACAGTTGTAAAGTTTTTTCAACGCGCTAAGCTGCGCGCGTCCCCCTGCCCTGGAACCGCCATGAGCGCCGACGACACTTCCACCTCCCGCGCCCTGGCCGATCATTACGCCCGCCAGGCCACCGAGGCGCCGGCGTCGCTGGACGCGTTCTGGATGCCGTTCACCGCCAACAAGCAGTTCAAGGCCGCGCCGCGCCTGTTGGCCAGCGCCTCGGGCATGCACTACCGCGACGTGGACGGCAACGAGATCCTCGACGCCACCGCCGGGCTGTGGTGCTGCAACGCCGGCCACGCCCGCCCGCGCATCGTCGAAGCGGTGAAGAAACAGATCGAGACGCTCGATTTCGCGCCCAACTTCCAGATGAGTTCGCCGCTCCCGTTCAAGCTGGCCGAGCGGCTGGCGGCGATCACGCCGGGCGACCTCAACCGCGTCTTCTATACCAATTCCGGTTCGGAGTCGGTCGATACCGCGTTGAAGATCGCGCTGGCCTACCACCGCACGCGCGGCGAAGGCCAGCGCACGCGCCTGATCGGCCGCGAGAAGGGCTACCACGGCGTCGGCTTCGGCGGCATCTCGGTGGGCGGTCTGCCCAACAACCGCAAGTGGTTCGGTTCGCTGCTGCCCGGCACCGACCACCTGCGCCACACGCTGGACCTGCAGCGCAACGCCTTCTCCAAGGGCCTGCCGCCGCACGGCATCGAACTGGCCGAGGACCTGGAGCGCATGGTCGCGCTGCACGACGCCTCCACCATCGCCGCGGTCATCATCGAACCGATCTCCGGCTCGGCCGGCGTGGTGATCCCGCCGGAAGGTTACCTGCAGCGCATCCGCGAGATCTGCGACAGGCACGGCATCCTGCTGATCTTCGACGAAGTGATCACCGGCTTCGGCCGCCTCGGCCACGCCTTCGGCGCGCAGCGCTTCGGCGTCGTCCCCGACCTGATCACCGCCGCCAAGGGCATCACCAACGGCTGCGTGCCGATGGGCGCGGTGTTCGTGTCCGACCGGGTACACGACGCCTTCATGCATGGCGCCGACAACGCCATCGACCTGTTCCACGGCTACACCTACTCCGGCCATCCGCTGGCCTGCGCCGCCGCGCTGGCCACGCTGGACACCTACGAAGAGGAAAACCTGTTCGACAAGGCCTTGTCGCTCGGCGGCTATTGGCAGGAGGCGCTGCACTCGCTGAAGGGACTGCCCAACGTCATCGACATCCGCAACGACGGGCTGGTCGGCGCCATCGAACTGGCTGCGCGTCCCGGCGCGCCGGGCACGCGGGCCTACGACGTCTTCACCCGCGCCTTCCACCAGGGCCACCTGCTGATCCGGGTGACCGGCGACGTCATCGCGCTGTCGCCGCCCCTGATCGTGGAGAAGCCCCACATCGACCGGATCGTGCAGATCCTGGCGGACGCCCTGCGCGCGACCGCGTAAAATCACGGACCAACGGCAGCAGCGCTCCCCACGCGCGAGGCCCCACCCCGCTACTGGAGAGAAACATGCTGATTGGCGTCCCCAAGGAAATCAAGAACCACGAGTACCGCATCGGCCTGACCCCGGCCGGCGCGCGCGAACTGGTGAGCAACGGCCACCAGGTCATCGTGCAGCGCGACGGCGGCAAGGCCATCGGCCTGACCGACGAGCAGTACGTCAAGGCCGGCGCGCAGATCGTCGACACGCCCGAGGAAATCTTCGCCCGCGCCGACATGGTCATCAAGGTGAAGGAACCGCAGCCGGTGGAATGCGCGATGCTGCGCCCCGGCCAGGTGCTCTACACCTACCTGCACCTGGCGCCGGACCCGGAGCAGACCAGGGCGCTGGTCGCCTCCGGCGCCACCTGCATCGCCTACGAGACCGTCACCGACCGCAAGGGTGGCCTGCCGCTGCTGGCGCCGATGAGCGAAGTGGCCGGGCGCATGTCGATCCAGGCCGGCGCGCACGCGCTGGAGAAGGCGCAGGGCGGTTCCGGCGTGCTGCTGGGCGGCGTGCCGGGCGTGAAGCCGGCCGAGGTGCTGGTGATCGGCGGCGGCGTGGTCGGCATCAACGCCGCGCGCATGGCGATGGGCATGAACGCCCACGTCACCATCCTGGACCGTTCGCTGGACCGGCTTAAGTACCTGGACGAAGTCTACGGCGATCGCCTGACCACCATCTATTCGACCCACGACGCCATCGAGGAACGCCTGCCCTACATCGACCTGGTGATCGGCGCGGTGCTGATCCCCGGCGCGGCCGCGCCCAAGCTGATCGCGCGCGACCAGCTCAAGCTGATGCGTCCGGGCTCGGTGCTGGTGGACGTGGCGATCGACCAAGGCGGCTGCTTCGAGACCAGCAAGGCCACCACCCACCAGAACCCGACCTACGAAGTGGACGGCATCATCCACTACTGCGTGGCCAACATGCCCGGCGGCGTCGCGCGCACGTCTACCTTCGCGCTGACCAACGCCACCCTGCCCTATGCGATCCAGCTGGCCAACAAGGGCGCCAGGCAGGCACTGCTGGACGACGAGCACCTGCTCAATGGCCTGAACGTGCATGCCGGCAAGATCACCTACCAGGCCGTCGCCGACGACCTGGGCTACCCCTACGTGCCGGCGCGCGAGGCGCTGGCGTAATGCCACACCTGTAGGAGCGCCCCATGGGCGCGATGCTCCTGCCATCCGGATAGAGCATCGCGGGCATGGCCCGCTCCTACAAACCACCGGAGACACTGCATGAGCTGCCCATTGCACCACTTCTTCAATGGGGAGCGGGTGGACGGCGAAAGCGACCGCTTCGGCGACGTCTTCGACCCCGCCACCGGCGCCGTCACCGCGCGCGTGCCGCTGGCTTCGATCGCTGAAGTGGGCCGGGCGGTCGATGCCGCGTCGGCCGCCTTCCCCGCCTGGGCCGGAACCACGCCGCTCAACCGCGCGCGGGTGATGTTCCGCTTCAAGGAATTGCTGGAGAGGCACGCCGGCGACCTGGCGAAGGTCATCACCTCCGAACACGGCAAGGTGCTGTCCGACGCGCGCGGCGAAGTGACGCGCGGGCTGGAAGTGGTCGAGTTCGCCTGCGGCATACCGCACCTGCTCAAGGGCGAGCACTCGATGAACGTCGGCCGCGACGTGGATTCCTGGAGCGAGTACGCGCCGCTGGGCGTGGCCGCCGGCATCACCCCGTTCAACTTCCCCGCGATGGTGCCGCTGTGGATGTTCCCGGTCGCCATCGCCTGCGGCAACACGTTCGTGTTGAAGCCGTCCGAACGCGACCCGTCGGCATCGCTGTTCATGGCCGACCTGTTGCATCAGGCCGGGCTGCCGGACAGCGTGTTCAACGTGGTGCACGGCGACAAGGTGGCCGTGGATGCATTGCTGGACGAGCCGCGCGTGCAGGCGGTCAGCTTCGTCGGCTCCACGCCCATCGCCGAGTACATCTACGCGCGCGGCAGCGCCAACGGCAAGCGCGTGCAGGCGCTGGGCGGCGCCAAGAACCACATGGTGGTGCTGCCCGATGCCGACCTGGAGGGCGCGGTCTCCGCACTGCTGGGCGCGGGCTACGGCTCGGCCGGCGAACGCTGCATGGCGATCTCGGTGGCGGTCTGCGTGGGCGACGCCATCGCCGACGCGCTGGTGGAGAAACTCGCGCCCAAGGTGGCCGCGCTGCAGATCGGCCCCGGCTGCCTGGATCCGGAAATGGGCCCGCTGGTTACCGCCGCGCACCGCGACAAGGTGCGCGGCTACGTGGACGCCGGCGTGGCCGAAGGCGCCACGCTGGTGGTGGACGGTCGTGGTTTCGAACCGGACACCGGGCGGGAACTCGCGGCTGGAAGCCGTTCCCACGGGTTCTTCCTCGGCGGCTGCCTGTTCGACCGCGTCACGCCGTCGATGCGCATCTACCGCGAGGAAATCTTCGGCCCGGTGCTGTGCGTGGTGCGGGTAGCGGATTTCGAGGCCGCGCTGAAGCTGGTCAACGAACACGAGTACGGCAACGGCACCGCCATCTTCACCCGCGACGGCGGCGCCGCGCGCGAGTTCGCCCATCGCGTGCAGGCCGGCATGGTCGGCATCAACGTACCGATCCCCGTGCCGATGGCCTTCCACAGTTTCGGCGGCTGGAAGCGCTCTATCTTCGGCCCGCTGCACGTGCATGGTCCGGACGGCGTGCGCTTCTACACGCGCCTGAAGACCATCACCGCCCGCTGGCCGGACACGCACGCGGCCGAGTTCGTGATGCCGACGATGAAGTGAGCCGCACGGACGCGCCCGCCCGCGTCCGTGCGTGCCGCTACAGCGACTTCAGGAATTCCACCAGGGCGCGCCGGTCCTGCAGCGGCATGGCCTCGAATCGCTGCTTGGCCGCGCTGGCCTGTCCGCCATGCCACAGGATCGCCTCTTCCAGCGTGGCGGCGCGGCCGTCGTGCAGGTAGCGCACGCTGGGATCGATCGCCGCCGCCGTGCCCAGGCCCCATAACGGCGCGGTGCGCCATTCGCTGCCGGTGGCGCGGCCTTCCACGTAGGTGTCGGCCAGGCCGGGGCCCATGTCGTGCAGCAGCAGGTCGGTGTAGGGCTTGATGTCCTGGTAGCGCAGTTCCACGAACTGGTGGTGGCCGGTGCGCAGCGCGGGCACATGGCAGGCCGTGCAGCGGGCCGCCTCGAACATCTGCTGTCCGCGCTTCACCACGGCCTGCAACTGGCGCGCCTGCGCATTCTGCTCCAGCGGATTGTCGAAGCTGCGCCGCGGCGGCACGCCCAGCAGGCTCAGGTACAACGTGGTCTTGTGGATGTCGGCGGCCGTCAGCCTGGCGCTGCCGTTGTCGACCTGCGCGCAGGCCGCGCCGGCGCTGCCGCGCGCGCATTCCAGCTGGCTCATCAACGGCGAGGTGACGCCCAGGTCGGTATTGAAGGCCAGCGACGTCTGCTGCTCCAGCGTGGCCGCGCCGGCCTTCCAGCCGAAGCGGCCGACGCGGTTCATGCCCGCGTCGCGCGGGTCGGCGACGATCTGCAGGCGGCCGGCCACGCCGTCCGCGTCGCTGCGCTGGTCGATCGCCAACCGTTCCAGCGCCTGCTCCGGCACCGCTTCCAGCAGGCCCAGGCCGACCAGCGACGGCGCCGCACGCACCGACAGCGCGGTGGGCAACGCCAGCGCCTGGCCGTTGCGGTCGCGCAATGCGTAGTTCGGCTTGCGCAGCACGTAGGCCGTGCCGTCGCCGTAACGGCCGCTGGTCTCGGTGTAGCCGGTGAGCACCAGCTCGGCCTCGCGGCCATCGACGTTGGCGCCGCCTTCGCGGTAGACGCCTTGCTGCAGGCGCAGGCCGAAGCGCGCGTCCGGCGACTGCGTGTTGTTGGCGCCGCGCGTACCGACGAACACGCCCAGCCGGCTCAACGGCGTGTTGGTCGCCGGCGAACTCTTGCCGTTGCCCGCGTGGCAGTCCACGCAGCGCGTTTGCGAAAAGCGCGGCGCGCTCTTGCCGGCCTGCGCCGTGAACACGGTGTTGCTGCCTTCCGAGTGCAGGCCGGACACGAACGAGGTGTGCAACAGGCGGCGGCCTTCCACCCACGGCTGCATGTTGTAGCTGGCGATGTTGTGCGAGGCCTGCATCAGCATGCGGTAGGGTTCGCTGGAAGTATCCTCGTGCAACGTCATCCACGGCCCGCCCAGCAAGGCTTCGCCGGGCATCGGCAACGAATCCAGCGGCCGCTGCACGCCATAGCCGGGACCGCGGAACCACGACACGATGCCGTGCGCGCCGGCGCGGTAGACCAGCGCCTCGGCGTAGTAGTTGAAGCGCCCGATCACGTCCGGGTTGCCGGCCAGGAAGATGCCCAGCTCGAACTCCACCAGGTCGCCCTTGCGCAGCGGACGGTGGCCCTCGTTGGCGGCGGTGCGGATTTCCTTGACCAGCACGAAGTTGTTGCCGGGTACGCCCGCCGGCGGCGTGTAGTTGCCGTTGGGATCCTGGCCGAGCGCGGCGTAGTTAGGGATCGGCGTCCGCGTCAACACGCCGCCGGGCAGGATCTTCATGCCGCCGTTGTCGGCGTACAGCGCCACCGAGGTGGGTTCCAGCGGGTCGTCGCCGCGCCGGCCGATGAAGCCATGGCGGAAGTTGGTGCCGTACCAGTAGTGCTGCGGCTTCACCACCACGGTCAGGATGCGTTGTTCTGGATCGCCGGCCACCGCGTTGTCGTAGATGAGGATCTCGTGCGTGCGCCGCTCGAAATAGTGCGGCGGGAACACCTGGTAGCTGTCGTCGACGATGGGCTCGCGCGCATGGCGGTCGCGCACGCGCCCGCCGACGCGGGTGACCAGCGTGCCGTCCTCCAGCGTGTCGTGGACCGGCAACGCATCGTCCGGCCACAGCAGCGGCTGGTAGGTGGCCGAGGGCGGCACCGGCGGTGGTGGCGGGATCAGCGGCTGCGAGCCGGGCATGCGGATGGGCGTGGGTTCGCCCGGCGCCAGGTGGAACAACTGCGAGGCGGCCTCGCCGCAGGTCACCTGTTCCAGCGACGCGCCGGGGCTGGTCGAGGCCTGCGCCACGTTGAAGCACTTGCCGTTGTTGACGTTGACGATGCGGTAGCGGTCGGTCACCGCGGTGCGCTGCAGGCGGAAGCGCTGCGCGCCGGTGCCGTTGTCGTCCCACTGCTGGATGACGATGTTGTTGGCGCCCGAGCCGGCCGGGATGTCGGCGGCCTTGCCGCTGTGCAGGTTGACCAGCTTGTACTGGCCGGTCGCGGTCTGGGTGATGTCGAAGAACTGCCAGCGCAGCGTACCGTCGCAGGCCGCCTGCACCAGCGGCGCGCCATTGGCGGTACTGCCGCCGGCCACTTCCACGCACAGCCCGCTGTGCACGCTGCCGATGCGGTAGCGGCCGGAGGGCACCGGATCGACGTTGATGTTCTGCTGGGCGGCGGCGGTTTCCTGCCGCGCGGCAGCGTTGACGTTGGCGGCGGCGTTGGCGCCGACCGCCGCCGAGCCGCCGGCCATGACCGCAGTCTGGCCGGATGCGTCCGGGGCCAGCACCCAGAAGCGGTCATCCTCCTGCTGGCTCGCGCCGGAACACCCGGCCAGCAGCAAGGCCGTCGCCATCGCCCATGACAGCCCGATGGATGCGCGCGCAGACGAATGACGTATTCCGTTCCTGTCCATTCCAATCCCCTGTCGTGTTCCACCACCCGCCAGCACTGCCCAACGACGCGCCGGCCGATGGCAGGACCGCACTCCACCGCTCGATGCGTGCATCCCCGGTGTTCGTCCGGATGGAATGCCGTCCCGTCATTGGATCACACGGGTGGCCGTCCGATTATGTCAACGCGCACGCGCCATGCGCAGGGATTGACGCGCGTCACGGAATGGGACGCAGCGCGCCTGTCCGGCTCCAAGGACCGCGCTCGCGACGGCGTGGCGGAACGTATCCGGCCGGATCCATGGCGACACGGCGATGAAGTAAAGTCGTTGCCGGTTCCCTGGGAGGCGCAAGGCACATGCAGGCACGTCGAGTCCCGCACCGCATCCTCCATCGTGTCGCGTTCGCCTGTCTCGTGGCGATGCTGCCTTCCCTTGCCTGCGCTGGCGAGACCGTCGCGCGCGTACGGGTGGCGTTCGATAGTGAGGGCGTAGTCTCCACGCGGGCCGAAGGCAGGGCGGACGGGGCGGCCGGCCGCCACGTCACCGCCGACGATCCGGTACGCATCGCTTCCATTTCCAAGCTGGTCGTCGCCATCGCCGCGATGCGACTGGTGGAGGAAGGCGAACTCGAACTGGATGCCGACGTGTCGCCGCTGCTCGGCTGGCGGCTGCGGCATCCACGGTTCCCCGATGCGCCCATCACCCTGCGCCTGCTGCTGTCGCACCGGTCCGGCCTCACCGATGCCGCGGGCTATTACGCCACACCGCTGGGCGGACGGCTCAAGGACATCCTGGACGACCCGAAGGCATGGGATGCCGACCATGCACCGGGCACGTTCTTCCGCTACACCAATCTCAACTTCCCGCTGGTGGCGACGATCATGGAGCGCGCCACCGGCGAGCGCTTCGACCGCCTGATGGATCGCCTGGTGCTGGCGCCCCTCCGGATCAAGGCCTGCTACAACTGGGAGAGTTGCGATGCGACCACCGCCGCCCGCGCCGTGGTGCTCTACCGCGAAGGCAAGCCGGTGCGCGACGACCACCACGGCGGCAAGCCCGCCTGTTCCGTCGTGGTGGCCGAGGGAGAGGATTGCGATCTGGCGCGCTGGAAAGCCGGCGACAACGGCGCATTGTTCTCGCCGCAGGGCGGATTGCGCATCTCCGCCAACGGGCTGGCGAAGATCGGGCGCATGTTGTTGAACCGCGGCGAAGTGGATGGCATGCGGCTGTTGCGCCCCGGATCGGTCGCCGCGCTGACGCAGCCGGTCTGGACGTACACCGGCGACAACGGCGTCACCCACGAAGAGGACGAAGGCGGGTCCGACGCGTCCGCCAAGGCGTTCTTCTGCCGTTACGGCTTGGCGGTGCAGACGCTGGCGACCCCGTCCCCGGCCTGCGGCGACGACCCGTTCGGCGATGGCGTGCCGCGCGTGGGCCATGCGGGCAACGCCTACGGCCTGCTGTCGGGCCTGTGGCTGGACATGGAGAACGGCACCGGCGTGGCCTACTTCGCGACGGGGATCGACACCGTCCGACCCGGCGCGCATTCCGCCTTCAGCCGGGTCGAGGAAACGCTGGCATCAGGGACGGAGCCGTCCGGCGCGGAGTAGCGCCAGGCGATACGCCGCCCTCAAGAATCCCCGCGACGCGCCGATAGGGCTCTCAGGTTGTTCCGTGCCTCGCGCCTGCCGCGTCGCGTTCTTGCTGACCAGGGGATCCATCACGATGACGTCACGTCCTACCGTCCTGCTTTGCGACGATTCGCGCGCATTGCGCATGCTGGCCGCCCGGCAACTGGCCGACTCCGGTTTCGACGTGGTGGGGGAAGCCGGCAACGGGAACGAAGCGGTCAGCCAGTACCAGGCGCTGAAGCCGGACGTGGTGCTGATGGACCTGGTGATGCCCGAATGCGACGGCAAGCAGGCGCTGGCGCGGATCCTCGCCCACGATCCCGCCGCCCGCGTGGTGATCCTGAGCTCACTGGGCGCGCAGAGCGATATCGAGGAGTGCCTGAAGCTGGGCGCCAGGTCCTACCTGCAGAAGCCGATCGATCCGGACGTGATGGATCGCGTGCTGCACGAAGCGGTCGCCTGACCGGCACGCCTTTCCTCATACCGACATCTGCACGAGGCCACACCATGGCAGCAAAATTCCTGGGCCAGTTCCTGTTGGAGCGGGGCAGCATCACGTCCACGCAATTGCTCGCGGCGCTGGAGGCGCAACGCGCCACCAATCCGCTGCTGGGCGAACTGGCCGTCCACCACGGCATGCTGACGGCCGCGCAGGCGCGCCGCATCAACGAGCGGCAGCGCGCCGAGGACCGCCGCTTCGGCGACATCGCGCGGGAAATGGGCCTGCTGGATGCCGCGCAGCTCGACGTGCTGCTGGCTGCGCAGAAATCGGGACGCAAGCTGTTCGGCGAAATCTTGGTGGAACAGGGCGCATTGAGCCGAGAGCGACTGGAAGCCGAGCTGGCCGCGCACCGACAGGACCTGGATGAAGCCAACCACGCCCTGGCGCTCGGCATCGCCGGCCACGCGCTCGCCGACACCGTCACCAGCGCCATCCGGGTCTGCAACCGCCTGTTCCCGCGCCTGCTGGACAGCCAGTGCCAGGCGGCGGGCATCGCCGATGCCGCGACGCTGGCCGGTTGCGAGGTCACGGCGCACGTGCGCATCGAAGCGGCCCATCCCCTGCTGGTCGGCATCGGCTGCGCGCGCGCCACCCTGCAGTCGATGGCCTGCGCCTTCCTGTCGATCGCGCCGGAGCAATGCGACGACGAACTGGCGCTGGACGCCCTGGGCGAACTGGTCAACGTGCTGATGGGCTACGTGGTGCGCGACACCCTGCCCGACGACGCGTCCTACCGCGCCCATCCGCCCTCGACCGCCCTCACCGCCGCCGACCTGGCCGCCACCGGCAATACGCTGGCCCTGACCATGAACTCGCAACGCGGCGCCTTCGTCCTGGTCGTCGGCTGATACGCCCCACCCCCGCCGCGAGGCGACGGGGGCGCCGGCACTAGGCCCGCGTCAATCGCCAGGCCCGGTGGATGCGGGCATTGCGCTCGAAGTCCACCGGGATGGTCTTCGCGCTGATGTCCTCGCAGCGGGCGAATTCGGCCACCGCGTTCTCGTCCAGCCGGAAGCGGCGGAAGTTGTTGCTGAAGTACAGCACGCCGCCGGGCGCCAGCCGCGCCACGGCGGCGCGCAGCAGGCGCACGTGCTCCTTCTGCACGTCGAAGTCGTCGGCACGCGCGGAGTTGGAAAACGTCGGCGGGTCGCAGAAGACCAGGTCGTATTCGCCGCGCTCGGCTTCCAGCCAGCGCACCGCATCGGCCTGCACCAGCCGGTGCTCGGCGCCGCCCAGGCCGTTCTCGGCCAGGTTGTCGGCGCACCACTGCAGGTAGGTGCCGGACAGGTCCACGCTGGTGGTCGTCGCGGCGCCGGCCACCGCCGCCTGCACGCTGGCCACGCCGGTGTAGCAGAACAGGTTGAGGAAGCGCTTGCTGCGCGCTTCCTGCGCCATGCGCTTGCGCAGCGGGCGATGGTCGAGGAACAGGCCGGTGTCCAGGTAGTCGAACAGGTTCACCCGCAGCAGCGCGCCGGACTCGCGCACCACGATGAACTCGTCGCGCTGCAGGAAGCGGCCGTACTTCGCGCCGCCCTTGCCGCGCTCGCGCGACTTCACCGCGATCCGTTCCTGCGGCACCGCAAACACTTCGCGCGTGGCCGCCAGCAATTCGCTGAAGCGGCGGCGCACGTCCGGCTCGGGAATGGTGGCCGGCGCCGCGTATTCCTGCACGTGCAGGAAGGTGCGGCCCTCGCCGCCCTCCTCCGTGTACACGTCGATGGCCGCCGCGTATTCCGGCAGGTCGGCGTCGTAGGCGCGATAGCAGGTCACGTTCTCCTGTTCGCGCCAGCGCTTGAATTTCTTCAGGTTCTTGCGGATGCGGTTCGCCACCATCTGCGCGCCTTCCGACAGCGGCCGCGCTTCGCGCGGCTCGCGGGCCGGCACGGCGATGGGGTCGCAGACGATCAGCGCGCACTCGATGGCGCCGTTGAACATCTGGTATTTCTTTCCGGCGCGCAAGCCGGTGGCGTAGCCCAGATCCGCATTGCCGCACAACAGGCTGGCGCGCCACTGCGGCACCGCGCGTTGCAGCGCATCGCCCAGCGCGCGGTACAGCGCGGCGTCGGCGGCCAGGCGCTCGTCGTACGGCGGATTGCAGACCACCAGGCCGCGCGCTTCCTCGCGCACCGGCAACTGCGCCACGTCGCGTGCATCGAATTGCAGCTGGCCCGCGAGACCGGCCAGCACCGCGTTGTCGCACGCGGCACGGATCGCCCCCAGGTCGATGTCGCTGCCGAAGAAGGCCGGCCTCAATGCCTTGCGCCCTTCCGCCTCGCGCCGCACCGCTTCGGCGAACAGCGTGCGCCACGCCTCCACGTCGAAGCCCAGCCAGCGCGACGGCAGCGCATTGCCGTGCCGTTGCAGGCCGGGCGCGACATCGGCGGCCATCAGCGCGCCTTCGATCAGCAGCGTGCCGCTGCCGCACATCGGGTCCAGCAGCGCGCCGCCTTCGTGATAGAGCGCCGGCCAGCCGCCGCGCATCAGCACGGCCGCGGCCAGGTTCTCCTTCAGCGGCGCCTCGTTCTGCGCCTGCCGCCAGCCGCGACGGTGCATCGGCCCGCCGCCCAGGTCGATGGATACCGTCGCGCGGCCCTTGCGCAGCGACAGGTTGATGCGCACGTCGGGCTGCTCCACGTCCACCGAGGGGCGTTCCACGCCCTGCTGGCGCAGGCGGTCGACCACGGCGTCCTTCACCCGCTGCGCGGCATAGCGCGCGTGGGTGATGGCTTCGCCGGACACGTGCGCGTCCACCGCCAAGGTCAGTTCCGGGCGGGTGTGCCGTTCCCACGCGATGGCGGCCACGCCGTCGTACAGCGCCTGCTCGTCGGGGCAGTCGAAGTCGGCGATCGGCCACAGCACGCGGCTGGCCAGGCGCGACCACAGCACGGCGCGCTGCGCATCGGCCAGTTCGCCGTCGGCGTTGACGCCGGCGATGGTGGCCGTCGCGGTGGGCACGCCCAGCGCGAGCAGTTCGTCGGCGAGCAGGTATTCCAGGCCCTTGGCGCAGGAGACGAAGAATTTCAAGGCAACCTCAAATCTATAAGGATCGTCATCCCGGCGCAGGCCGGGATCCAGTGGCGTTGTTCGCAGCGATGGAAGTCGCTGGGTCCCGGCATGCGCCGGGACGACGAGAGTTAAAGCGACGACAGCAACTGCCCGAACGCCTCCGCCGAATCGGCCACATGGCCGGACAGGCGGTGGGAATCGTTGACCAGCAGCAGGCGGGCGCGGCGCGCGAACGCCCAATCGGTCACCTGCTGCGCGGGAATCAGCTCATCGTCCCAGCCATGGATCACCGACACCGGCACCGGCGCGGCATCCAGTTCCGGCAGCGGCCCCATCGCGACCGGCGGCGCCATCAGGAACAGGCCCTGCGTGGGCACTTCCAGCGAAACGCGGCCGGCGATGTACGCGCCCAGGCTGGAACCGGCCAGCACCACCGGACCGCGCGCGGCGGCGGCACGCGCGAGTCCGAGCAGGCGTTGCAACCTGGCGGACACGTCGCCCAGCGAACTGACCTCGCGGCGGGCGTCCAGGTCGGTGTAGTCGGGGCGCTCGTGCGTCCAGCCCAGCCGTTCGGCGACGTCGGCCAGCGCGGTGACCTTGGTGGCGTCCGGGCCGCTCTCGAAACCGTGCGAAAGAATGCAGTGGCCGCGCACGCCGGACGCCCGCATCACAGCGCCTCCACCGCATCGCCCACGCGGAAACTGCCGCCTTCGACAATGCGCGCGCACAGGCCGCCGTGGCCGCGCATGGCGTTGTAGCCGCCCGGCCCCAGCGCGTCCTCCATGCGCGAGCACGGGTCGCAGGGTTCGGTGCCTTCCAGCACCACGCTGCCGACGCGGAAGCGGCGCTCCTTCAACGCGACCAGCGGAATGCCCGACACCACCACGTTCCGCCGCAGCAGCGACGCCTGCAGGTCCGGACGCTGCGCCAGCGCGGCGATCGCCGGCAGGTGCTCTGCCTGGATCAGGGTGATGCCGCGCTTGCCGCTGCCGCCCTTGTAGCGGTCGCCCGCCAGGCCGCCGCCGGCGGTGGCTTCCGCCCGCTCGACGGCCACCATGACTTCATCGCGTGCCGGGCGCAGGCCGATCCATTCCACCCGGCCGGCGCGCGGCAGGGTGGCCATCAGCCTGGCCAGCGGGGAGTCGGGAGACAGCGGCATGGGACGGTTCCAGCGACGGGCAATGGCCTGCGAAGGCCGCCAGTTTACCGGACCACCCGTCGCCCCGCCCCGCGCGGGCTTGCTAGCATGCCGCGCATGCTGCCCGACCTGCCCCCCGCCCCGGAACCCGTCGTCGATCCGTTGCCCTACGAGCTGAAGCTGCAAGCCCGGCCGCGCGCGCAGATCGACCTGGTGGTGATCCACTGCACCGAACTGCCCGCGCTGGACGACGCCCGCCGCGCCGGCGAACGGGTCCTGTACCCCTCCGGCACCGGCAACAGCGGCCACTACTACATCGACCGCGACGGCCGCGTGCATGTCTACGTGCGCCCGGAACGCATCGCCCACCACGTGCGCGGCTACAACGACCGCGCGGTCGGCATCGAACTGGTCAACACCGGCCGCTACCCGCACTGGCTGGCCAGCGGCAGCCAGCGGATGGACGAGCCCTACACGCCCGCGCAGATCGCTTCGCTGATCGCCCTGCTGGCCTCGCTGCAACGCGAACTGCCCGCGCTGAAGTACATCGCCGGCCACGAGGACCTGGACACCACCCACGAGCCCGCCAGCGACGACGCCCGCGTGCGGGTGCCGCGCAAGATGGACCCCGGCCCGCTGTTCCCCTGGGACGCGGTGATGCGGGCGACCACGCTGGAACGGCTGGTGCCGTAGCGTGCGCCGTGCATAAGGCAGCTCCGGAACGCTTGCCACAGCGACCCGCCCCCTTGTAGGAGGGGCTTTAGCCCCGATGCTTTTCCGCCAGATGAGGCAAAGGCATCGGGGCTAAAGCCCCTCCTACAGGGCGGCCGCTATAATTTCCCAGTCAACGCCACAGGCACCGCGCCCTTGTCCCCCACTCCCGAACCCGTCGTCTCCGAACTAATCGAACTGCTGTCGCTGGAGCGGCTGGAGGACAACCTGTTCCGCGGCCAGAGCCGCGACATCGGCACCAAGTACGTGTTCGGCGGGCAGGTGCTGGGGCAGGCGCTGTCGGCCGCGCAGGCCACCGTGGAAGCGCCGCGCCGCGCGCACTCGCTGCATGCGTACTTCCTGCGCGCCGGCAACATCGAGGCGCCCATCGTCTACGAAGTGGACCGCACCCGCGACGGCGGCAGCTTCTCGGTGCGCCGCGTGACCGCCATCCAGCACGGCCGCGTGGTGTTCTTCTGCGCGGCCTCGTTCCAGGCCGAGGAAGAAGGCGCCGAACACCAGTTGTCGATGCCGGAAGTGCCGCAGCCGGAGGACATCGAACCCGCGCCGGCCGTTCCGGCCGAGGTGATGGCGACGCTGCCGATCAAGGTGCAGCGCTGGCTGTCGCGGCGCGGGCCGTTCGAGTTCCGCCACGTGTATCCGCGCGACGAACTCAATCCGCCCAAGCGCCCGCCGTTCCAGCAGGTGTGGTTCCGCCTGAGCGAGCCGGTCGGCGATTCGCCCGAACTGCACCGCGCCCTGCTGGCCTACGCCTCCGATTTCCAGTTGCTGGGCACCGCGACCTATCCGCACGGCATCAGCTACTACCAGCCGAACGTGCAGATGGCCTCGCTGGACCACGCGCTGTGGTTCCATCGTCCGTTCCGCGCCGACGACTGGCTGCTGTATTCCATCGACAGCCCCAGCGCGACCAGTTCGCGCGGGCTGGCGCGCGGACAGATCTTCGACCGCCAGGGCCGGCTGATCGCCAGCACCTCGCAGGAGGGCCTGATCCGCGTGGTGCCGGACGCGGTAGCCGCGTCCGCCGTTCCGGCCAAGGATTGAACGATGCGACAGGTATTCACCAGCCAGCGGATCGAAACCGTCGAAGGCGTGGCCAGGCTGCTGACCGATGCCGGCATCGAGGTCTACATCAGCAACGGCCGCTCCTACCACAGCAAGCGCGGCAGCCAGTTCAGCTACACCCAGCCGACGCCGCAGTCGCAGCAGCCGGCGCTGTGGATCCGCCATGCCGAGGACCAGCCGCGCGCCCGCGAACTGCTGCGCGCCGCCGGCCTGCTGGAAACCACCCGCCCCGGCAACGGCCCCAGCCTGACCTTCACCCGTCCGGTGGAGGAAGCGCCGCGCCGGTCCTGGGCCTGGCGGATCCGGCTGATCCTGCTGGCGCTGATCGCGCTGGCCGCCGCCGTGATGTGGATGCGGCGGCCCGTCCCCGCCCCGCCGGTCCCGGCGCAGCCGCAGGAACAGCCGCAGCCCGCCCCCACCGAGCCCGCGCCGGCGGACGATGAGAATCGCGTCCGCATCCAGCCCGCCACCGGCTGAGCGCATGGACAGGCGCGCGAGGGCCGGTCACATCCGCCGCGGAATTCCGTCCGGGTCAGCAGGCCATCCGTACGGCGAGACCCGATGAACGCGCAAACCCTGGACCTGATGCTGCAGCACGAACTCCCGGCCGCCGCCCGCGGCAACCGGGAAGCCTACGGACGCATCGTGCTGGCCTGCCAGAACACCGTCACCGCCATCGCCCTGGCGATCACCCGCGACGTGCAGGCCAGCGAGGACATCGCGCAGGAAGCCTTCCTGAAGGCCTGGCAGCAACTGGACCGGTTGAAGAATTCCGCCAGCTTCCTGCCCTGGCTGCGGCAGATCACCCGCAACCTGGCCCGCGACTGGCTGCGCGCCAACCACGGCCGCCCGCTGTCCGGCGAAGCCGCCGAGATCGCCATCGGCATGGCCGCCGACCCGTCGCCGACGCCGTCGGAACGCCTGCTGCGGACCGAAGAGGAAATCGTCGCAACCGACATCATCTCGGCATTGCCGGAGGACAGCCGCGAAACGTTGTTGCTGTTCTACCGCGAAGGCCAGAGTTCGCAACAGGTCGCCGACCTGTTGGGCCTGAGCGATGCCGCCGTGCGCAAGCGCCTGTCGCGCGCCCGCGCCACGGTGCGCGAGGAACTGCTGAAGCGCTTCGGCGAGTTCGCGCGCTCCACCGCGCCCGGCACCGCTTTCGCGATGATCGTGCTGGGCGGCCTGGTTGGCGCCATGCCAGCGGCCAGCGCGGCCACGGTGATCGGTTCGGGCGTGCTGGGCGGCGGCATCGGCAAGCTGGGCACCAGCGGCCTGATGGGCGGCGGCGTGTCCGGGGGCGTGGCGGGCGGCTCGTTCGGCCTGATCCTGCAGACGTTCACCCAGCACCCCGCCAGCCTGGCCGGCTTGATCGGCGGCGTCATCGGCGGCCTGGCCGGCTATGTCTTCACCTGGTGGTACCTGGCGCGCTTCGGCCAGACCGCCCAGGACCGCCAGAGGATCCGCCGCTTCCTGCTGCTCAATTCCAGCACGGCGGCGGCATGGCTGTTCTGCGTGATGCTGGCCACCGTGCTGTACCGCGGCTGGCTGGCCCTGAGCATCGCCTTCGTGGTCGGCCTGGCGATGGTCAACTACCAGTACCTGGTCACGCTGCCGAGGATCATGGCCCCGTTGCTGGCCCATCCCGCCAACGCCGCCAGGCGGCGGGGATACGACTACGTGATGGGGAAGAAGGCGATCGTGTTCAGCACCCTGCTGGCCGTGGGCGCGATGGCGTTCGCCCTGGTCCAGAGCGGCCGGATCTGACACCGCCCCGGAAACGCCCCGCTACTCCCTCGCACCGCCACGGGTCACACTCCGCATGTCCGGTCGTCGTGTACGCATGATCCGGACGGACTGGAGGATGCGTGGATACCCTTTCGCTCGAGCTCGCACTGCGCGATGAACTGCCCGCCGCGGCCGACGGCAACCGCGACGCCTATGGCCGCGTGGTGGCCGCGTGCCAGAACACCATCACCGCCATCGCGCTGGCGATCACCCGCGACGTGCAGGCCAGCGAGGACATCGCGCAGGAAGCTTTCCTGAAAGGCTGGCGCCAGCTGGGCACGCTGAAGAACCCCGACAGCTTCCTGCCCTGGCTGCGCGAGATCACCCGCAACCTGGCGCGCGACCACCTGCGCGCGCAACGCCGCCGCCCGATGACCGGCGAGACCGCCGAACTGGCGATCGCGCTGGCGGCCGACACCGCTCCCACTCCGGCCGAAACCCTGCTGCATACCGAGCAGGAAGCGGCGGCGCTCGAGGTCATCGCGGCCCTGCCCGAGGACAGCCGCGAGGTGCTGCTGCTGTATTACCGCGAGGGACAGCGCGCGCCCCAGGTCGCGAGGCTGCTTGGCCTCACCGACGCCGCGGTACGCAAGCGCCTGTCGCGCGCGCGCCAGTACGTGCGCGAAGAACTGATGGCGCGCTTCGGCGAGTTCGCGCGCAGTTCGGCGCCGTCGGCCGCGTTCGCCGGCGGGGTACTGGGCATGCTGGCCGTCGCCGCACCCTCCACCGCCAGCGCCGCGTTGCTGGGCAGTGGTTCCGCCGTAGCGGGCAAGGGGCTGCTGAAAGTGCTGGGCGCTTCCGCCGGCGTCGTCGCGCTGGGCATCGTGGTGGGCATCGGCTCGGTGTGGTTCGGCATCCGGAAACAGTTGCGCGATCCGCTGGATGCCGAAGAGCGACATGCGTTGCTGCGCTATGGCGCCTTCAACACGACGCTCATCGTGGCCTTCATCGCCGGCATCAGCGCATTGAGCAAGGTGCCCGGCTGGCTGCCGCACATGGCGCTGACATGGGCGTACATGGCGGGCATCTTCTGGGCCAGCGGTCGCTGGCTGCCGCGCATCCTCAAGCGCCGCCAGGCCCGCGACATGCTGCGCGATCCGGTGGCCACGCAACGCAAGATGGAACGCCAGCGCAGGTGCAGGGTCGCGGGCATGGTGGTGGGAGGCCTGATGGGCACGGCAGGGCTGACGATCGGCCTGGTCATGTCCGGCCGCCTGTCCTTCTAGGCTGGTTCACGCCGGGCAGTCGTGCGCTGCGCGCACCGGCGAGTCGGCGGCTTCACTCTATACCCTTACTGTCCCAAGGCCGGACACGAAAGGGCCCATGCCTGGCGGCATGGGCCCCGGTCACTGCGAATCCGCTCAGCGGCGCTGGCGCCCGGCGGCCAGTTCTTCCTTCGACAGGAAGCCATCCTTGTTCGTGTCCAGAGCATCGAAGCGCTCGGCGAGGCGCGGGTTGCCCTTCACCTCGTCGCGCGAGAGCCGGCCGTCCTTGTTCGCGTCCGCCGATGCGAAACGCTCGTCCATGCGCGCCTGCATGCGCTGACGGAATTCCTCGCGGCGCTTCGCATCGGCCTGGTCGATTTCCGCGCGGGTCAGCTTGCCGTCCTTGTCGGCATCGGCCTTGGCGAACCATTCATCGCGCCGTTGCTTGCCGCGCAGCTCGTGGTCGGCGCGGTCGATGACGCCGTCCTTGTTCGCATCCATCTGTTCGAACCGCTCGGCGAAGCGCGGATCGACGGCGGCTTCCTCGCGGCTGATCTTGCCGTCGCCATTGGCATCCAGTTTCTTGAAGGCGAAGCCTTGGCGCTGGCCGTGTTCGCCGCCGCGACGGCCATGCCCGCGCATGCCCTTGCGCTGCGGACGCTCATCGGCGGTCAGCTTGCCGTCGCCGTTCTTGTCCAGCCGATCGAAGTGTTCGGCCAAGCGCGGATGGCCGGCGGCTTCGGCCTTGTCGATGGCGCCATCGTTGTTCTTGTCGAGGCTGGCGCGCGCGGGCTTCTGCGCATCGCCGGCCTGGGTGGCGGCCAGCGCGCTGCCGGCGCCGAGGGCGGCCAGCACGGCCACGAAAAGCAGGGTCTTGCGGTTCATCGTGTTCTCCTGAAGACGCGGCGCCATGTGCGCCACTGCCACAGGAAACGCGTCGCCCGCCCGCAGGTTGACGCCCGGACGGGCGCATTCAGCTGGCGGATAGTCGCAGCGCACGCGATGGCGGGGCCGCAGTATGCTGGCCCGCATGACACAGCCCCTCGCCCGCGCCCTGTCGATCTTCGGCCACCCGATGCTGGTGTTGCCGCTGGCCGCGTTGACGGTGGCACTGACGCAGGGCGAGCGACGGACGGCGCTGGCGATGGCCGCGGGCTTCGCCGGTTTCGCCATGCTGGTGATGGCGTTCTCGTGGTGGCAGGTGCGGCGGGGTCGCTGGAGCCACGTGGATGCCAGCGCGAAACACGAGCGCGGCACGTTGAACCGCTTCCTGCTGGCGGCGCTGGTCGCGGCCGCGCTGCTGGTCGCGTGGCGCGGCGGGCAGCCGCTGCTGGCGCTGGGCCTGGCGCTGTCGGCCACGATGATCCTGGCCGCCATGCTGACCGCGCGCTGGTGCAAGCTGTCGCTGCACCTGGCGTTCGCGGTGTTCGCCGCACTGCTGCTGCGCGAACTGGGCACGGCATGGATGCTGGCGGCACTGGCATTCGCCGCGGCGGTGGCCTGGTCGCGGCTGGCCCTGCAACGGCACGCCCCGCGCGACCTGCTGGCGGGTGCGGTGGCCGGCGGGCTGGCCGGATTCGCGTTCTGGCCGCTGGCCGCGCGGATGGGGGGCTGAGCATGGGCGAGAACGCCGTCCAACCCATCGACGAGCTGCGACTGTTCCATACCGGCGAACATCCCTGCGGCTACTGGTCCGACCGGGTGGCGCGCGATCTGGTGCTGGACCCGCGCGATCCGCGCCTGGCGCAGATGTATCCGCAGGCGCTGGCCTGGGGGTTCCGCCGCTCCGGCGACATCGTCTACCGGCCGCATTGCCGGCAGTGCCGCGCCTGCGTGGCGGTGCGCATCCCGGTGGCCGACTTCACCCCCGACCGCAGCCAGCGTCGCTGCGCCGCACGCAACGCCCGGGTGGAAACCCGCATCGTCGCCGCGCTGAGGACCGAGGAACACCTGGCGCTCTACCGCCGCTACCTGGCCGCGCGGCATCCGCAAGGCGGCATGGACGACCATGGCGCGGTCGAGTTCGACCAGTTCCTCGTCGGCAGTTGGTCGCATGGACGCTTCGTGGAGCTGCGCGAAGACGGCGAACTGCTCGCCGTCGCGGTGACCGACCTGGTCCCCGGCGCGCTGTCCGCCGTCTACACCTTCTACGACCCTGCGCTGGAGGCCCGCAGCCTGGGCACGCTGGCGATCCTGCGGCAACTGGAATGGGCACGACGCGACGGGTTCGCCCACCTGTACCTGGGCTACTGGATCGACGGCCACCGGAAGATGGATTACAAGCGCCGCTTCCGGCCGCTGGAGATGTTCGACGGCCGGCAGTGGACCCGCGCGATAGTGTGAGATGTAAATGTGAGTGTTTTTTTCGTGACGGTGGGCACAGAATCGGCATGCCGTTGCGCGTCTGCGTCATGGCGCTTGAAGAACCACTCATCCGAATCTGGAGCTTTGCATGAAGTTCAACGTTTTTGCCCTGGCCGCGCTGGCGACCCTGACCCTGGCGGCCTGCAAGCCCGCCGACGAAGCCACCCCGGCTACCGACGCCCCCGCGACCACCGCACCGGCCACCGACACCGACGCCGCCGTGCCCTCCGCCGGCACCGACACCGTGAACGCCTCCACCGGCGTGGCCGAGTGCGACCAGTACCTCGAAAAGATCTATGCCTGCATCAGCGACAAGGTGCCGGAAGCCCAGCGCGACATGATGAAGCAGGGCATCGAGCAGTCGAAGGCCAGTTGGGCCGCCGTCACCGACAAGAGCGCGCTGGCCGCGCAGTGCAAGACGGCGATGGACCAGGCCAAGGCCGGCTACGCGGCGATGGGCTGCTCGTTCTGAATCGCGGCGTTCCATCGACCTGATTCGTCGTCACGCCCGCAACGCCCCGCCATGCGGGGCGTTGTCGTTTTTGCACAATGGTCATGACGACATGACATCATCGCGGGATGCGCCGACTGACCGCCCTGCTTCCGATGATCCTTGCCCTGGCCGCCTGTGGCGGCTTCGTTCCCCACAACGACGGTCGCGGCACAGCCGGCCCGCCCCTGCGGGTCGCCACCTACAACACCTCGCTGTACTCGGACGAGGCCGGTGGCCTGGTCCGCGAACTGGAAGGCGACAGCGCGCACGCGCGCAAGATCGCGGCGGTACTGCAGAAGGTGCGGCCCGACCTGCTGCTGGTGAACGAATTCGACTACGACCCGCAGCACCGCGCGGCCGACCTGTTCCAGCAGCGCTATCTCGAAACCGCGCAACCCGGCGGCGGAGAGCCCTTGCGTTATCCCTACCGCTACCTCGCCCCGGTCAACACCGGCGTACCCAGCGGACTGGACCTGGACCGCAACGGCACCGCCGGCGGCACGGGACGCGACCGCGGCAACGACGCCTGGGGCTACGGCCTGCACCCGGGCCAGTACGGCATGCTGGTGCTGTCGCGCTTCCCCATCGACGAGGCGCAGGTGCGCACGTTCCAGATGCTGCGCTGGAGCACGCTGCCCAACGCGCAGAACCCGATCGACCCGGCCTCGCGCGGGGCCTTCTATCCGGAAGAAATCTGGCAGCAACTGCGGCTGTCCTCCAAATCGCACTGGGACGTGCCGGTGCGCACGCCGGGCGGTACGGTGCACTTCCTCGTGTCGCACCCCACCCCGCCGGTGTTCGATGGTCCGGAGGACCGCAATGGCCTGCGCAATGCGGACGAGATCCGCCTGTGGCACGAATACCTGACACCCGGCGACAAGCCCTGGCTGTGCGACGACCTGGGCCGTTGCGGCGGGTTGGCGCCCGATGCGCGCTTCGTGATCGCCGGCGATCTCAACAACGATCCCGTGGACGGCGACGGCCGCCACGAGGCCATCATCGAACTGCTGGAACACCCACGCGTGCTGCGCATGCCCACCCCGCGCAGCGAGGGCGGCGCCGAGACCGCCCAAGACTACATCGCGAAAGGCCTGAAGATGCAGGGCTCGCCCGCGCACGTCACCGGCGATTTCGGGCCGCGCACCGGCGCGATGCGGCTGGACTACGTGCTGCCGTCCACCGGCTTCGCGCTGGAAGGCAGCGGCGTGTTCTGGCCGAGGAAGGACGACCCGGACGCCGCCATCGCCGACGGCAGCGACCATCATCTGGTGTGGATGGACCTTTCCCTCTAGCTAGAACGAAGTGCCGCGGCGCCTTCCCCCTGTGGGAGCGACGTAAGTCGCGACGGACTGGCGGCAGGAAACTTATCGCGACTTACGTCGCTCCCACAGTCGAGGTTGTCACCCGCGGCCCGAAGCCGAACACCGAGTCGCTCTGCGCCGACACGATCATGCGGATCATGCTGCCGGGCACCATCAGTTCGATCTGCACGTCGTGGCCTTCCGGGTTCTTGCCCACCAGGGTCATCTCGGTGAACGCGCCGCCGGTGTCGATCTCCTTGCAGAAGATGTGCGGGCCGTCGGGCTGGTCGGTCAGGTAGGGCTTGATCGCCTCGCCCAGTGCTTCCAGCGCCTGCGGGAAGAAGAACACGGCGTAGCCGCTGTTGCCATTCATACGACTCTCCAAAATTTGGTCCTGCCTGCCTCCCCGTCGTTGCTCTGTGGGGAGGCCGGCTTCGTTCGCCCCTCATCCGGCCTGCGGCTACCTTCTCCCCGCATGCGGGGAGAAGGTTTCGAGGAAAGCCTATTCCAGTGTCATGACGATCGCCGCAGCCGCCTCGCGCGCCGTCGCGCGCGCGGCGTCGATGGTCCCGCCGCGCGCCAATGTCACGCCGACGCGGCGATGGCCTTCCACGCGCGGCTTGCCGAACAGGCGGAGCGCGGTATCCGGCGCGACCAGCGCGCCTTCCACGTTGCCGAACACCGGCACGCCATGCCCATGCGCCAGCATCGCGCACGAGGCCGAGGGGCCGTTCTGGCGGATCGCCGGGATGGGCAGCCCGAGGATGGCGCGCGCGTGCAATGCGAACTCCGACAGTTCCTGCGACACCAGCGTGACCAGCCCGGTGTCGTGCGGACGCGGCGAGACTTCGCTGAACCACACCTCGTCGCCCTTCACGAACAGTTCCACGCCGAACAGGCCCCAGCCGCCCAGATCGTCGGTGACCGCCTTCGCGATGGCCTGCGAGCGTTCCAGCGCCAGCGCCGTCATCGGCTGCGGCTGCCAGCTCTCGCGATAGTCGCCATCCTTCTGCCAGTGACCGATCGGATCGCAGAAGGCGGTGCCGCCGGCATGGCGCACGGTCAGCAGGGTGATCTCGTAGTCGAAGTCGATGAAGCCCTCGACGATGCAGCGACCCGCGCCGGCACGGCCACCGGTCTGCGCGTAGTCCCAGGCCGCGTCGATGTCGGCTTCCGCCCGCAGCGTGCTCTGGCCCTTGCCGGAGGACGACATCACCGGCTTGACCACGCAGGGCAGGCCGATCCCGGCGACGGCGGCGCGATATTCGTCCAGCGTATCGACGAAGCGGTACGGCGAGGTGGGCAGGCCCAGCGTCTCGGCGGCCAGCCGGCGGATGCCTTCGCGGTCCATGGTCAGGCGCGCGGCACGGGCCGTCGGGATGACCCGCGCGGCGCCTTCGGCCTCCAGCGCCACCAGCGTCTCGGTGTGGATGGCCTCGATCTCGGGCACCACCAGGTGCGGGCGCTCCTGGGCGACCAGCGCGCGGATCGCCGCCGGGTCCAGCATGTCCAGCACGTGCGCGCGATGCGCCACCTGCATGGCCGGCGCATCGGCGTAGCGGTCGGCGGCGATCACCTCCACCCCCAGCCGCTGCAGCTCGATGGCCACCTCCTTGCCCAGTTCGCCCGACCCCAGCAGCAGGACGCGGGTGGCGTGGGGGGATAACGGCGTACCGAGGCTGACCATGGGGGAATCCGGCGAGAGAAGTGGAGCGGCATTCTACCGGCCGGCCTCCCGCCGACGAACGGCTGTTGACGATTGATATCATTTTGATATCTTTTGTCCGAACCTGGAGGAACCGCCATGAAAGAGAACCCGATCCGCTCCCTGCCCGGCATCCCCTTCCTGTTGGGCGTGCTGGTGGTCGCCATCCTTGCCGTGTGGCTGTTCGTCACCGGCGCACGTCAGGACCCCGCCACCGGCGCACCGTCGGTTCCCCTGCTCCTGGGCGGCGTGCTGCTGGGCGTCGTCGCCCTGCTCAGCCTGATCGGCCTCTACACCGTGCAGCCCAACCAGTCGGCGGTGCTCAGCCTGTTCGGCAAGTACATCGGCACGGTGAAGGACAACGGCCTGCGCTGGAACAATCCCTTCTACAGCAAGCGGAAGATCTCCCTGCGCATCCGCAACTTCGAAAGCGGCCGGTTGAAGGTCAACGAGCTGGACGGCAGCCCCATCGAGATCGCCGCGGTGATCGTGTGGCAGGTGGTGGACTCGGCCGAGGCCGTGTTCAACGTGGACGACTACGAAAGCTTCGTGCACATCCAGTCCGAATCGGCGCTGCGCGCGATGGCGTCCAGCTATCCGTACGACCAGCATGAGGACGGCCAGATCGCGCTGCGCAGCCATCCCCAGGAGATCTCCCAGCACCTTCAAGAGCAGATCGCCGAGCGGCTGGGCAAGGCCGGCGTGGACGTGATCGAGGCGCGCATCAGCCACCTGGCCTACGCGCCGGAAATCGCCCAGGCCATGCTGCAGCGGCAGCAGGCCAACGCGGTGATCGCCGCCCGCACGCGGATCGTCGCCGGTGCCGTCGGCATGGTGGAAATGGCCCTGGCCGAGCTGCAGAAGAACGGCGTGGTGCAACTGGACGAGGAGCGCAAGGCGCAGATGGTCAGCAACCTGCTGGTCGTGCTGTGCGGCGAGCGCGGCACCCAACCGATCGTCAACACTGGCTCGATCTACTGAGCCGGCGGAACGGACCGGATCGTGTCTGAGAAGAAAGCCTACCCGCTGCGCATCAACGCCGACGTGCTCAACGCCGCGCAACGCTGGGCCGACGACGAGCTGCGCAGCCTCAACGCGCAGATCGAGTACGTGCTGCGCGATGCCCTGCGTAAGACAGGGCGCCTGTCCGCGCCGGGCAATCCCCCCAAGAAGGAGAACAAGCCGTGAGCAATCGCTGGAGTTACCAGGTCGTCGAAATGAAAGCGAGAATGATGGGCGGCATCAAGACCGATGCCTTGCAGGAAGAACTCAACAAGCAGGGCAAGCTGGGCTGGGAACTGGTGAACATCATCCATGCGACGCCGTCGATCACCTCTCCCGTCCTGGTCTTCAAGAAGGAAGCCTGAGCATGATCCGCCGGCCGCTCGCCGTCATGTTGCTTCGCTCGTCCGCCGCCGCCTGGATACGGCGGCACTGACGCATGGAGCCGATGCGCATGGAATCGGCGGACAGCGACATGGGGGTTCCTGCTCCCATCCCGGCCAGGCACGACCTGAAACTGGCCATGCTATTGGGCCTGGTCGCCGGGCTGTCGGTGATCGCATTGATGCCCTACCTGATGCAGGTGATGCCGGAGCGGCTGGCGCGGGTGCCCATTCCGCTGCCATGGCTGGCCGCCGTGCAGGCATTGCAGACGATGCTGCTGATCGGCGCGCTGTCGTTCTGCGGCCTGCGCATGGGCCACCGCGTCGGCCTGGGGGCGCCGCTGCTGCAGCGCGGCTTGAACCGGCGCCCGCTGGCCGCCGCGGATCGCCCGCGACCCGGACGCGCGATGGTGCTGGGAGCGGCGGGCGCGCTGGTGGTGCTGGCCGCGATGCGCGCCATCGATCCTTTCCTGCCGGAAATGCTGAACCCGCCTGCCCAGGCCGGGGCCGGCACTTCCGCGCTCAATGGCCTGCTGGCTTCCTTCTACGGCGGCATCGTCGAGGAACTGCTGCTGCGCCTGTTCCTGATGACCCTGCTGGTGTGGATCGTCGCGCGCGTGCGCGGGACCCTGCCCGGTCCCGCGGCGTACTGGACCGCGATCGTGCTGGCGGCCCTGCTGTTCGGCGCCGGGCACCTGCCGGCGGCCCACCACATCTGGGGCCTGGACGCCGTGGTCGTGCTGCGCACGGTCGGACTGAACGCGGTCATCGGCATCGTCTGCGGCTGGCTGTACTGGCGGCAGGGCCTGGAGATGGCGATGCTGGCGCACTTCAGCGCCGACATTGTGCTGCACATACTGGCGCCCCTGCTGGGAGCGGCGCCATGAGTTCCGCGACCGGCGACCGGGAAAACCACCCGCATGCCGCCAACCCGTTCCCCTTCGCCTGCCCGGCGCCGGCGAGGGCAACCACCCGATACCCACGCACCCGAGGAGCACGTTGATGCAACGCACGCAGGAGTTCGCCGTCGCCCCGATCGGCCAAGGTGCATGGCTATGGGTGTGGGTGCCGATGCTGCTCGCCGTCGCGGCCATGATCGCGGCGATGACGATGGAACAACAGACGCCGATGCCATGGGGCTGGTTGGCGATCCCCCTCGTGCTGCTGATCGGCGCCGGGCTGAGCATGGCATTGCGGCGCCGGCGCATCTTCATCGACAACCGCGAGTTGCGGATCCACGCCACGCTGTACACCAGGAAGCTGGTGCTGGAGGCCATCGACCTGGACAAGGCGCGCGTGGTCAGCCTGGAAGAACATACCGATCTCAAGCCGCGCCTGAAGACCAACGGTTTCTACCTGCCCGGCTTCCATGCCGGCCACTTCCGCCTGCGCAACCTGACCAAGGCGTTCTGCCTGATCACCGACCGCACCCGGGTGCTGGCCTTGCCGCTGCGCGACGGCGGGCTGGTGCTGCTCAGCCCCACCCGTCCGGCCGACCTGCTGGCGCGGCTGCGCGAACTGGCGGCACCCGCGCACCACCGCTAAGCTGGCCGCATGCCGCGCACGTCCGCCATCCCGCTGAAATCCTTCCTGCTCAACACGTCCCGGATCGAACTGTGGCCCGCCGGCATGCTGCGCGCGCGCGGCAATGCCGATGCGCGGGCGTTGTCGCGCGCCCACACGGTGCTGCGACGCAAGCACGACGGTCGCTACCTGGCCGCCGTGCTCGCGGACGGCGTGCTGCCGCTGCTGCCCGGACTTCCCCGTGAACCGGGCGTGGAGGAAGCGTGGGACGCGCTGGATGCGCTGGACGCCTCGCGCGGCTTCATGGTGGACGCGGCCGGCGAACTGCCGCTGGATGAGCTGCACGAACGCCTGCACCGGCTCGGCCTGGACGACGGTTACGGCGAACGCACCGGCCTGTCGCTGGTCGCCGAACCCGCCGCCCTGGCACTGGCCGGCTTCGACCGCTATCGCCGTCCGTTGTGGCTGAGCCTGGCCACGGCACGCGCCTGGAACGCGATGCGCCAGGCCGCCGCCAAAGACGGTGTGGCGCTGGACGCGATCTCCGGCTACCGCAGCCACGATTACCAACTGGGCATCTTCGAGCGGAAGCTGGCGCGCGGCCAGACGGTGGAGCAGATCCTCACCGTCAACGCCGCACCCGGCTACAGCGAACACCACAGCGGCCTGGCGCTGGATATCGGCACGCCCGGCGAACCGTCCGCCGAGGAATCGTTCGAGCGGACGCCCGCGTTCGCGTGGCTGACCGGGCGAGCCGGCGATTTCGGGTTCGCGATGAGCTACCCGCGCGACAATCCCCACGGCATCGTCTATGAGCCCTGGCATTGGTACCATCAGCCTCCAGGATGACGTAGGCTGGGATGAGCGAAGCGAATCCCGGCGCCGACCGATGAGAACTTATATCCGGACAAGGAGTGCCGGTGGCACCTACTTCTTCACTGTCAATCTCGCGGAACGTAAAGCCAGATTGCTGACCGAGCACATCATCGAGCTTCGCGAAGCCTTTCGCCGCACGCGACGGGACCATCCCTTCTTGCTCGATGCGATAGTCGTCCTCCCCGATCATCTGCATTGCCTCTGGACGATGCCAGATGGAGATGACGATTATCCGACCCGCTGGCGGCTGATCAAATCACGATTCTCCCGCGGCATTGCTCATGGCGAATGGGTCTCGAATAGCCGTAGACGCAAGGGCGAGCGCGGAATCTGGCAACGCAGGTATTGGGAGCACCTGATCCGCGACGACCACGACTATCGTGTCCACGCCGATTACATCCACTACAATCCGGTGAAGCATGGTCATGCGGCGAGTCCTGCGGACTGGCCCTATTCCACATTCCACCGTTGGTTGGATCGAGGGACATATCCGCCTGGTTGGGGCGGAAGCCACGAGACAATGACGCACGAACCGGAATGAGGCGGGAAGCGCCGGGATTCGCTTCGCTCATCCCAGCCTACGCGAGTAGGCAACCGTCAATCCTGCGAGCGCTTGGTAGGCGTCTTCGCCTCGATGCCGAAGTCGGCGATGCGCCAGAGGTACTGGCTGGCGTAGGTCCGGTAAGGCCCCCACTTCTCGCCGCGCGCCAGCAGTTCCTTCGGCGTGGGCATGGCCTCCAGCTTGTCGACGAACTGCGCGCCCTTGCGCACGCCCAGGTCGTCGATGGGCAGCACGTCCGGGCGGCCCAGGCGGAACATCAGCATCATCTCCACCGTCCAGCGGCCGATGCCGCGGACGGGCACCAGCGCGGCGACGATATCGTCCTCGTGCATCGTGGACATCTGCCGCAGCGTGGGAATCTCGCCGCGCTGTTCGCGCGCGGCCAGGTCGCGCAGCGCCAGCGTCTTGTTTCCCGACACGCCGCAGGCGCGCAGCGCGGCATCGTCGACGCGGCCCAGCGTGTCGAAATGCAGCCGCGTGCTGCCGATGGCCGCTTCGACCCGCCCGACGATGGTCGAGGCGGCCTTGCCGCTGAGCTGCTGGTACAGGATGGCGCGCGCCAGCGCGTCCACCGGATCGAACGGCTTGCGCCAGCTGGGTTGCGGCTCGATGTAGCCGATCCGCTTCATCCATGCGCCCAGCCGGCGGTCGCGCCGGGTCAGGTGATCCCAGGCCTGTTCGGTATCGAAACCGCGCGAATGCCGTGGCATGCGTTCAGCGCCGGATCGCGTCGAAGGCCCAGACCACCCAGCCGAGCATCAGGGCGATGCCGCCGGCCGGCGCCAGGCGCGTGGGCAGGCCCGCGAGCGCGCCCAACGCAAGGCTGCCGGCGAACAACAGCGTGCCCAGCAGCAGCAGGTACAGGCCCGCCTTGCCCATGCGCCGGGCGGTGCCCGCCGTCAGGGCGGCCAGGGCGACCCCGTGGCCGAAGGCGAACAGGGCCGCCGTCTGCAGGTGCGACTGCGCCTGCGCATCGGCCACGCCGTGCGAGGCATAGGCGGACAACCCGACCGCAATCGCGGCGAGCAGCCCGCCGCACAGGGCCAGAAAGGAGGGTTTGCGTTGGCGTCGGTCGTAATTCGTCAGCACGGTGAGCCTCGAAGGCTGGCCGGCGTCCTGCCAGGCGGAAGAGAAAGGTGCGGCAACGGCGACTTCGGAAACGCAACGCGCCGCATGAAGCGGCGCGTTGGAACGGCATGGTGCATCACGGACGGCTGTCCGCGCCGGCTTACTGCTTGACGGCCCAGTAGATGTCGAACTTGCCGTCGGCGGTGAACGAGGCGTCCACGCTTTCCTTCCAGGACTCGAACGGGCGGTCGACCACTTCATGTCCGCCGGTGACGGCCCAGGCACGCAGGGCGTTGCGCTGGTTGTCCAGTTCGGCCATGTAGCCGGTGTAGCTGGCGTAGGCCAGCTTGCGCGGCTCGGTGTGGACGTACTCGACCGGGGCGCCGGAAGGAATGGTGACCTTCAGTTCGCCGGCGACGGCAGGCGCGGCGATCGGCGGTGCGGCAGGCGCGTCGTCGCCATCGGCGGCATCGCTCTTCGGCGCGGCACTGCCCTTGCGGACCGGCTGGGCCACGTCGAAGGCGTACTTCTCGGAACCGAAGTCGGTGGTGATGATGCGCAGCGGGCCGGCGGCGACCAGGCCATTGGCCTCCATCACGCGCTTGATCCATTCCTGGTTGGACTTGATCGACGCCTTGATGGTTTCGTTGTTGCGGTCGATGTTGCCGGCGTTGACGATCAGCAGGTCCTCGGCGGGCAGCTCGACCAGCTTCAGGTCGGTCAGCGGGCTGCCTTCGGTGCGGTAGTCGAAGTTCGGCACGGTGGCCAGCATGTTGGTCAGCCTGGACAGGCCCGACTTGACGGCGTCGCCGACGTGGCGGCTGACGTACATGCCGGCATAGCGACCCAGCAGGTTCCAGCCGTAGGTCACGTCGTAGCTCTGGGTGATCTTGACGTTGCGGTTGTTCTTGCCGCTCGGCGCCAGGTTGAACACGCTGCGCTTGTCGGTGCCCATGCGCTTGTCGACGATGGCATAGGTGATCTTGCCGGGGCCGCCGGACGGTGCCGGGCGCTCGCTCTCGATGATTTCCCAGCTGCCCTGGCCCCAGGCCTGGTTGGCGGAGTTGTACTCGACCTTGGCGCCCACGCCGGAGTTGCTTTCGCCGCCACCGGAGTACGACAGTTCGTTGGCCACGCTGGGGATCAGCGGGTTCCAATCCTTCAGGCGACGCACGTTGTTCAGCGTATCGAACACGATGGTCATGCGGCGGTTGGTTTCGACGCTTTCTTCAAGATGGCGCTTGGACGGCAGGATCAGACCGATCACCAGAAACAGCGCCAGGACCAGCGCCAACGCAATCACGAACTCGATCAAACGGGTCATTCAGGAGTCTCCGGGGGCCGGTGCCTCGGCCGTCAAAAAAAATGCACCGCGCATCCTAGCAGGGTTGGCCGGGTTCGGGCAGCCCACCTGACACCGGTTGGCCGCCCGTTTCCGCGCCGCAGGAACGGCTCAGCGGGCGGGGCCGCAAGGAGAAAAACACGCATACGCCCACGTACGTCACTTTCCCGGCACAGTGGGCCGGCCGCCATGGGGCCAGCCGGGGCGTCGATGCCTCCCCGGGTACGCCGGCTTCAGACCAACTGGAGCTCGAAGGCCTTGAGCACCGCACGGGTGCGGTCGCGCACGCCGAGCTTGGAGAGGATGTTGGAGACGTGGTTCTTGATGGTGCCCTCGGCCACGCCCAGCGAATTGGCGATCTCCTTGTTGGAGAAACCGCTGGCCATCAGCCGCAGGATCTCAGTCTCGCGGTCGGTCAGCGGGTCCGGGCGGTCCAGGCTGACGAAATCGTTGCGCATGTGTTCCAGCCCCGAGAGCAGGCGCTGGGTCACCGCCGGCTGCACCAGCGAGCCGCCGTCGGCCACGGTGCGGATGGCGCCGACCAGTTGTTCCAGCGAGACGTCCTTGAGCAGGTAGCCCTTGGCCCCGGCCTTCAGCCCGGCCAGCACCAGCTGGTCGTCGTCGAAGGTGGTCAGGATGATGGTCGGCGGCAGCTCGCCGGCGTGGGCCAGCGCCTGCAGGGCCTCCAGGCCGGACATCACCGGCATGCGCATGTCCATCAGCACCACGTCGGGCTTGACCTGCGGCACCAGGTCCACGGCCTGGCGGCCGTCGGCGGCCTCCGCCACCACCTCGATGCCGTCGTCCAGCGCCAGCAGGGAGCGGATGCCCTGGCGCACCAGGGTTTGGTCGTCGACCAGACAGACTCGGATCATGGGTGTTCTCCTGGGCCCAGCGCGGGCATGGGTTCGGGAAGGGATTCGGATGTCGCAGGCCGTCCGGGGACGGGATCGTTCACCGGCAGGGCGATATGCACGGAAAAGCCCTTGCCGACGCGGGTTTCGATGGCCAGTTCGCCGCCGTATTGTGCCAATCGCTCGCGCATGCCGGTCAGGCCGTTGCCGGAAACCACCCTCTCGGCACCGCCGCCGTCGTCGCGGGCGTCGATCAGGATGCGGTAGCCGTCCCGGCGGCAATGCAGCCACAGGTTGCGGGCCCCGGCGTGGCGCACCGCGTTGGTGATGATTTCCTGGGTGCAGCGCAGCAGCACGTGGGCGCGATGCGGGTCCTCCAGGGTCAGCGGCTCCTCGATGTCCATGTGGATGGACAGCGACGGCACCTTCTCGGCCAGCGGGAACAGCGCCGCGCCCAGGTCGATCGCCCCGCTGTCGCGCAACTGGCTGACCGCCTCGCGCACGTCCGTCAGCAGCAGGCGCGCCAGCGTGTGGGCCTGCTTCACATGCTCCTGCGCGCGACCCTCGGTCATGTGGCCGGCCACTTCCAGGTTCAGGCTCAGCGCGGTCAGGTGGTGGCCCAGCAGGTCGTGCAGTTCGCGGGAGATGCGGGTGCGCTCGTTGACGCGGGCGCTCTCGGCCAGCAACACGCGGGTGGCCCGCAGTTCCGCGTTGAGGCGGCGCTGGTCCTCGCGGGCCTGCGCCTGCTGGCGGGCGACGAAGGTGGTGATCAGCACGAACGAGGCGAAGCCCACGTAGAACATGGACTGGAACAGCGCCTCCCAGAAGTTGAAATCGTCCCGGGCCATGAACGACGGCACCAGCAGCACGTGGGCCGCCAGCAGCCAGGCCACGGCGAAGCGCAGTTCCAGCAGCCACGGCAGCACGCCCGCCATGATCAGCAGCAGCACCGCCCCCAGGCCGGTCTGGGTATAGAAGCCCACCCCGATCGCGGTGGCGGTCAGCACCATCGCCAGCGGCACGTTCCAGGCCACCGGGAGACCCGCGCGGCGGCCGTCCAATGCCCGCGTCGCCAGCCAGTAGCAGGCGCCGAAGCTGAAATAGCACAGCGCGGTCAGCGGCAGGTTCACGCCCGTGCCGTCGGTTCCGCTGGACGGCGGCAGCACCCACACGTTCAGGATGATGGGAATCCCCACCAGGGCCCACGTGTAGAGCCCGGCGGCGCGCAGCAGGCGGGTATGGCTGAGTCGTCCCAACATCCGGGCATCTTAGGCGCAATCGACCGTCGTGCCGTCCCAACTAAAGTCATGCCGGGCGTTCCGCGGCGGCCAGCCCGGTTCACCCACCGCTCACCGGATGCCTCGCCCCCCCCTGCACGGCCATGCGATAATCCGCCGTCAGCCGCGTGCGGCGACCGCCCATGCTGCCCCTGCAAGACCCGTACGGAGTCAGGTAATGTCGATTGTCATCCGCGACGTGCGCGAGCACGAGCTGGATTCCGTCCTAGCCCTCAACAACAACGCCGGACTCGCGATCCTGCCGCTGGATTCGGCCAAGGTACGCCGCTTCTACGAGCAGGCCGAATACTTCCGCGTCGCCGAACGCGACGGCAACCTCGCCGGTTTCCTGGTCGGCTTCGGCTCCGGCGCCGACCACGACAGCAGCAATTTCGGCTGGTTCCGCGAGCGCTATCCGCAGTTCTTCTACATCGACCGCATCGTGGTGGCCAGCCGCCGCCGCGGCGGCGGCGTCGGCCGCGCGTTCTACGCCGACGTGCAGAGCTACGCCGAGTTGCGCTACCCGCAACTGGCCTGCGAAGTGTTCCTGGACCATGGCGCCGATCCGGCGCTGCTGTTCCATGGCAGTTTCGGCTTCCGCGAGATCGGCCAGCACGTGATGGCCGAGGCCAACGTGCGCGCCAGCATGCTGATGAAGGAACTGTGCAGCTACCCGTGGGTGCGCGACACCTACGGCGACGCCCTGCCCGACGTGCCCTGGACGCAGACCCGCGCCCTGTCCCAGCCCGGCGCCCAGCGCCCGACGGGAACATGAGCGTGACCCAGGGCCACATGGACTACGAACAGGCCGGCGAACTGAAGATCGGCCAGGTCGGCATCGCCAACCTCCGCATCCGCACCCTCGACGTCGCCCAGCTTTCCCGCGAAATGCGCGAGCGCGTCGAACGCGCGCCCAAACTGTTCGGCCGCGCCGCCGTCATCATCGATTTCGGCGGCCTGACCCGCATGCCCGACGCGGCGACCGCGCAATCGTTGCTGGACGGCCTGCGCGCCGCCGGCGTGATCCCGGTGGCGCTGGCCTACGGCAGCCCCGATACCGAAGCGCTGGCCGAGCAACTCGGCCTGCCGCTGCTGGCCAAGTTCCGCGCGCAGTACGAACCTGTAGGAGGGGCTTCAGCCCCGACCGCTTCCGCTCCCCGCCCCGTCGCGGCTGACGCCGCTCCCGCAAAGGCGTCGGCCGCATCCGCGCCCAAGGCCAGCGACAGCAAGCCCGGCCTGGTGCAGAAGACGCCGGTGCGCTCGGGCCAGCAGTTGTACGCGGAGAACCGCGACCTGACCGTGCTCAACACCGTCGGCGCCGGCGCCGAGGTCATTTCCGACGGCTCCATCCACATCTACGGCCCGCTGCGCGGCCGCGCCCTGGCCGGCGCGCGCGGCAACGCCGACGCGCGCATCTTCTGCCGCGAATTCCACGCCGAACTGGTCGCCGTCGCCGGCCACTACAAGGTGATGGAGGAAGTGCCCAAGGAACTGCGCGGCAAGGCCGTACAGATCTGGCTGGAACAGGACCAACTCAAGATCGCCGCGCAGGAATGATGCGCGGCGTTAACCCGAATAGAAGAACGACCAAGGAGAACACCGTTGGCTGAAATCATCGTAGTCACTTCCGGCAAGGGCGGCGTCGGCAAGACCACCACCAGCGCCAGCATCGCCTGCGGCCTGGCGCGCCGCGGCAAGAAGGTCGCCGTCATCGACTTCGACGTCGGCCTGCGCAACCTGGACCTCATCATGGGCTGCGAGCGCCGCGTGGTGTACGACTTCGTCAACGTCACCCAGGGCGAGGCCACGCTGAAGCAGGCGCTGATCAAGGACAAGCGCTTCGAGACGCTGTACGTGCTGGCCGCCTCGCAGACGCGCGACAAGGACGCGCTGACCAAGGAAGGCGTGGAGAAGGTGCTCAAGGACCTGTCCGACGACGGTTTCGACTACATCGTGTGCGACTCGCCGGCCGGCATCGAGAAGGGCGCGTTCCTGGCCATGTACTTCGCCGACCAGGCCATCGTGGTGGTCAACCCGGAAGTCTCTTCGGTGCGCGATTCCGACCGCATCCTGGGCCTGCTGGACTCCAAGACCCGCAAGGCCGAGAACGGCGAGACGCTGAAGGCCAACCTGCTGCTGACGCGCTACAACCCGGCGCGCGTGGAAGGCGGCGAGATGCTCAGCATCACCGACGTGGAGGACGTGCTGGGCCTGAAGACGCTGGGCGTGATCCCCGAGTCGGGCGACGTGCTCAACGCCTCCAACAAGGGCGAACCGGTCATCCTGGACCTGGAATCGCCGGCCGGCCAGGCCTACGACGACACCGTGGGGCGCCTGCTGGGCGAAGACCGCCCGATGCGCTTCATCTCCCTGGAGAAGAAGGGCTTCTTCAGCAAGCTGTTCGGAGGTTGAGCATGGGCCTGTTCGATTTCCTCAAGGCGAAGAAGAACACCGCCGAGACCGCGAAGAACCGCCTGCAGATCATCATCGCGCAGGAACGCAGCTCGCGCGGCGCACCCGACTACCTGCCGCTGCTGCGCCGCGAACTGCTGGAGGTCATCAGGAAGTACGTCAACGTCGACGTCGACGCGGTCAAGGTGGATCTGATCAAGGACGGCGACCACGACGTGCTGGACATCTCGGTGGCGCGGCCGGAAGGCAACCCCTGACCCGTGGGAGCGCCGGCCCGGCGCGAGCTTCTCCGGCAGGTTGCTGCCATGAAGAGCTCGCGCCGAGACGGCGCTCCCACATCGTTCTTTCCGATGCGATGAGCCAGGCCGCCGCCACCGCGCTGGATACCGATACGCCGGACGTACTCTGCGTCCGCGACGTGCCGTTCGCCGCGCTGGAATCGCTGCTGGCCCGCCATGGCCTGCTGCTGCACCGCGTGCGCGATGGCGAAGCGATCCCCGGCAGCTTCTGGGGCGAACCCGAAGCCGGCGTGATCGCGCACAACGTCTACGTGCGCGGCGACACGCCCGTGCATTCGATGCTGCACGAAGCCTGCCACCTGATCGTGCTGCCGCCGGAACGCCGCGCGCAGGTGCACACCGACGCCACCGATTCGGACATCGAGGAGGACGCCACCTGCTGCCTGCAGATCATCCTCGCCGACGATCTGCCCGGCGTGGGCCGCGCGCGGCTGATGGCGGACATGGATGCGTGGGGATATTCGTTCCGCCTGGGATCGACCCGGGCGTGGTTCGAACAGGATGCCGAAGATGCGCGCGCGTTCCTGCGCCAGCAGGGCCTGCCGCACGTCTGACCGCAGGGTGCGCCCTGGCGCACCGCGCCACGATGGCCATTCCGCCTGCATGATGACGAACTCGCCGCAGCGCGCCCGGATGGCGAACTGGCGGGCTTCGATACCGCACCATCTACAAATTGCGCGGTGCGCCAGGGCGCACCCTACGGACTCCCCCTGTAGGAGCGGCTTTAGCCGCGACCGCGGACCATGCGCATGCTGGAGGCGGCTGTTCCCTATTCCGATGCGCTGCGGCGCGCTCATCATTGCGTGCGACGGACTGCTGTCGGGACGCGGTCGCGGCTAAAGCCGCTCCTACAGGATGTACCCGCACTTGCGGCCCCTGCCCCACCCGCACTAGCCTTCCGGTTCCTGCGCCGCCGCACCCTGAAGGACACCCCGTGAAGCCACGCCACCTCCTGCTCGCGCTCGCCGTCGGCGCCTGCGTCGCCATTCTGGCCGCCTGCAAGAAGGACGAGACCACCGCCGACAGCGCGGCGACGCCCGCAATCCCGCAGGGCGAGACCGCCGACGAGTTCATCGCGCGCGTCAACGACGAATCCCGCAAGATGTATCCCGAACTCACCGCCGCGCAGTGGCTGTCCAGCACCTACATCAACGACGACAGCGAGTTGCTGGCCGCCAAGGGCAACGAGCGCTACCTGACCCAGCTCAACAGCTGGATCGAGCAGGCCAAGAAGTTCGAAGGCCAGAGGATGTCGCCGGAAACGGCGCGCGCCATCCAGTTGCTGAAGCTGGCCACCGCGATGCCGGCGCCGAAGGACCCGGCCAAGCTGGCCGAACTGACCGGCATCGCCGCGAAGATGGAAGGCGCCTACGGCCGCGGCAGCTACTGCAAGGGCGAAGGCGCCGCCAGGCAGTGCCGCCAGCTCGGCGAACTGGAAGACGTGCTGCGCAGCAGCCGCGACTACGAGGCGCAGCTGGATGCCTGGCAGGGCTGGCACACCATCGCCCAGCCGATGCGCAAGGACTACACCCGCTTCGTCGAACTGGTCAACGAGGGCGCCAAGGAAATGGGCTACGCCGACACCGGCGAGATGTGGCGCAGCGGCTACGACATGACGCCGGCCGAGATCGCGGTCGAGACCGATCGCCTGTGGGACCAGGTCAAGCCGCTGTACGAGCAGTTGCACTGCTACACCCGCACCAAGCTGCAGGCCACCTACGGCGTGGAGAAAGGCCAGGTCAACGGCCTGTTGCCCGCGCACCTGATGGGCAACATGTGGCAGCAGGACTGGGGCAACCTGTGGGACATGCTGGAACCCTACAAGGGCGCGGGCGATCTGGACATCACCGCCGCGCTGGAGAAGCAGTACCAGGCCGACTACCAGGCCGCGCTGGCCAAGGCCGGCCCGAATCCCGATGCCGGCAAGCTGTTCCAGGCCGAGCGCGAGGCGCAACTGCAGGTGGCCAGGCAGATGACCGAACGCGCGCAGGATTTCTACCTGTCGCTGGGCATGCCCAGGTTGCCTGACAGCTACTGGTCCAGGACGCAGTTCATCAAGCCGCTGGACCGCGACGTGGTCTGCCACGCCAGCGCCTGGGACATGAACTACGCGGGCGATGTGCGCACCAAGATGTGCATCAAGCCCAACGAAGAGGACTTCTTCACCATCTACCACGAGCTGGGCCACGTCTATTACTACCTGGCCTACAACAAGCTGCCGCCGCTGTTCCAGAACGGCGCGCACGACGGTTTCCACGAAGCCATCGGCGACACCATGGAACTGGCGATGACGCCGGCCTACCTGAAATCGATCGGCCTGGTCGGCGAGCAGCGGCAGAGCAACGAGGCGCTGATCAATGCGCAGATGCGCACTGCGCTGGCCAAGGTGTCGTTCATGCCGTTCGGCCTGATGATCGACCGCTGGCGCTGGGGCGTGTTCGACGGCAGCATCAAGCCCGCCGACTACAACAGGACGTGGTGGGAACTGAAGGCCAGGTACCAGGGCGTGGCCCCGGCCACCGCGCGCGGCGAGGACTTCTTCGACCCCGGTGCCAAGTACCACGTGCCGGGCAACACGCCGTACACGCGCTACTTCCTCTCGCACGTGCTGCAGTTCCAGTTCTACAAGGGCCTGTGCGACGCCGCCGGCTACAAGGGGCCGCTGTACGAATGCAGCTTCTACGGCAACAAGGTCGCCGGCCAGAAATTCTGGGCGATGCTGGAGAAGGGCGCCAGCCAGCCGTGGCAAAGCACGCTGAAGGAACTCACCGGCACCGAGAAGATGGACGCCAGCGCGGTGCTGGAATACTTCGCCCCGCTGCAGGACTGGCTGAAGCAGCAGAACGAGGGCCAGACCTGCGGGTGGCAGATCCCCGCCACCGCGGCGGCGGCGGCCGCGAACAAGCAGGGCTGATCCCCTCCCGATGGCGACAGGCGGAAGGCCGGCGCGAGCCGGCCTTCTTCTTTCCATTCCCCCGTAGGAGCGGCTTTAGCCGCGACCGCAAACACAAAAGCGCATTGGACACGGATCAATGCGAACGAACGCGGATAAAGCTTTATCTGTTCTTATCCGTCTTTTCCTCGTTGATCCGTGTCTCCTGCCTTTCGTAGATCCTGGTCGCGGCTAAAGCCGCTCCTACAGGGACGGGCCGACGACTTCACACTGGCTCCATCTTCACCGGCCATGCTTTTCGCAACGCACCGCCATGAGCCTGCCATGCCTACCGTCCTCACCCACGCCATCGTCCCGCTCGCATTTGGCATCGGCCTGGGCCGACGCGCGCTTCCGCCCCGCCTGCTGATGGCTGGCGTGCTGGCCGCCATGGTCCCGGACGCCGACGTCATCGCATTCAAGTTCGGCATCGCCTACGCCGATGCCTTCGGCCATCGCGGTGCCAGCCATTCACTGGTGTTCGCGTTGATATGCGGGTTGCTGGCGGGCTGCGGCTGTCGCTGGCTGAAGGCCGGCTTCGCGGCGACCCTGCTGTTCGTCGCGTTCTGCGCCGCCTCGCATCCCTTGCTGGACATGCTGACCGATGGCGGGCTTGGCGTGGCCCTGTTCTGGCCGTGGTCGGAGACACGGCATTTCGCGCCGTGGCGGGTGATCGAGGTGTCGCCCTTCATCCACGGCTTCTTCAGCACGCGCGGCGTGGAGGTGCTGCTGTCGGAATTCATGTGGGTGTGGGTGCCCGCCCTGTTCATCGCGCTGCCGGTGGCGTGGTTACGTCATCGTGCCCGAGGTGATACCCATGTGGGAGCGACGTAAGTCGCGACAGGAAAGCACAGCATTCGCGATATCGAGCCTGCTGGGTGGGGCGGGCGAATGGTGGGAAACGCTCATTCGCCGGGACCCGCGTCGCGACTTACGTCGCTCCCACGATCGGATTGGGTCCGGGAGCGTCTATTGTTCCCGAAGATGGCGGCATCCCTGAGGAACCTTGCCCTTGCCGGGCTACAGACGGATCAATTCACTTCCGGGTCGGCATCTGGCTTGTTCGCCTTCATCTGCTCGGCCAGCCGTTCCTCGAACTGCTCCAGCGTCAGTCCCTGCGCGGCGGCTTCGATCACCGCCGTGTCGCGCAACTCGTCGGAATACACCAGCCGCACCGCGTTGCCCTGCGCTTCGTGCAGCGCGGCGGCCTGCTTGATCATCGCCAGCACTTCGGCGGCGCTGTCGGAACTGCCGGCGATGCGGCCGTCCAGGCCGAACACCCACACGCCGGCCTGTCGCACGATGCCGGCGAGCAGGTCGCCCTGCGGATTGCGCAGTTCGGCATGCGGTTCGATGGCCGGTGCGTTGGCGAGCACCTGGTTGCGCGTCTTGACGGCCTTGCGCTTCTTCGCCTCGCGGCGTGCCTTGGATTGGATGGACATGGGCGATTCCCGGAAAGGTCAAAGGTGTTCGGTGGGTTCCAGCGCGGCGGGTTCGCGCGGACAGGCCGGCATGCGGCTGGCGCGGGCTTCCCACTGCCACATCAGCCAGCCCAGCAGCACGAAACCGGCCATGCCCAGCGCCAGGTGCAGGCCATGATGGCTCAGCAGGGGCGACAGCACGCCGGCGATGATCGCGTTGACGACCAGGTTGCTGAAGGCCTGCAACGAAGACGCCGCGCCACGCTGGCGCGGGTACATGTCGAGGATCGACAGGGTCAGGATGGGGAACACCAATGCCACCCCCAGCGCCGCCAGCATCATCGGCATCACCGCCCAAGGCACGCGGATCGCATCGCCCGCCCATGCGTTGTAGCCGACGTTGGCCAGCATCGCCAGCGCCATGCAGGCGTAGCCGATGGCGACCAGCCGCTTGCCTTCGATGCGGCCCGCCGCGCGACCGGACAGGAACGCGCCCAGCACCATGCCGCCGATGGTGGGCAGGAACAGCCACGCGAACTGCTGTTCGTTCAACCCGAGCAGGTCCATCACGAACGCCGGCGCCGAAGCGATGTACAGGAACAGCCCGCCGAAACTCAGCGAACCCGCCGCGGCCAGCCGCAGGAAGCGGCGGTTGCCGACGATGGCGAAGTAGTCGCGCAGCAGGTGGCGCGGCGAGACGTTCAGCCGCATCTCCCTGGGATGCGTTTCCGGCAGCCACACGCCCACCGCCAGCATCAGCAGCAGCGAGAAGCCGGCCAGGAACCAGAAGATCGTCGGCCACGCGCTCCAGCCCAGGATCCAGCCGCCGACGATCGGCGCGATGGCCGGCGCGATGCCGAAGATCATCGATACCTGGCTCATCAGCCGCTGCGCATCGTCGCCCTGGTGCACGTCGCGGATCACCGCACGGCCGACGATGAAGCCCACGCCGGCGGACAGTCCCTGCACCGCGCGGAACAGCAGCAACGTCGCCATGTCGGTGGACAGCGCGCAGCCCACCGAGGCCAGCAGGAACACCGCCAGCCCGCCCAGGATCACCTTGCGCCGGCCGAACGCATCCGACAGCGGGCCGTGCACCAGGCTCATCAGCGCGTAGGTCAGCAGGTACACGCTGATCGTCTGCTGCATGGCCACCTTGTCGGCGCCGAGCTGCGCGCCCATCGCCGGGAACGCCGGGAAGATGGTGTCGATGGAGAACGGGCCGAACATGGCCAGGCCGCCCAGCAGCAGGGCCAGCCGGCGGTTGGAAATCGGCTTCATTCCCGCCCGCCCGGCACGGACGGACTCGCCGTGGAAGACACCGTCGCGGCGCCGCGCACGGACTCCGGGACCGGAGCGGCATCCGGCTCCACGGGGGCGACGGCGGTGGATGGAGCGGCGGACGGGTGCATGGGGCTTCACGGGAAATGGCCTGTTCATTCTACCGGCCGGCCGCCTGCCCCGCCGCCGGGCTATAATCGCCGGGCAAGACCAGGTGGGAGAAGCAGGTCGCCCGAACAGGCCCGGCCCGCTGCCGAAGGCGCAAACGCCCGTAATCGCTCAGGCCCGATACCACCACCGCTGCAAACACTCTGGAGAGACCGGCCGCCCATGGGGTCGCGCTGGCGCCGAAGGGGCACGAAGCAGGCGACCTCGTCCGTCCCGCTTCCAAACTCTCAGGCAAAAGGACAGAGGGGCACCCCACGTGCGAACCCGCACGCCCGGTCCTATTGCCCTTCCCGGATGCCCCCGCCATGTCCAACCGCACCCCGTCCCTGCGCGAGCTCGAACACCACCACGCGTTCCTCGAACGCCACATCGGCCCCAACGACGCCGAAATCGCGCACATGCTGCGCACCGTGGGCTACGACTCGCTGGAAGCGATGACCGACGCGATCGTGCCCGCCGGCATCAAGTCGACCGCGCCGCTGGCGCTGCCCGAGCCGATCACCGAAGAGGAAGCGCTGGCCAAGATCCGCGCCGTGGCCGACAGGAACCAGGTGTTCCGCCACTACATCGGCCAGGGCTACTACGGCACCCACACGCCGAAGGTCATCCTGCGCAACATCCTGGAGAACCCGGCGTGGTACACGGCCTATACGCCGTACCAGGCCGAGATCTCGCAGGGCCGCATGGAAGCGCTGATCAACTTCCAGACCATGGTCGCCGACCTGACCGGCATGGAGATCGCCAACGCCTCGCTGCTGGACGAAGCCACCGCCGCCGCCGAAGCGATGACGCTGGCCAAACGTTCGGCCAAGTCGAAGTCGGACACGTTCTTCGTGCACGACGGTGTGCACCCGCAGACGCTGGAAGTGCTGCGCACCCGCGCCGAGCCGCTGGGCATCGCACTGGTGGTCGGCTCCGCCGCCGATGCGCTCGCCGCCGACAGCTTCGGCGTGCTGCTGCAATACCCCGACACCCTGGGCGGCATCGGCGACCACAAGGCCTTGGCCGACGCGGTGCACGCGCGCGGCGGCCTGGTCGCCGTGGCCACCGACCTGCTGGCGCTGACGCTGATCGCCGCCCCCGGCGAATGGGGCGCGGACATCGTGGTCGGCAACACGCAGCGCTTCGGCGTGCCGTTCGGTTTCGGCGGTCCGCACGCGGCGTTCATGGCCTGCCGCGATGCCTACAAGCGCAGCATGCCCGGCCGCCTGATCGGCGTGTCGGTGGATGCCGAAGGCAAGCACGCCTACCGCCTGACCCTGCAGACGCGCGAGCAGCACATCCGTCGCGAGAAGGCCACCTCCAACATCTGCACCGCGCAGGTGCTGTTGGCGGTGATGGCCAGCATGTACGCCGTCTACCACGGCCCGGAAGGCCTCACCCGCATCGCCCGTCGCACGCACCGCCTGGCCGCGATCCTGGCCGGCGCGCTGCGCAGCGCCGGCGCCCAGGTGGGCGACGGTTTCTTCGACACCCTGCACGTCACCGGCATCGACGCCGCCGCCGTGCACGCCAGGGCCAAGGCCGCCGGCATCAACCTGCGCGCGCTCGATGCGGGCAGCGTCGGCATCAGCCTGGACGAGACGACCACCCGCAAGGACGTGGCCGAACTGGCCGGCCTGTTCGGTGCGCGCATCGACAACATGGATACGCTGGACGCGGCCGCGGCCGACGCCCTGCCGGCCTCGCTGAAGCGCACCAGCGCGTTCCTGCAGCATCCGGTGTTCAACACGCACCACAGCGAACACGAACTGCTGCGCTACATGCGCGCGCTGGCCGACAAGGACCTGGCGATGGATCGCACCATGATCCCGCTGGGCAGCTGCACCATGAAACTCAACGCCACCGCCGAGATGATCCCGGTGACGTGGCCGGAATTCGGGGCCATCCACCCGCTGGCCCCGGCCGAACAGGCCACCGGCTACACGCAGCTGATCGACGAACTGGAAGCCATGCTGGTGGAGTGCACCGGCTACGACGCGGTCAGCCTGCAACCCAACTCCGGCGCGCAGGGCGAATACGCCGGCCTGCTGGCGATCCGCGCCTACCACCGCGCGCGCGGCGACGGCCACCGCGACATCTGTCTGATCCCCGAATCCGCGCACGGCACCAACCCGGCCTCCGCGCACATGTGCGGCATGACCGTCGTCGTCACCAAGTGCGACGCCAACGGCAACGTCGATGTGGAGGACATCCGCCGCAACGCGGAGAAGTACGGCGACCGCCTGGCCGCGCTGATGATCACCTACCCGTCCACGCACGGCGTGTTCGAGGAGGACATCGTCGAGATCTGCGACATCGTGCACGCGCACGGCGGCCAGGTGTACACCGACGGCGCCAACATGAACGCGCTGGTCGGCGTGGCCAAGCCCGGCAAGTGGGGCTCGGACGTGTCGCACCTCAACCTGCACAAGACCTTCTGCATCCCGCACGGTGGCGGCGGACCCGGCGTGGGTCCCTGCGCGGTCAAGGCGCACCTGGCACCCTACCTGCCCAAGACCTATTCCCTTCCCCCGCAAGCGGGGACCACGTCGTCCCTTCCCCCGCAAGCGGGGGAAGGTGCCCGAAGGGCGGATGGGGGCGCTCTTCGCGATGAAGCCGGCATGGTCTCGGCCGCCAGCTTCGGCAGCGCCAGCATCCTGCCGATCAGTTGGATGTACATCACCCTGATGGGCGCGCAGGGCCTGCGCAAGGCCACCCAGATGGCCCTGCTCAACGCCAACTACATCGCCAAGCGGCTGGAACCGCACTACGAGACGCTCTACACCGGCCGCAACGGCCTTGTCGCGCACGAGTGCATCCTCGACCTGCGCCCGCTGAAGGACAGCACCGGCATCAGCGCCGAGGACGTGGCCAAGCGCCTGATCGACTTCGGCTTCCATGCGCCCACGCTGAGCTTCCCGGTCGCCGGCACGCTGATGGTGGAGCCGACCGAAAGCGAATCGCTGCACGAGCTGGACCGCTTCATCGACGCGATGATCGAGATTCGCGAGGAGATCCGCGCGGTGGAGGACGGCCGCCTGGACCGCGAGGACAATCCGCTGAAGAACGCGCCGCACACTGCGACGATGGTGATGGCCAGCGAGTGGACCCACGCCTACCCGCGCGAACTGGCCGCGTTCCCGCTGGCCACGCTGAAGCTGCAGAAGTACTGGCCGCCGGTCGCGCGCGTGGACAATGTCTACGGCGACAAGAACGTCATGTGCGCCTGCATCCCGGTGGATGCGTACAAGGACGAAGTGGAGGCATAAGCCGCCACGGCGTTTCACGACACAGGAAGGCCCCGCGATGCGGGGCCTTCTTCTTTCCCCTGTCGGAACCCTTCGGTCGCGACTCACGTCGCTCCTACAGGAGGCGCGGCCGCGCCGTCTCCGCCAGCCATGCCATGAACGCCTGCACGCGCTGCGGCAGGTTGCGGCGGTGCGCGTACAGCAGCGACACCGGCATCGGCTCGGCGTGGTACTGCGGCAATACTTCCACCAGCGCGCCCTGCTCGATCAGCGCACGCACGCCGGCGACAGGCGCCTGGATCAGGCCCAGTCCCGCCAGGCAGGCCGCTTCGTAGGCGTCGGAGCTGTTGACCGTCAGCGCGCCCGGCATCGCCACGCTGCGGTATCGCGTGCCGTCCCAGTATTCCCAGCCCTCGGGCTTGTTGCCGAAGCGGGACACGTAGTGCACCAGCCGATGGGCACCCAGGTCATCGAGCGTTTGCGGCGTACCGTGCCGGCGCAGGTAGTCCGGGCTGGCGCAGGTCGTGATGCGCAGCTGTCCCAGCGGCCGCGCGACCAGGCTGGTGTCGGCCAGGGCGCCCACCCGCAAGACGCAGTCGAAGCCTTCGCTCACCACGTCCACGCGACGGTCGGTGCAGCTGAGTTCCAGTTCCAGTTGGGGATGCGCGCGCAGGAATTCCGGCAGGTGCGGCAGCAGGAAGTAACGGGCGAAGCGTGCCGGCATGTCCACGCGCAGACGCCCGCGCAACGCCTGCGGCGCCTGGCGGAACATGCCCTGCACTTCGTCCATGTCGGCCAGCAGGTCCTTGCAGCGCTCGTAGAACGCCAGTCCGTCCTGGGTCATCTGCACCCTGCGCGTGGTCCGGTGCAGCAACTGCGTGCCCAGCCAGGCTTCCAACTGCTGCACGGCGGTGGACACGCTGGCCTTCGGCAGGCCCAGGCTGTCGGCGGCACGGGTGAAGCCGCCCAGCTCCGCCACCCGCGCGAAGGCCTGCATGGCATCCAGACGATTCATGGGCACGCCTCCCACCCGATTGTTCGTCGATTGCGAACGGTGCAATCAGATTAGCGCGATTTATCGCGATTCATCAGCCCAATACAGTGGCGCCACGGTAATTCCACCGCCCTTTCACGACCGGAGCCTCGCCATGAACACCGCCACCGTTCCACAACAAGCCCCCCTCACCCTGGTCACCGGCGGCAGCCGCGGCCTGGGCCGCAGCATGGCCCTCGCCCTGGCCCACCAAGGCCACGACGTCATCCTGACCTACCGCAGCCAGCGCGCCGAAGCCGATGCCGTGGCCGAACAGATCGCCCAGGCCGGCCAGCGCGCCGCCGCGCTGGCGCTGGACGTGGGCCGGAGCGACACGTTCGACGCCTTCGCCGACGCCGTGCGCGGCGTGCTGGCGCAATGGGGACGCGACCGCTTCGACCATCTGGTCAACAACGCCGGCATCGGCGTGCACGCCGCCTTCGCCGACACCACCCGCGCGCAGTTCGACGAATTGGTGGACGTGCACTTCAAGGGTCCGTTCTTCCTCACCCAGACGCTGCTGCCGCTGATCGCCGACGGCGGCCGCATCGTCAACATCTCCTCGGGCCTGGCGCGCTTCGCCTTGCCGGGTTACGGCGCCTATGCCGCCATGAAGGGAGCGATGGAAGTGCTGACGCGCTACCAGGCCAAGGAACTGGGCGCACGCGGCATTGCCGTCAACATCGTCGCGCCCGGCGCCATCGAGACCGACTTCGGCGGCGGCGCCGTGCGCGACAATCCCGAGGTCAATGCCTTCGTCGCGTCGCAGACGGCGCTGGGGCGCGTGGGCAAGCCGGACGACATCGGCGGCGTGGTCGCCTCGCTGCTGGCGCCGGCCAACCGCTGGATCAACGCACAGCGCATCGAAGCCTCCGGCGGCATGTTCCTGTAATCGGCAAGGCCATCCCCGATCTTCCGAAGCACTGTTCCACTCCCCACCGACGGGGAGTGGAGGCCCTTTCCCGGTACGTGGCGGGCGCGGCGCGGGGCGAAGGAAGGCATTCCCCACGTCGGATGCCCTCGGTGCGGCTTGAACCCTGCCGCATCCACGCGCGGCCCGGCCCCGCTATCATCGCCGGCATGCCGATCCTGATCGCCACCGCCGCCGACATCCTGGTCTTCATCGTCCTCGCCTGGTGCGTGTGGCGCGTGCTGGGGCGCTCCATTCCCATCGCGGTCATCCCGATCATCATCGGCCTGGTGCTGGCGGCCACCGGCGCGCTGCCGGACAGCTGGGGCGTGCCCTCCGCCATCGGCGACAGCGTGGGCTGGGTCGGCGTGCTGCTGCTGGCCTTCACCGCCGGCCTGGAAACGCGCCAGTCCGCGCACCTGCCTGCCCCGACGGACGCCGCGCCGCGCTCGCGCACTCGCGCCGTGCGCTTCATGGCCAGTGCCGCCATGGCGCTGCTGCTGCCGTTCGCCGTCGGCACGCTGGCCGCCCACTTCCATTTCACCGCCCTGCCCGGCTGGGCGGCACCGCGGGGCGGCGAATGGCTCGGTGCGTTCGCCATCGGCCTGTGCGTCGCGGTCAGCGCGCTGCCGGTGCTGATCGGCATCGTGCGCGAACTGGGACCGCTGCACCGCCCGCTATCGCAACTCGCGCTCGGCATCGCGGTGATCGACGACGCGGTGCTGTGGATCGGACTGGCGGTGTTGCTGCTGGTGGCCGATGGCGGTTCGCTGCTGGCCGGCGCGTCGGGCGTGCAGGCGCTCGCCGTACTGGTGGCCGTGGTGCTGGCGGCCAGCGGAACCCTCGCCCAACGCCTGCGCCTGTCGCCGCCCGCCTGGGTCGTGTGGCTGCTGTTGCCGCTCTACCTGGCCGCCGGCGCATGGGCCAGTTCGCGGCTCGGCCTGCACGCACTGCTCGGTGCCTACTTCGCCGGCGCGATGGTGCCGCCATCGTGGACGAAGGCGCTGCCGATCGAACGCATGGGCCAGTTCGCGCTGATCGGCCTGGCGCCGCTGTTCTTCGGCCACAGCGGCCTGAAGATCGACGGCGACGTACTGGGCTGGGCCTCGTTGCAGGCTTCGCTGGCGCTGCTGGTGCTGGCGGTCGCCGCCAAGCTGGCCGCCATGCTGGCGTGCCCGCCCGCGCCGCATCTCTCGCGGCGCGAAGCGCTCGCCGTGGGCACGCTGCTGCAATGCAAGGGCCTGATGGAAATCGTGGCGGCCACCATCCTGCGAGACAAGGGCCTACTGTCCGAACACGCCTTCGCCGCGCTGGTCACGCTGGCCGTGCTGTCCACCCTGCTCACCGGCCCCGCCTTCCGCTGGCTGCTCCGCCACCGCGCGACGCAGCCGCAGTCGGGCAATCAACCGGCCTGACGCCGGTCCCGGGGCGTTTTTCCGTCAAGTCATGACAGTTCGCCGTCCCGGCGCAGGGACCCGGCGACTTTCTGCCATCCGGCTCCAAGGCACTGGGTCCCGGCCTGCGCCGGGACGACGGGGGGATCATCGATTCCGGGTGAACATCTGATTCGAAGATGCCCTAGAAGGTGACCTTCACCGACGGCGCGCTGCGCTTGGCCTCGCCGTGGTACACGGCCTCGATGTTGTTGCCGTCCGGGTCCAGCACGAACGCCGCGTAGTAGCCCGGGTGGTACGGTCGCTCTCCCGGCGCGCCGTTGTCCTTGCCGCCATGCGCCAACGCGGCCTGGTGGAAGGCGTCCACGGTCGCCCTGTCCTTCGCCTGGAAGGCCAGGTGGTGCCGCCCGGTCAACTGTCCCTGCGCCGCTTCGCTACCGGCCGTGGAGACGAACAGTTCATCGGCCCAGAAATAGCCGTCGCCGGCGCCGCCCATCGGCACGCCCAGCACGCCGAAGACCGCTTCGTAGAAGGACTGGCTGGCTTCCAGATCGCGGACCACCAGTTGGATATGGTCGATCAACCGGCCGCGATGCAGTTCGTTGGTTTCCATGCGGGCTCGCCTCGATGTGGGTGTACGGCAAATACCACACTGCCCTGGGAGCGTGCGTGATATTTCCTGGCATTGCGGTCATTCATGCGTCGAGGTTGCCCTAACGTTCTCTCCACACCGGCGCGCGGATGATCCGCACAGTGCCGGTTTCCGCATGCGGGCACCGGCCCACTTCCCGCCGCACAAGGAGATCGTCATGGCTGCGCGCAAATCCCCCGCCCGTCCCCCCGCCTCCGCCAAGCGCGACACCGCGACACCCGGCAACGGCGGCGAATGGCACTTCACCGCTGGCGGCAAGCATCCGGCGCTGACCACCAACCAGGGCATCCCGGTGGTCGACAACCAGAACTCGCTGCGCGCGCACGACCGCGGCCCCACGCTGCTGGAAGACTTCGTGCTGCGCGAGAAGATCACCCACTTCGACCACGAACGCATCCCCGAGCGCATCGTGCACGCGCGGGGGTCCGCCGCGCACGGTTACTTCGAGCTGACCCGCTCGCTGAAGAAGCACACCACCGCGCGCCTCCTGACCGAGACCGGCGTGCGCACGCCGGTGTTCTGCCGCTTCTCCACCGTGGCCGGCGGCGCCGGCTCGGTGGACACGCCGCGCGACGTGCGCGGCTTCGCGGTGAAGTTCTACACGCAGGAAGGCAACTGGGACCTGGTGGGCAACAACATCCCGGTGTTCTTCATCCAGGACGCGATCAAGTTCCCCGACCTGGTGCACTCGGTGAAGATGGAACCGGACCGCGGCTACCCGCAGGCCGGCAGCGCGCACGACACGTTCTGGGACTTCGTGTCGCTGACGCCGGAAGCCTTCCACATGATCATGTGGGCGATGAGCGACCGCACCCTGCCGCGCTCGCTGCGGATGATGGAAGGCTTCGGCGTGCACAGCTTCCGCTTGCTCGATGCCAAGGGCGCGAGCACCTTCGTCAAGTTCCACTGGCGGCCGAAGCTGGGCATCCAGTCCACCGTCTGGGACGAGGCGGTGAAGCTGCAGGCCGCCGACAACGATTTCCACCGCCGCGACCTGTTCGAGGCCATCCAGAAAGGCGATTTCCCCGAGTGGGAGCTGGCCGTGCAACTGTTCACCGAAGAGCAGGCGGACGCATTTCCGTTCGATCACCTGGACCCGACCAAACTGATCCCCGAGGAACTGGTGCCGCTGACGGTGATCGGCCGCATGGTGCTGGACCGCTGGCCGGACAATTTCTTCGCCGAGACCGAGCAGGTCGCGTTCTGCCCCGCCAACATCGTGCCCGGCATCGACTTCAGCAATGATCCGCTGCTGCAAGGGCGGTTGTTTTCCTACCTGGACACGCAGCTCTCGCGGCTGGGCGGGCCCAACTTCCACCAGATCCCGATCAACGCGCCCAAGTGTCCGTTCGCCAACCTGCAGCGCGACGGCCACATGCAGATGCAGGTGCCCAAGGGCCGGGTGAACTACGAACCCAGCAGCCTGCAGCCGGACAGCCCGCGCGAAACGCCGGCCGGCTTCCGCAGCCACGCGACGCCCGCCGACGGCCGCAAGGGACGCTTGCGGCCGGAGAGCTTCGCCGACCATTACAGCCATGCCCGGCTGTTCTTCCGCAGCCAGACCGCGCCGGAGCAGGCGCACATGGCGGCGGCGCTGGTGTTCGAGCTGTCGAAGGTGGAAACCCCGCACGTCCGCGAGGCGATCGTGGGGCACCTTCGCCATATCGATGCCGACCTGGCCAAGCGCGTGGCGGCGGGACTGGGGCTGGACGCATTGCCGCCCGCGCCGCCCACGGCGGTGAAGCCGCAGGACATGCCGCCTTCGCCGGCCCTGCAGATCATCGGCAAGATGAAACCGACGTTGCAGGGCCGCTGCGTGGGCATCCTGGTCGACGACGGTTCCGATGCGGCGACGGTGGCGGCACTGCGCAAGGCGGTCGAGGGCGACGGCGCGCAGGTGAAGATCGTGGCGCCGAAGATAGGCGGCGCCGCGCTCAAGGGCGGCAAGCGCCTGCCGGCGGACGGCCAACTGGCCGGCACCCCGTCGGTGGTGTTCGATGCGGTGGCCCTGGTGCTGTCCGACGCCGCCGGCAAGGCTCTCGCCGCGGAAGCGGCCGCGGTGGACTGGGTGCGCGATGCGTTCGGCCACCTGAAGGCCATCGCGCACGACGACGGCGCGGCCGCCGTGCTGCGCGCCGCCGGCATCGGCAAGGATGCCGGGGTGGTGAAGGCAGGCGAGACGGCCGCGTTCGTCAAGGCGGCGCGCACGCGCCAGTACGCGCGCGAACCCAAGGTGCGCACCCTGCCCTGATCCGTGTTCGCCGATCCACTCCACGCCATCGCCAGGAGCCGCGACATGCCCGAGACGATCTACGACGCCCTGCACGAAAGCCACGAAACCCAGCGCTCGCTATGCCGCAGGATGCTGCGCTCGAAACCGGGCACGGAGGACCGCATCGCGCTGTTCACCTCGCTCCGCATCGAATTGGCCGCGCATGCGGCGGCGGAGGAACGCTTCCTGTACGTGCCGATCCTGATGGACGACATGGGGTTGAATTCATCGCGCCATGCGCTGCACGAACACCACGAGATCGACGAACTGGTGGAAGACATCCAGTCGCTGGACCCGCGCGGCGCGGCGTGGCTGAAGAAGGCCCGCGAACTGTCGGAGAAAGTGCACCACCACCTGCGCGAGGAGGAGAAGAAGTTCTTCCAGGTGTCCGGCAAGATCCTCAGCGCGACGAAGAAGACGCAACTGGCCCGGCAGTACCGCCGCGGCTACGCACGGATGACGAAGAAACTGCGCGCGGAATAAGGGAATGGATCCTTCTCCCGCACATGCGAGAAGAAGAGAAGACTGCCTGCCCCCTACCCGATGCGGCGCGGCGTCTGCACGAGGCAGGCGCGCGCACGTCGCTTCACCGCCAGGACTTGGCCTTGGTGGCGACCGGGGCGCTGGCGGCGGGGTCCATGTCCTGCACGATGGCTTTCAGGTCCACCGCGGTGAACTCGCCGTCGCCCTGCAGGTCGATCTGCGCGTTGCCGCCCTTGGCCAGGGCGTTGTGGTCCAGGAACACTTCATCGCCCACGGCCGGCGGGCGCTTGGCGCTGACCACGCGCTGCGGGATGCGCAGCACGCTCAGGCCCGCGCGCTGCCACGGATGGCCGGGGAAGAAACGACTGACGATGGAACTGTCCACGTGCACGTCGATGGACGCGCCGGAAATCGCGATGCATTTGCCTATGGCGACATCATAGTTCAACGGTATCTCCTGACAGGGTGACGCAAACGAAAAACGGGCGGTGCGGACGGGATCAGTGATGCACCGCGCTCAGCGTGAACAGGTAGTGGGATTCTTCCAGCAGGCGGCGCATGCGCATTTCCGCCGCGCGCGGATCGCGCAGGGAGGAGGGCGCGCTCAACGAATACATGGTGCTCTGCACCCCGCCCTCGAAGCGGCGTTGCCGGGCCACGCTGACATCCCCCGACTGGCACGCGTCGGCCCACAGGGTGCGCAATGCGGCAGGCCCGATACTCTGCTGCTGGCCTACCCGCAGGATCAGCCAGTGGATGTGGTGCGCCATCGCCTTGCCTTGCTACTGGTCAGGGGCCAGTATGCGCTTTTATGACCGACCGTGCCGGCCAGCCGGCACCCTCCCCGACGGGCACGGCGGCCCACACGAATGCCGGCGGCGGCCGTGCGGCGGGCGAGACAGCGCGTATTCACGCCATCGTGTGAACCGGCACGCAGTTTTCGCGGCAATGCCGGTTTGTCTTGACGTTTTCTTTCCAGCCACTCCGCCAGACTGCAGGCGTGGTCGATGCCACCCGATGGCACAGCCGGATCCAGGTATGACAGCCACGGCAACCACATGGGCACCGTCGTGCGAAGCCCTAGCTTCGCCCAGCATGGCTGATGAATCATGCGTCCCCTTGAGGATCGCTGGCGCGGTTGCCCTCTTACTGACCAGACCCATGCCTGCAAGCCTGTGGCGGGCAGACGCGTTCTCCTGCTGCCGGCGCGCGATGCGAGGGAACCGCATGCAAGGTTCCCGCCACATCGCTCGTCGGCATGATGCGTATGCCGTCCTCCTCGACCCTCCGTGCCAGCCGGCGCCGGCAACGACGGCGGCCGTCGTCGGGGGATACGTGTCGAGCGCAGGCGTTCATACGTTGGGCGGCGGCACGCCGCGCGGGCGCGTGGACGGCGCGGGCGTGTCGTGCGCGGACAGCGATTTGAGCTGGCAGAAAGTCGCCTCGTAGGCGGCCACTTCCTCGGCGTACTGGCACAACGCGCGGAACGGATTGCGCGACGACAGGGCCTGCGCGGCGGCGCGCAATCTTTCGCCATCAGGATGGGATTGCACCAGCGCGGCGACCCATACGGTCAACGCTTCCAGTTGCCCGGTCGCGCGCGCATCGGCGATCTCCAGTCGATGCAGGGTGTGTCTTGTGCGGTCTTCGTTATGGAACAGCATGCGGGCATGACGTATGGCCTAGGGAATCCGCCGCGCATCGCCCCTGTTCGATGATGTGGCTGCCTGCTGACACGCGCCATGCGGCCGATAGCGGCCAGGAAAAAGCGCCGCGCGTCATGCGCCGTTCTGGATTCGTGACCTTCGGCCTATGCGGCCAAGCCCGCATGGCGCGCGCCTTGCCCAACATGCGCCATGCGCTGCTCCGCTGCGTTCACGACACGTCAGCCGCGCAGATCCACTTCGGCCACCTTGTCCTGGTAATCCTCTTTCGGGTCCACGCCCAACAGCAGTTTCACACCGGCCAGCAGGCTTTGCGCGTTCAACCAGATTTCGGCGTGCTCCAGGTCGAAGCGCAGCAGCGCGATCCTGGGATCGTCCTTGCCGCCTTCGTACCAGGCGGCGACGAAGGGATTCCACAAACGGTCGATGACTGCGCGGTCGTCGTCCCGCACCAGTTCGCCCTGGATGCTGGCGAACAAATCGTGTCCCATCGAGGCGAATGCGGCGATCGCACGCCGGGGCGTGGCGGTGTGGCGTGCCAGCCCATTGTCGGTGGAGGTGAAGATCCACGCCGGCCCGCGCCCTTCGTGCTCCAGCAGCGCCGTCATCGGCCGGGTGTGGCCGTCTTCCACACCGTCCAGCCCGATCATCAAGGTGCGGTCGGACCTCAACGCCTTCCAGAATTTCTTTTCCAGTTCCTCGGGGGTATGCATGGCGCCTCCTTCGTCTGTGCGGCCAACGTAGCCACGCGGATGTCATGCGTCCGTCAATTGCACGCGGTTTCTCCGTTCCGGCTCAGCCCCGCGTCATGTTTGTCGCGCGATCGTCACGCCAGGCGGACTGGCGGGTGAACGGCCCGCGCGTTGCGCCGTGCTTTTCACCGTTGGTTCGCGTGTTGGCGCGCACTCTTGTGGCGCCCCACCATGGAGAAGCGCCATGAAAGCGTCCCGTATCGCCCTGTCATTGGGCCTGATGTCGATCATGACCGTCGCCGGCGCGCAGACCTATGGGCCGCAGGACGACGGTCGTCGTTTCAACGACGGCAGCAAGGTGGTCTGCAAGAACGTGGAAGTGCAGAAGAACCACCGCGATCCCAACCGCGTCGCCGGCACCGCCGTGGGCGCCGTGGTCGGCGGTCTGCTGGGCAACCAGGTCGGCAGCGGCAGCGGAAAGAAGGCCGCCACCGTGGGCGGCGCCATCGCCGGCGGCGCGGTCGGCCGCAAAGTGCAAGGCAACCAGCAGGAAACCAAGGGCGACCGCGTGGTGGAAAGCCGCTGCGAGCGCGTGTATCCCTGATCGCGGCCCACTTCGCCAGGATCGACGGCGCCACATGCTGGCGCCGTCTTCGCATCCGCGCTACGGCGGGAAGCGCACCACGCTGTTGGGCGCCGGACGTTCGTCGCGGCGCTCGGCGGCATCGCCTTCCGCAAGCGGCGACCACGGCGCCTTGCCGAATCCGTCCAGGCTGTCGTAGCGGCCGATCCATTCGAAACGATCGAACACGTACGGCACGCCTTCGGCATCCAGCGGCGAGTTCGCATCCGCCACATGGAAGTGCAGGTGCGGGCCGGTGGAGTCGCCGGTGAAACCCAGCGCACCGATCGCCTCCCCGCGCCGCACGCGCTGGCCCACCTGTACGCGCACGCTGCCCGGTCGCAGGTGTTCGTAGAAGGCGTAACGGCCCTCGCCGAGGTCCAGCGCGATGTAGTTGCCGGTGGCGTCGCCCAGCGCGTTCTTCCGGTTCGCCGCCACCGACGTTTTTTCGGCCATGTCGTCGCGCACCGCGGCCACGGTGGCGTCGGCCACCGCCAGCACCTCGGCGCCGTGGCCATGCCAGTCGGCGACGCGGTCGTCGTCGCCGCGCGATTGCCGGCCCTGCGCGTCCAGCCTGATCCAGTCGATGGCGTAACGGCCGGGGATGCGGGCCCGGCCGTTGACCGCGTAATGCATGCGACGATGGCCGCGCGCCCAGTCCGGATGATGGATCGCCACCCACGGCCCCCCACTCAACGGCGCACCCAGCATCACCGGCGGCGTGCGCCGCACCGCGATACGCGCGCTCTCCAGCAGGTGGACCACCGCAGCATCATCGGTATCGGCGCGGAAGTGGATGCGGTGCCGCACGCTGCCCGGCACCCGGGCCGGATCGGGCGACAACTCCACGTACAGCACCGCCCAGCGGCCGGGCACCAGCGCACGCGGTGCCTCGCGGTATTGGCGCGCGCCGGGACCGCCCAGCCGCGCCTCCAGCGCTTCGCCCTGCCAGTCGGCCAGCGTGCGGCCTTGTTCGTCGACCACTTCCACCCGCTGCACGCTCAGCGTGTCCTCGCGCACGTTGGACAACCACAGTTCGTAGCTCAGCAGCGGGCGGCCGGCCACGGTGACCGGCGTGGGCGCGACCGGCACGTGCAGGTGGAAGGACGACTGCACGGGGGCGGCGCATGCCTGCATGCCCGGCCACGCAAGGCAGAGCACGCCGGCGAACAACAGGCGAAACCGACGCGGCATGACGCGAATTCCGGAAAAGATGGCGCGATTGTGGCATGGCGTGGCGGACAGGCCGGGCCTGCGCTGTCCGCGACACCTCGTGCCATCGCGTCATCCGTTCATCACCGCGCCGGCAGCACGCGCGGGTTGCGCAGCACCAGCGCGGACACCAGCGAGACCAGCACGCCGACCGGGAAGATCTCGGCGAAGGTCATCGGCAGCCGCACCAGCGGGTTGCGATACATGGCGACGAACTGCTCGGCGCGCGCGGTCGCCTGCGCCAGCGCATCGCCCTGCAGGCCCTGGGCCTTGGCGCGTTCCAGCATCATGTTGCCGAACATCTCGGCGAAGTCGTGGCCGATCAGGACCATCGACAGCTCCCAGGCCAGCACGTAGAACACACCCGCCAGCAGGCTGATGCCCAACCCCAGGCCGAACGCCGGCCAGAACCGGATCACCCCGCCCAGCGCCACGTCGCGGTGGCGCTTGATGCCCACGAACACCGCCGTCAGCGCGATCAACATGCTGGTGTAGCCCAGTGCCATGCCATAGGTCGGCGGCGGCTGGCCGTCGTACAGCAGGCTGACGGTGAGCAGTGCACCACCGGCGATCACGCCGGCGATCAGGCCGTACTTCAACAGGGTGCGCCACATGGCGGAGTCCTCACGAGGGAAACGGGATGCCATTGGGCGATGGGGAACGCGCTTCGGCAATCGCCCGGAAGGATGATTCGCACGGTTTCACCCACCGGGACGAGGGTTCAGGGCACCAGCCCCAGCTCGCGCGCCTTGCGCAGTGCCTCGGTGCGCCGCCGCGCGTCCAGCTTTTCCAGCAACCGCGCCACGTGGGTCTTCACCGTGTTGGGCGACACGTGCAGGCGGGCGGCGATCTCCTTGTTGGAATGCCCGGCGGCGATCTCGGCCAGCACCGCCATCTCGCGCGGGCTGATGCCCAGCGCCGCCTGCGCCCGCGGGTTGCCGTCGAAGGTGGTCGGCACGGCCGGCCGGCGCCCCCACAGCCGGATGCCCAGCCACACCCCCAGCGCCAGGAAGCCCCCTGCCAGCAGCAAGTCGTAGATCTGCCCCGCATGGCTGCGCGCGATGCGCTGGTAGTCCAGCCATTGCAGCAGCAGCGTGCCCAGCGCCAGCACGGCGCCGTAGAAGGCGGCTCGTTTCCAGATGGCGGGAATGCGGACCGGGGCCATGCCGCCATCGTAATGGCCCCGCAGGTGGGTTGCAGCCGTGGCGGCTGGTCATGGAAATCCTTCCCTGCCAGCGATTTGACTATGGCACTGGATGCGCGCAATAGAACATTCGTTATAACAAAGCACGCGAGGCCATCATGAAACTCAAGATCACCACGATCGGCAATTCAGCCGGGGTCATCCTGCCCAAGGAGTTGATGGCCCGCCTGCGCCTGGATAAGGGCGACGAGCTGTACGCGCTGGAAACGCCGGACGGCATCCGGCTGACCGTCTACGACCCCACGCTGGCCGAACAGATGGACGTGGCCGAGGGGATCATGCGCGAGGACCGTCAGGTCCTGCACAAGCTGGCGCAATGAGGGTCCGATGATCGTCTGGATCGGCCGGACGCTGGCCCTGGCCATCCACGACCGGCAACTGGCCGAACACGGCGGCGGCGGCGGGGTACGCGACGATGGATTGCTGGATTCCGCCCTCGCCCGCCCACAGCAACTCGGCTCAGGCCCCCTCCCCCGCTTGCGGGGGAGGGTTGGGGTGGGGGCAAGCGCTGAGATGGGCGGTCTTGCGGACCTGGCCGCCAGCCTCGCTTTCGGGCTGGCACGCAACCATCCTTTCGTCGATGGCAACAAGCGGACCGCACACGTGGCCTATCGCGTTTTCATCGCACTCAATGGCGGCGAACTGGTAGCGAGCGATGAAGAGAAGTACGTCGCCATGCTCGGCCTGGCCGAAGGTTCCCTCGGCGAAACCGAGTTCGCCGACTGGCTGCGCCCGCGCATCAAGGCCAAGCACAGTGGACAGGTGCAGGAGAAGCGGGCCGCGTATCGGCGTTGAAGCGGTTCAACAACCGTCCTTGACGACGCGGCACAGAACAGGGGGGGAAACGCCTGCTTCCAGCGTCGCAAACGTCTAGCCCTAAGCCTCCAGCGGGGCGGCTGGCGCGGCTGCGCGCTTGGCGTGTTCCAGTGCCTGCCTGAGCCTCACGTTTTCATCCGCCAATCGACCGTAGGCCCTGAACAAGGCATACGTGCCCCAGACGCCCAGCACGATGGCGTGCGCCAGCGGCAGGAAGGACAGCAGCATCAGCCCGGCCAGCGCTCCTTCCGGCATGGGCCGCACGTACGGCACCGCCAGCAACAGGCTGTCGGCGATGGCGAATACCGTGGATACGGCCAGCAGCAGGAAGCTGACGTGCCGGAACCGCCGCCAGGCCCAGCCCTGCAGGCCCAGGAAGATCACCTGGGTCAGCAGCGAGACGATGACCATGATGATGCTGAGCGTGAGATAGGACGGCATGTTTCCCCCTGGATTGTCCCCGACGGAAGTGTAGCGTCGCTACGCCGCGCCTGCGTTCCCACGTAGTACGACCCGACTGCATGCGCAGGCGGGGGCGTCGGGAAGCTCGAAACCGCTGACAGCCGACGAGCGTATTCTCCTCGAGGGTGTTGTATCAGCCGCCCTCCTGATGCGGAACACTGGCGCCGGCCGTGTCCCGAAACATGCAGGCCCAAGGAAACCACCCGAGGTGGGTGTTGCCTTGTATGGAGTCTTGAAGCTCCCTGATAGGTGGGCCGGAATGGTCGAGCAATCGCCGCGATCAATATCCGACGCAACCTGCTTCCGGCCAGAAGCGGGCTTCGATGCAACCGGATAGAGGCAACAAGCGAACTAACCCGGCATGAAGCCGCGACTGGCCTTCTTCCCGGTTTTCTCCGCTCGCTTTTCCTTCATCGTCTTCGCAGGCTTCTTCTTCTGCTCTTTTTTCTTGTCCAGGCCCTTGGCCATTGCCGCACCCTCCCATGGTCGTTGTAATCGCCGAGAGCATGACACATCCGGGACCAGCGAAGGCGGCATCGCCTATAAATGTCCTCTTCCGGCTGCGGATTCAATCGATCGACGCACCAGACAGCCGATATCGTTCGGCCGGTGTTTCCCGGTGTCCTTCCCGAAAAATTCCTTTTTGCTCAGGCCAAATGCGCCAGCTGACGTATTCGCCTGAGCACCACCCCTGCACGATCAGCATCGGCAATGAGTCCGGGCAGGCAATTGACAAAATCAGGATGCTCCAAGAGGCGTGCCAGGACTTCCGCAACAGCACTACGCAACTCGGCAGGAGCGTCCCGCAGTTCGTCCACCAGTTCGATTCGACCGTCTATCACGGTCAGGACATCCTCCAGATCGTGGCTCGCCAGGAAGTCGCCTTTACCCCGGTCGATAAAAGCCTCCAGCTTCGTCGCGACGAAGGCAGGCGCCGCCGCCACACGAATCTCGATATCGTCCGCGATTCGCATCGCATGAGCGCTTCTAACGGCTTCTTCATACCATCGATTTGAAAAACCCAGCACCGTTGCATCTACCGGCATCAGGTCGAATATCCCACTGGAAGGCAGGTGTTTCCATCGGCATATCACCCCACTGTCGGCGTCGCGTACAAAGCCTCGATCGGCAAGTGCCGTCTCGATCCGATAGAAGTGCATCAGACTGTCGGCCTGGACGATCGCATCCACGTCCATGGTCGGCCTCACACCTTCTGCCAACGGATCCGTCAGTAAAAGGCCGGCAGCGGAACCACCCACGAACACGATCTGTTCGCGCAAGCCGCCCAGCGCCCGCGCGATAGCCAGCAATTGCGGAAGGTTGGGATCAAATCGCGGCATTTATCACGCCCAACTCCTTGGCCATACAGCGTGCCGCTATATCGCGCTCACGAGCACGCCCCAGGCGTAGCGCGTCCAAAAGAGCCAACAGGCGATGCAAGGCCGGGTCGGACAATGCTGCTTGCGGGACGGTCCGATAGATTGGCGACAGGCTGGGGCCCTTGTGCAGCCCCTCCGGGTATGCCCAGACAGGTACTTCCTCTTGGCCTGCGGACAGCTGGCTCGCCAAAGGCTCCACCCCAAAGCTTGTGGCGACCCCCCGTTTGATCGGCCCCAACGTGGCCGGAAACGCATAGCGCACGCCATGCTGCAGGAATTCAAACAGTGCCGGCCTGATCGGCGACCAATGGCCACGCCCCCGTGATACCGCCAAGCCAGCGTTTACCGCGCGCTTCACGCTGGCGTGGACTTCCGCAGAACTCATGGACAGTTCTTTTGCCAGGGCGGCGTATGTAAATCGTCGCTCGGGGTGAGCGATGGCCTTCAGCAGGATCAGAAGTTCCTGAGGCTTGAGTTCCATGCAACTCACCATTCGCTATTCGCAAATAGCGAATATCCATGTTTTCCAAGCACTTTACAAGAGACGGGAATGACGAAGCCCGCATTGAATAGGCCTTCTTACCGCGATATCAGCCACGCCTGGAAGCAAATGGACCCGGAAGGGTCACTTGGCTTGGTCACGGCCCATCCCCGCGACCGCCAACGGGCAACCCCACCGTTCTCACTCCGGCAACGATACTGCCGAGCCATTGGGCGAACCCCGCCGATAGCTCAGCAACCTCCCCCGGAACGGCTCCGTGTCCTTTTCGTCGAAACGGCTGCGCTGTTCGGTGACCTCGTAGCCCTGCAGGGCCATGGCGCGGGTGAAGGGGCCGCTGTTGCCGCGGCCGGGGTCGGTGATCAGCAGTTCGGCCGCCGGCTGGGCGTGGCGCTGCATCATGGCGGCGATCTGCGTGGCGTGGTCGCGTTCGTACAGGATGTCGCTGCCGATGATCAGGTCGAACCTGCCCAGCGTCTCGTCCGGCACGGCCCACGGCAGGTCGCGGTAGGTCACCGCCGGCAGGTCGTTCAAGCCGGCGTTGTAGGCAAGGAACGACTCCGCCAGCGGATGATGGTCGCTGGCCACCACGTCGGCGCCGCGGTCCGCCAGCACCAAGCTGGACAGGCCCAGGCCGCAGCCCAGTTCCAGGATGCGCTTGCCTTCCACGTCGAAATTGCTCATCGCCTCGGCCAACACCTTGCCGGACGGCCAGACTTGGCCGAACAAGCTCCACAGCGACGACGAAATGCCCGCCCGCTGCGCCTGGCCGGTGGGATCGGCGAACTGCTGCAGGTCGCTCAGCGCGCGGATGCGGTAATTGCGGCCGCCCAGGCGAACCGTCAACAGACGGGTGGTGTAGCCCGGCATGGGCGCTCCAGAAAGAAGTCGCGAAGGTCTGGTCCCGGCAGCGGGAAGACGGACGCAGGAAGGGAGCGCAGCGGGCGACGAAGGAAAGGCCGGGCGAGACGCACGAAACAGCGTGGGACAAGGGTCATCCTACGCTATCGGCGAAGCGGGGCTGTTCACGGCGCCGGGGCATGGCGCGTGTCGAGGCTTTCGCGCGTCGCCGGGTCCCGGCTTGATCCGCCATTCGGCTGTTGAAAGCCGTCGGGATGACGGGTGGCATGGATGCGTACGGCGGACCGCGATGCGGCGCGCGCCCCTTATCCACCCCGTCAGGTACCGCGCTGGCTCTTCTCCCCACCTTGTGGGGGGAAGGAGAAGGGTGCGTCAGCCGCGCAGCTTGAGCGTCGGGTTTTCGTTGAGGGTGCCGTCTTCCTCGATCACCACGTAGCGCGTGTTTTCACGGTCGAACAGCACCGGGATGGGTGTGCTGAACAGTGGGCGACGGACGAAGGCCAGGCGCCACTTGAAGATTTCCAGCGCCTCCAGCGTGATCAGTTGCGGCGGCGTCAGGCCGGCACGCAGAGCTTCCGGGTCCTGCACGGGCGCGCGCTTGCGCCGCTCGGGCGTGCGCGGAGCCGCGGCCACGGAGGATTGCCAGGGGCCGGTGATGACGGCCGAACGGGATTGATTGCGGTACATCGGATGACACTCCACCAGAATGGCCGTGGGGGCCGGACATCCCCGGGCGCGATCATGCTGGAACAGCGACGCACCGAGGTTGCCCGGCGTGATGCAAGGCTTGTGCCGGAACGGGTGTACTGGCGGAATTGATATGGAAAAGCCCCGCATCGGCGGGGCTTTTCGCAAGTCGCCGGGTCCCGGCCTGCGCCGGGATGACGACTCAGGCGAACGGATCCTGCAGGACCATGGTGTGGTCGCGGTCGGGACCCGTGGAGACGATGGCGAGCGGGCAGCCGGCCAGTTCTTCCAGTGCGCGCAGGTAGGCGCGGGCGGCGGGCGGCAGTTTGTCCCAGTCGGTGACGCCATGGGTGTTCTCTTCCCAGCCGGGGAACTCGAGGTACACCGGCGTGCACTCGTCCCAGCCCTGCGCGTCGAGCGGTGCGTATTCGGTACGCTTGCCGCGGTACTCGTAGGCGATGCACATCTTCAGCGTGTCCATTCCGTCGAGCACGTCGAGCTTGGTGATGCACAGGCCGCTGATGCCGTTGATGGCGACGGCGCGCTTGAGCGCGACGATGTCGATCCAGCCGCAGCGGCGCGGCCGGCCGGTGGTGGCGCCGTATTCCTGGCCGCGGTCGCGGATGCCCTGCCCCACTTCGTCGTCGAGTTCGGTCGGGAACGGGCCGCCGCCGACGCGCGTGGCGTAGGCCTTGCAGATCCCGAGCACGTAGTCGATGGCGTCCGCGCCCACGCCGGTGCCGGCGAGCGCGCCGCCGACGGTGGTGTTGGAACTGGTGACGTAGGGATAGGTGCCGTGGTCGATGTCGAGCAATGAGCCTTGGGCGCCTTCGAACAGCACGCGCTTGCCCTGCTTGCGCAGGTCGTGGAGGATGCCGGCCACGTCGGACTTCATCGGCTGCACGTACTCGCCGAATTCCAGCGCTTCGTCGAGCATCTTCTGGTAATCGACCGCGTCCGCGTTGAGGTATTTCGTCAGCACGAAGTTGTGGTAATCGAGCGCCGTGCGCAGCAACTCGCCAAGTTGCTGCGGGTAGTGCAGGTCGGCCACGCGGATGCCTCGGCGCGCCACCTTGTCCTCGTACGCCGGGCCGATGCCGCGGCCGGTGGTGCCGATGGCCTTGCCGCCGGCGGCCTTCTCGCGGGCCTGATCCAAGGCGATGTGGTACGGCATGATCAGCGGGGTGGCCGGGGATATCTTCAGGCGCGAACGCACTTCCACGCCGGCGCTTTCCAGTTCGGCGATTTCCTTCATCAGCGCGGCCGGCGACAGCACCACGCCATTGCCGATCAGGCACAGCGCGTCGGGGCGCAGGATGCCGGAGGGGATCAGGTGCAGGACGGTCTTCTTGCCGCCGATGACCAGCGTGTGGCCGGCGTTGTGGCCGCCCTGGAAGCGGACCACCGCCCCGATTTCCTCGGTGAGCAGATCGACGATCTTGCCCTTGCCTTCATCGCCCCACTGGGCACCGAGAACGACGACTGACTGACCCATTGCACTGACTCCGAGAAGCGGGGGTGTAGGAGCGCCCCTTGGGCGCGATGCTTTCCGCCATGGCGTCATCGCGCCCAAGGGGCGCTCCTACGGATCCTGGACATGGAAAAAGCCGGGCGGGGTTGGCTCTTCAGAGCGCCCGTCCGGCTTTTGTGCATTATCCGGGTTTTCGGGGGCGGGGGCTACCCCGGCGGGACGCCATTCGCGCCTTCCTAGGCCGCGGGGAGGCGATCACCCGGACTCCGACCGCCCCTCATCCGCTGTCTAGGCACCCTGTATCAAGTGCGGGACAGGCTCTTCTTCCCGCAAATCAGGAAGAAGGGATAAAGCAGGAGCCTTCGCGGTAGATCTAATGGCGCAGCCACCACAGGGCCAGCAGGCCGGTGACGAGGACCAGGCCGCCGAAGGCGCGCAGTTGGCGGTCGGTCATGTGCAGCAGTTGCACGGCGGCGCGCTTCCAGCCGCCGGGCGCGACGAACAGCACCAGCCCTTCGAGGATGGCGACCAGGCAGAGGGCGGACCAGAGTTCGGACATGGCGAGCCAAGGAAGGCGGGAGGAAGGAATGGGGTGCCGGCGGCGGGGTGCACTCCGGGCAAGCGAAGCGCACTTGGGGTGTATCCGGTGCCTTGCATCGTTCGGATGCGGCCGCTGGTCTTGCCTGGGTACTGCCCCGTGGGAGCGACGTCAGTCGCGATGCTTTTGGATGGGCCGTCGATGCCCTGTCGCGACTGACGTCGCTCCCACAGGGCCCCAGATCCAGGGAAGTCGTTGGGCACCACGGATGCCCAACGCTGCGCTGGGAACGGAGCGTTCATTGCCCCGCTCCCTCATCACGCCGACTCAGCGGTCGCTGCGCATGTACTGCAGGAACGGATCGCCCTTGTCCAGCACGATCACGCCGTTGCCGTCGGCGAAGGAGACGCGGTAGGCCTCCAGGCTGCGCTGGAAGGCATAGAAGCTCGGATCGCGGTTGGCGGCCTGGCCGTAGATGCGGACGGCTTCGGCGTCGCCTTCGCCGCGCAGCTTCTGCGCGTCGCGCTCGGCTTCGGCCAGCAGCACGGTCTGCTCGCGGTCGGCCTGGGCGCGGACGATGCGGGCCTGTTCCTCGCCCTCGGCGCGCAGCTGGCTGGCCACCTGGCGGCGTTCGGCGCGCATGCGGTCGTAGACCTGGCCGATGACCTCGCTGTCGGTGGGCAGGTCGATCTGCTTGAAGCGGATGTCGACGATCTGCATGCCCAGTGTCTTGGCGCCGGCGTTGATGCCGGGCAACTGCTTCTCGATCAGCTCCTGACGGTTGCCGGACACCAGTTGGGTCAGCGTGCGCGAGTTGATCTCGTTGCGCAGCGATTCCTTGATGATCGGCGCCAGGCGGTCGGTGGCCACTTCGGGGATGCCGCCGGTGGCGCGGTAGAAGTCGGCCGCGTTGACGATGAAGCCGATGGCGATGAAGTCGACGCTGACGTCCTTGCGTTCGGAGGTCAGCGAGCGCTCGGGCGGGAACTCGTTGGCGGTGAAGCGGCGGTCGAACACGCGCGCGGTTTCCACCAGCGGCACCTTGAAGTGCAGGCCGGGGCCGATCTCGCTGCGCGCCACGCGGCCAAGGTTGAGCACCAGGCCCACCTGCCCTTCGCGCACCACGTATACCGAGCCCATCAGGCCCAGCAGCACGGCCACGATGATGCCGACGATCAATGAATTCCTCATGGCTGTGCCTCCTCGCGGCCGGTCGGTCGGGGCGTGCGTGCGCCGCTACGCGGATTGGATGACGGCGTGCTTTCCACCGACGGCATCACGATGTCGGCCGGCAGCGGCGCCGAGGTCGGCTGGGCCGGAGCGCCGCCCATGGGCACGTAGATCAGCTGGCGGCTGTCGCCGCCGATCACCTTGCGGTTGTCCGCCAGCACCTGCTGCACGGTTTCCAGCCACAGGCGCTTGCGGGTGACTTCCGGGGCGTTGCGGTATTCGTCCAGCAGCAGCGAGAAGCGGGTGGCGTCGCCGGTGGCGCGGGCGATGGAGGCGGTCTTGTAGCCTTCGGCCACGGTGCGCACGCGCTGCGCCTGGCCGCGGGCCTCGGGCACGATCTTGGCGGCGTAGGCGCGCGCTTCGTTGACCAGGCGCTCGTTCATCTGCTGCGCGCTGTTGACTTCGTCGAACGCGGGCTTGACCTCTTCCGGCGGGCGCGCGTCCTGCAGGCTCAGTTCGGTGACCACCAGGCCGGTGCGGTAGGCCTCCAGCGAGGCCTGCAGCGCGGTGGACGCGGCGGCCGACAGCGGGCCGCGCGCGTTCAGCGCGGCGTCCAGGTTGGAGCGGCCGATGACTTCGCGCACGGCGCTCTGCGCGGTCTGCTCGAGCACGCGCACGGCGTCGGTGGTGCCGAACAGGAACTTCTCCGGGTCGCCCACGCGGTACTGCACGTTGAAGGAGACGGTGATGATGTTCTCGTCGCGGGTCAGCACCGGCAGGCTGTTGCTGAAGGTGCGCACTTCGGTGGCGTTGACCTTGGTGACGCTTTCGATCGGCCAGGGCCACTTGAAGTTGGGGCCGGGCTGCATGGTGCGGCTGTACTGGCCGAAGCGCAGTACGACGCCGCGCTGCTGTTCGCCGATCAGCTGGAAGCTGCTGAAAAGGACCAGGATGCCCAGGCCGATGGCCACCCAGCGCAGCGGATTGCCGGCGCCGCCACCACCGTCGAACAGGCCGCGCAGGCGTTCGACCACGTCGCCGATGCCGCCGCCGCTACCGCCGCCACGCGGCTTCCAGGGGTTCCTGTTGCCGTTGTTGCCAGATCCGCCGCTTCCAGGGGTGTTCCAGGCCATGCCCACTCCGAAGTGAAAAGTTCGCGCGGGCCGATGACCGGCGCGGTTCCGATTCTACAAGATTGGGCCAACCCGGCCGGGAGGCAACCCCGGAAGGTCATGGAAATGCGCAGATCCTGTAGGAGCGGCTTCAGCCGCGACAGGCGGCCATGGAAACGCGTCGCGGCTGAAGCCGCTCCTACAGGGGGTCGTCAGCGCCAGTCTTCCGCCGCCGCCGCGGGCAGCAGGGTTTCCAGCGGGTGCCCGCCGGCCTGCGAAGCCAGGCGCTGGGCATCGGCCAGGGCCAGGTCCACGGTGAGGTGCCAGCCGTGCTCGTCGTGGTCCTCGGCCAGTACCGCGCCCAGCGAGTGCAGGCGCGCGCGCAGGCGGGCCGAATGCGCGGGCAGGTCCAGCCGCCCGCGCACGCGCTGGAAGCCGAGCCGCTGCGCCAGCGCGCCTTTCAGCAGGTCGATGCCCTGCCCGTCTCGCGCGGAGATCCACACGCGCTCGCGGCCCATGCCGGCGCTGGGCGCCTCGCCTTCGGCCACGCCCGGGTCGGGTTGGTCGTGGCGCGGTTGCGCGCCTTCGATGCGGTCGATCTTGTTGAACACCAGCATCTGCGGCAGGTCGCCGGCGCCGATTTCCTGCAGCACTTCGTCCACCTGCGCGATGCGTTCCTCGCGCAGCGGGTCGGCGGCGTCGATGACGTGCAGCAGCAGGTCGGCCTCGCGCGCTTCGGCCAGGGTGGAACGGAACGCGGCGACCAGTTCGTGCGGCAGGTCGCGCACGAAGCCGACGGTATCGGCCAGCACCACGCCGCCGCCGGGCAGTTCCACGCGGCGCACGGTGGGGTCCAGCGTGGCGAACAACTGGTCGGCCGCGTAGGCCTCGGCGCCGGTCAGCACGTTGAAGAGCGTCGATTTCCCGGCGTTGGTGTAGCCTACCAGCGCCACCCGCGGCAGTTCGCTGCGCACGCGGGCGCGGCGCATCTGGGTGCGTTGCACTTCGACTTTCTGCAGCCGTTTCTGCAACTGCTCCACGCGCTTCTGCAGCAGGCGGCGGTCCGTTTCCAGTTGGGTTTCGCCGGGGCCGCGCAGGCCGATGGAGCCGCCGCGCTGGCGCTCCAGGTGGGTCCAGCCGCGCACCAGCCGCGTGGCCATGTGCCTGAGCTGGGCCAGTTCCACCTGCAGCTTGCCTTCGTGGCTGCGCGCGCGCTGGGCGAAGATGTCCAGGATCAGCCCGGTGCGGTCCAGCACGCGGCGCTGCAGGAACTTCTCCAGGTTGCGTTCCTGGCCGGGCGACAGCGGGAAGTTGACCAGCACCAGGTCGGCGCCGGTGGCGTCGGCCGCGGCCTTCACTTCCTCCAGCTTGCCGCTGCCGATCAGCGTGGACGGGCTGGGCCGGTCGATGCGCGCAGTGAGCAGCGCCGCGACCGTGGCGCCAGCGGAGCGGGCCAGGTCGGCGAACTCTTCGGTGGCGCCATCGTCCGGCGGACCGCCGGCATGCGGCTGGACCAGCAACGCATGCTCGCCCTTGCGGGATCGTTCAAACACTCGGGGTCATGCCTCTTTCGACGAGGCAGGCATTATCACGCGGTTTCGTCTTCGCCGCCTTCGCCGCCGTCCTCGCCCTGCTGCACATAGCCGCCGCCCGGCCCCACGCGCACGTTGCGCGCCGGCACCACGGTGGAAATGGCGTGCTTGTAGACCATCTGGCTGACCGTGTTGCGCAACAGGACGACGAACTGGTCGAACGATTCGATAGTGCCCTGCAGCTTGATGCCGTTGACCAGGTAGACCGAAACCGGCACGCGCTCGCGCCGCAATGCATTCAGGAAAGGATCCTGCAGGGATTGCCCCTTGGACATGTCGTACTCCCGCCTTGCGTTCTTATAGTTAGGTATGTGGTGCTTTCCCGGACCGGCGTACGGCTCCCCAGCCGTCCGGAGCCCCGATGTTACACAACATCGGGCGCTTGGCTAGCTACCAACTGCCCAGAAACAGCGAAAGGGCCTGCCGCAGGCGTTCCCGGTCGACGGCCGGGTCGAACCAGCGGGCATCCAGTTCGCCCCGCAGCCAGGTCAGTTGGCGCTTGGCCAACTGGCGGGTGGCGAAGATGGCGCGGTCGCGGAACTCGGCGGCGCTGCCCTGCCCGTCCAGGTACTCCCAGGCTTGCCGATAGCCCACCGCACGCACGGCGGGCAGGTCCAGCGGCGCGGCGACCGCCTGCATCGCGGGCAAGGCGCGCAGGCGGCGGACTTCGTCCAGGAAGCCCTGCTCCAGCATCAGGTCTAAGCGGCGCGCGATGCGTTCGTGCAGCACGGTGCGCTCGGCGGGCGCCAGGATCAGCTTCAGCACACGGTAGGGAAGCCTTTGCGCGCGCGCCTCGCGCTGCCATTGGCTGATCGGTTTGCCGCTCAGGCGGAAGACCTCCAGCGCCCGCTGGATGCGCTGCGGGTCGGTGGCGTGGATGCGCGCGGCCGCGATGGGGTCGATGGCGGCCAGTTCAGCATGCAGCGCGGGCCAGCCGCGGGCCTGCGCCTGCGCGGCGATCCGCGCCCGCAGCCCGGGATCGGCCGGCGGCATGGCCGCCAGTCCTTCCAGCAGCGCCTGGAAGTACAGCCCGGTGCCGCCCACCAGGACGGGCAGCCTGCCGCGTGCGGCGATGCCGTCCAGCGCGCGGCGCGCGTCCTGTGCGAACTCGGCCGCCGAATAGGCCTGCCACGGGTCGCGCACATCCAGCAGGTGGTGCGGCGCGCGCGCGCGCTCCTCGGCCGTCGGCTTGGCCGCGCCGATGTCCAGCCCGCGATAGACCAGCGCGGAATCGACGCTGACGATTTCGCCGCCGAAGCGCTCGGCCACCTCCAGCGAGAACGCCGTCTTGCCCGAGGCGGTGGGCCCCATGATGGCGATGGCGAGCGGGCGCGGATCGGAGATCATCGGGCGGCAAGGCTGCGGAATGGCATCAGCAAGGGGCGCCCAGCTTAGCGTGCCGGGCGGCCCGCGCTTCCGGTCCGGGCACGGGTCGGGCCGGATGCCTCGGGACCCTGATACCGGCCGCGGGGGGAATCGGTTGGTTCGCCAAGCGTACCGATGCCGGCCGACAGGAATATGCGCTGGATTCGCATCGGGGCCCGACCCGCTCCCTTCTGCGTTATGTCGCCTTTTCGATGCACGATAATCGGGTCACATAATCGTTGCGACGAACGCCTTTCCGCATGTGGACCTGCGCACTATTCTCCACGCGCTGTTGAAGGCGACCCATGCGTCACGTTCCTGTCATCCTTGCTCTCCGACGGCGTCTCGACTCCGGCATGAAACGACCGGGAAAACAGCACCATTCCAGCCTCCCGTCCCGGATGAAGACCGCGTGAAGGAGCGCGTCCGATAAAGTCCGCGCCGGTTGCATCCGCAACCTTAATCCACGATGACTTCCGGTTTATCGCAGCGCGCCGCATTCGAAGCGAAATAATTTTCGCTCAATATTGTGCTTCAGTACTCGATATTGAATTTTGTGGCTGGCGATTATCCGGAGCCACTGTATTCTTCCATCGCGAGTCATGGGTTGGCCGGGATCACCACTCAACCAGTCCATGCGGATCCGACGGGGGCGCCCACTCGACCTGGGTGCGTGACGGTTCGCAGCTTGCCTTGGCTCCACCGCGTCGCGTCATGCGCCGACGGTTCCCAGCCCACCGGGAACTGGCCAGCGCAGGGCCTTGCGCGTGCCCACGAAACCCCCTGAACTTCACGAGCAGCATGATGCATATCGCCCCAGGCGCCCTTTCCCGCAGGATCCTGCCCACGCTAGCCCTGGGCCTGACCGCCCTTCTTGCCTCCTGCAGCGGCGAGCAGAACATCCCCGCCGCCACGACCGATGCCGAAGCGCAGGCCGTGCCGACCGGCGATGCCCCCAGCCGGGTGACCGCCTCGGCCGTGGCCGCCGCCGCGCCGGTGGTGACGACCGCCGTGCAGACCCCGATCCTGTTCGTGACGCAGATCCCCACGGCCGGCGGCGACCGCTTCGCCAGCCGCCTGTCCTCGTTCGCCAACCACCTGACCGACCTGGGTTCGGTGCCGCGCGGCGGCGACCTGATGATCCGCTACCCCAACGGCGCGCTGCGCAACCTGACCAAGGAAGCGGGCTTCGGCATGGAAGGCCTGCAAGGCAGCAACGCCATCGCCGTGCGCGAGCCGACCGTGCACTGGGACGGCAAGAAGGCGGTCTTCAGCATGCTGGTGGGCGCGCCCGCCCAGCAATACGCCAGCGTCAACGCCAAATGGCAGATCTACGAAGTCACCAACCTGACCCAGGGCCAGACCGCGGTGATCACCAAGGTCGCCGGCCAGCCGGCCAACTACAACAACGTATCGCCGCTCTACACCAGCGACGACCGCATCCTGTTCACCTCCGACCGTCCGCGTGGCGGCGAATCGCACCTGTACCCGCAACTGGACGAGTACGAAAGCACGCCCACGATCACCGGCATCTACAGCCTGACGCCGTCCACGGGCGAACTGCGCCTGCTCAACCACACGCCCAGCGGCGCGTTCTCGCCGACCATCGACAGCTACGGCCGCGTGATATTCACCCGCTGGGATCACCTGCAGCGCGACCAGCAGGCCGATGCGGGCAGCTACGGCGATTTCAACTACGCCAGCGAGGCCGCCGGCGCGGCCAACATCGGCCGGCAGGCCGAGATCTTCCCCGAGTCGCGCAACGGGATGGACTCCAGCTACGGGCGGGTGAACCCGTTCACCTACAACCTGTTCACACCGTGGCAGATGAACCAGGACGGCACCGAGGAGCTGACCCTCAACCACATCGGTCGCCACGAGCTGTCGTTCGGTTACCTGACCCGCAGTTTCAGCACCGATTCTGCGCTTTCGGACTACACCAACACTGCGATCATCGCCAACAAGAAGAACATCCGCATGGACGGCGGCGTGTTCCAGGTGCGCGAGGATCCCCGCACACGCGGCACCTACTACGGCATCTATGCGCGCGAGTTCGGCTCGCTGACCAGCGACCAGATCGTGCGCTTCACCGGCGCGCCGACGCTCAACGCCGAACAGATGGTGTTCGAGGATGCCTCACCGGCCGGAAATGGGAACAGCCTGTCCGGCGGGCGCTTCCGCAACCCGCTGCCGATGAGCACCGGCCAGATGGTGGCCACCTATACGCCCAGCGCGACCGTGCAGTCGGGCGTGCAGTTCCGGCTCTACCAGTTGAAGACGGATGCGGCGGGCATGCTGATCGCGGGCAGCCCGCTGACCTCGGGCATCAGCAAGTCGATCTCCTGGTGGAGCCCGGACAGTCGGGTGACGTTCAACGGGACCCTGTGGGAACTGGAGGCGGTGGAAGTGGTGGCGCGCCCGCGTCCGGGCAACAACAGCTTCAAGCTGGAGGCGCCGGAAAGCGCGGTTCTGGCCGAGGAACAGGTAAGCGAGACCGCGCTGCGCAACTGGATGAAGGCCAACAACCTGTCGCTGATCGTGACCCGCAACCAGACCAGCCGCGACCAGGCCGACGTGCAGCAGCCGTTCAACCTGCAGGTGCCGGGCGGCGTGAAAACGTCCAAGGGCAGCGGCAAGGTCTACAACATCGCCCACTACCAGATCCTGCAGGGCAACCAGATCCGCGCCTACAGCAACTTCAAGTCGGGCCGCCGCGTGATCGCGCAGCCCACGACGAGCCAGTACAACCCCGCCAATTCGGGCGGTCCGGCCGGCAGCGTGAAGATCGCCGCCGACGGCTCAACCGCCGCGTTCGTGCCCGCCAACCGCGCGCTGACCTGGCAGACCACCGATGCCGCCGGTACGCCGGTGGTGCGCGAGCGCGTCTGGGTCACCACCCAGCCCGGCGAGATCCGCACCTGCGCCGGCTGCCATGGCGAGAACAGCAGGAACCAGGCGGGCGCGGCGGAAGCGACCAACAAGCCCGAAGCGCTGCGCCAGCTGCTGCGCCACTGGAAGCAGACCAGCGGTGGCGGCAGCAGCGCCCCGATCCTGGTGAACGGCTCGCAGCCGCTGACGCCCACGCGCGGCACGACCTCCTCGTCGCAGCCCGCGCCGGCCGCTTCGCAGCCATCTCCGTCGTCATCGCTGACCACGGCCGTGATCGACGCGACCCAGGCGGCGCCGAAAGCGCGCCGCGTGCTGGAGGAGATGCCCCGCCCGACGGCACCGGGCACGCAGGTCCGCTGATTCCTGCGCGATCCTTGCCACCGATGGCATTCCGGCGATGCGATTGCCGGAATGCCTGGCGCACACGCCGCCGCTGCTCGCACGCGCACGACCTGTAGCCGTCACCGCGAATGGGTCCAGCTGAACTCCTTGTTCCCCCTGGGACACGTCCCCACCGCCCGCCGGGCCATGGCAATCACCGGCATCCTAATCGCGCCACCATGCGCAGGCCCTCAACGGGCCTTTCGGCACCGCAACTGATGACATGTCGCGGTCCCGGATAAGGCCGGACAGGACCGACGCGGACTGCCGGCCGTATCGATCAGTTCACTCGTCGTCCGGCCAACGGATCGCGGGGGCGGCGGGCGACGCCGTGCGCGGCTGCGGTACGGTAGCGACGGCATTCCATACCTTCAGCGCATCCACGGTGGCGGTCACGTCATGCGCGCGCACGATGCGGGCGCCGCGCTGCGCGGCGATGAGGTGCGCGGCCACGGAGCCGAAGACCCGTTCGGCCGGCGCGTCGCGGCCGGTCAGCTCGCCGATGCTGCGCTTGCGCGAGAGCCCCGCCAGCACCGGCACTCCCAACTCGACGAAACGCTCCAGTCGCGCCAGCAACTGCAGGTTGTGCGTGGTGTCCTTGCCGAAGCCGAAGCCCGGGTCGATGACAATGTGTTTCTTCGCGATGCCGGCCATCTCGGCGGCGAAGATGCGTTCGGCCAGGAAACGATGCACGTCGCCGACCACGTCGTCGTACTGCGGCGCGGCCTGCATCGAGCGCGGCTCGCCCTGCATGTGCATCAGCACCACCGGCACGCCCAGCGACGAGGCTGCGTCCAGCGCGCCTTCGCGGCGCAGTGCGTAGACGTCGTTGATCATGCCGGCGCCCGCCTGCACGGCGGCACGCATCACCTCAGGCTTGGAGGTGTCGATGCTGATCGGCAGCGCGGTCTCCTTCGCCAGCCGTTCGATGACGGGGATGACGCGGCGCAGTTCCTCCTCCGCCGGCACCTCGTCGGCGCCCGGTCGCGTGGATTCGCCGCCGATATCGAGGATGTCCGCCCCCTCTTCCGCCAGTTTCAGCCCATGCGCGATGGCGGCCTCCAGCGTGTCGTGCGCCCCGCCGTCGGAGAACGAATCCGGGGTGACGTTGACGATGCCCATCACCTGCGGGCGATCGAGCCTGAGGATGCGTCCGGCGCAGTCCAGTTGCGGCGTGGTATCGAACATGGCCTCGCTCCCATATCGGCAGCGCGCATTGTAGAGCGGAGGCCCCGTGGGAGCGACGTCAGTCGCGACGGGGAATGCAAAACCAGTTCGCCACGGATTACGCGGATGCAACGCGGACAAGGCTTGAACAGGCTTCATCCGTGTTCATCGGCGCGATCCTTGGCCTGCGTTTTCTTTGCATTCCCCGTCGCGACTGACGTCGCTCCCACAACACAGGCCGCGGAGGCTGAGCTATGAGGCGCGGCGGCGGGCGTACAGGCCGTAGGCCATCGCGCCGGCGGCCAGCAGCACGGCCACGACGACGGCGGGCAGGGAGAGCAGACCCAGGGCGAAACCCACCGCGGTCAGTGTCACCAGCGTGGAGGCGACGATGAAAGCGACGGAGGCCTGGCGTAGCCAGGCCTCCGGGGTGCGTTGCATGTTGCGTGGATCGGTCACGCCAACCGCGCCGGCATCAGGTCTGCGCGGCGGGACCGCCGATCGGCGGCAGCGGACGCGAATCGCCCTTGTCGCCATCCTTGCCGGCCTTGTCCCAGCCCATCGGCGGCGGCGGATCGCGGCCTTCCATGATGGCGTCGATCTGCGGCACGTCGATGGTTTCGTATTCCAGCAACAGCTTGGCCATCACGTGCAGCTTGTCGATGTTCTCGGTCAGGATGGTCTTGGCGCGGTTGTAGGCGCTGTCCAGGATGTCGTGCACCACGTCGTCGATCTTGCGCGCGGTTTCGTCCGAGACGCTCTTGTGCTGGGTCACCGAGCGGCCCAGGAACACCTCGTCCTCTTCCTCGCCGTAGGCGATCGGGCCCAGCTCTTCCGACAGGCCCCACTTGGTGACCATGTTGCGGGCCATCTTGGTGGCGCGCTCGATGTCGTTGGAGGCGCCGGTGGTGACCTTGTCCGCGCCGAAGATCAGCTCTTCCGCCACGCGGCCGCCGTAAAGCGTGGCCAGGCGGCTGTGCAGGCTCTCGCGGGTGGAACTGTAGCGGTCGCCTTCCGGCAGGAACTGGGTCACGCCCAACGCACGACCACGCGGGATGATGGTGACCTTGTAGACCGGGTCGTGGTCGGGCACCAGCCGGCCGATGATGGCGTGGCCGGCCTCGTGGTAGGCCGTATTGGTCTTCTCTTCCTCGCTCATCGCCATCGAGCGGCGCTCGGCGCCCATCAGGATCTTGTCGCGCGCGCGGTCGAAGTGGTCCATGCGCACTTCCTTGGCGTTCTCGCGCGCGGCGAACAGCGCCGCCTCGTTGGCCAGGTTGGCCAGGTCGGCGCCGCTGAAGCCGGGCGTGCCGCGGGCGATCACCAGCGGCTCCACGTCGTCGGCCAGCGGCAGCTTGCGCATGTGCACGCGCAGGATCTGCTCGCGGCCCTTCACGTCGGGAAGGCCCACGACGACCTGGCGGTCGAAGCGGCCCGGGCGCAGCAGCGCCGGGTCGAGCACGTCGGGGCGGTTGGTGGCGGCGATCACGATGACGCCTTCGCCGCCCTCGAAACCGTCCATCTCCACCAGCAACTGGTTGAGGGTCTGCTCGCGCTCGTCGTGGCCGCCGCCCAGGCCGGCGCCGCGATGGCGGCCCACCGCGTCGATTTCGTCGATGAAGATGATGCACGGCGCATGCTTCTTGGCCTGCTCGAACATGTCGCGCACGCGGGAAGCGCCGACGCCGACGAACATCTCGACGAAGTCGGAGCCGGAGATGCTGAAGAACGGCACCTTGGCCTCGCCGGCGATGGCCTTGGCCAGCAGCGTCTTGCCGGTGCCGGGCGGGCCGACCATCAGCACGCCGCGGGGGATCTTGCCGCCCAGCTTCTGGAACTTGCCCGGGTCGCGCAGGAATTCGACCAGTTCGCCGACCTCCTCCTTCGCTTCGTCGCAACCGGCGACGTCGGCGAAGGTTACCTTCACCTGGTCCTCGCCCTGCAGCTTGGCGCGCGACTTGCCGAAGGACATCGCGCCCTTCGCGCCGCCGCCGCCGCCCTGCATCTGCCGCATGATGAAGATCCAGAAGCCGATGATCAGCAGCACCGGCAGGAAGTTCAGCAGGATCATGCCCAGCGAGATGCCGCTTTCGGGCTTGTCGCGGGTGATGGTGACGCTCTTGCGCACCAGCTCGTTGACCAGGCTCTGGTCCTGCGGGCCGTACACGGTGCCGCTGGAGCCGTCCTTGCGCCTGTAGGTGATGGCGTTGGTCACCAGGTTGCTTTCGTTGGTGAACTGCACCGAGGCCACCCGGCCGGCGTCCACTTCCTGCAGGAACTCGGAATAGGTGATCTCGCCGCCGCCAGCACCGGCGCCCAGCTTGGGGGAGAAGCTCTGGAAGACGACCATCAGCACGACGGCCACGACTACCCACAGCAGCAGATTCTTGGTCAAGTCGTTCATCCTCATCGGCTCCGGCGTTCCTCTTTCACGATAACCACGTTACGTCACCTTACTTGATCTGGGTGCGCTTGCCCTGGCCCAGCGCGTAGACCTCGGGCGACCGCTTGCGCGAGGCGTCCGGTTTGCGGATCGCCACCTTGTCATATCGGCGGCGAATCTCGCGGATGTAGTCGTCGAAGCCGGTGCCCTGGAACAGCTTGATCAGGAACGCGCCGCCCGGCTTCAGGTGCCGGTCGGCGAAATCCATGGCCAACTCAGCCAGGTACATCGCCCGCGGCTGGTCCACCGCATCCACACCACTCTTATTGGGGGCCATATCCGACAGCACAAGGTCCACGGGCTGCCCGTCCAGCATGGCTTCCAACCGTGATAGGACCGCATCTTCCCTGAAATCCCCATGAAGGAATTCCACGCCCGCCAGCGGCGGCATCTCCAGGATGTCCATCGCCACCACCCGGCCATGGTCGCCCAGGGCCTGGCGGACGAACTGCGACCAGCCGCCCGGGGCCGCGCCCAGGTCCACCACCACCATGCCCGGCTTGAGCAGGCGGTCGCGTTCCAGCAGCTCTTCCAGCTTGTAGGCCGCGCGCGAACGCAGGCCCTCGGCCTGCGCCTTCTTCACGTAGGGGTCGGAGAAGTGTTCCTTCAGCCAGCGCTGGCTGCTTTTGCTGCGGGTGGCCATGGGCGCGGGAAGGTCTCCGGGCAACCTGCGACGGGTGCCGCCGGAGCCGATCAGGGGAAGCGCCATGATACCCTGAACCTCCTTCCCTACCCGTACCGTACCGCATGCCCCTTGTGCTGACTTCCGCCCAGAACCGCTTCCTGCGCGGCCAGGCCCACGACCTGAAGGCCCTGCTGCAGATCGGCGGGAAGGGCGTGACGCCGGCCTTCGTGGCCGAGCTGGATGGCGTGCTGGAGCACCACGAGCTGGTCAAGGTGAAGGTGGCGGGCGAAGACCGCGACGCGCGCGACGCGATGATCGCCGAGCTCGTCGCCCGGACCGACGCCACCCTGGTGCAGCGCATCGGCCACACCGCCGTGCTCTACCGCCCCAGCAAGGAGCGCCGGCAGATCGTGCTGCCCAGAGGGTGAATGGAGGATCGGGAATGGAGAATGCGAAAAGCCGGGGGCGCCCTTGTCCCATTCCCTGTTCCCCATGCCTGATTCCCGTTGTTCCATGCAACTGAACCACGAGCTCCCCGACTACGCCTTCTCCCTGCGCGGCGCCGACGGCCAAAGCGCGCGGGTCAACGACCGCGTGCTGACCGCAAATTTCATCCTGTCGCCGCAGCAGTTGCAGGAGCACTGGCCGGTGCGCGACAGCACCGCCCTGGTCCCGGCCGACCTGGATGCCCTGCTCGCGTTGCAGCCGGAAGTGATCCTGCTGGGCACGGGCGAGCGCCAGGTCTTCCCGCCCGCCGCCGTGATGGCGGCCTGCCTGACGCGGGGCGTGGGGCTGGAAGTGATGACCAACGCCGCCGCCGCCCGCACCTTCAACGTGCTGGCCGGCGAAGCGCGTCGCGTCGTGGCGGGGTTCTTGCTGGGCAGCTAGTGCGCTGCGTGGGAGCGACGTCAGTCGCCACTGAATCGCTCCCATGTCTTGAGCGTGGCGCGTCGGCCGGTCAGCGCTTGGGCAGGTACAGCAGCGGATCGACCGGCTTGCCGTTGTAGTGGGCGAGCAAGCCCGCGCTTGCGGTCCACTGGACCGCCGGGCTTGCGAGCGCCCGGCGCGCTGCGCCGGGCCGGGGATCCGCCAGTGACGTGCCGGGAAGGCCCGTTACCGCTTCGGAAGATAGATGAGAGGATCGACCGGCTTGCCGTTGTAGTGGGCGAGCAAGTCCGCGCTTGCGGTCCACTGGACCGCCGGGCTTGCGAGCGCCCGGCGCGCTGCGCCGGGCCGGGGATCCGCCAGTGACGTGCCGGGAAGGCCCGTCACCGCTTCGGAAGATAGATGAGAGGATCGACTGGCTTGCCGTTGTAGCGGATCTCGAAGTGCAGCATCTCGCGCGCCGCGCCGGTGTTGCCCATTTCGGCGATCTGCTGGCCGGCCTTCACGTTCTGGCCCTCGTTGACCAGGCGCTTGCGGTTGTGGCCGTAGGCCGACAGCCAGGCTTCGCTGTGCTTGACGATGATCAGTTCGCCGTAGCCCACCAGGCCCGCGCCGGAGTAGACCACGACCCCGTCGGCGGCGGCGCGTACCGCCTGGCCGCTGCTGCCGGCGATGTCGATGCCCTGCTTGGTGGCGTCGCCGGACGAGAAGCGTCCGATCACGTGGCCTTCCGCGGGCCAGCGCCAGGAAAAGCCGCTGCTGGCGGGCGTCGGCGCGGCCGGTGGCGGCGCCGTGGTCGCAGGCGGCTGGGCGGGACGGGGGGTGGTCGTGGTCGCCGGCGGCTTTGCCGTCCCGGCCGTGGCGGGCGCGCGGCCATCCGATGGATACAGCCTGAGGACCTGCCCCGGGTAGATGGTGTAGGGCGAGCCGATGCCGTTCCAGCGCGCCATGTCGCGGAAATCCACGCCGTTGCGGAACGCGATGCCGTACAGCGTGTCGCCACGCTGCACGCGCACGGTCTGCCCGTACTTGGGTTGCGATGCGGGCCTGGACGCGCTGGACGGGGTTTCCCGCACCACGGTGCTGGAGCAGGCCGCCAGCACCAGCAGCGCGGTGCCCACGGCAAGAAGACGGGGCAAGGCTCGTGTTCCGGAACGGAGGATCGTGGTCATGCGCTTCGTCGTGTTCTCCAGGTCAATCGTGCACGCACCGCTCAACCGCCAAGCCGCTGGAACAATTCGTGTGCGGCGACACCGCCACCGCCGATCAGGATACCGAAGTAGATGATCGTGCCGATGTTGGCCAGGTGGCCCAGGAGCACCGCCCCCCCATCGCGCTGGATGAAGCCGATCGCATACAGCAGCAACGCCAAGGCTGGCAGGGTATTGCTGAACGGCACGAATCCGAAGGGCGCCATCAGCAGCAACGCGGCCAGGATGAAGGCAAGGTTGTTGATCGCGTCCGGCACGCGCCCATCGACCAGCACGCGCAGGCGATGGGGACGGCTGATCCTTTCCAGCCGCCGCACCCACGTCATGCCCGCCCGCAGCCCGGGCCGCAATCTATCGGCTGGCAACGCCTTGTCTTTCAGCCGGGTCGGCAGCCACAGCGGCCGGCCGATCAGGCGGCTGACGCCGACCAGCAGGATGGCCGCGCCGAACACGGTACTGACGCCCGGGATCGACACCGGGATCAGGAACACCAGCGTCAGCAGGATGGTGAGCAGCAGCAGCCCCTCGTCGCTGAAGGCGTCCAGCAGTTCGCCCAGGCTGAGCTTGTCTTCCGGCAGGCGCTCGATGATGCCGGCCAGTTGTTCGCCCAATGCGGCGGACGCGGGGCCGGTGGTTTCTTCGGGGGAATAATGGGGGGATGTCATGCGATTCAGTCGATCAGGCCCGACAGCAGCGGTACGAACACCACTGGCGCCAGGGTGGTTTCGTCGATGCTGCCGTCCTCGCGCTTGACCAGCCGCACCAGCGACTGCGAACCGCCGCCACCCACGGGGGCGACGAGTTGGCCGCCCACCGCGAGCTGTTCGACCAGTGCCTGCACCAGCGCGGGCGCGGCGGCGGTGACGATGATGCCGTCGTAGGGGCCATGCTCGGCCCAGCCGATGCGGCCGTCGTCGTGCTTGCTGCGCACGTTCATGCCCAACTGGCGAAGGCGCTTGCGGGCCTGCCGCAACAGGTCGCCGATGCGTTCCACCGTGTAGACCTCCAGGCCCAGCGCGGCGAGCACGGCGGCCTGGTAGCCGGAACCGGTGCCGATCTCCAGCACCTTCTTCGGCGAATTCTCCAGCAACACTTCGGTCATCCGCGCGACCACCCACGGTTGCGAGATGGTCTGGCTGTGGCCGATGGGCAGCGCGGTATCCTCGTAGGCGCGCGTGGCCAGTGCCTCGTCGACGAACAGATGCCGCGGCAGCATGCGGATGGCGTTGAGGACGCGCTCGTCCTGGATGCCCGATTCGCGCAGGCGCTCGACCAGCCGGTCGCGCACGCGCTGCGAGGTCATGCCCATGCCGACGGCTTCGGGTTGCAGGCGCAGCCGTGGCGTCACGCCGGGACCTCCAGCAATGCGGTCAGGCCACCGACCCAACTGGCGACCTTCTCCAGCGCCTGGTAGCGGGTCAGGTCCACGTGGATGGGCGTGATCGAAATATGGCCGGTGCGCACGGCATGGAAGTCGGTGCCGGGGCCGGCGTCCTGCTCGCGGCCGGCCGGGCCGATCCAGTAGACGGTGCGGCCGCGCGGGTCCGGCTGCGGCACGCACGGCTCGGAACGGTGCCGGTTGCCCAGGCGGGTCACTTCGAAGCCCCTCAGGTCGGACCACGCCAGGTCCGGCACGTTGACGTTGAGGATGGTGTCGGCCGGCAACGGGTCGGACTTCAGTCGCGCCACGATCTCCACCGCGGCGCGCGCGGCGGTCCCGAAATGCCTGGGCTCGTGGTTGTGGGTGACCAGCGACATCGCCACCGCGGGCAGGCCCAGGAAGCGCCCCTCCATCGCCGCGGACACGGTGCCGGAATAGATCACGTCGTCGCCCAGGTTGGCCGAGTTGTTGATGCCCGACACCACGATGTCCGGCTCGAACTCCAGCATGCCGGTCAGCGCCAGGTGCACGCAGTCGGTCGGCGTGCCGGCGATGCTGCAGGTGTAGTGGTCGATGCGCTTGAGGCGGATCGGCAGGTCCAGCGTCAGCGAATTGCTGGCGCCGGAACGATCGCGGTCAGGGGCCACCACATACACTTCGTGGCCGGCGGCACGCAGGCCCTCTGCCAGGATTCGGATGCCGGGGGCGTCGACGCCGTCGTCGTTACTGACCAATACGCGCATGGGGTTCCTCGGAAACGGTCCCATGATACCGGAACGCTGCGACCGGGTCCCGCGCTTGCGTCACGGGGCAATGCCGCTACGCTGTAGCGCATGTCCCGCCCCGACGCCCCGGATGACGATGACGCCGCGCTGTTCCGGGAAGCGATCGGTCCCGTGCGCCGGATCGAGGACGCATCGCCGCCACCGAGCAAACCGCGACCGCGACCGGCGGCGCGCATGGCCGAGCGCGACGAACAGGATGCGCGCAGCGAGTTCCGGCGCGGTCTGGATGAACTGGACCCGGTGGCCGCGGGCGATGTGCTGAGCCATCGCCGCGACACCTTGCCCGCACGTTCATTCCAACGGTTGAAGCGCGGACAGTTCTCGGTGCAGGACGAACTGGACCTGCACGGCGCCACGGCATTGCAGGCGGAAGGCCTGCTGCGCCAGTTCCTGCTCGAGGCGCACGACCATGACTACGGCTGCGTGCGCATCATCCATGGCAAGGGCCAACGCTCCGACCGCGATGCGCCGGTATTGAAGAACACGGTGGACCGCCTGCTGCGCCTGCGCGCCGATGTGCTGGCCTTCCACTCCGCGCCCCCTGCGCAGGGGGGCACGGGGGCGGTGCTGGTGCTGTTGGCGCGTTCGCGCAAGTAGGGCAGTCCTACGTTCGCAGAGGGCGACGACTGCCCATGAAGGGTCTGGCCAAGCCAGCGAAAGACAATGACCGCTTACTTCCGATCATCCTTGGGAAAGCGGGGTGCATTCACCCAGGTCACCTGAATTCCTCGACGCTTGGCAACGTTCTCGACATGCGCCATGTAGAGTTGCTGTTCCGTCAACGGCTGTTGTGTCGCCGGTTGGGTGGATGTCAATTCGTGGGTACTGGCGCAGCCTGCCAGCAAGGCCAGTGCGAACGTGGCGACGGCAAGACGAAGCAGGGTTTTCATGGCGATCCCTCCGGCGTTGGTCTGGTTCAACCCGATCCCGGCCTGCGCTCCGTGGAAACCAGCACTGGCCCTCGCCTCCGCTTATACGCCGGCCATGAAAGGCTTCCAGTGCCGTCAAATGTTTTCCGACGAGCGGTCGCCCGCGGCAGGGCCATCGTCCACGTCTCCCAGTTCGTGCAACACGGCGGTGGCGTAACTGCCGGGCGGCAGGGCGAACTCGAGTTGCAGGCATCCGGGCGCGGGCCAGCGCCAGGCCAGGCCCTGCGGACGCAATCGCAGCGAACGACGCTCCTGCCGCAGGCCCTCCTTTTCCAGTCCGGCGCGCAGGGCGAGCGCGTCCGGCGCCTGCAACGCCGCCTGCTCCACTTCCGCCGCCAGCGCTTGGCTGCGCAGTTCCCCTGCTCCCCACAACGGGCCACTGGGATGGATGTCGAACTCGGCCAATCGCTGCGCCAACGTGTCGTTCCACGGCTCGGGACCGAACACGCTGCGGCTGCCGGCCAGCATCCAGACTTCGCCCTCGAGGCCGCGGTTCCAACTGCCGTCCGCCAACCTGGCCGCCAGGACACGATTGAAAAGTTCCGAACGTGCCGCGGACATCAGCAACGAGCGCTGTTCCCGGCGCACGCGACGACCGGCGAACATCGCCAGCGCAGCAGCCACGTTGCCGCCATCCCTGCCGAAACGCTGTTCGCCGAACCAGTTGGGCAAGCCATGCGCCACGATCTGCCGCAACCGCGATTCGATCGTCGTCGCATCGCCAACGACGTCGCGCAGTGTCAACACGAAGCGGTTGCCGGCCAGCGCTCCGCGCGGCAGCTTGCGGTTGTGCCAGGTCGACTCCAGCACCTTCATGTCATCGGACTGCAACGCGGCCAGGTCCGGGGCCACGCGCTTGGGCAAGTGCACGCTGAAACGCTGGCGGGTGACCGCGTGGCGGTCCTTGAGGCCGGCGTAGCCCACGCCCACTTCCGCGATACCCGCCCATTCCGCGATGCGCCTGGCGGCGAACGCCGTGTTCATGCCGCATTTCTCGACGGTCAACAGCAGATGTTCGCCCTCGCCCGTCGGCGCGAAGCCGGCGATCTCTTCGACGAAGAAGTCCTCCGGCGTGGCGCGGATGCGCGCCCGCAGCACCGGCGCGCCGAACGCGCGCGGCAGGCCTTCGCTCATGCCTTCACCAGCAACACGACCGCCTGTGCGGCGATGCCCTCGCCGCGCCCGGTGAAGCCCAGTTTCTCGCTGGTGGTGGCCTTGATGCTGACGGCGTCCGGCTCGATGCCAAGGTCGTCGCGGACGAGTTCGCGCATCCGATCGGCATGCGGCCCGACCTTGGGACGTTCGCAGATCACGGTGATGTCGGCATTGCCGACCTTCCAACCGCGTTCGCCGATCAACGCGTTGCAATGACGCAGGAAGGCGCGGCTGTCGGCGCCCTTCCATTGCGGATCGGAGGGGGGGAAGTGCTTGCCGATATCGCCCAGCGCCAGCGCGCCCAGCATCGCATCGCACAGGGCGTGCAACACCACGTCGCCATCGCTGTGCGCCAGCACGCCACGGTCGTGCGGCACGCGCACGCCGCCGAGCATGACGTGGTCGCCGTCGCCAAAGGCGTGGACGTCGAAGCCCTGGCCGATGCGGATGGAAGGAGTTTGCGGCATGAAGATTCGTTTCCTGCTTGTCGGTCCGACCCTGTAGGAGGGGCTTCAGCCCCGACCGTTGGCTTTGGAGAAGAGCGGTCGGGGCTGAAGCCCCTCCTACAGGGCCGGATCAATCATTGCGCTGCGACAGTATGAACTCGAACCGCGCCAGGTCCGCCGGTGTGGTGATCTTGAAATTGCTCTCGGCGCCTTCCACCAGCAACGGGCGCAGGCCCAAACGCTCCATCGCCATCGCTTCGTCGGTCACTTCAACGCCGTTCCCGGTGGCCACTTCCAATGCGCGGGTCAATTGCAAACGGCGGAACAATTGCGGGGTGAACGCACGCCACAGCCGCTCGCGCGGTTCGGTGCCGTCGATGCCGCCATCGTCGCCGGCGCGCTTCAGGGTGTCGCGCACGGGGGCGGCCAGGATGGCGCCGACCGGATCGTTGCGTCCGCGCTCGAGCAACTGCGACAGATCGGCCAGGGAAAGATTCGGGCGCGCGGCGTCGTGCACCAGCACAAAATCGTCCGCGCGCACGCTGTCTGGCAATGCGTGCAGGCCGGCCAGTACTGAGGCCGCCCGGTTGGCGCCGCCGACGCAGGCCCGCACCGGCTTGCCGACGAATTCCGTCCAGCCCGGCCAGTCCGGATCGTTCTCGGACACCGGCACCACGGCACCCTCCACCGCGTCGTGGGCGAACAGCGCCGCCAGCGCATGCGCGATCAGCGGCCGGCCATCGACGACGAGATACTGCTTGGGAATTTCGCCGCCGAACCGCGCACCGCGCCCGGCGGCCGGAACCACGGCCCACACGCGCGCCATCAGGGTGCAGGCTCCGCGTCGTTGCTGCCGTCGCCGTCCGCGTCCACCGGGGACGGAACCGGCGTCACCGGCTCCACCACGCGGTAGAACTTCTCGCCCGGCTTGATCATGCCCAGTTCGCTGCGTGCGCGCTCCTCGACCGCCGATTCGCCGGACTTCAGGTCCTCGACTTCGGCGGCCAGCGCGTCGTTGCGCTCCTGCAGGCCGGCGTTCTCGCGTTTCTGCACTTCCACCTGCGCTTCCAGCGCGACCACCTGCCCGGAGCTGCCCACGCCGAACCAGAACTTGTACTGCAACCATCCCAGCAGCAGGACCAGTACCAGCAGCAGCCAGGGCGCTCCGCGCATCGCTTACTTCTTCAGCGACACGAAGGCGTTGCGGCCGGCGTAACGCGCCTTGCTTCCCAGCGCTTCCTCGATGCGCAGCAACTGGTTGTACTTGGCCACGCGGTCGCTGCGGCACAGCGAGCCGGTCTTGATCTGGGTGGCGGTGGTGGCCACGGCGATGTCGGCGATGGTGGTGTCCTCGGTCTCGCCGGAGCGGTGCGAGACGATCGCCGCGTAGTTGGCGTGGTGCGCCATCGCGATGGCCTCCAGCGTCTCGCTGAGCGTGCCGATCTGGTTGACCTTGATCAGGATGGCGTTGGCGGTGCCCGACTCGATGCCTTCCTTGAAGATCTTGGGATTGGTGACGAACAGGTCGTCGCCGACCAGTTGCACCTTCTTGCCGATGCGGTCGGTCAGCAGCTTCCAGCCCGCCCAGTCGTCCTCGGCCAGACCGTCTTCGATGGTGATGATCGGGTACTGCACCGACCAGTCGGCCAGGAAATCGACGAACTGCTCGCTGGTCAGACGCTTGCCCTCGCCCACCAGGTGGTACTTGCCATTGTCGTGGAACTCGCTGGAGGCCACGTCCAGGCCCAGCAGCACGTCCTCGCCCGCCGTGTAGCCGGCCTTGCCGATGGCTTCCAGGATGGTGTCCAGCGCTTCCACGTTGCTGCGGAAGTCCGGGGCGAAACCGCCTTCGTCTCCCACCGCCGTGCTCAGGCCATGGCCCTTCAGCACCGACTTCAGCGAGTGGAAGATTTCGGTGCCGGCGCGCAGCGATTCGGCGAACGAGTCGAAGCCGACCGGCAGCACCATGAATTCCTGGAAATCGACGTTGTTGTCGGCGTGCGCGCCGCCGTTGATGATGTTCATCATCGGCACCGGCAGCGACACGTCCGATTCGGCGATGTCGGACAGGTACTGCCACAGCGGCTTCCCGAAGGAAGCGGCCACCGCGTGCGCGTTGGCCAGCGAGACGCCGAGCAGCGCGTTGGCGCCCAGGCGGCCCTTGTTCTCGGTGCCGTCCAGGTCGATCAGGCGGCGGTCCAGTCCTTCCTGATCGGCGCCGTCGAAGCCCTTCAGCGCGGACGCGATCGTCGTGTTGACGTTCTCCACCGCCTTGCGCACGCCCTTGCCCAGGTAGCGGGTCTTGTCGCCGTCGCGCAGCTCCACGGCTTCCTTGGTGCCGGTGGACGCGCCGGACGGCACCATGGCGCGACCGAAGGAACCGTCTTCCAGCGTGACCTCGGCTTCGAGGGTGGGATTGCCGCGGCTGTCGAGGATTTCGCGGGCGTGGATCTTGGCGATGTTGGTCATGGAGGAAAGCCCAGGGGTCAGGTCAGGTCGAAGATGGTGGGAATCGTCGAAAGATTACAAGTTTCCGGCTGGCGGCGCGCAGGAGACCGGCTGCCGCACGCTCATGGTGCCGTCTCCCCTGCCTGCAAGCTCAGCTTGCGCACGATGGCCAGGACTTCGTCGGCTCCCGTGCCCGACACGTCGATCCGCCGTGAATAAGGATGAACGTCCAGGCCCCCGGCGTTGTCGTCGGTCCAGCGATGGGCCAGCACCAGGGCCGTGTGCCCCACGCTGCCGGCATGGACCACCCAGGGGCCGCAGGCCGGGCCGGGGGCGTGTCCCGGCAACGGCGAATAGGGATCCGCTTCCACCAGCACGCCATGCGCCTGTGGGTGGCCCTTCAAGGTTTCGACCAGTTCGTAGTCCGACTGCACCAGCATGTATTCGCCGCCGGGCCCGGGCGGCACCTTGCGATACGAGGTCAGGCGGGCGACGAAGACCTCGTCGACGGCCTGGAAGGCATGCGCCAGATCGTCTTCCAGCACCCCCGATCCCAGCGAGCATGCCCGCGCGGCATCCACGCCCGTGAACCCGGCAAGCAGGACCAGCAACAGTGAGAACCTTCGATGCAAGCCCGTTGGCACCACGTCAGACCTGCTGTTCCAGGAACCCGTTCTTCTTGGTGATCGAATCCAGCGCCAGCAGGGTCTCCAGCAGCGCTTCCATCTTGTCCAGCGGCCAGGCGTTGGGGCCATCGGACAGGGCCTTGGCCGGGTCCGGGTGGGTTTCGGCGAACAGGCCGGACACGCCCACGGCCACCGCGGCGCGCGCCAACACCGGCACGAACTCGCGCTGGCCGCCGGAACTGGTGCCCTGCCCGCCCGGCAATTGCACCGAGTGGGTGGCATCGAACACGACCGGGCAGCCGGTATCGCGCATCACGCTGAGGCTGCGCATGTCGCTGACCAGGTTGTTGTAGCCGAAGCTGGCGCCGCGCTCGCAGACCAGGATGTCGTTGTTGCCGGTGGACTTGGCCTTCTCGACCACGGGCTTCATGTCCCACGGCGACAGGAACTGGCCCTTCTTGATGTTGACCGGCCGGCCGGCCGAGCAGACCTTCCTGATGAAATCGGTCTGCCGCACCAGGAACGCCGGCGTCTGCAGCACGTCCACCACGGCGGCCACTTCGTCCATCGGCGTGTATTCGTGCACGTCGGTCAGCACCGGCACGCCGAGCTGTTTCTTCACCGCGTCCAGCACCTTGAGGCCTTCCTCCATGCCGGGGCCGCGGAAGCTGGTGCCGGAAGTGCGGTTGGCCTTGTCGAAGCTGGACTTGAAGATGAAGTTCATCCCCAGCTTGCCGGTGATTTCCTTCAGGCGGCCGGCTACGTCGATCTGCAACTGCATCGACTCGATCACGCACGGGCCGGCGATCAGGAACAGGGGCTGGTCCAGGCCGACGTCGAATCCGCAAAGCTTCATTCAATCACCTTCTTGTTCAAGCCCCTCTCCCCCGGGAGAGGGGTTGGGGTGAGGGTCCGGCGGAATCCGGATGCCGCGAGCAACATGGGCTTCGCCGCACCCTCATCCGCCCCTTCGGGGCACCTTCTCCCGGAGGGAGAAGGGAAAAGCGATCACGCCCGCGCTTCCTTCAGCAGCTTGCCGCCCGCCTTCTTCTCGCGCGCGGCGCGGATGAAGCCCACGAACAGCGGATGGCCGTCGCGCGGAGTGGACAGGAATTCCGGGTGCGCCTGGCAGGCCAGGAACCACGGATGCACCGTGCGCGGCAGTTCGATCATCTCCACCAGCAGGTCGTCCATCGACTTGGCGGAAATCACCAGGCCGGCGTCCTCCAACTGCGTGCGGTAGCGGTTGTTGAATTCGTAGCGGTGGCGGTGGCGCTCGGCCACCACGTCCTTGCCGTACAGCTCGCGCGCCAGCGTACCCGGCTTGAGCCGCGCTTCCTGCAGGCCCAGGCGCATGGTGCCGCCCAGGTCGGAGCGCTCGTCGCGCTTCTCGACTTCGCCGGTGGCGGTGCGCCACTCGGTGATCAGGCCGATCACCGGATGCGGCGACTGCTTGTCGTTCTCGGTGCTGTTGGCGCCTTCCAGCCCGGCCACGTGGCGGGCGTGGTCCACCACCGCCGCCTGCATGCCGTAGCAGATGCCGAAGTACGGCACCCGGTGCTCGCGCGCATAGCGCGAGGTCAGCACCTTGCCCTCGAAGCCCCGGTCGCCGAAGCCGCCGGGCACCAGGATGCCATCCACGCCGGACAGCAGCGACATGTCGCTGTCTTCCAGTTCCTGGGCCTCGATCCACTTCAGCGTCACGCGGGTGCGCTGGCGCAGGCCGCCGTGCTTGAGCGCCTCGCCGACGGACTTGTAGGCATCCTGGTGGTCGACGTACTTGCCGACCACGGCGATGGTCACCTCGTCCAGCGGGTTGAGCGTGGCGTCCACCGCCGCTTCCCATTCCGACAGATCGGCCGGCCCGGCGGATTCCAGGCGCAACTGGCGCATGGCGATCTCGTCCAGGCCCTGCGCGTGCAGGCTCAGCGGGATCTTGTACAGCACGTCCACGTCCGGGACGCTGATGACGGCGCGCTCGGGCACGTTGGTGAACAGCGAGATCTTGCGGCGCTCGGAATCGGGGATGACCTGTTCGGAACGGCACAGCAGCACGTCGGGCTGGATGCCGATGGAGCGCAGTTCCTTCACCGAGTGCTGGGTGGGCTTGGTCTTGAGCTCGCCGGCGGCGGCCACGTAGGGCACCAGCGTCAGGTGCATGAACAATGCCTTCTCCGGGCCGCGCTCGGTGCGGATCTGGCGGATGGCTTCCAGGAAAGGCAGCGATTCGATGTCGCCGACGGTGCCGCCGATCTCCACCAGCGCCACGTCGAAGCCCTCGGTGGCCTCGTCGATGCAGCGGCGGATCTCGTCGGTGATGTGCGGGATCACCTGCACGGTGGCGCCCAGGTAGTCGCCGCGGCGTTCCTTGCGGATCACGTTCTCGTAGATCCGGCCGGTGGTGATGGAGTTCTTGCGGCTCAGGCGCGTGCGCACGAAGCGCTCGTAATGGCCCAGGTCCAGGTCGGTCTCGGCGCCGTCGTCGGTGACGTACACCTCGCCGTGCTGGAACGGGCTCATGGTGCCCGGATCGACGTTGATGTAGGGGTCCAGCTTCATCATCGTGACGTTCAGGCCACGCGCCTCGAGGATGGACGCAAGCGAAGCGGCGGCGATGCCCTTGCCTAGCGAGGACACAACGCCGCCGGTAACGAAAATCAGGGGAGTCATGGGCGGGGCTCCGGAAAGCCATAGTCTACAGGCAACGCCTGGCTTCTAAAAGCGCGACGCCCCGCGGATGCGGGGCGCCGACGACCTGCGCGCATGGCGGAAAGCCTTGCGCGGCAAGGGTTTCGAGGGATCAGGGCTTGCGCTCTTCTTCCTCGTCCTCGCGCCCGGCCTTCTTGCCCCGCGCCTCGTCGGCCTTGCGCTGCTTGGCGGCGGCCTCGTTGGCGGCGCGGCGCTGCGCCTTGCGCTCCGGATCGGACGGATTGCTGGACTGGGATTGGTCCTGGTCGCGCTTGCCGGCATCGTCGCCGGTGCGGGACTGGGCGAATGCGCCCACCACGGCCACGGAAAAAGCGACGGCGGCGGTCAGCAGCAAAAGATGGCGCGGTTTCATGGCAGGGTCTCCTGGATGCGACATGATTCACATGGAGGCGGCGGCGGCCGATTCCAAGCGGGCGACCGCACACTAGTGGGTGGGGGCTGAACGTGCAAAAAACCCGTCCACCCGGCAAACTCCGGCGGCTGCGTCCATCACCCGACCGGGAACCGCCCTTCCATGCGTGCCGCCTACCTCTGCGAGCCTATCGTTCAGGATCCGGCCATGGAGAGCGATTTCCCCGGGGATCGCCCCTGACCTCCACCATCGGCGCGCCATCGATCCGCGCCGCCGCCGTCATCCATTGGAAGAAACCCGTATCTCATGAGCAGTCGCTACAACGCCGCCGACATCGAAGTCCTCTCCGGCCTGGACCCGGTCAAGCGCCGGCCGGGCATGTATACCGACACCACCCGCCCCAATCATCTTGCCCAGGAAGTCATCGACAACGCGGTGGACGAGGCGCTGGCCGGCCACGCCGGCGAGATCGAGGTGACCCTGTTCAAGGACGGCAGCTGCGAAGTCAGCGACGACGGCCGCGGCATGCCGGTGGACATCCACCCCGAAGAGAAGATTCCCGGCGTCGAACTGATCCTCACCCGCCTGCATGCCGGCGGCAAGTTCAGCAACCGCAACTACACCTTCAGCGGCGGCCTGCATGGCGTCGGCGTCAGCGTGGTCAACGCGCTGTCGAAGAAGGTCGAACTGTTCATCAAGCGCGACGGCAACGAGTACCGCATGGAGTTCCACGATGGCGACGCCGCCAGCAAGCTGGAAACCGTCGGCACCGTCGGCAAGAAGAACACCGGCACCCGCCTGCGCTTCTGGGCCGATCCCAAGTATTTCGACACGCCCAAGTTCAACGTGCGCGCCTTGCGCCACCTGCTGCGCGCCAAGGCCGTGCTGTGCCCCGGCCTGACCGTCACCCTGTTCGACGAGGCCACCGGCGAACGCGACCGCTGGCACTACGAGGACGGCCTACGGGATTACCTGAAGGGCGAGATGACCGGCCGCGAACTGCTGCCGCCGGACCTGTTCGTCGGCAATCTGAAGAAGGACAACGAGATCGTCGACTGGGCGGTGGCCTGGGTGCCGGAAGGCGAACTGGTGCAGGAAAGCTACGTCAACCTGATCCCCACCGCGCAGCACGGCACCCACGTCAACGGCCTGCGCAGCGGCCTGACCGACGCGCTGCGCGAGTTCTGCGACTTCCGCAACCTGCTGCCGCGCGGCGTGAAACTGGCGCCGGAGGACGTGTGGGATCGCGTGGCGTTCGTGCTTTCGCTGAAGATGACCGACCCGCAGTTCAGCGGCCAGACCAAGGAACGCCTGTCCTCGCGCCAGGCCGCCGGCTTCATCGAAGGCGCGGCGCACGATGCGTTCAGCCTGTGGCTCAACCAGCACACCGATTTCGGCGAGAGGATCGCGCAGATCGCCATCGAGCGCGCCAGCGCGCGCCTGAAGACCGAGAAGCAGATCGTCCGCAAGAAGGTCACCCAGGGCCCCGCCCTGCCCGGCAAGCTGGCCGACTGCATCAGCCAGGACCTGTCGCGCACCGAGCTGTTCCTGGTGGAGGGCGACTCGGCCGGCGGCAGCGCCAAGCAGGCGCGCGACAAGGACTTCCAGGCGATCCTGCCGCTGCGCGGCAAGATCCTCAACACCTGGGAAGTCGCCTCCGGCAGCGTGCTGGCCTCGCAGGAAGTGCACGACCTGGCCGTGGCGATCGGCTGCGACCCGGGCAAGGACGACATCACCGGGCTGCGCTACGGCAAGGTGGTGATCCTGGCCGACGCCGACTCCGACGGCCTGCACATCGCCACGCTGCTGACCGCGTTGTTCCTGCGCCACTTCCCGGCGCTGGTGCAGGCCGGGCACGTGTTCGTCGCGATGCCGCCACTGTTCCGCGTGGACGTGGGCAAGCAGGTGTTCTACGCGCTGGACGAGGAAGAGAAGCGCCTTCTGCTGGAGAAGATCGAGCGCGAAAAGATCCGCGGCGCGGTCAATGTCACCCGCTTCAAGGGCTTGGGCGAAATGAACCCGGCGCAGCTGCGCGAATCCACCATCCACCCCGATACGCGCAGGCTGGTGCAGCTGACCGTGGACGACGCGGTCGAAACCCGCGGCCTGATGGACATGCTGCTGGCCAAGAAGCGGGCGGGCGACCGCAAGCAGTGGCTGGAGACCAAGGGCGACATGGCTTCATTGGAAGTCTGATCGGCTATTCGCCATCGCCTGCCGTGGCGACGGCCCGGGCATCGCCGTATCGGATACTGCTCTGCGGCGTGGCCTCGCTGGAAGTCTGATCGGCTATTCGCCGTCGCCTGCCGCAGCGACGGCGCATGCCTTCCTGCGACGGAATGCGTCGCGCGGCGCAGGAGGCATGAAGCGCGCGATCCGCTGAACATGTCGTTCACCCGCCCGATGCGATAAGCGGGAACGGACAGCGACGATGGGCGGCGGATGCAAGACCATCCCTACACTTTCGGCATCGAGGAAGAGTATTTCCTGGTCCGCCGCAACGGACGGCGGCTGCGGCACATGCCGCGCGCGTTCTTCCAGGAATGCCAGCACGCGCTGGGCGAGCGTTTCGGCAGCGAGATGCTGCAGACCCAGGTGGAAGTGCAGACCGTCGTCCACCACGCGCCCGCCGAAGCGCAGGCCGACCTCACCTGCCTGCGCGGCGACCTGGGGCGGATCGCCGAACGCCATGGCCTGGACATCGTCGCCGCCGGCACCCACCCGCTGGGGCTGTGGCGCGGCCAGCGCAGCACCGACAAGCCGCATTACGACAAGGTCATGGACGAGTTGCAGATGCTCGGCCAGCGCAACCTGCTGTGCGGGCTGCACGTGCACGTACAGCCCGCGCGGCAGCAGGGGCGCATCGACCTGCTGGGCCGGTTGCAGCCGTTCCTGCCGCTGCTGCTGGCGCTCAGCACCTCCTCGCCGTTCTGGATGGGGCATCCCACCGGGCTGATGAGCTATCGCCAGACCGCCTACCAGGAAATCCCGCGCACCGGCCTGCCGCCGCTGTTCCAGGACCAGGCCGAATACGACCAGTACGTGCAACGCCTGACCGATGGCGGCGCCATCAAGGACGCCAGCTTCCTGTGGTGGGCGCTGCGTCCTTCGCTGGCCTTCCCGACCCTGGAACTGCGCGTGACCGACTGCTGCACCGACGTGCGCGATGCGTTGGCGATCGCGCAGTTCTTCCGCTGTCTGGTGCGCCACCTGGAACACCATCCGCACCTGCACCAATCGTTGGACGCGGGCGACCAGGCGGTGATCGCGGAAAACCTGTGGCGCGCGCGGCGCTACGGTTTCGATGCCGGGCTGATCGACCTGGGCAGCAGCCAGCTGGTTTCCATGCGCGAGATGATGCGCAACACGCTGGGCGCACTGGCGGAGGACATCGGTGCCTTCGGCTGCCAGGCGCAGATCGAACGGTTGTGGACCATCATGGCCGAAGGCAGCAGCGCGCACCGGCAGATCGCCCTGTATCGCGATCAGCGCCTGCAGGGCCGCAACCGCACCGAGGCCCTGCAGGCGGTGATCGACTGGCTGGCCGAGGCCAGCGTCGCGGTGTGAACGCCGGGCGGCGCCCACTCAACCCGGATCGGCGCGTTTCACTGCGGAGGCGCGTATGCGGCGCGTGGGTTCCAGCTGCGCGAAGATCGCGGCCGAGGCCAGCGTGATCAGCCCCACGCCGACGAAGCACCAGCGGAAAGCGGAAAGCGTCTGTCCCTGCCCCGGATGCGTGGCCTCGCCGCCGAACGCGCCCAGCAACCCGCCGGCGACGGCCACGCCCAGGCTCATCGCCAGCATCATCGTCATCGACAACAGGCTGTTACCGCTGCTGGCCAGTTCGCCATCCAGGTCGCGCAGCGCCAGCGTGTTCATGGCGGTGAACTGCAGCGAATTCACCGCGCCGAAACAGGCGAACTGCACCAGGTGCAGCCATATCGGCTGTCCCGGCCCCACCAGCGCGAAGCTGGCCATCGTCAGGCCCACCAGCACCGTATTGCCCACCAGCACCCGCCGGTAGCCCAGCCGCTGCACCAGCGGCACCACGATGCGCTTGGAGAACATCCCGGCCGCCGCGGCCGGGATCATCATCAAGCCCGCCGACATCGGCGAATAGCCCAGGCCCACCTGCATCATCAACGGAATGAGGAACGGCATGCCGCCGCTGCCGATCCGCGAGAACAGGTTGCCGAGCACCCCGATGCTGAAGCTGTGCACCTTGAACAAGGCCAGCGGGAACAGCGGGCGCGGCGTCCGCGCCGCGTGCAGCCAATAGGCGACCAGGCTCGCCAGGCCGAATACCAGCAGCACCACGAGCATGGCCCGCCGCGGGGCATGGTCCGACAGTCCGTCCAGCGACAACGAGACCGCCACCATGCCGAAGGCCAGCAACGCATAGCCCGGCGCATCGAAGCGCCACACAGGCGCACGCACATCCGGCATCCACCGCAGCGCCGCCAGCGTGCCCAGCACGCCCAGCGGCAGGTTGATCAGGAAGATCCAGTGCCAGGAAGCCACTTCCACCAGCCAGCCGCCCAGGGTCGGTCCCACCAGCGGACCGATCAGGCCGGGCACGGTGACGAAGCTCATCGCCGCCAGGAAATCCTTGCGCGGCACCGCGCGCAGCACTGCCAGCCGCCCCACCGGCAGCAGCATCGCACCGCCGATCCCCTGCAGCACCCGCGCCAGGACCAGTTGGTCGAGGCTCCGCGAAAGCGCGCACGCCAGCGACCCCAGCGTGAACAGCGCGATCGCGGCCACGAATACGCGGCGCGTGCCCAGGCGGTCGGACAGCCAGCCCGAGGCGGGGATCAGCATGGCGACGGTCAGCGCGTAGGCCACCACCACCGCCTGCATCCGCAACGGCGACTGGCCCAGGTCGCGGGCCATCGCCGGCAGCGCCGTATTGACGATGGTGGTGTCCAGCATCTGCATGAAGACCGCCACCGCCACCAGCCAGAGCAGTGGACGCAGCGAGGGGGAGGGGGAGGCCGACATGCCGCGCATCATCGCCCAGAACCCTGCCGTTTGCCCCCCCGTGCGCGGGAGGTCGCGCCGACGGGTTCCCTTGCCGCATCGCGGCCCTGCGATCACCGGCGCCCGCGGCAACCGCACATCGGGCGCACGCTACGGCTTCTGCCGCGACACCACGAACACACCGGCCATCACCAGCACGGTGCCGGCCACCTGCCAGGGGCCCATCGGCTCGTCCAGCAGCAGCATGCTGAGCACGATGGTGGAGACCGGGCCGATCATGCCCACCTGCGACGCCAGCGACGAACCGATCCGCGCCACCGCCATCATCACCGCCAGCACCGGCAACACCGTGCAGACGGTGCCGTTCAACAGCGACAGCGCGTATACCTCGGCGGGCAACACGAGCGCATCCAGCGGGCGCAGCAGCGCGAACTGCAGCAGGCACAGCACGCTGGCCACGCTGCTGGCGTAGGCGGTCAACCGCACCGCGCCCACGCGATTGACCAGCTCGCCGCTGCCGACCAGGTAGAGCGCATAGGCCAGCGCACTGCCGAACACCAGCGCGCTGCCCAGCGCGATGTTGCCGCCGCCCAGTTGCAGGTCGTGGCCGAACGCCAGCGCCACGCCGACATAGCTGACCAGCAGGGCCACCAGCTGTCGTCGCGTGATGCGGCGACGGAACGCCAGCAGGCCGATCAACGCCACCAGCGTGGGGGTCAGGTACAGGATCAACCGCTCCAGCGTGGCGGTGATGTAGGCCAGCCCGGCGAAGTCGAGGAAGCTGGCCAGGTAATACCCCAGGAAACCCAGCAGCACGATCCTCCAGCGGTCCGCCGTGGCCAGCGGCGCGGCGCGACGGGCGGCCCATGCGCCCATCAGCGCGAACACCGGGAACGCCACCAGCATGCGCAATGCCAGCAGCGTGACCGCATCGGCGCCGTAGCGATAGCCCAGCTTGACGATGATGGCCTTGCCGGAGAACGCGATGGCGCCCAGCGCCGCCAGCAGCAGGCCGCTCCGGCTGGCCACGCGCAGGGGCGAATGCGCCGGCGGACTCTCGGGCGCCGCGGTCGGCGCCACGTCCAGCGCCTGCGCCAGCTCGTCGTCCTGGTCGGCGCGCGTCATCGCGCGGCGGTCACGCCAGCGTGCATTCGAGCAACCGCCGGATCAGCGCCTGGGTCCGCACCGCACGCTCGGGCAGATAGGCGAAACTGTCCTCGTCCATGTAGTTCAGCTGGGCCAGTTCCAGTTGCACGGCCTGCACGCCGTTCGGCACGTCGCTGTAGTGGCGCGTGATGTAGCCGCCGCGGAATCGTCCGTTGGCGACGAAACTGAAATCCCGCTGCGATTCCAGCACGTCGACCAGCGCCTGCTGCAAGGCCGGCGTGCAACTCGCGCCGCCGGCCGTGCCCAGGTTGAAGTCCGGCAATCGGCCGTCGAACAGGAACGGCACCACGCTGCGGATCGAGTGTCCTTCCCACAACACGACGCGGCCGTGTTCTGCGCGGATGCGTTCGATCTCTTCCCGCAAGGCCCGATGGTAGGGGCGCCAGTAGCGGTCCACGCGCGCGGCGATGTCTTCCGGCGCGGGTTCCTGCCCGGGCAGGTACACGGGCTGGCCGCTGAACTGCACGATGGGACACAGGCCGGTGGTGTTCTGGCCGGGATACAGCGACACGTCGTCCTCCGGCCGGTTCAGGTCCACCGCGTAGCGCGAATACACCGGCACGATGATCGAGGCGCCGATGTCGCGGGCGAAGGCGTAAAGCCGCTCGACGTGCCAGTCGGTGTCCGGCACCCGCTGCGCGTCGGGCGCCATGCGCGCGGCGAGTTCCGCCGGAAGCCGCGTGCCGTTGTGCGGCAGGCTGATGAACAACGGAGCGGTGCCGCGATGGAGCGTGTAGGTTTCCATGCCCGCCATTCTATCGTCGGTGCGCCCCGCATCAGCGCATCAGCACCAGTTCCTCGGCGCTGGTCGGGTGGATGGCGACGGTGTCGTGCAGGTCGGCCAGGGTGATGCCCTTCTTCAACGCCACCGCGAATCCCTGCAGGATCTCGTCGGCGCCCTCGCCCAGCAGGTGGATGCCGACCACGCGGTCGTCCTTGCCCGTGCAGACCAGCTTGAACAGGCTGCGCTGCGGCGAATCCGCCAGCGCATGCAGCATGGGACGGAAGTGGGCGGTCAGCACTTTCACGCCGTCGCCATGGCGTTCGCGCGCCTGCTGTTCGGTCAGTCCGACCGTCCCGATCGGCGGATGCGAAAAGACCACGGTCGCGATGTCGTCGTAGTCCAGCTTCGCGCCACGCTGGCCGCCGAACACCCGATCCATCAGCCGGCGCGCCGCCGCGATCGCCACCGGCGTCAGCGCGGCGCGGCCGGTCACGTCGCCTACCGCATAGACCTGGGCGGCGGTGGTGTTCTGGTACTCGTCCACGCGGACGTGTCCACCGTGGTCCACTTCGACGCCCGCCGCCTCCAGGCCGATTCCCGCCGTGTTCGGATGCCTGCCGGTGGCGAAGATCAGCGCGTCGAAGCGCTCGCTGCGCGAACCATCGCCGGCGACCAGGACCACGCCGTCGCCGGATGCCTTTTCCACCGCGGCAAGATCGTGGCCGAAATGGACGTGCACGCCATGCTGCCGCATGTCCGCCAACAGTTCGTCGGTCAACTCCGCATCGAAGCTGGACAGCAGGCACTGGCCGCGCACGAACAGTTCAACCTGGCTTCCCAGTCCCTGCAGGACGCCGGCCAGTTCCACGGCGACGTAGCCGCCGCCGACGATGGCCACGCGCTCTGGCGCGGAGCACAGGTTGAAGAAATCGTCGGAGACCAGCCCCAGCTCCGCGCCCGGGATCTCCGGCCGATGCGGATGCCCGCCCGTGGCGACCAGGATGTGCCGGCCCTGCAACTCCACGCCATCGGCATTGACCACGGTATGCGCATCCAGCAGCCGGCCATGGCACGGCATCAGCACCACGCCGCTTTCATCCAGCCTGCGCCGGTAGCTGGCATGGATGCCGGCGATGTAGCGCTGGCGATGCACGACGAATTCGGGCCAGTCCAGCACGGGCGCGATGCTGTTGAAGCCCAGTTGCGCCGACAGCACGATCTTCTGCGACAGGTCCGCCGCCAGCCACATCGCCTTCTTCGGCACGCAACCGACATTCACGCAGGTGCCGCCGAGTTCCTTCGGTTCCAGCAGCGCCACCTTTGCGCCGTGCGCGGACGCGCGGAACGCGCCCGCCAGGCCCCCCGAACCACCGCCAATGACGATCAAGTCGAATTCCTGCGCTTTCATGAGAATCGCTCCGGTCGGTAAGGCGTGGGGTCGAACGCGGGCTTGCGGTCGGTGATCAGGTCGGCCATCAGCTGGCCGGTGGCCGCGCTCATGCTGATGCCCAGCATGCCGTGGCCCGCCGCCAGCCAGACATGGCGATGGCCCGGCGCGCGGCCCAGCAGCGGCAGGTCGTCCCAGGTCATCGGGCGCCAGCCGTACCAGCGCTCGTGCGCCTGCGGGCCGACGGGTTCGCGCAGGTACTCGCGCGCGCCGCGTTCCAGCGCCGCCAGCCGCGTCGGATTGAGCGTGCCGTCGTGGCCGGAGAACTCCATCGTGCTGCCCAGCCGGAAACCGCTGTCCCACACGGTCACGCAGACCGAGCGATCCTTCAGCACCATCGCATGGCGCGGCACCACCGACGGACGCGAATAGGTGATCGAATAGCCCTTGCCCGGCTGGATCGGCACGCGCAGGTCCAGGCTGCGGACGAAGGCGGGCGTCCAGGCACCCAGCGCGATGACCACATCGCGCCCGCGACGCTGGCCGTTCGCGGTTTCCACAAGCACTCCGTCGGGGAGCGATCGGATGCCCTCCACGCGGCACTGCTCCTCGATCCTGCCGCCTTTTCCGCGCACCACGCGCGCCAGTTCGGCCACGTAACGGTCGGGGCGCAGGCGCGCGTCGCCGGGAAAGCGGATCGCGCCGGCCATGCCCGGGAGCACCGCCGGCTCTTCCCGTTCGTAGGCGCTCCCGTCGAACACCTGGCTATCGATGCCGAACTCGCGCAGCGCCGCGCACTCGTCCACGTAATGCCGGAACCTGCGCGCATCGCGGAACACGTAGTCCAGCCCCTCCTCGACGAACTCGCAGTCCAGGGCATGCCGCTGCACCCATTCGGCCAGCCGTGCGCGCGAGTCCTCCAGCAGCACCGAACGCGCCTGCGTGCTCTGCCTCCAGCTGCGCAGGTTGCAGCGCGCGGCGAAGTGCAGCAGCCACCGCCACAGCGCGGGATCGAAGCGGGGTTTCAGGTACAGCGGCGCATCCGGCGTGAACATCCAGCGCAGCGCCTGCGCGACCACGCCGGGCGCGGCCAGCGGCGGCGCGTGGCTGGGCGTGATGGTGCCGCAGTTGCCGTGCGAGGCTCCGCCGCCGACGGCCGCGCTTTCCAGCACGCGGACGCCGCGGCCGGCCTCTAGCAGGGCCAGCGCGGTCGCCAGGCCGATGGCGCCGCCGCCGATGACCAGCACGTCGTCGTGGGGGAAGTTCACCCCCGGAGTTTAAACCGCGCGCAAGCGCATCGGTTGCGGCTTGAGGTAGGTCAGCGAGCGCCACGCCCATTCCATCGGGCCGAAACGGAAGCGCGACAGCCACGCATGGCTCGCCAGCACCTGCACCACGAACACCGCCAACACGAACGGGACCTGCCAGGCACGCGGCAACTGCTCGAAGTACCCCAGCCCATAGCCGTAGAACACCCAGGTGCAGATCAGCGACTGCATCAGGTAGTTGGTCAACGCCATCCTGCCGGCCTGCGCCAGCCAGCCAAGGGGCCGGCGCCACCACGACGATTGCAGCGCGCGCATGATCCACGCCACGTATCCCAGGCACATCAGCAGGTTGGCCAGCATCTGCAGCGCGAACGCGGTGGACAGGCGCATGTTGAACGTCGCCATGTCCATGGCCGGCGCCAACGCCACCGAACCCAGCATCGCCGCCAAGCCCAGCGGCCACGCGAACCAGCGCAGCCCCCGGTAAAGGCGCGCGAACTCGCCGGGCCGCGCGATGGCGCCGCTGCGCACGAACCAGGCCCCCAGCAGGAACATGCCGAAGACGATGAAACCGAACATCGTGATGTTGCTGAGCGCCAGCCCGGTGTCCTTCACGCGCTGCCATGTCGCTTCGGCATAGGTGCCGGTGCCGTAGGCGATGCGCTCGCTCTCGACGATGCCCTGCAGTTGCGTGCCCATCTCGGCCATGGTCCTTTCCCAGTCCGCAGAGCCGGCAAGCAGCGAACCCAGCGCCCCCATCATGAACATGAAACCGACCGGCAGCGCATACGAACCCAGCCCCAGGCCCACGAAGAAGCGGGCAGGCAACGGCCGGAAGGCCAGCAGCAGGAACGAACACAGCGCATACGTCACCAGCACGTCGCCGGCCCACACGAAGATGGCGTGCACCAGGCCGATCGCCATCAGCACCAGCCCGCGCCGCCAGTACACGCCGGCGAACGGACGCCCGGCCTGCTCGGCGCGCTGCGACATCACCGCGAAGCCCATGCCGAACAACAACGAGAACAGCGTGTAGAACTTGCCCTGAACCAGCACGTAGACCAGCGCATCGACGGCGCGGTCGGCGCCGGTCAACGCCGGGTCGATGCCCGTCGCGGACGCCAGCAAGGGGCCGACGAAGCCTTCGATGTTCATCAGCAGGATGCCCAGCAGCGCGAAGCCGCGCAGCACGTCCATGGCCTCGATGCGCTCGCCGGGTGCGACGGGCGCCAGGTTTTCCGTAGCCGGTGCGGTCATTCCATTCCCCTGGGGTGTCGGCCGGATTAGAACATGCACGGGCCGACGCCTGAAACGGAACGACCCGCCGAGGCGGGCCGTCGCGGAAGCACCGGGCCGGACGGATCAGTGGTGATGGTCGCCGTCGCCGTGCACGTGGCCGTGCTCGATTTCCTCGGCGCTGGCTTCGCGCACTTCCACGATCTCCACGTCGAAATGCAGGTCCTTGCCGGCCATCGGGTGGTTGAGGTCCACGTCCACCACGCTCATGCCGATCTTCTGGATGGTCACCGCGCGCGGGCCGAAGTTGGTCTGCAGCACCACCTGCTGGCCCGGCACCAGGCGCTGGTTGCCGAAGTGCTTCTTGGGCACGCGCTGGCTGAGGCCGTCGCGACGCTCGCCGTACGCATCCGCCGCCGCCACGTCCACACCGAAGCTGTCGCCGGCCTCGCGGTCCTGCATGGCGTTCTCCAGGCCCGGGATGATGTTGCCGTGGCCGATCAGGATGGCCAGGGGATCACGGTCCTTGGAACTTTCGATGGGCTCCTGGCCCACTTCGGAGACGGTGTAATGGAAACGGACGACGCTGTCTTTTGCGATTTTCATGCGGGACTCTGGGCGGGGCCTGCCGGTCGGCGGGCGGGAGCGGCTTGTCGGCCGCCGGGGAATGCGGCGAAGATGCGCCGCAATGAAGGCCCGACATTATCCCGGCTTGCCCATGCCGACGCCACCACGCCGCCTGGCCCTGGTCCTGCTTTGCGCGGGCATGCTGATGCTCTCCGCCTGCGGCGGCGGCAAGCAGGCCCGCAAATCCGCTCCCCCGCCCGTGCAGGGCCGCGAATGGCCCCGCGTGGAATCCGCCGACCCGGTCGCCGCCAATGCCGTGCTGATGCGGGCCATCGGGCTGGTGGGCACGCCCTACCGCTACGGCGGCAACACGCCCGACTCCGGTTTCGACTGCAGCGGCCTGGTGGCCTACGTGTACCGGGACATGCTGGACCTGCGCCTGCCGCGCACCTCGCGGGAGCTGTCGCAGGTGCAGGGGCCGCGCATCGAACCGCGCCGGCTGGCCCCGGCCGACCTGGTCTTCTTCGGCAGCAAGGGCAACGTGACCCACGTGGGAATCTACGTGGGCGAAGGCCGCTTCGTCCACGCCCCCAGCACCGGTGGCACGGTGCGGCTGGACCATCTGGATGGCGCCTACTGGCGGGACCATTACACCGGCGCGAAACGCGTGCTTCGTTAGGAATCGGTCAAGTCTGTGACACGGGACGTTCATTCTTAACGAATAAATAACGATTTTTGAACCTAATCACATCGATCTGACGGCATTATCGCTCCTTCAGCCGTTTACCTTGCCCGCGCGTGACGACCGACGACGACCTGCCCACAGGCCTGCCAGCCGCCACCTGCCGCCCATCGCGGGGGGCAACCCGCCTTCTCCTCAGCCTGAGCCTGTGCGCCGCCAGCGCGGGTGCGTGGGCGCAGGTCACGCCTGACGAACCGGTCCTGGAACCCTTGGTCGCCGCCAGTGCGGATGCCATCGTGGTGCCGGCCGCCGTCGCCAGGCCCGCGGCTCCCAGCGTCCGCGACAAGGCCGCCGAAGCCGCCGCCACCACCCTTTCCGCCCTGCTGCCCCGCCTGGCTGCCAGCGACAGCCTGCCGCTGGTGGACCGTTCGGCCATGGTGGCCGGCGACATCAGCCGCCTGCTGGCCGCCTACGACCTGAGCAGGAACGGCGTGGTGGCGCAGGAAGAGGAAGTCGGCAAGGTGCAGTCGGTCCTGCAGCGCGCGCTGGCCCTGATGGGAACCCCGTACCGCTGGGGCGGCACCTCGCCGGACAGCGGCTTCGACTGCAGCGGCCTGGTCGGCTACGTGTTCCGCACCGCGCTGGGCATCGAACTGCCGCGCGTCTCCCGCGAGATGGCCGCCAAGGCCGACGCCGAACTGGTCAAGAACCGCGAGGAACTGCGCCAGGGCGATCTGGTGTTCTTCGGCCTGAAGGGCCGCGTCAACCACGTGGGCATCTACGTGGGCGAAGGCCGCTTCCTGCATTCCCCCAGCCGCGGCAAGGACGTGCGCGTGGACAGCCTGGTCACCGGCTATTGGGCCAACCGCTACATGCAGGCGCGCCGCATCCCGATGTAAGGGCGCGCCCGCTGCCGCAATCCGACAGCCGAAGGCCGCTCGCCCAGCGGCCTTCGTCGCAAGTGGCGTCCCGCCAACGCGCCACCGTTCCCCCGATGTCCCGGTCCATGGCGCTCGGCGCGTACTCGGCCAGGCGCCAGCTTGCATGCCCGTGGTGTTGCGGCCATGCTGCGGCGGCGGTCGGCGACGACGATGACCGCGCTTCCATGTTTCTTCGCGCCGAAGGGGAGTCGTACGCGATGCAGGCATCAGTGTTGACCAATCTTCTACTGCCGCTGGCCCTGGGCATCATCATGCTGGGGCTGGGGCTGGGACTGACCACCGATGATTTCCGTCGCGTCGCGCGCTACCCGCGGGCGGTGCTGATCGGCCTGGGCCTGCAGACGCTGGTGCTGCCGTGGGCGGCCTTCGGGCTGGCGCTGGGCTTCGGGCTGCCGGCCGAACTCGCCGTCGGCCTGATGCTGCTGGCCGCCTCGCCCGGCGGCGCCACCGCCAACATCTACAGCCACCTTGCCCGCGGCGACGTGGCGTTGAACATCACCCTGACCGCGATCAACAGCCTGCTGTGCCTGCTGACGCTGCCGGTGATCCTTAACCTGTCGCTGGAATACTTCCTGGGCGCCGGCCAGTACGTCCCGCCACCGACGAAAAAAGTCGTGGAAGTGGCCGTCATCATCCTGCTGCCTGTGGCGCTGGGCATGGTGCTGCGCGCCAAGGCGCCCGCGTTCTCCGCCCGCATGGAGAAACCCATCCGGCTGCTGTCGGTGCTGGTGCTGGCCTTGCTGGTGATCGCGGCGGTGGCGCAGGAATGGAAGACGCTGACGGCCTACTTCGCCGTCGTCGGCCTGGCCTGCCTGTTGTTCAACCTGGCCAGCATGGGCGCGGGCTACGCAGCGCCGCTGGCGTTGCGCCTGCCGAAGAAGCAGGCCATCGCCATCGCGATGGAGATCGGCATCCACAACGGCACGCTGGCCATCTTCATCGCGCTCAACGTACTGAACAACCCCACCGTCGCGGTGCCGGCGGCGGTCTACAGCCTGCTGATGTTCGTCACCGCCGCCGTGTTCGCATGGTGGGTGTCGCGCGGACAAGCGCAAGCAGCAGCAAACTGACCGAATCCATCGGGGTGGGAGCGGCCTCCGGCCGCGAGCCTTGCTTGCATCCGCATGAAAAGCTCGCGGCCGGAGGCCGCTCCCACAGGACTCACTCCCACCGGGCTATCGCGCCCCGCTGTCGGTTTCCAGTCCCACGTTGGTGGACGCCGCTTCGTAGACCTCCCTGTCGAGCAGGCCGGTCTCCTTGGCCACCAGCACCGGCACCAGCATCTGTCCGGTCACGTTGGTCATGGTGCGCATCATGTCGAGGATGCGGTCGATGGCGACCAGCAGGCCGATGCCTTCCAGCGGCAGGTTGGCCGCGCTGAGCACCAACGTGACCATGACGATGGCGGTGCCCGGCACGCCGGCGGTGCCGAAGCTGCCCAGTACCGAGGCCAGCAGGATGACGAAGTACTGGTTCACCGACAGGTCCAGCCCGAAGTACTGCGCCACGAAGATCGACGTCAGTGCCGGAAAGATCGCGCCGCAGCCATCCATCTTGATGCTGGCGCCCAACGGCACGGCGAACGCGGCATAGTCCTTGTCCACCCCCAGGTTATGGGTGACGCTGCGGATGGCGACGGGCATCGAGGCGAAGCTGGAGGAACTGACGAACGCCACCTGCATGCCCGGCGCGGCGCCGCGGAAGAACTTCCAAGGGTTCAACCCATGCGCCAGCAGCAGGCCGCCGTAGACGAACAGGATGTGCAGCGCGCAGGCCAGATACAGCGCGCCGACGAAGCTGCCCAGCGGCAGCAGCTTCTCGAAACCGTACGTGCCCACCAGGGAACCGATCAGGCCGAACGTGCCCAGCGGGGTCATCTCCAGCACGAAGCGGGTGACCTGCACCATGGTGTCGCTGGCCTCGCCCGCCAGCTTGCGCAACCCGGCGCTGCGTTCGCCCAGCTTGACCAGCGCGAAGCCGAGCAGGCCGGCGAAGAAGATCACCTGCAGGATCTTGCCGTCGGTCAACGCCTTGAACGGATTGGCCGGCACGATGTCCAGCAGCACCTGCACCGGCGTGGGCACCTCGCGCACCTGGTAGTCCGGCGCCATCATCAACCCGGTCAGGCCCTTGCCCGGCTGCACCACCCAGCCCACGGCCAACCCCACGCAGACCGCCAGCGCGGCCGTGGCGGCGAACCACAGGAACGTGCGCCCGCCCAGCGCGGCGAGGGACTTCTGCCCGTGCAGGCTGGACACCGCGTTGACCACGGCGAAGAACACCAGCGGCACCGCGATCATCTTGATCAGGGTGACGTACAGGTCGCCCAGCGGTTTCAGCCAGGTCCCCGCCGCCGGACCCAGCATCCAACCGGCCAGCGCACCCAGCACGAAGCCGGCCGCCACGCGTTGCCAGAACGGGATCTTCAACCAGGCGGACACCAGCTTCATGCATCGACGGCTCGGAAAATGGGGCCCGGCACCTTAGCTCATGCCGCCGGGCCATGCGACGGCGCGGCTGGAATGCCGGGTGTCATGAGCAGGACACTGTACGCGCGGCATAATGAGCGGCCTGCCTCGAATGGGTCCCTTATGCTCCTGCGCCCCCTTGCCCTGCCTTTCGCCAGCCTGACCCTGATCACCGTACTGGCCGGTTGCGCCAGCGCCGCCGGCCCGCGCACCGCCTCCTCGTCCACCGTCGTCGACGTACCCGCGATCGCCCACCCGGACGGGGAAACCCCGCAATGGTGGTACCGCAGCGGTGCCGCGCGCGCGGCCGCCAATGGCGCCATGCGGGGACGCGCGAAGAACGTCATCGTGTTCCTGGGCGACGGCATGAGCCTGACCACCGTGGCCGCCGCGCGCATCCTGGAAGGCCAGCGCAAGGGCGACCCCGGCGAAGAGAACCTGCTGTCGTGGGAGCGCTTCCCGCATACCGCCTTCAGCAAGACCTACAACACCGATTCGCAGACACCCGATTCGGCCGGCACCATGACCGCCATCGCCAGCGGCGTGAAGACGCACATGGGCGCGATCGGCGTGTCCGCCGGACACAAGGAAGACTGTGCCGACAGCCTGTCCAAGCACGTGCTCAGCTGGCTGGAACTGGCCGACAGCGCCGGCCTGGCCACCGGCGTCGTCACCACCGCCCGCCTGACCCATGCCACGCCCGCGGCGACCTATGCGCACGTGCCGCACCGCGACTGGGAAAACGACACCGACCTGCCGCCGGAAGCCCTCGCGGCGGGCTGCCGCGACATCGCCCACCAACTGCTGGCCTCCGCGCGTTTCGGCCGCGGCCCCACCGTCGCATTGGGCGGCGGGCGCGGCAAGTTCATGCCCGTCGAGGAACGCGACCCCGAATACGACGACCTGGTCGGCCAGCGCCTGGACGGCCGCAACCTGCCCGCCGAATGGCAGCAGGCGAACCCGCAGGGCGCCTACGTGTGGAATACCGACCAGCTGCGCGCCGCCGCCGATGCGCCGCAACTGCTGGGCCTGTTCGAATACGACCACATGCAGTTCGAACACGACCGCCCGAACGACCGCGCCGGCGAGCCCTCGCTGGCCGAGCTGACCCGCGCCGCCATCCATACGCTGTCGCGCAACCCGGAAGGCTTCGTGCTGCTGGTGGAAGGCGCGCGCATCGACCACGCCAACCACTATGGCAACGCCTATCGCGCACTGGACGAAACCATCGCCATGTCGGACGCGGTGCAGGCCGCGCTGGACAGCACCTCGCGCGGGGACACGCTGATACTGGTGACCGCCGATCATTCGCATACGCTCAACTTCGTCGGCTACCCCGTGCGCGGCAACGCCATCCTGGGCAAGGTGCGTGGCCAGGGCAGCGAGGACGACACGCCCGGCGACCTGGCCCGCGACCAGACCGGCCTGACCTTCACCACGCTCAGCTACGCCAACGGTCCCGGCTACACCGGCGCCAGCAACCGCCAGCCCGCCGGCCCGAAGCAGTTCCTGCACGCGCCCAGCAGCGTGGAGGCCGCCGAAGGGCGCCCCGACCTGAGCCACGTGGATACCGAACACCCAGACTACCTGCAGGAATCCCTGGTGCCGCTGAAATCGGAATCGCACGGCGGCGAGGACGTCGGCATCTGGGCCATCGGCCCCGGCAGCGACGCGGTGCGCGGCACGCTGGAACAGAACGTGATCTACCACCTCATCGTGCAGGCCACGCCCAAGCTGCGCCAGCGCCTGTGCGCCGCCAACACCTGCAACACCGACGGCGTGCCGGTGGAACTGCCGAAGCTGACGGATTTCGAGAAGAAGTGACGCCGCGCCGCGCGTCGTGCGAACGGCACGCATCGATCATTCCGTAGGGTGCGCCCCGGCGCACCGCTTCAACCCCGTCGATCGACACGGATGATCGCGATGGTGCGCCAGGGCGCACCCTACGCACGCCCTTGTAGGAGCGGGCCATGCCCGCGATGCTCTGCCGGATGGTAAGGCAGAGCATCGCGCCCATGGGGCGCTCCTACAGATCATGCCGGTACGGCAACGGCTTCCGGCGACGACCGCTGGTTCCTGATGTCCTGCACGATCCTCCCCTGCTCCATCACCAGCACACGGTCGGCACTGGCAATGGTTTCCGGGCGATGTGCCACGATGACCTTGGTCACGTTGAGTTGCCGCACGGCGGCATTGACCAACTGTTCGTTGGCCACATCCAGGTGACTGGTGGCTTCATCCAGGAACAGCAACCGGGGGTTGCGATACAGCGCCCGCGCCAGGATCACGCGCTGCTTCTGTCCCCCCGACAGCGAACTGCCCATGTCGCCGATCAGGCTGTGGTAGCCCATCGGCATCGCGGCGATCTCGTCATGCACGGCAGCCAGCCTGGCAGCCGCTTCGATGCGGGCCTGATCCATTTCAGGATCGAAGAAACTGATGTTGTCGGCCACGCTGCCGGCGAACAGTTGGTCGTCCTGCATCACCGCGCCGACGATGGTGCGGACGTTGCGCGGCCCGATCCTGTGCAGGTCATGACCACCGATGCGGATCATGCCTTCGCTGGGCGGCAACAGCCCCAACAGCAGCTTGACCAGCGTCGTCTTGCCGCAACCTGATGCACCGATGATGGCAATCGCCTCGCCGGGCTCGATGGTGAAGCTGCAATCCTTCAACACCCACGGCTCACCGTCGGCGTAGCGGAACGAGAGGCCCTCCACCTCGATGCGGGTATCGGTCGGCGGTGGTGCTTCGGGCCTGGCGTCCTGCTCCTCCGGCGGCGTCAGCACGATATCGGCCAGTCGCTCACCGTGCAGGCGCAGTACGCGGAACTCCACCCACTTGTCGATCAGCGCGGCCATCCGGCCGGCGAACTGATCCTTGTAGGCCAGATAGGCGATCAGCATGCCCACTGAGAACACGTTCTGCATCGCCAGCACCGCGCCGATCCAGATCACCGCGATACGCTCGACGCCGAACACCAGTTGGCTGGCGCTGTTGAAACCCAGCCCCATACGCGCCAGCCGCACTTCCTGATTGACGGTGTCGTGCATCAGGTTGTCGTAGGTGCTGCGGCGCTGGGATTCCTCGCCAGCCACCTTCAGGCTTTGCATGCCGCGCAGGGACTCCAGCAGATGGGTCTGCTGTTTGGCCCCGGCGACGAGCTGCTGCTCGGTGCGGTCGCGCACCGGACGGTAGGCGATGGCGCGGATGCCCAGGTACAGAACCACGGCCAGCAGGGTGACCAGGGCCAACTTCCAACTGTAGAACAGCATCAGGCCCAGGGTGACCACCGCCATCAAGCCATCGATGAGGGCTTCGACGAAACTGGTGGTCAGCGTGCGCTGGATGGCCTGCACCGACGACATGCGCGACGTGATGTCGCCAAGATGGCGCTTCTCGAAGTAGTCCAGCGGCAGCTTGAGCAGATGGGCGAACACATTGCCCATCCATTGCAGGCCCAGCCGGGACGACAGGTAGACCACCGACCAGCCGCGCAGCAGACTGATGCCGATCTGCAGCAGCAGCGCCAGGCCAAAGCCCAGACCCAGCACGGTCAGCAGGTCGCGGTCGGCGGACACCAGCACCTGGTCCACCACCCACTGCATGTAGAACGGCGCCAGCACCACGAAGACCTGCAAGGCCACTGACAGCAGCAGGATCTGTGCCAGCGCCCGCCACAGACCGAGCACTGGCCCGGTCAGTTGCCGTGCGGTGACGGCAGGCGCGGCTTTTTGAGGTTTGAATTCGGCAGTGGGCGTCAGTTCCAGCGCCACACCGGTGAAATGGTCTGAGACTTCCCTGTAGGAGAGCCTCCGTTCTCCAACCGCGGGGTCAAGAATCGTGACCTTGGATTTGCCGGCCTTGACCAGTACCACAAAGTGGTTGAGGTCCCAGTGCAGGATACAGGGGAGCTTGAGCTTGCCCAGATCTTCCATGTCCAAGCGTAGGGGGCGGACAGAAAATCCCAGCCGTTGGGCGACACCAATCAATTGATTGAGCCTCACCCCCTTGAGTGATTGCGGAAATCGGCGGCGCAGCTCAGACAACCCAATGCGCATTCCATGCGCATTGGCCACCATTGCCAACGAGGCCAGACCACACTCGGCAGCCTCAGATTGCTTGATAACCCTCATACTACCAAATCCTGATCACCGGTGCGTCACCGGCCAGTATCCGCACGCACTCCTGCGCTTCAATCTGCCTAGTTCCGTAGGCATCGGTGTAGCACCAAGCTGGTATCAACACGATGCCGCATTCTTCGACCTCGCCCCTAATGATCGCGATCATTCGGTACTATCCAACGGAGCGCCCCCTGATTCGGCCTGCCCAAAAGACGCACCAAACCCACTGAAGCAACAGCGCTATTGCCAACAGCATCAAGGGCACGAACAGCCGCGAGATCGGCACACTTCCAAACCATTCCAAAGCAAGATAGGTGCGATAGGCAAACACAGCCAAGATTGCCGGAGCGATGCCGCTGACAAACAACGGCGGATCGATCTTACCCGCCAGAATAGCCCCCCAACCACGCCCGGATATTCCCAACATCTTGGTAGCGATGGGTCTACCATCGTCTCTAGCAATTTCGACTTTGTACCACTCGAGCCTGGCCACAAAGTTCATCCAGACAAAGCAGCAGATGGCTACCAGTAAGACTTGGGCAAGGACGCCAATTGCGACGACCGAGCTTGCGTTCAAACCACTCGCAAGCAAAGTTCTCGCTACCGGGTTCGCTTCGCGCGAAAGGTCAGGAGAGTGAATAAGCGTCGCGCAAACATCGAATCCTGCTCCGCCGACAATCACTAGCAGCCCACCCAGCAGGAGCCACGGACGTCCGGGCTTGCTACCGCGCACGACGAACCCAAGTGCGAACCATGCCGCCATGATGAGCCCGATCAAACCCAAAATGTAGAGCAGGAGCTTCAGCCTGTTGTCGAAACCCAACATCGCCAGTAGGCCTAAGCACGCCGACGCCAACGCCGTCCAATAGAATCCCTTGTACTTATCCAATCAAATACTCCCCGAGATCCATGCATCAACAGGCGGACCGGCACCTGCAAGGAGTGCCGGTCCGCCGTCAGTGACTGAGTTACTGTTTCTACTCGTCACCCACTACTTCGCTGCGGTCCTCTTCATTTCGTTCAGGCGTGGTAGCGCACCCACCCAGCAGCGCGGCAGCGGCAACAACGATCAGCACAGGGATAATTCCACCTTCAACTTGCTCGATTTCGGCAACAGCGAGATTACGCATGCAACTACTCCTTGGTTGTTGACGCAGCTTCCCTGCGTCGCGGATGCCGAGGATACTCCCGGCAATTCAGTTGTCTTCTCCTCAATCCTGAGCGAGCTTTCCGCCAATCGAATACAACGGCTCGAAAATCCACTCGATCAGCCGGCGCCTCTCACCCAGAATGTCCGCATCCAGCAACATTCCCGGCTTCAATGCTTCCGGCCGCCCATACGCCGTGATGGCCTGCCGCGCCAGCGACACAGTCACCCGATAGAACGGTTCGCCCTGCTGTGCGTTGCCGATCAGCGCACCTAGTTCGCCGCCGCTCAACGCACTGCGACTGATGCGCTCCACACGTCCTTCCTGATGGCCGAACTTCTGGTACGGATAGGCTTGATAGCGCAACAACACCTTGTCACCTGGTTCGATGAAACCAATGGCACGACTGGGTACCAACAGTTCCGCTTCCAGACGGCCATCGCCCGGCAACAAGCTCAGCAGCGGCTGACCGGCCTGTACCGCCTGTCCCGGCTTGACCACCTGCGTGGCCACCACGCCACTCACTGGAGCGTTGACCACCAGCGCACCGCTGGCCTGGGTCTGCACACGCTCCTGTTCCAGTTGCGCCAACTCACCTTGATAGCTCGCGTCCATGATCTACTACTGATCCGGTAGCACCGTATGACCTGCTGCAGCTGCGCGATCAACAAAAGAACGGAACGCATGCTTCAACATTACCTAATTCCGTAGGCATTGGTGTAGTACCAAGCCGCTATCAAGAGATTGCATACCCCATGACTAATCGCCCTTTGCGCGCTTGTCATCTTTAAGCATAAAGCCGAAAAGCAGAGCAGCATTGATGCTAAAAAAGCCCAAATTACCGAACCCACATGCACTAACGCAAACACACATGAAACGAGCAGTGAAGCCACAATTGCGTGCAGCTTCCCCAGCCCTTCGAGGAGCAAGTGACGAACTACTTTCTCCTCAAATAGCGGGGCCGTAATGAAGGAGGCCGAGAAGCCATACAGCAAAGTAGAAAAAGAAAAATCCGCTAAGCTCCTGAACTCAGTACTATCCAATTTCGGATAACCGAAAAGAACAATCCATGTCAGACCAAGGAAAATTCCAATCATCAGAGATAAAAATAACGATGATATCCCCCACGACTTCCTATCTCGTTCTGGAAAGTAAAACACAAGTATTGCGAACAAGGTCAATTCAACTACTGGCTTCGAAAATTCCGCCCCCAAGGATCTCCCCACCGCTATCAATATCCCTGCCAGCACGGTAGCAACGATGCCCGCAATAAGCATCGCCGACCTCTCATCTATACCTTTTTTTCTCAGATATTCTTTCACTGAGTACGCCATCCCAAGCGAGCTAGACATCCCAGCCCGCCTGGGACTTAGCGCCTATTTAGCCGAGCACCCTGATAGCCAAACCAATCAAACCAATACCACTAAGTGGAGCCACCTTGGAGTACTTAACGGCAGCATCTGCATAGTCAGATAGAAAACCCTCAACTTTAACTGGGGTTCCATCTCCAAGCGTAATCTTAATATCCCCAGCTCCGCCACCACAGACAAAGCCAATTTCATTCGAACTCAATATTTTCATTTCACAGCACTCCTTTTGCTTACACTACATTGACGCAACCCCTGCGCCCTGGGGCCGGATCATCCCGGCAATGCTTCCGGCAAAGTAGTGAACTTCACCCACTACCCACCTTCCCCTTCAGCGAATACAAAGGCTCGAAAATCCACTCGATCAGCCGTCGCTTCTCACCCAGAATGTCCGCATCCAGCAACATTCCCGGTTTCAATGCTTCCGGCCGCCCATACGCCATGATGGCCTGCCGCGCCAAGGACACGGTCACGCGATAGAATGGCTCGCCCTGCTGTGCGTTGCCGATCAGCGCACCTAGTTCGCCGCCACTCAACGCACTGCGACTGATGCGCTCCACACGTCCTTCCTGATGGCCGAACTTCTGGTACGGATAGGCTTGATAGCGCAACAACACCTTGTCACCTGGTTCGATGAAACCAATGGCACGACTGGGTACCAACAGTTCCGCTTCCAGACGGCCATCGCCCGGCAACAAGCTCAGCAGCGGCTGACCGGCCTGTACCGCCTGTCCCGGCTTGACCACCTGCGTGGCCACCACGCCACTCACTGGAGCGTTGACCACCAGCGCCCCGCTGGCCTGGGTCTGCACCCGTTCCTGTTCCAGTTGCGCCAACTCGCCTTGGTAGCTCGCGTCCGTGGCTTGCTGCTGTCCCGGCAACTCCTGCATGGCCTGCTGCAGTTGCGCGATCAGCCGGCGTGTGCCGATGGCCTGCCGTTGCAGCGACTGCATCTGCCCGGTGTAGTCGAGCACGCCGGCTTCCTGCTGTTTGATCTGCAACACGCTGACGTACTGCCCGTCTTCCAGCCTGCGCAGGCGTTCCAGCGTTTCGTTGGCGATGCGGATCTGGTCCTGGCGCGTGGCGACTTCCGATTCGATCTGTGCCAGTTCACGCCGTGCCACCGCCAGTTGCGCGGCCACACCATGTGCCTGCGCCTGCAATTGCCTTTGTTGCGCCTGTTGCACGTTCTGCAAGCCATCCTGCCGCTGCTGCAGGCGCTGCTCCAGGGCCGCCAGGGTGTCGCCACTGGCTACCGTGGCGCGCGGCACCGTCACCAGCACCAACGATGCACCGGCCGCCACCTGCCCGCCTTCCGGTACATCCAGCCTTTCGACCACGCCCGTCGCCGGCGCCAGCACCGTAGCCAACCCCCGCGTGGGAACCAGTTGCCCGGTCACTGTGGAACGACGGGTGTAGGTGCCCAACGTGACGAACAGGACGATTGCGCTGGCGGCAGCCATCGCCACCAGCGTCAACACCCACAGCCGCACCGGTTGTGCCAGCGAAATGCCGCCCAACCAGTTGCCACGCTTGGCATCGAGGACTTCCTGACGAAACAACGACTGCGACATCCGGACTGCGATTCCTTGCTGGGCAGAACCCTGAGCCTCCAAGCTCGCGGGTGCCGAAAACCGATCTGCGCAACAGGGCATTGCCCTGTCTGTTGTCGATCCTTGCCCATGGACCGGGACAGCCGCAAGGGGCGTCGCTTCACAGCGCGCAGGTTTTGCTTGCAATCACATTAACAAGCGCCTTTCGCTTCAATCGCTTGCGATCGTGTGCAAGCGATTCTGTACGGATTGATGCCAATATTGCTTGCATACAAATGTGACTTGCCTTGCAGGTCTTCCGTCGCTAGTTTTGTCATCCGTTCTCATCGGATGAGCCTGCATGAAACTAGCGTTGCGCATCCGCATTGCACGCCAGCAGGTACGACTGTCGCAGGAACAGCTGGCGCTCGAACTCGGCGTGACGCGCGGCGCCGTGGCCAACTGGGAGTGTACGGACGGTGCGTTGCCGGCTTCTTCCCGGCTCGCGAAACTGGCCGAGGTGACCGGTGTTACCTACGAGTGGCTGGCGACCGGACGTGGGCCCATGCTGTCGTCGGCCAAGGACCAGGAAGATATTCCCGCCGTGGAGGCGGAGATGGTCCACGATGCCGATGAGCGCCGCCTGCTGGCGGCTTTCCGGCGAATGTCTGCCGCAAGACGGCAACGCTTCGTCTTGCAACTCGAGGCAGACCTGATGACCCGTCATAAGGCGAGCCGCTGAAACGCGCACAAAGGTTCACGATGGACGCATGCGACCACGCTGCACGGCGTGCCGGTGGAACTGCCGAAGCTGGTGGATTTCGAGAAGGAATGACCGCACGCACCGCGTGCCGTGCGCAGCGCGTCACTTCGTAGGGTGCGCCCCGGCGCACCACCACGCTCGACCAACTCATCATGGTCGACCGGCGGAAGAGGAGCGGTGCGCCAGGGCGCACCCTACGCATGCGTTTGTAGGAGCGGGCCATGCCCGCGATGCCTTTGATCGTCGAACGGCCAGCGAAGAGCATCGCGCCCAAGGGCGCTCCTGCAGGCAGGGTGGTCTGGATTTCAGAACGGCTTGGCCAGCACCAGCCACACCACGGCGATCAGCAGGAACACCGGCGCTTCATTGAACACGCGCAGCTTGAATGAGGACGGCAGCGGCCTGCCCTTCTCCACGCCCTTCAGCCAGCGCCCGGCGATGATGAAGTGCGCCAGCATCAGCACCACCAGCGTCAGCTTGGCGTGCAGCCAGCCGCCGGCGATGCCGAAGTACAACCACAGCACCACGCCCAGGATCATCGCGATGCCGAACATGTTGTGGCCGAAGCGGTACAGCTTGCGTCCCATCAGCACCAGCCGCAGTTGCACGTCGGCCTGGCCCTGGGTCTCGGCCAGGTTGACCAGGATGCGCGGCAGGTAGAACACCGTTGCCATCCATGCGATAACGAACACGAGGTGGAAGGTCTTGACCCAGGGATAGAGACTGGCTTTGTCCATGCTGGCGATCCGCGACGGAGAAGATGCGTACAGGATACCCGGGGACGGCTTGCCCCTCATCCGCCCTTCGGGCACCTTCTCCCGGCGTGCGGGAGAAGGAGTTCCGCGAATGCACCTCCATTCCTCTCCCAATCGATTTCTCCTACACCCATGAACAAGCACTACGATGCCGCCTATTTCCAACGTTGGTACCGCCGTGGCGACATCGGCGGCGCAGCGCGGCTGGCGCGCAAGATGGCGCTGGCGGTGGCGGTGGCCGAATACCACCTGGAGCGCCCCGTCCGCACCGTCCTGGACATCGGCTGCGGCGAAGGCGCGTGGCGTGCGCCGCTGTTGAAGCTGCGGCCCAGGCTGCACTACCTGGGCTTCGACAGCAGCGAATATGCGATCAAGCGCTACGGCCGCACGCGCAACCTGCACTACGCGCGCTTCGAGGATTTCCAGTACCTGCGCCCGTGCGCGCCGGTCGACCTGCTGGTGTGCGCGGACGTGCTGCACTACCTGCCCACGCGCGAGCTGCGCCGGGGGCTGCCGGGGCTGGCGGAACTGTGCGGTGGCGTCGCGTTCCTGGAAACCTTCACGAAGGAAGACGAATTCGAGGGCGACCAGGCTGGCTTCCAGTCCCGTTCGTCGGCATGGTACCGGCGGCAATTCCAGGGCCATGGCCTGCAACCAATAGGCGACCATTGCTGGCTGGGCCCTGTCCTGGCGGGCGATACGGCCGCGCTGGAGTCGTTCGATTGATCCCGTCCGCCTTGTCCGCTAACTGAACAGGCACACGCGGCCATCACGCCTTTGCGGTATGCTGCGCCGCAGCACCATGCACCAAAAGTGGGATCAGACCGGCCATGACCTTGTACCAACTGCACGAACTCGGACGCGCTTGGATGGCGCCGCTGGCCTACATGGCCGAAGCGAACGCGCGCATCTTCTCCACGCCCAGCAGTTGGCTGTCCAACGTGCCCGGCGCCGAGCGCATCGCCGCCGGCAACGAGCTGATCTACCGCATCGGCAAGGACTACGAAAAACCGGCGTGGGAGATCCACGAAGTGCAGACCAACGGCCACACCGTGCCGGTGGTCGAACAGGAAGTGCTGAAGAAACCGTTCTGCCGCCTGCTGCGCTTCAAGCGCTACACCGACGACGCCGAAAGCATCGCTGCGTTGAAGGACGACCCGGTCGTGCTGGTGGTCGCGCCGCTGTCCGGCCACCATGCCACGCTGCTGCGCGACACCGTGCGCACCCTGCTCGTCGACCACAAGGTGTACGTCACCGACTGGGTGGACGCGCGCATGGTGCCGACCTCCGAGGGCGTCTTCGGCCTGGACGACTACGTGGCCTACGTGGAGGAGTTCATCCGCCACATCGGCGCCGAGAAACTGCACGTCATCAGTGTCTGCCAGCCGACCGTGCCGGTGCTGGCCGCCGTCTCGCTGATGGCCGCGCGCGGCGAAGCCACGCCGCGTTCGCTGGTGATGATGGGCGGGCCGATCGATGCGCGCCGCAGCCCCACCGAGGTCAACAGCCTGGCCACGCGTAACCCGCTGTCGTGGTTCGAGAACAACGTGATCCACACCGTGCCGCAGTCCTACCCGGGCGAGGGCCGCAAGGTGTATCCGGGCTTCCTGCAGCACGCCGGCTTCATCGCCATGAACCCCAGCCGCCACTTCATGTCGCACTGGGATTTCTACGCCGACCTGGTGAAGGGCGACCTTCAGGACGCCGAATCGCACCGCAAGTTCTACGACGAATACAACGCCGTGCTGGACATGCCGGCGGAGTACTACCTGGACACCATCCACACCGTATTCCAGGAATTCCTGCTGCCGCGCGGCAAGTGGAAGATCGACGGCGAACTGGTGCAGCCGGCCGCGATCAAGAAGACCGCCCTGCTCTCCATCGAGGGCGAGCTGGACGACATCTCCGGCCTGGGCCAGACTGCCGCCGCGCACGACCTGTGCACCGGCATCGCCAAGGCGCACCACAAGCACATCACCGTGGAAGGCGCCGGCCACTACGGCATCTTCAGCGGCCGCCGCTGGCGCGAGAAAGTCTATCCGCAGGTGCGCGACTTCATCGCCAGGTACGCGGGCTGACCCATCGCACTTGTGGGAGCGACGTCAGTCGCGACGATGACACATGTCATGTGCCAACCTCATCACCACGAAGAAGCCGCCCGATGGGCGGCTTCTTCGTTCGCGACTCACGTCGCTCCCACAGCATGGCGTCACACCACCGGGGTGCGCACCAGCAGATGCTTGGCCAGCCAACCATGGAACCGGCCGACGGCGCGGGCCAGGTGCAGGGTGGCGAACAGCAGCACGACGCCAAGCGCCGCCAGCAGCGGGAACAACCACCATGCGTTGCCCGCGCCCATATCCACGCCGTCGATGTACAGGCTGTAGCCGGGATACTGGAACAGGCCGGCCAGCGGAACGAAGACCAGCGACAGGGAAATGGCCAGCAAGGTCACCACGACCGTGAAGTAGGCGATGCCCAATGGCATCAGCAGCAGCATGTAGCCCATCGCCGTCCAGGTGCGGCCATCGGTGAACAGTTCCTTGAGCCGCGTCAGCCAGGGCTTGTCGCGCTGCGTGTACAGCGGACGGCGCGGCATGCGCTCGCCCAGCAGCACTTCCACGATGCGGCCTTCCACCAGCGACAGTACGCGCACCGACATCAGGAACAGCAACAGCAGCGGGATGCCGATGATCAGGATCAGCAAGCCGGCCGACAGGCTGGCGCCGGTCACCACCCAGGTGAAATAGAACATGCCGGTGGCCAGCGACAACAGCATGTAGAACAGCGCACCGTAGGTATACGGATCCGCGGCCACGCCGAAGAAACGACCCGCCAGCGATTTGCGTTTCGGCGGTGCCGGCGCGCGCAACGCGCGGTTCACCGTCACCTCGGTTTCGCGGTAGATCCCGGCCACTTCTTCCGGCGCGCCATAACTGCCGGCGACCGAGGCGATGACCTCGGCCTCGCTTTTGCCCGCCTGTTCGGCCAGTTCGGCGCGCAGGTATTCCTCCGCGTCGTACAGGGCGTCCTGGATCATCGCCTTGTCCGCGCCGCTCAGCGCCGCGCGCAACTGCTCCAGGTACTCGGGGATGGTGGTGGGCAGGCGCCAGCCGGTGGATGTGGTGGTGTTCATGCGGGTATCCCCTCCAAGACGGAATCAACGGAATCGCGGGTGGCGCGCCAGGCGGCGGCCCAGGTCTGCAGGGTCTGCCGACCCATCTGCGTGATGCGGTAGTAGCGCCGAGGCGGCCCGGCGACGGAAGGCTCGACGAAGCTGTCCAGCAACCCGCCGCCTTCCAGGTTGCGCAGTACCGGATACAGGGCGCTCTGCTTGCCGCTCAGCACGCCCTCGCCCACGCGCTCCAGTTGCTTGGCGATCAGGTAGCCGTACAGCGGCTCCCCGGCGCGCGCCAGCACGGCCAGCAGCGCCAGCGACACGGTGCCGGCACTGAGTTCCTTCTGGAACTTCTTCAATTGTGCGTCGAAATCGCTCATGGCTCCTCCCGTGCGGGTCTACCGCTAGGTTGGAGACGATGCTATTGCGAAGTTTGATATAGCGAATGTGCCAGTAGTCACCCCCCGTCCGCACCTCCGGCGAATCATCCCGCCGGACGTGCCACCAGTCGGCAGTCCGGTATCCCGACCCGCTGCGCTGGATCACCGGCGAGCGTCGCCACCACGGAATGCTCGGCGGCGGATTGCCACGGCATGTCGGGCCACCAGCGCGTGGTCCGCTCCCGCGCGGGCTCGATGCTCTGGCCGGGCCGCGGTATGCGGGTATCCACGCCCCGGCAGGCCGCCGCGGCCAGCACGCGCTCGGCCGGCTCCGTCCAGCCGTGGTGCGCCAGCTTGAACAGTGCCCAGTGCACGGGAACCATCACCTCGCCCCGCACGCGGCGATGCGCTTCCACCGCCAGTTCCGGACCCAGGTGCCAGTCCGGCCAGTCGGCGTCGTATTGCCCCGCCTCGATCAGGGTCAGGTCGAACGGACCGAGCCGTTCGCCGATTCGGTCCAGGCTGGAATGGAAGCCGGTGTCGCCGGAGTACCACGCGCGATGCACCGGGCCGGCGATCGCGAAGCCCGCCCATAGCGTGGCGTTGCTTTCCGGGTTGATGCGCCCGGAGGCATGCCGGGCCGGCGTGGCGGTGATGTCGAGCGCGCCGATGCGGACCGACTCCCACCAATCGAGTTCGTGGATGCGCGCGGCCGGGATGCCCCAGGCGCGCAGGTGCGCGCCGACGCCCAGGGGCACGACGAAGCGCACGCGTCGCGCATCCAGCGCTTCCACCGTTTCCCGGTCCAGATGGTCGTAGTGATCGTGCGAGATCAGCACCGCGTCGATCGCGGGCAGGTCTTCCAGCGCCAGCGGCGGCGCGTACCAGCGCGCCGGTCCCAGCCATGCGACCGGCGATGGACGACGGCTCCAGACCGGGTCGATCAACACGCGGGCGCCATCGACTTCCAGCAGCATCGAGGAGTGGCCGAACCAGGTGAAGCGCAGTCCGCTCGCCGGCGGCGTGGCGAAGACCCGGCCATCATGGGCCACCACCGGCACCGGCGTGTCGGGCGCGCTGCCCGGCGTGGACGCGAACGAACGCCGCAAGGCGCTGCCGGTGTCGTTCCATATCGGCTCCGCGTTGTGGAAACGGCCATCGTGCCATTGCGGCGAATCCTCGATGCGCGCCTGTTGCGCGGCATCGGGCTTGCCGCCGAACGAAGCGCAACTGCCCAGCAACGTGGCCACGATGCCCGCGACGGCCAGCGCGACGATCAGCACGGCGCCACGCCGCACCCATCGCCGGCCGGCATTGCGGGAAACGGGACCGCGTGGATCATCCATGGCGTGAGGCCTCTTCGATGTCGCGGGCCGCCAGAACGGATTCCGGCCAGCCGTGCCGCGCCAGCGCCAGCATCGCCTTCCCCATCGTCTCGGTGGTGGCCAGGCTGTGCGGGAACCAGCGCCGCAGCAGCGGCAGGACTGGCGCCATCGCCGTGTAGAGCCAGCGATAGGCGCGCGTGCTGGAGCGCGCACCGTGCAGCGGCTGGATCGCACCGGGCCGCAGCAGGTAAACCGCCTTGAACGGCAATCGCTTCAATGCGTTCTCGGTGCGGCCTTTCACCCGCGCCCACATCGCGCGACCGCGTTCGCTGTCGTCGGTGCCCGCGCCGGACACGTAGACGAAGGTCATCGCCGGGTTGAGCCGCACCAGCACGTGGGCGGCGGACAACGTCAGGTCATGGGTGATGCGGGTGTAGCCCGCCTCGTCCATGCCGCCCGCCGACACGCCCAGGGTGAAGAAGCAGGCGTCGTAGTCGCGCAGTTGTTCCTCCACCGCGCCGTACTCGAACAGGTCCGCCTGCACGATCTCGCGCAGCTTGGGATGGTTGACGCCGGAAGGCGTGCGGCCGACCACCAGCACCTGCGCCACGTCGTCGGCCAGCAGGCACTCGCGCAACACGCCCTGGCCGACCATGCCGGTGGCGCCGAACAGGATCACCCTCACGGCTGCGCCTCCTTGTCCAGGGGCCAGCGCACGCCGGCCAGTTCTGCGGAAACCTTCCACAGCCGCGCGGCGACTTCCTCGTCCCGCGCACGGCGGCCGATCGTGGCCTCGCCTACGGGCCCTTTCATCTCGAACATCCGTTGCGGGCCGTAGTAACCGGCCGGTTTCGCCTGCGGCGAGGTCGCGGCGAACAGCGTCGGCAGCGCGCCCTCGGCCGCCGACTGCGACGCCCAGGGCGCCATCCACCGGGTCATCCGCTCGTTGAGGGTGGTGCGGTCGCCGATGCGTCCGAGGTCCGCGCCGGCGCTCTGCAGACCGGTGCGCGCGAAACCCGGATGCGCGGCGTTGCTCAGCAGCCCCCAGCCGTAGCGGTCGCCACGCCGCTGCAGTTCGAACGCGAACAGCAGCATCGCCAGTTTCGACTGCGCGTACGCGGGCCACGGCATGTAACCGCGCTGCCATTGCAGGTCCTCGAAATGGATCGCCGCCTGCAGGCGATGGGCGCCGCTGGCGACGCTGACCACGCGCGGCCGCGAGCCGTTGCGCAACAACGGCAGCAGCCGCGCGGTCAGGGCGAAGTGCGCCAGGTAGTTGCTGCCGAACTGGAGTTCGAAGCCGTCTTCCGTTTCCTGCCGCGTCGGCGGCGTCATCACGCCGGCGTTGTTGACCAGCAGGTCGAGGCGTCCATGCGCATCGGCGAAGCGTTCGGCGAAGGCGCGCACCGATGCCAGGCTGCACAGGTCCAGGTGCATGTACCGGACCTGCGCGCGCGGGTGGCGTGCAAGGATGCCGCGCAGCGCCACGTCGCCCTTCGCATCGCTGCGGCCGGCCAGCACCACCTCCGCGCCCGCGCCGGCCAGGGCCAGCGCGGTCTCGTAGCCGATCCCGCCGGTCGCGCCGGTGACGACCGCCAGGCGGCCGCGCTGGTCGGGAATATCCGAGGCATTCCAGCTCATTTCAGCCCCTTCAGGGCATCCAGGCCCTGCGGAAGCTGCGCACCGGGGAAATGCGTGGACAGCGTGGCGTCGCGCCATGCCTCGCGTTCGGCGTCGCGCTGCGCCTCGGACTGCGTGCACACGTACAGCGCATCGCCGCCCAGCAGCAGGCGCAGCGGCAGGTCGTCGCGATCGGACAGCTCCACGATCAGGTCGGCGATGCGCATGGGATCGCCGATCTCGTGGCCGACGTAGGCGCCGAGCAATTCCAGCGTCCGGCCGACCGAAGGCTCGTAGTCCGGCATCAGGTCGGCCAGGCCGCGTCGCGCCTCGTGTCCCCATTCGGTCCTCATGCCGCCCGGCTCCAGCGTGCAGACGCGGATGCCCAAGTGCGCCACTTCCTTGGCCAGCACGTCGCTGAAGCCGCCCACCGCCCACTTCGCCGCCTGGTAGGCCGACAGGCCGGGCGTGGACGTGCGCCCGCCCACCGACGATACCTGGAAGACGTGGCCGCCGCGCTGCGCGCGCAGGTGCGGCAGCACGGCGCGGGTCACGTTCACCACGCCCAGGAAATTGGTGCGGAACTGCGCGTCGAAATCCTCCGGCGCCATCTGTTCGAACGGTGCGGTGTGTCCATAGCCGGCGTTGTTCACCAGCACGTCCAGGCGGCCGAACGCCGCCAGGGTTTCGTCCACCGCGCGCACGGCGGCGCCGGGGTCGTCCACGTCCAGCGCGATCGCGCGCACGGCGGTGCCGTAGCGCGCCACCACGTCGGACAACGCGCCCGGATCGCGCGCAGTGGCGGCCACGCGGTGTCCGCGCGCCAGTGCCGCCAGCGCGATGCGGCGCCCCAGGCCACGGGAGGCGCCGGTGATCAGCCAGGTCTTGCTCATGGGAATGCTCCTTTGCATGTGGAAACACCCTTTTTTATTGAGCGATCAATCACTCATTAAAAAGGAGAAAAAAAAACTCAACCGGAGTGCAGCGTCCGCCAGAAGGCGGCGAAGCCGGTATCGCTGAAGGACCTGCGCTTGCGCGGATGCGCGGCGATGAAATCCATCGTGGCCTCGGCCATCGCGCCCAGCAGCGATGCCTTGAACGCGAGCGTCTCCTCGCTGTCGGTGCCGGCTATTTCATGCAGCAGCGCATTGACCTCGACGAACGTCGCCGTGACGGCGGCGCGCGTCTCCGGGGCGATGCGCTCGGAGACGCCCAGTTGCCGCATCGCCAGCCGGTCCTGCGGATGCGCGACGCCCCAGGCCACATAGCGCGCCCAGACATGGTGCGCCCGCGCCTTCGCGTCGGCGCCGCGCGGATAGTCTTCCAGCATGGCCAGGCCCAGGCTGCCCTTCAGTTCGCGGTAGAGCTGGTTCAGCAGTTCGTCCTTGTCGCCGAAGTAGGTGAACAGCGTCCCTTCGGCCACGCCGGCCTCCCTGGCGATCCGCGCCGTCGGCGCGCTGGTGCCCTGCTCCGCGATCACTTTCGTGGCGGCGGCCAGGATGGCGTTGCGCTTGTCTTCGCTGCGGGGACGCGCCACGGCGGGGCCTCAATAATGAGTGATTGCTCAATCATAATTATGCCGCGACGGATTGCAAGACCGTTCGTCGGTTTGTCTGCGCGCCCCGGGTCGGCAAGAATCGGGTTCCCTTTCCCGGATGCCGAACGATGCGCCTCAGCCACCTGCTGTCCGCCTGCCTGCTGGTCACCCCTCTTGCGTCCGCCATGGCGGAGGAACCGCCCAGGCACCCCAGCGCCAAGGAAATCCTGGACGCCTCCCCGGCCGCCGACTGGCGCACGCTGGATCCGGCCAACACGCTGTACATGGATCTGCAGGCCGGCCGCGTGGTGATCGAACTGGCGCCCGGCTTCGCCCCGGAGCACGTGGCCAACATCCGTACGCTGGCGCGCGAGGGCTTCTGGGACGGCCTGGGCATCTATCGCTCGCAGGACAACTTCGTGGTGCAGTTCGGCGATGCCGATGCCGATGCCGAGGACGCCGCCAAGGCCAAATCGCTGGGCAGCGCGAAGACCGAGCTGCCGGCGGAATTCGCCCGCAAGGCCGACGGGCCGGCCTTCACCCGCCTGCCGGACGTCGATGGCTGGGCGCCGGAGGTCGGCTTCGTGGACGGCTTCCCCGCCGCGCGCGACCCCGCCACCGGCGAAGCCTGGCTGGCGCACTGCTACGGCGCGCTCGGCGCCGGCCGCGGCGGCCCGCCCGACAGCAGCAACGGCAGCGAGCTGTACGTGGTCACCGGCCAGTCGCCACGCCAACTGGACCGCAACATCACCCTGGTCGGCCGCGTGGTGAAGGGCATGGAACTACTGAGCGCCATCCCGCGCGGGCCGGAGCCGATGGGTTTCTACGAGAAACCGGAAGAGCGCACGCCGATCATCGCCATCCGCCTGGCCAGCGAAGTCCCGGAAAGCGAACGCACGCCGCTGCAGGTCCTGCGCACGGACTCCAGGACCTTCGCCGACGCCACCGAAGCGCGCCGCAACCGTCGCGACGATTGGTATGTGCGGCCCGCCGGCCACATCGACCTGTGCAACGTGCCGCTGCCGGTGCGCGAAGCGAAGCACTGACAGCACACGTTGTAGGAGCGACGTCAGTCGCGACCGCGGAAACAAAGAACCATTGGCCACGGATCACGCGGATCAACACGGATAGGGCTTGATGGCGGCATCCGCGTTCATCCGCGCGATCCGCGGCAGAAGCCATCCGATGCGCCACGGTCGCGACTGACGTCGCTCCTACAGCGTGGCTAGTAGGCCACTCTCATCACCGCTTGTGCGCTTCCGCGATGATGCGCTTGTTGCGTATGCGCACGCTGCCCACCATCAGCAGGCGCATGTCGTGGACGATGTAGTCCGCCAGCGCCTCGTCGCCGATGTCGTCGCCATCGATGTCCAGGCGGAAATCCTGGCCCTGCAGGCCGCCGCCGTTGCTGAAGTCGATCTCGAAATCGAACACCACGCGCTTCTGCATCGTCACCTCGAAAACTCTCCTGTAGGAGCGGCTTCAGCCGCGACCGCGGAAAAAGAAAGAACCTTTGCCACGGATCGCACGGATAAACGCGGATAAAACCTGTAAAGAAGCTTTATCGGCGTATATCCGTTTGATCCGCATTGCAATGACTGCCCGTAACCGCGGTCGCGGCTGAAGCCGCTCCTACGGCAGCCATCACGCCGCGCGCTGGCTGACCGCCACGCTGCCCAGGATCAGCACGCCAGCGGCCAGCATCGCCGGCGTGACCGGTTCGCCCAGGAACAGCCAGGCAAAGCCTGCGCCGAACAACGGCACCAGGTAGGTCACCGTGGATGCACGGGCGGCACCGACACGATGGATCAGGCGATAGAACAACAGGAAGGCATAGCCGGTGCACAGCACGCCGATGGCGATGGCGCTGGCCCATGCGCCCGCGCCGATGGCGGCGGCCGGCCAGTGCGTGGCCGCGAACGGCAATACCAGCAACGCCGCGCAACTCAAGGTGGCGGCGGCCGCCGCCGCGGGCGGGATGCCACCCAGGTGCTTGCGCACCAGGTTCACGCCGACGCCGTAGAGCAATGCCGCGGTGGAACCGGCCAGCACCGCGCCGCCCAGGCTCAATCCGCCCGCCTTGCTGGTCGCCAGCACCACCACGCCGACGAAGCCCACGAGCAAGGCCAACGAGCGGCGCAGGCCGATCTTCTGACCGAAGAACAGGAAGCCCACCAGCGCGGCGAACAGCACCGTCATCGCGTTGCAGATCGCGCCGATGGCCGCGGGCGAACGCTGCGCCGCCCACGCGAACAGCAGGAACGGGATGGCCGAATTGATCGCGCCGATGACGGCCAGCCTGGGCCACATGCCGGCGCGGAAATGCGCACGCTCGCGCCACAGGAACGGCAGCAGGATCAGCGCGCCCAGCGCGAGCCGCACTTCCACCAGCGCGAACGGACCGAACGGATTGGCGGCGATGCGCATGAACAGGAACGAGCTGCCCCAGATCGCGCCCAGCGCCAGCAGTTCCAACGGGGTGCGCCAGTCGCGCCCGGCCGCCTGCGGCAGCGCCTCCGCCATCGTGCCCGTTTCTCCCGCCATGCCACCGCTCCCGTTCGCGTCTGGGTCCATTTTCCCTGCCCTCGCCGGCTGCACAAGCGCATACAATCGTCGCAAGCCACAAATCTGGCTTGTGACTGAGCGAGCGACATGAACCTGCGCCCTGCCCTGCTGCCCGCCCTGGGCGTGTTCGCCGCCGCCGCGCGGCACCAGAATTTCGCCCACGCGGCGGAAGAATTGCACCTCACCGCCAGCGCCGTCAGCCACCACGTGCGGCGGTTGGAATCGCTGCTGGGCGTGGTGTTGTTCCAGCGCCATGCGCGCGGCGTGAAGCTCACTGCCGAAGGCCGGCAACTGGCCGACGCGGCCAACGCCGCGCTGGGCGACATCGAAGCGGTCGCCACCCACCTGCGGCATGCGGGGGGCAGGATCATGGCGCTGCGCATCACCACCCTGCACTCGCTGGCCTACTGCTGGCTGCTGCCGCGCCTGCCGCGCTTCTGCGCGCGCCATCCGCACGTCCGCCTGCACGTCGATACCGGCATCGCGCTGACGCGCTTCGACGACGACGGTCCCGAACTGGGCATCCGCCACGGTCCGGGCCACTGGCCGGGCCTGACCGCGCACCACCTGATGGACGACGAACTCTTCCCGGTCGCCTCGCCGGCCCTGCCCGGCATCGATGCCGTGCAGGAACCGCGCCAGATCGCGCAGCTGCCGCTGGTCACCGACCTGGCGTTGCAGGGCTGGCGCGACTGGTTCCGCGCCGCCGGCGTGCGCGGGCTGCGCCTGCCGCAGATGCACAGCTTCAACGACAGCACCGACGCGATGCGCGCGGCCGTCTACGGCGTGGGCGCGGCGCTGGCCCGCAAGCTGGTGGCGCAACCCTACCTGCAACGCTACGAACTGGTGCGCCTGCCCGGACCGGCGCTGAAGGCGCGCTTCTCCTACTACGCCGTGCACCCGGCGCATCGTCCGCCCAGCGCCGCCGCGCAGGTATTCATCGACTGGCTGAAGGAAGAGGCGCGCGACGAACGCACGCCGCTGCCGAACGACCTGCCGGGCCGGGCCGGGAGCGAGAACGGGAAACCGGTCGCCTCCGGCAAGCGGCGCGCATCGCGCGGGTGAAACACTCACAAACTCTATCCATGCCCACCTGCAGGTCAGCCAAGGCGCACGGTCGCGACTGACGTCGCTCCCATGTGGATTTCCTACGCCGCCCGCGCACGACTTTGGCCCAATGGCATGCTCGTACCACCCCGCCTAGCATGGCGGCGGGAGGAGGCACATGCGGATCGGACTGCTGGCGGACCTGCACGCGAACCGGGAGGCGGTGGAAGCCTGCCTGTCCGCGTTGGTGCGCGCGGACTGCACGCACTGGGTATTCCTCGGCGACCTGGTGGGCTATGGCGCCGATCCGGGCTGGGTGGTGGATATCGTGCGAACGCATGTCCGCGACGGCGCGGTCGCGGTGCTGGGCAACCACGACCAGGCCATCGCCCACCCTGGCGACCGCATGCACGAGCAGGCCCTGGCCGCCATCGATTGGACGCGCACGCAGCTGGACGCCTCGCAACAGGCCTTCCTGGCAGCCCTACCGTTGCAGGTCGAGGAAGAGGACCGCCTCTACGTGCATGCCAATGCCTGGGATCCGGCAGGCTGGAGCTACGTCGCCAGCCGGCTGGCCGCCACGCACAGCCTGTCGGCCACGACGGCCTGGCTGACCTTCTGCGGCCACGTGCACGACCCCGCCCTGTATTTCTCGCAACCGGGCGACGCGGCCTTGTTCCAGCCGCAACCCGGCGTGCCCATCCCGCTGGCGACCAGCCGCCGCTGGCTGGCGATCCCCGGCGCCTGCGGCCAACCGCGCGATGGCAATCCCGCCGCCGCGTGCGCGTGGCTGGATACCGCCAACGGCCAGCTCTGTTTCCTGCGCGTGCCCTACGACCACGAACGCGCCGCCGCGAAGATCCGCGCGGCCAGCCTGCCCGACGCCTTCGCGCAACGCCTGCTGACGGGGACATGACATGCCGGTGAAACTGCATGCGGGACTGGCGATCGACGGCTTCACCCTGGAGGAACCGCTGCACGAGGGCGGCATGGCCACGCTGTGGCGCGTCCGCCATCCCGACCATGCCCTGCCGATGCTGATGAAGCTGCCGCGCATCCAGTACGGCGAGGCGGTCAGCCAGATCGTCGGCTTCGAAGTGGAACGCATGCTGCTGCCGGTGCTGCGTGGCCCGCACGTGCCGCGCTACATCGCCACCGGCGACTACGAGGACCAACCCTACCTGGTGATGGAACACGTCTCCGGCGACACGCTGCGCCCGCTGCTGGACCGGACGCCGTTGCCCGCGGACCGCGTCGCCCATCTGGGCGCGCTGTCGGCGCTGGCACTGGAAGACCTGCACCGGCAGCACGTGGTGCACCTGGACATCAAGCCGAGCAACCTGCTGCTGCACGCCGACGCGAACGGCGAGCGCATCGTCCTGATCGACTTCGGCCTGTCGCGCCATTCGCAGCTCCCGGACCTGCTGGCCGAACAGTTCCACATCCCGATGGGCACCGCGCCCTACATCGCGCCGGAACAGGTGCTGGGCATCCGCAGCGACCCGCGCAGCGACCTGTTCGCGCTGGGCGTCACCCTGTACCACCTGGCGACGGGACAACGCCCGTTCGGCTTTCCGTCCAGCCAGCGTGGATTGAAACGGCGCTTCTACCAGGACCCCGCGCCGCCGCGCAGCCTGGTGCCCGACCTGCCGCGCTGGCTGCAGGAAATCATCCTGCGCTGCCTGGAAGTCGATGCGGACGCGCGCCATCCCACGGCCGCGCAGTTGGCGTTCGACCTGCAACATCCCGAGCAGGTGGTGCTGACCGAACGCGGCGAGCGCATGCAGCGCAGCGGCGCCCTGGCCACCACGCGGCGCTGGTGGCGCTTCGTGGGCCACGACATCGCGCAGAAGACGAACGTGGCCGATGCCGCGCGCGCACCGCTGATCATGGTCGCCGTGGATCTGAAGCACCACGATCTCGGCCTGAACGACGCGCTGCGCGACACCGTCCAGCGCATCGTGCAGACCTCGCCCGGCGCTCGGCTGGCCTGCATCACCGTGATGCGCACCGCACGCATCGGCCTGGACAGCAACCTCGATGCCGACGGCCGCAACCGCCACGTCAAACGCCTGGTCGGCCTGCGCGACTGGGCGCGCCCGCTGGAGCTGCCGCACCACCGCATCACCTTCCACGTGCTGGAATCCAGCGATGTCGCCGACGCGCTGGTCGACTACGCACGCAACAACGTCATCGATCACCTGATCATGGGCGCGCGCGGCGTCACCGGCGTGCGCCGCATTCTGGGCAGCGTGTCCGCCCGCGTGGTGGCCGAGGCCAACTGCACCACCACCGTGGTGCGCAGCCGCGCGGACGGGGCGGCGGAGGCTACGGCACCGCCTTGAGCGCGTTCACCACCGCCGGCTTCAACGCGCGGATGTTGGCGTCGGCGGACTGGTCCGCTTCCAGGTAGACGCTCATCAGGAACGCCATCAGGTCATGCCGGCGCGCCAGCCAGGCGCTGTCGGCATAGGCGCTCTTCGCTTCGCCCAGGCGCGGCGGCAAGGCGGAGAACCACACCGTCCATTCCACCTCGGTCAGCAAGCCGCGCCTGGCCGCATGGATCACCGGCCGCGCCAGCCGGCCCGGCTCCCCGAACACATAGGCGTGCGCGCTTTCCGGCACCGCCTGGCTGGCGACGGCGGCCAGCATCGCATCCGCCTGCTTGCGCTCCACCTGCTCGTTGAGCGTGAGTTGCAGCAGCCAGTCGGCGCCATGGGCCACGCCGTGCCGCCATCCCTCCGTATCGTCGTAGCCGCGGTAATCGCGCACGGCGGACAGATAGGCCGATGCGCGCTTCACCATATCATTCCGCTCGCGCGCCGACATCCACGGCTCGATGCGGTCGGTGCGCGCGATCTCCGACAGCACCAGTGCGGCGAACGGCGTGCGGAATCCATCGGCATCGGGTTCTTCCAGCATCGCGTAGAGCCGGTCGCGCATCGCGCGCCGTTGTCCGGCATTCAGCTGGTCGGCGCGCAACCAGGCGGAGAGGCCTTCGTAGGCAACGCCGTCGCGCAATGCCGGATCCGGGTTGTCCAGGCAATCCAGCAGCTCCGTCGCCAGGGTGGCGCGAGTGTCGTCCGGCACCGCGAATTTCTGTTCCCGCAGCAATTGCAGCGAACTGGCATCGGTACCTTCCGGCGGACAGGCCGCGTGGGCCATCGGCACCAGCCCACACAGGCAACACAGCCACCATGACGCGATACGCATGCTCGTTTCCTCAGGTTTTGCGTCGCCGCAGGCGGCGCCACAGGGAGAACAGGATGGCCAGCGCCACCAGCACCGGGATCAGGAACGCCACCGCGCGGATCGTCCACGCCGTGCCGGTCGCCAGCGTGGCGAAGAAATCGCGCACCGCCTGGCGGATCTCGCCTCGCCCGCTCTGACCACCCGGCGGCTGGAAGCGCAAGGTCAGCTTCTGCGTCTGGATGCGGCGCTGGTGCTGGGCGGCTTCCTGCTCGGCCAGTTGCAGTTTGGCTTCCACCTGCGACAGCTGTTGCGACAACGCGATCATGTCGGCCACGGACAGGTCGCGGCGTTGCTGGAATTCCAGCAGGCGCGCCTGTTCCTTCTGCAACCGCGTGCGGGCCAGCGTGTTGTCGCGCACCGCCTCGGCCAGGTCCTCGGCGTGGGTGCTGCGGTCGCCGACCTCGCCGCCAGCACTGGCCGACGCGATCATCGGCTCCACGCCCGCCGGCACGATCCGCACCGTCAGCACGCCGCGCGGGTGATCTCCGCCCTGCTGACTGACGTGCAGCACCACGCAGTCGCCGAACGCCTTGCGCTGGCAACTCGCCTGCGCGGCCTTCAGCGCGGCCGGAATCCGCTCCCCGGCCAGCGCCACCTCCACGTCGTGCTCATAGGCCAGGAACTCGCCCTGCGGCGCATTCAGGACCAGGGACGCGCTGGGCAGCCTGGCCGATTCCTGCTTGGCGCATGCCGCCAGCGCGAAGACCGCCAACAGCACCAGCGGCGACGCACGGATACGCTTGCAACCCGTCACAGGCTGGCCCCGTCGAAGGCATTGACCTTCAGGGCGGCCAGATCCACACCGGGCAGGCAGCGCACGTTGACCGCGACCATCTGCGCGCCGGTGGCCGGATGCGCCGCTTCGCCGAACACGGCGATGCCGCAGTCGGCGCAGAAGCGATGCTGGATGTGGTGCTTGTTGAAGGTATAGGTGGACAGGTGGGCCTCGGGCGTCTTCAGCACCAGCGCCTCGCGCGGGCCGAACCACAGCAGGCCGCCGCGCCGCCGGCACAGCGAGCAGTTGCAGTCGGTGACCTCGTTGATCTCGCCCTCCACCTCGAATGCGATCCTGCCGCAATGGCAGCTACCTTCGTGCTTCATGCCCTTCCTCCCGTCGTGAAGGGGCAAGGGTAATCCAAATGGCAGGTGCCACGATGTGCGCGAATCTCTATGCTTGTGGCTCCGTCCATGCCGCAACGCACCAGGAGTCCCGATGCGCCATACCCTGCTCGCCGCCGCCCTGATCGCCGCCCTGGCCGCCTGCCAGAAGTCCGAGGCGCCGACCGTTCCCGCCAACGCGGGCGCCGCGGCCACGGCCGCCGACACCGCGCAGGCCGATGCCGCCTTCGCCGACCTGTCCCGGCGCGCCCTGGAGGGCTGGCTGCGGCTGTCGCCGGTCAGCGCCACCCAGATCGGCGAGCACAAATACGACGGCGAACTGGACGACCTGAGCGCCGCCGGCCGGCAGCAGGGCCTGGACTTCGGCAAGCGGATATTGGCCGAACTGGATGCCCTGGACGTGGCCGCGCTGTCGCGCGAAAACCAGGTGGACGCCGCGATCCTGCGCAACCAGTTGCAGTACGACCTCTGGACCAGCGAATCGCTGCAAAGCTGGGCCTGGGACCCGCAGGTCTACAGCGGCCTGGCCGGCAGCGCGCTGTACGGGCTGATGGCGCGCGAATTCGCCCCGCTGCCCGAGCGCCTGAAGTCCGCCACCGCGCGCATGCAGAAGCTGCCCGCGCTGCTGGCGCAGGCGCGCGAGAATCTCGATCCGGCGCGCGTACCCAAGGTACATGCCGAAACCGTGGCCAAGCAGAACGCGGGCATCCTCAGCATCGTCGACGGCTTCATCGCACCGCACCTGACGGAACTGGCGGACGCCGACCGCCAGCAGGCGGAAGCAGCCATCGAAACACTGAAGCAGGCCGTGGCCGAACACCAGGCGTGGCTGGACAAGACGCTGGTGCCCAACGCCAGGGGCGACTTCCGCGTGGGCGCGGAGATCTACGACCAGAAGTTGCAGTTCGCGCTGCTGTCTTCGCTGTCCCGGGCCGACATCAAGCAGCGCGCCGAAGGCGAGCTCAAGCGCGTGCGCGAGGAGATGTACGGCATCGCGCGCACCGTGCTGAAGGACAAGCCAAACGCCCCCGCGATGCCCGACACACCCACCGCCGATGAACAGCAGAAGGCCATCGAAGCGGCGCTGGAACTGGCCTACGCCGAGCGCCCCGCGCGCGACAAAGTGGTCGCCGATGCCGAAGCCGCACTGGCCCAGGCCACCGAATTCGTCCGCAACAAGGACCTGGTGACGCTGGCCGACGCGCCGGTGGACATCATCCTGATGCCGGAATTCCAGCGCGGCGTGGCGGTGGCGTACTGCGATTCGCCCGGCCCGCTCGACAAGGGCCTGAAGACGTTCTACGCGGTGTCGCCGATCCCGGACGACTGGAACCAGCAGCAGGTCGATTCGTTCCTGCGCGAATACAACAGCCGCATGATCCACCTGCTGAGCATCCACGAGGGCACGCCGGGCCACTACCTGGAAGGCTGGCACTCGGCCAAGTTCCCGTCCACACTGCGCGCGGTGCTGCGCTCGGGCATGTTCGCCGAAGGCTGGGCCGTCTACACCGAACGGATGATGGCCGACGCCGGCTACCTGGACAACGATCCGCTGTTCCGCCTGGTGCAGCTGAAGTTCTACCTGCGCAGCATCGGCAACGCGATCCTCGACCAGGGCGTGCACGTGGACGGCTGGACGCGCGAGCAGGCGATGGACCTGATGGTGCGCCAGACCTTCCAGCAGGAACGCGAAGCGGCCGGCAAGTGGACGCGCGCGCAACTGACCTCGGCGCAACTGCCCACGTACTTCGTCGGTGCGCAGGAGCACTTCGACCTGCGCAAGGCGGTGGAAGCGCGCCAGGGCGCGCAGTTCGACCTGAAGGCCTACCACGACCAGGTGCTGTCCTACGGTGCGCCGCCGGTGCGCTTCGTGCGCCAGCTGATACTGGACGAACCGATCCGGTAAGGCTCGGGCCGGCGGCCGCTCGCGCCTATCCCTTGTAGGAGCGGGCCATGCCCGCGATGCTTTTCATGCGGCCACGGAAAGGCATCGCGCCCATGGGGCGCTCCTACAAGGGCGCTGTGTTCACTCCAGCTTCGCGTTCGCGACAACCACGCCATTGCCGTCGGCATAGATCCAGTCGCCGGGCGCGATCGGCACGCCGGCGAACCGCACTTCGACCTCCACCTCGCCCAGCCCGCGTTTCTCGGTTTTCATCGGATGCGCGGCCAGCGCCTGCACGCCCAGCGGCAACTGCGCCAGCGCTTCGACATCGCGCACGCAGCCGAAGATCAGGAAACCGGCCCAACCGTTCTTCACCGCGTTGGCCGCGATCTGGTCGCCCAGCAGCGCGCGCCGCAGCGAGCCGCCGCCATCGACCACCATCACCCGGCCTTCGCCGGGCGTGCCGGCGAGTTCTCGAACGCGCGAGTTGTCCTCGAAGCAACGCACGGTGGCCGCCCGCCCGCAAAAAGCGGTACGACCGCCGTAGTGGCGGAACACCGGTTCGGGCACGCGCACATCCGGGAACCGGTCGCAGAGGTCGGGCGTGGTCCAGGACATGGCGGATTCCGGGAAGGACGGTGACACGATGGTAACGCGCATGTCCGCGGGCCGGGCTATCCTGCCGCGGCAGTCTTCCCCTCGATGATCCCCGCATGGACGACCTGTTCGCCGCACCTCCGCCTTCCGCGCCCCATGGCATCCGCGTGGGCATCGGAGGCTGGACTTTCGCGCCCTGGCGCAACAATTTCTATCCCGCCGGCCTGCCGCAGCGGCGCGAACTGGAATTCGCCAGCCGCCGGCTGACCGCCATCGAGATCAACGGCACCTACTACGGCACGCAGAAGCCCGCCACCTACGCGAAGTGGCGCGACGAAGCGCCGGATGGCTTCGTGTTCTCGGCCAAGGCGCCCAAGCGCATCATGCAGTCGCGTTCGCTGGCCTCGGCGCGGGCGCAGGTCGAGGATTTCGTCGGTGGCATCGGCGAACTGGGCGCAAAACTGGGACCGCTGGTCTGGCAGTTCGAGAAGGGCCGCCGCGTCGAAGCCGGCGAACTGGACGAGCTCCTCGGCCTGCTGCCGCGTGCGCTCAACGGCCGCCCTCTGCGCCATGCGCTGGAAATCCGCGACCCGGCGGCGGTCGGCGACGAACTGATCGGACTGGCGCGGAAACACCGGGTCGCCACCGTGTTCACCGACTCCCCCGAACACCCTTCCTTCGCCGACCTGACCGCGGATTTCGCCTATGCGCGGCTGATGCGCTCCCAGCCCATCGAGACCGGTTACCCGCCGGCCGAACTGATGCAGTGGGCCACGCGCGCGCAGGCCTGGGCCCGCGGGGAGGACATCGCCGAATTGCCGCATGCGGCCGGTCCGGCGCCCGCGCTGCCGCGACGCGATGTGTTCGTGTTCTTCATCAGCAGCACCAAGGAACGCAATCCGGCCGCGGCGATGGCGCTGATCCGCTTGCTGCCGTGACGAAGCGCCCGCAGGAACGCCCTCGGGCGCGACGCTTTCTGCGTCGATAACGCAGTGCCGCTTCAACAGCATATGCAGTGCCACGCCAACGCCGGCCGCATCAGAAACAGTGGTACGAAAACGATAGTCGCGACGCGGATCGCGACTCACGTCGCGGCTGCCGCCTGCCGACGCGCCAGCAGACGGTCCAGCGCCACCAGCGCCAGGCCCACGACCAGGAACAGCAGCAACAGGCAGAAAGCGTTGACCAGCACCTGCTGCCAACCGAGCTGCGCCACGTCGATGAACGGATAGGGATATTCGCCCAGCCATTCCCCCCGCAGGAATATCCACGCCACGTAGACGGCCGGGAACAGCAGCCAGCCCGCTACCTGGCGCCACGCCAGCGCGCCGCGCGGCGCCAGCCACAGCCACCACGCCAGGTAAAGCGCGGGAACGGCATAGTGCAGGCCCGCGTCCGACCACCACATCGCGCCTTCCGGGTTCCAGGTATGGCGCAGGATGACGGCATAGACGAGGCCGGTGATGCCGATGTAGAGCGCGACGGCGGCGCGCACCGATGGGCGCGTGAAGAATCCCGTGCGCGCGAACACCACATGCAGCGCGACCAGCGATACCGCCAGGTTGCTCAGGATGGTGAAGTAACTGAAGAACCGCACGGTACCCAGCATGGGACCGATGTTATCGCGGGTCAGCAGCAGGATCAGCGCGTACTGCAGGGCGAGCGACGCCAGCGCGACCCCACCGGTCGCGGCGACGCCCAGGCGGCTGGCGGGAGAGAAAAGGGATCCGGCGGGCATGGCGGGTTCCTGGCGTCTGCCCACAGCATGCCATGACGGGAGGGACGAACGTCGGTGCAGCCGCGTCCGCTATTTCCGACGCGTCCTGGCGGCGGGCTTGCGCACCGCAGTGCGCAGCGCGGCCGCGTGGGCCAGCCTGGCCCATGGCAGCATTTCCGTCGCGGATTCCATCGCCTCGGCCGGCACGGACCAGTAACTCATCGCAACGGTCCGCTGGCGGGAGACGTAGACGAATGGCTCGCCCCCTGCTGCTGCGAATATCGGCTGCGTCTGCGCATCGGTCTTCAGGTATACCTCGCCGTCGACCACGATGCCGATGATGATGCCGTCGTGGTACAGCCCGTGTCCGCCGAACATCGCCCGCAACGCCACCGGCCCCAGCAGCGCAAACAGGTCCGCGAGAAAGGTGCGTTCCGCATCGTCCATCGGCATCTCCCGGCATCGCCAGCCCATACGGCTTCCCGCACAATAGCGGGATGCCCATGCTTCCCACCACCAAAGCCCAGCTACAGATCCATTTCTGCGTCCTGCTCTGGGGTTTCACGCCCATCCTGGGGAAACTGATCAGCCTGACCGCCCTGCCGCTGGTGTGGTGGCGCATGCTGCTGGTGGTGGCCGCGCTGGCGCTGGTGCCGCGTGTCTGGCGCGGACTGCGCGCGATGCCGGCGAAGCTGGTGCTGGCGTACTGCGGCATCGGCGTGGTGGTCGCCCTGCACTGGCTGACCTTCTATGGCGCCATCAAGCTGTCCAACGCCTCGGTGGCGGTCACCTGCATCGCCTTGGCGCCGGCCTTCACCTCGGTCATCGAACCCTGGCTCACGCGCCGCCCTTTTTCCGTGCGCGAACTGCTGTTCGGCCTGGCCGTGTTGCCCGGCGTGGCGCTGGTGGTCGGCGGCATCCCCGACGGCATGCGCCTGGGCGTGGTGGTCGGCGCGATCTCGGCGCTGCTGGTGGCGATCTTCGGCCCGTTGAACAAGCGCCTGATCGAGCATGGCGAACCGCTCACCATCACCGGGCTGGAACTGGGCGCGGGCACGCTGCTGCTGACCTTGCTTGCACCGCTGATGCCGGCGATCTTCCCCTCGTTCGCCGGCGACCTGTTCGTCCTGCCCAGCCTGAAAGACGGCATGCTGCTGCTGGTGCTGTCGCTGCTGTGCACGCTGCTGCCGTTCGCGCTGTCGCTGGTGGCGCTGCGCCATCTCAGCGCCTACGGCGTGCAGCTGGTCACCAACCTGGAACCGATCTACGCCATCCTGCTGGCCATCGTGCTGCTGGGCGAACAGCGCGAACTGACGCCACTGTTCTACCTGGGCGTGGCGATCATCCTGGCGGCGGTGTTCCTGCATCCGCTGCTGGGCGACAGGAAATCCCGGCAGGAAGAAATCCACCACCCGGAAGTGCTGGGCACGTCCGAAGCGAAGGGCCTGGTGGACTGAACCGCGAGCGGCCGCGCTTTTCAAGCGCGTCGAGGGGACGCCCGACCCGGGAGCGCCCCTCTCGCACGGTTCAACGGGCGACCAGCACCGGCACGGGACTGGTCGCGATGACCTTCAGCGCCACCGAGCCGACCAGCAGTTGCTTCAATGCGCCACGGCCATGCGTGCCCATCGCCACCAGGTCGGCTTTCTCGGCCTTGGCCTGCTTGACGATGGAGTCGGCCGGCTCGCCCACCACCACCTTCTCCACGAACGGCAGCTTGGCGCGCTTCAAGGCGGCGCGCGCCTTCTTCAGCGCGTAGGCGCCGTTCTCGGCGTGGTAGCTCTGCACGCCATCGTTGCCCAGTTCCAGCGCCACCGAGCGCAGCAGCGGCGGGTCGGCATACAGCAATGTCACCGTGGGCGGTTCGGCCAGCGCCTTGGCCAGTTCCACCACCTGGTGCACGGCGGTCAAACCGATCTGGCTCCCATCCACGGCCAACAGGATCTTCATGGGCTTTCTCCGGTGCCTGGCGAAGTCCCGATGCTCCGCCCTGGCCTTGAGGATGCCCGAGCCAGGGGCGGGCGGCATTGATTTTGATCAAACGGCCCGATCAGCGGTAACCGTCTTGCGAGGCTTGGTCATGGGGCCATGTCCGCGCGCAAGGCGTGCGTCGCTCACCACACCTGCTGTTGCGGCAGCAGGCCCTGCAGTTCCTGGTCGGTCAGGTTGCGCCAGCGTCCCGGCTTCAGGTCGCCCAGCTTGATGTTGTCGATGCGCACGCGGCGCAACTGGGTCACGCGGTAGTCGAAGGCCGCCGCCATCAGGCGGATCTGCCGGTTCAGGCCCTGCGTCAGCGTGATGCGGAAACCGAACTTGGCGATGCGGCTGGCGCGGCACGGCAGCGTCGTCTGCCCGTGCACGCGCACGCCGCGCGCCATGCCACGCAGGAACTCGTCGGTGACCGGCTTGTTGACGGCGACCAGGTATTCCTTCTCGTGGCGGTTCTCCGCGCGCAGGATCTGGTTGACGATGTCGCCGTTGCTGGTCAGCAGGATCAGTCCCTCCGAATCCTTGTCGAGCCGGCCGATCGGGAAGATGCGCTGCTCGTGGCCGACGAATTCGACGATGTTGCCCTTCACCGACGATTCGGTGGTGCAGGTGATGCCGACCGGCTTGTTCAGCACGATGTAGACATGCTTGCGCTTGCCGGCCCTGGCCGCACGCGCCTTCAGCGGCTGTCCGTCCACGCGCACTTCGTCGCCCTCGCCCACCACCGCGCCGACGCCCGCGGCGATGCCGTTCACGGTGACGCGACGTTCGGCGATCAACCGGTCCGCTTCGCGGCGGGAACAGAAGCCGGTCTCGGCGATGTGTTTGTTCAGGCGCTGGGTCATCCTGGCATTATCGGCGATCGCCGGCGCGGGTGCAGCGGGAAAGTCTTCGCGGAACTTCCCCTGTGGGAGCGACGTCAGTCGCGACGTGGATATTTCCGGTCGCGACTGATGTCGCTCCCACAATCCAAGCCGAAGCCGCGGCTTGGCTCAACCGGCGGCTTTCTTCGCCTTGCGCGATTCGCGCTTCAGCGGACCGCCCACCGGGCATATCTCGAAAGCGAACTGGCTGAGGGTGTTGACCAGAACGCGGTCATCCAGCGGCAGGATCCGACGGTCCGGCATGGCGCGGACCCCGCGTGAGTCACTCGCCGCTGGAGCGCGGCGGGCCCTTGCGGTGCGGTTTGCCGGCATGCGGCTTGAAACCCGGCTTGCCGCCACCCGGTTTGCCGGTGCCGGGCTTGCCGAAACGGCGGGGCGGCGCGTCGCCCGCCTCTTCGCCGGCCTTGTGGATGCGCAATTGTTGGCCGGACACCCAGACCTTCTTCAGGTGGGTCAGCACTTCGCGCGGCATGCCTTCGGGCAGATCCAGCACGGTGTAGTCGTCGTGGATGTCGATGCGGCCGATGTAGCGGCTTTCCAGCCCGGCCTCGTTGGCGATGGCGCCGACGATGTTGGCCGGCTTCACGCCGTGGGCGTGGCCCACTTCGATGCGGTAGCTCTCCATGCCCACTTCCGGCGCGCCGCGCGGCGGCTTGTCGGCGCGCGGTCGGTCGAAGTCGGGGCGTTCGATGCGCGGGCGCTCGGGCTTGTCGAAGCGCGCGCTTCTCGTGGGAGGGGCTTCAGCCCCGACGTTCCCACTGCGCCCGTATTTGCCGGTCGGGGCCGAAGCCCCTCCCACAGGGCGCTCGCGCGGTGCGCGGTCCTGCGACAGCAGCAGCGGGGTATCGCCCTGCACCAGTTGCGCCAGCGCCGCGGCGATATCCACCGCCGGCACGTTCTGTTCGCGCTCGTAGCGTTCGATCAGCGCGCGGAACTCGCCCGCCTTGCCGGCCGCCAGCGTGTCGGTGATGCGCGACAGGAACCTCTCCACCCGGCGGTCGTTCACCGCTTCCACGCTGGGCAGCTGCATTTCCTCGATCGGCTGGCGGGTGGCGCGCTCGATCGCGCGCAGCATGCCCTTCTCGCGCGGGGTGACGAACAGGATCGCCTCGCCGCTGCGTCCGGCGCGGCCGGTGCGGCCGATGCGATGCACATAGCTTTCGGTGTCGTACGGGATGTCGTAGTTCAGCACATGGCTGACGCGCTCCACGTCCAGCCCGCGCGCGGCCACGTCGGTGGCCACCAGGATGTCCAGCTTGCCGTCCTTGAGCTGCTGGATGGTCTTCTCGCGCGCGGCCTGCTGCATGTCGCCGTTGATGGCGGCGGCGGCCAGGCCACGCGCCTGCAGCTTGTCGGCCAGTTCCTCGGTCGCCGCCTTGGTGCGGGCGAACACGATCATGCCGTCGAAGGGCTCCACTTCCAGGATGCGGGTCAACGCATCCAGCTTGTGCATGCCGCTGACCCACCAGTAACGCTGGCGGATGTTGGCCGAGGTGGTGGTCTTGGAGGCGATGTTCACCTCGACCGGGTCTTTCAGGTAGGTCTGCGCGATGCGGCGGATCGCCGGCGGCATGGTCGCGGAGAACAACGCCACCTGACGCGTTTCCGGGGTCTTCTTCAGCACCGTCTCGACGTCGTCGATGAAGCCCATGCGCAGCATCTCATCGGCTTCGTCCAGTACCAGGGTGGTCAGGCCGGACAGGTCCAGCGAACCGCGCTCCAGGTGGTCGATGACGCGGCCGGGCGTGCCCACCACCACGTGCACGCCGCGCTTCAGCGCGTGCAGCTGCGGGTGGTAGCTCTGGCCGCCGTAGATGGGCAGCACGTGGAAGCCGGGGATCTTGCCGGCGTACTTCTGGAACGCCTCGGCCACCTGGATGGCCAGCTCGCGCGTGGGCGCCAGCACCAGCGCCTGCGGCTTGCCGGCCTGCATGTCGATGTTGGCCAGCACCGGCAGCGCGAACGCGGCGGTCTTGCCGGTGCCGGTCTGGGCGGTGCCCAGCACGTCGCGGCCGGCCAGCATGGCCGGAATGGTGGCCGCCTGGATCGGCGACGGGGTCTCGTAACCCACCTCGGCGATCGCGGCCATGACCGTGGCGGGCAGGTTCAGGTCGGCGAACAGCAGGGGGGAGGCGGGGGATTCGGTGGACATGCGGCTACTCCGGAGGCGTCGCGGAGTCGCACGCCAGCCGCATATTGTGCGCCTTCGGGCCCTGCCCTGTCGCCCCGGACGGGTCCGCGGGCCATCGGGTTAGCCTGCCGAGGGCCGCCACCGGCGGCCCGGAGCCGGCCGAAACTGTCAGTCGGCGCTGCGGCGCATCCGGCGGCCGAAGCCCACCATGCGGCGCGTCTGTTCGTCCCACAGCTTCAGGCGGGCGCATTTCAGGCTGCTCCACAGGGTCAGCCGCGGCGCCATGCGCAGCAACTCGCTGGACTCGAACGCCTCGCGCAGCCGGTAGTTGGGGATCCGCGAGGCCAGGTGGTGGATGTGGTGGTAGCCGATGTTGCCGGTGAACCAGTGCAGCACCTGCGGCAGGTCCAGGAAGGAACTGCCCACCATGGCGGCCTGCCCGGCATCCCAGTCTTCGCGGCGCGACCAGTAGGCCTCCTCGAAGGTGTGCTGCACGTAGAACAGCCACACGCCCACCGCGCCGGCGATCAGCACGATGGGCAGGTGCACCAGCAGCACCGTGTGCCAGCCGATCACGAAGCCCAGCCCCAGCACGGTCAAAGCCAGCGCCAGGTTGTTGGTCATCACGCTGGCCCACTCCTTCTTCCAGCTGAAAGGCAGGTCGAACGGGAAGCGGTGCTTGATGACGAACTGGTACAGCGGCCCCACGCCCAGCAGCACCGGCGTGCTGCGGTACAGGCGGTAGCCCAGGCGCCTGATCCACGGCAGCGCTTCGTACTCGGCCACGGTCAGGGTTTCGATGTCGCCCATCTCGCGGCGGTCCAGGTTGCCGGAAGTGCCATGGTGGATGGCGTGGGTCTTCTTCCAGTAGCCGTAGGGGAACAGGGTGATCACGCCCAGGCAGCCGCCGACGATGTCGTTGGCGCGGCGGCTGGCGAAGAACGAACCATGGCCGCAGTCGTGCTGGATGATGAAAAGCCGCACGTACAGCCCGGCCGCCGGAACCGCCATCAGCAGCGTCCAGCCGTAGCCCCAGCCATCGACCACGCTCCAGGCCATCAGCGCCCACAGCACCAGCAACGGCGGCAATGTGTTGAGCAGTTGCCATACGGCGCGGCCGATCTTCGGCTTGGCGAAGGGCGCGCACAGGGTGCGCAGCTGCGCGGCGGGGTTGGACAACGTGGCGGCAGCGCTCAAGGGATTCTCCAAGGGTCGGCCTGATTGTCCGCTCAATACGTGCCGTCCGCTAGCGTACGGCGCCAGTCCTTCATGTGGCGTGCACGAATCCGTGACGGCTGTGATTTTTCCGCCCTCCCCGCGAATCACCCTCCAGACCCGCACAATCGGCAAAGGCAATGGGGATGGCATCGACCACCGCACAGATGGACACCCGCACCGACGAAGCGACCGCCCAACGGTTCCAGGCCTTGCTGCTGCAGCATCGCGGCATCGTGGTGAAGGTGGCGGGCACCTACGCCTGGCACCCCGACGACCGCGACGACCTGGCGCAGGAGATCGCCGCGCAACTCTGGCGATCGTTCCCCGGCTACGACCCCGCGCGCCCGTTCGCTACATGGATGTACCGCATCGCCCTGAACGTGGCCATTTCCCATGTCCGCCAGCGGACACGCGGGCCGCAACAGGCCGAATCCTGGGACGACGCGCGCCACGACACCGCCGATCCGCGCGCGCACGACCACGAGGCGCAACAGCAGGTCGACCTGCTGTACCGCTTCATCCGCCAGCAGCCGGCGCTGGACCGCGCCCTGCTGCTGCTCTACCTGGAAGACCACAGCTACCGGGACATCGCCGATGTCCTGGGCATCAGCGAAACCAACGTGGCGACCAAGATCGGCCGCCTCAAGCAACGCATCCGCGACGAACTCTGAACGCACACGCGAGGAAAACAATCATGGAACCGGACGATCTGAAAGCGGCCTGGCGAGCGCTGGGGCAACGACTCGAACGCCAGGAAGAGATCCAGTGGCAACTCCTGCGCGACCGCAAGCTGGACAAGGTGCGCAGCAGCCTGCGCCCGCTGTTCTGGGGCCAGGCCCTGCAGGCCGTCCTGGGCCTGTGCATCCTGCTGCTGGGCGTCGCCTGCTGGACGCGCAACACCGACGTGCCCGGGCTGTTCGCCACCGGCATCCTGCTGCACGCCTTCGGCGTTGTGACCATCGTGATGGCCAGCATCACCATGAGCCTGATCGCCAGCGTCGACTATGCCGCGCCGGTGATGAAGATCCAGAAGAAGTTCGCCCTGCTGCGGCGCTTCTACGCCATCAACGCCAACGTCTGCGGACTTCCCTGGTGGATCATGTGGGTGCTGGTGGTGGTGGGCTTCGCCGGACTGGGCGAAGTGGATCCCTCGGCCGGCACGCCCGTCTGGATCAGCGCCAGCCTCGCGATCGGCGTGGTCGGGTGGCTGGCCACGATGGCGGCGATGTATTGGCAACACCGCCGCCGCGCCGTCCAGGGCCGGCAAGAGAGCTTGGACGAAAGCCAGAGCATCCGCCGCGGCCGCCGGCTGCTCGACGAAGTCGCGCGCTTCGAACGGGAGTGAACCCGGCCTGCCTTACACTGCCCGCATGCGACGCATCGATTTCGAACTGGACCGCGACCACGTGGAACTCAACCAACTGCTCAAGCTGGTGGGCATCGCGGACAGTGGCGGACAGGGCAAGGCCATCGTCGCCAGCGGCGCGGTCACCGTCGATGGCATGGTGGAATTGCGCAAAACCGCCAAGATCCGCGCCGGCCACGTGGTGCGGATCGACGATGTCGAGATACGCGTCGCCGCCGCGGCCTGACGGTCACGGCGCGGCGCTGGCTTCCTCGGTGCGGTCGAACTCGGAAAATGGACTGTCGGCCGGGCACTTGCCGTCGGGGAACTGGTAGCGCTCGCGCAGCGCCAGTCCGCACGCCTGCATCGCATCCAGGTCGGCGTTCGGCGCCTTGCAGTCGATGTCGAAACGCCGCATGAAGGCATCGCGCCGCTGCACGAAATCCTCGCCGCAGCGACGCATCAACTGCAGCCGGTCCAGGTCGTCCTGCGCGGCGTTGGTGCCGTCCAGGCCGTATTCCTGCAGTTCGTTCTTGCTCAGCAGGCGCAGGCGGCGGTTGGGCACGGTCATCATCAGGTCGGCCACGGCGACGGCCACGCCGTTGCGCTCCAGGTAGTCCTTCACCCGCGTGTAGACGCCACGCAGTTCCTGGTTCAACTCGCTGCGCGTGGTGGCGGTGGAACTCATGCGGATGATGCGGTGCACGCCCACCCTGCCGGAAATCATGCGGTTGTCGCCCGCGCCCAGCACGAACACGCATGCGCTGTGGCAGACCGAGTCCTCGCGCACCCAGATGGTCCAGCGGGTGGCGCCGATGGCGTCGCCGGCCTTGATGGCGTCCTCGACCTGGCCGCCAGCGGAGTCGATGTCCAGGATGCGTTTCTCGATGCCCATGCGCGCGGCGATGTCGGACACGCGCACGACCAGGTCGGTGAAGTCCGAGGCGATCTTGCCTTCGTAGCGGAGCCGCAGCACGCCGCCCTTCTGGCACGGCGACAACGCATCCACCACGCTGAAGAAGGCCAGCGATTCCAGCGGCTCGCCGTCGCCCTGCTCGGTGTTGTAGTCGGCCTGGCAACTGATCCTCGCCGTGCCGGAGCTGACCTTGGCCAGCGGCCAGTCGGTCGGCAGGCCGCTGTCGGGCGCGGTCGGGGCCATCGGCTCGGTCGAGATCGCGCCACTGGTCGGATCCTCGGCCGGGGGCTTGCCCGGGTCCGATCCGGCGGGCGGCTCGGACCCGGGCGCCTGCGCCTGCGCATCGGGGGCGCTGTCGCCCGGCGGCGACGAGGGCTGGCAGGCGCTCAACGCCAGGATGGCGGCCAACGGCCAGAGGGCTCGCGATGTGGGCAGGTACCGGGACAACATCCGCTGTGCTGAGGGGTTCCATCGCGGCCGGGCGGGCCGTGACGTGGTGGGGTGATGCCTAGTCTAGTGTCAAACCGCGTTGCCAACCCCACCCCTCGATGAACCCGGCAGCGGCCACTCCGCGGCCAGAAGCCGCTGGGAATGGGAAAGGGGAAAGTCGGCGGCTTCGCCGCCTGCAAGCAAGAGCAAAAGCGCCCACTCTTACCCTTTGCAGGCGGCGCGGCCGCCGGCCTGCAGTGCGCAAAGCGCACGACTTCCCTCCTCCCCTTCCGCCTAGAGCAGCGCCCACAGCAGTTGCAGGATGCCCCATAGCGATACCGCCCATGCCAGCGTGCGCAGGTAGGGAATCCCCGCCGCATACAGCGGCACGTACACCAGCCGCGCCCAGAAATAAGCCTGCGCCGCCAATGCGGTGGCGGCGTCGCCCCGCTCCAGCAGCGCCACGGCCAGGGCCGCGGCCACGAAGAAGGGAAATGTCTCCAGGAAGTTGCGCAGGGCACGGTCGACCCGGGCGGCCACGCCCTGCAACGGCGGCAGTACGGCATCGCGCGCCCCGACGTTCCATTTCAACCCGCGCTGGCGGGTGGCCAGCGCCGCCCCCACCAGCACATGCAGCAACCCCAAGGCGATGGACCAGGCCAGCATCTTCAGTTCGATCGGCATGTCGGACTCCCGCGGCGAATGGCAGTGACGCGACTCTAGCGCACCGGCCGGGAGCGGAGCGGCCACCCTCGGTCGGCGAACGGATTTCAGCGAATGGCCGGCGTGTGGTCGGGAATGGCATGAACCAGCGTCGGCACGCCCGCTGGCAAGCGTCCCAGGTCATGCGGCGGAGTCCGCCCGGCACACCCCCGCCTCCCCGCCCGGCGCGGGCGGGGAAACGCGGAACCCGCCTGGCCGGCGGTCACATGGCCGCGGTGCGCGGCGCCCCGGCGTAGTCGATCACCAGCGCGACGCGGCGGTTGTCGCGGCCCGCCTCGCCCACCGCACCATCCCGCACCTGGCGGTTGCGATCCTCGCCATAGCTCACCGCGCGCACCTGCGCGGCGTTCAGGCCGCTGCCGACCAGGTAATCGCGCACGGCCTCGGCGCGACGCTGGCCCAGGCGCTTGTTGTACGCGGCCGAACCGGACGGGTCGGCGAAACCTTCGACGGTGACGATGGCATCGGCGTGGCTCTCGCGGATCACCCGGGCGAAGTCGTCCAGCAGCGGCTTGTCCTGTTCGCCGAGGGTGGCGTCGTTGGTGGCGAAATGCGCGCCGGTTTCCACGCGGGTGCGGCCGGCCAGTCGGGTGACCAGCGCGTCGTGCTTCTGCGACAGCGCGTCGATCTGCGACTGCAGGCGCTGGTCGGTGGCGCGCAGGTCGGCAATGGTGCTGTCGAACTCGTCGCGCTTGATGTAGTTGGAGCAGCCGCCAAGGGCGACCGTCAGCAGGCTGACGGCGAGTAGGGCGTTGCGGGACGTTCCGCTTGCCATGAAGGGATCTCCTTGCATCGGGAACCCGGCACGGCAGCGCGCGTGCGGTGGGTGCCCCTGTCGATTGTCGATAGCAGGAATGGCGCTGCCGCGCGAATTTCATTCATGCGCTTCATGCGTGGCGTGAAGATCGTAAACACATGTTCAGACAATCCGCATGATGGAACCGTGCGCATGTTTTTCACGAAACGAAACGCGATGGTGAATCCCTTTCGCATCAACGCTCTTGCGAGTTCCCCCGGTCGCGTGAACACGTCGTATCGATGGCGTGAACGTGGCGGCACGGATTGCCCACGGGACCTTGACGCCCATCACGATAGAGTCGAAGCAAATTCTGCCCGCGGCGACAGCCTGTCGATCGCAGCCAGGGCCATCGGAGGCGATCACCATCCCCCATCCGCCCACCACTGCGACAGTCGCCCCGGCGAATCCGCGCACGCCGATGCAATCGGCAGGACACCGCCGATGGAAAAGTGTCGCGGACGACTCGCCCCTGCCGGAAACCCGACATGCCCGACCAGGAAATCCCCCGCGCCATCGACCTGCGGCGGCGCCAGTTGATGCTGGCGGGCGCCGCGCTGACCGCCGGCGCCATCGTGCCGCTGTCGTCGTGCTCGCCCTCGACGCCGCCTGACACCAGCGCGACCGCCGCTTCCCTTCCCCCACCTGCAGAGAGAAAGACCATGGGCCTGTTCGCCACCCGAGACGATGTGCAGCTCTACTACAAGGACTGGGGCCCGAAGGACGGCCCGGTCGTGACGCTGAGCCATGGCTGGCCGCTGTCGTCGGACAGCTGGGAGTCGCAGATGTACCACCTGGCCGACAACGGCTTCCGCGTGATCGCGCACGACCGTCGCGGCCATGGGCGCTCGAGCCAGCCGTGGGACGGCAACGACATGGACCACTACGCCGACGACCTGGCGCAGTTGTTGGATCACCTGGACGTCAAGGACATCACCATGTTCGGTTTCTCCACCGGCGGCGGCGAGGTGGCGCGCTACATCGGCCGCCATGGCACCAAGCGGGTGAAGAAGGCCGGCCTGGTCTCCGCCGTGCCGCCGCTGATGGTCAAGACCGAGGCCAATCCCGGCGGCTTGCCCATCGACGTGTTCGACGGTATCCGCGCCGGCCTGCTGGCCAACCGCGCGCAATTGTTCAAGGACATCCCCAGCGGTCCGTTCTTCGGCTACAACCGTCCGGGCGCCAAGCCCTCGCAGGGCGTGATCGATGCCTGGTGGCTGCAGGGTATGCAGGGCGGACACAAGAACACCTACGACTCGATCAAGGCGTTCTCGGAAACCGACTTCACCGAGGACCTGAAGAAGTTCGACGTGCCCACGCTGATCGTGCACGGCGACGACGACCAGATCGTGCCTATCGACGCCGCCGCGCGCGCCTCGGCCAAGCTGGTCAAGGACAGCCAGCTGATCGTCTACGCGGGCGCGCCGCACGGCATCACCGATACGCACAAGGACAAGCTCAACGCCGACATGCTGGCGTTCGCGAAAGGCTGACCCCGGCACCGCGCGTCGCTCCGACGCCCCGTCCGGCCGCGTGCCGGACGGGGCGTCGTGGTGTGTGCGGCCCGGCATCCGCGCGGAGTCGGTGCATCCTGTCGTTATCGGACCCATGCGGCGACACTTGAGTACCCGATGGCGGAAGTGGGCAGCCCGTCCACGCAACCGTGCGACGGCGCTTGCGGCCCGGCGGCGATTTGGGTATCACAGTGCCGGGGTTGTCGGCCCCGCAGGGGAACGCATTGGCGATACACCAGGACCTACGCCGGCCCGTCCAGTGGGCCCAGCGCTTTTCGGCCGCCCTGGCCTGGTTGCTGGCGGCTGGCTTTACCGCGCTGAACGCGAATGCCGACACCCTGCTGGACGACAGCCTGCCCCTGGTCGGCGTGCTGCTGGTCATCGCCAGCTGGCGCAGCGAGAACCTGCGCATACGGCAGGTGATCGCGGTATCGGTGACGGCGCTGTTCCTGATCCACATGAAGCAGTCGGGGCAGTTGGCGGGTTGTTGCGTGCTGTTCGCCGCGGCCGGCATCGTCTGGGCGCGCCTGCGACGCGATGCACTGGGCGAATTCCTGCTGCGGCTGTTCGCCGCCGTGCTGCTGTTGCTGGCGGTGCAGCCCTTGCTGGCGGCGCTGCAACCCGGCGGCGCACCGGCCGAGATTGGCTGGTCGCTGGCGCTGTCGGCCCTGGCCCTGTTCCTGCTGGTGAACACACCGGCGCTGCGCGCAGGCCGCGCGCTGGATATTTCCGCGGAACTGGTCGCCTTCGCGCTGGCCTTCACCCTGCTGGCGTTGCTGGGCTGGCATGCCGATGGCAGCCTGATCGGCCGGCTGGGCGTGGACTACCCGCCCATGCGGCCGCTGTCCACGCTGAGCGTGGCGCTGCTGGCGCTTGCCCTGCTCTGCCGGCAGGCCGGCAAGGGCAAGGCATCGGGCGTGCTGCTGGCGCTGGTGCTGGTGCCGCTGGCACTCACCCTGCTGCAGACCCTGGGCGGCATCACCACGCCATTGAATGCCCTGCTGCACCAATGGGGCTGGCTGCCGCGCGCGACCACGCCATTGATCGGCGGCTACACCGACTACGGCGTGCTGACCGCATGGGCGGCGGTGGCGCTGGTGCCGCTGGCCGGGCAACGCTGGGCCTCCCTGCGCTGGGGGCTGGTGCGCGGGCTGGGCATCGCGATGGCCTCGGTGGCGGGCATGGCGACGCTGGGCCTGGTGATGCAGTTGCCCCACCATCGCGAAGGGCTGGCGATCTACCAGGTATCGCTGGCCGCTTCCGCGCAACTGGTGGTGCTGGGCCTGGCGCTGGCGGTGGCCGGCGAAAGCTCGTTGCGCGACCGCATCTTCGGCATGCTGCCGATGGCCGCCGCGCTGCTGCTCGGCGGACTGTACTGGATGGCCGCCACCGCCGACCGCGACACGATGGCGCGGCGCGTGATGCGGACGCAGATGGAGAACGCGGAGCCCACGTTCCTGCGCGGCGTGGAACTGCGGCGCGGTGCCTTGCGCCAACTCTCGACCGCGCTGGCCAGCGCGCGCGAAGACCGCGCCGAAGCCCTTTTCCACGAGCATGTGGACGACATGGTGCGCGCCTACGCGGGATTCCGCGTGGTGCGCAGCAGCGGGACCGACAACGAGTTCCGCTGGGTGATGCCCGGCTTCGACGCGCCGGCCGCGCCCTCGCCGCCCATGCCGGTGGCGCGCGACGGGCACGTGCAGACCGTGCCGGGCGGCTGGTGGCTGACGGTGGACAACGCCGGCCGGCGCACGCAGGGTTTCATCGCGCTGGAAGACTTCATCAAGACCCTCAGCAAGGCCGTGCTGTCGGACCGCCCCGTGCGCGCGACCTCGCCCGGCATGCCGGTGGTGGAACAGGGGCGTCCGCTGGGACCGCCGCTGTCGATCCAGTCGCTGTCCCTGGCCGGCCACCAGGTGCGGCTGGAGATCTGGTCGCCGCCGGCGGTGACCTCGTTCGCCCTGCCGCGGGCGCTGGTGGTGGGCGGACTGAGCAGCGGCCTGTTGATTTCGTTCGTGCTGTTCCTGTTCGACATTTCGCGCCGGCGCGCGCGCGAGGCGGCCGAATCGGCGCAATCGCTGCTGCTGGAAACCGAACGCCGCCTGGATGCGCAGCGCCGCCTCAACGATGCCGCGGCGATGGACAGCGCCACCGGCCTGCCGCGCTTCTCCGCGCAGGCCGTCGCCATCGCCGAACGCATCGGCGCCACCGGCGCGCGCGGGGATGGCCTGGCCATGGTGGACCTGGACGGCTTCGGCATGGTCAACGATTCCTTCGGCCACGACGGCGGCGACGAAGTGCTGCGCCGCATGGGCCAGCGCATCACCGGTGCCTGCATCGACCAGGCCCGGGTCTATCGCTACGGCGGCGAAGGCTTCCTGATCCACTACCCGGACGCCGACATCGACCAGCTCACCCGATTGGCCGAGGATGTCAGGCGCGCGGTGGGCCAGCCCATCGCGCTGTATTCCACCCATCCTTCGTTCACCGTCACCGCCAGCATCGGCCTGGCGCACGCGCCGGAACACGGCAACGACATGCAGAGCCTGCTGCGCAGCGCGGACGACGCGCGCCACCTGGCCAAGCGCGCCGGGCGCAACCAGGTGCGGCTGCCGTCGCCCGGCAACCAGCAGCAGACCAGCGACCGCCTGAGCCGCGTCACCGCGATGCGCGAAGCGGTGGCGCGCGGCCAGTTGCGGCTCGCCTTCCAGCCGGTGGTGGCCGGCGACACCTTGCAGCTCACCGGCTTCGAGGCGCTGGCGCGCTGGCGCCATCCGGCCTGGGGCGAAGTGCCGCCATCGCTGTTCATTCCGCTGGCGGAAAGCGCGGGGCTGATGGAGGACATCGGCCATTTCGTGCTGGAACAGGCCTGCCAGCAGCTGGCGCAATGGCGGGCGATGGGACTGCGCGGCCTGAAGATGGCGGTCAACCTGTCGCCCAGCCAGCTGGGCCAGCCCACGCTGGCTCCCTGGATCGCCGACTGCCTGCAGCGCCATGCCCTGCCCGCCGATGCACTGACGCTGGAACTGACCGAAAGCGTGCTGGTGGAGGACATGGGCGCCGCGTTGCACATGCTGCAGGCATTGAGCGCGCTGGGCGTGCAACTGGCGCTGGACGACTTCGGCACCGGCTATTCCAGCCTGGCCTACCTGCAACGGCTGCCGTTGGACATCCTCAAGATCGACCGCAGCTTCGTGGACGGCATCGCCGTCGAAGGCACCGACCGCGCCATCGCCCGCACCATCGTCGTGCTGGCCCGCGAGATGGGCCTGCGCGTGATCGCCGAGGGCGTGGAGACGCAGGAGCAACTGGATACCCTGCGGCAGATGGGCTGCGACGAGATGCAGGGCTACTTCTTCGGCCGGCCGATGGAGGTGGATGAAGCCACCGCATTGGCGCGGGGCGAGTTGCGCAACATGGCGGACTGAAGGCGCACCGCGCTGCGGTGGGACAACGTCGGGCCTGCGCAACACGCCGGGGGTGGCGGCATCCAACCCATGCATCGCCGATCGCGATGGATGTTGTCCCGATATGACGCGCAACGCCGGCCCTGGGTCGGCGTTCGTGTTTGCATGCCCTAGAGACGCAAGGCACGCGCGTACAAGCCACCCCGGCAACGGCATGCCAGCGTGTCGGCTGCGTCCTGCCGGAAGAGGCGAATGATGCGCCCCACGGCACGGACCACGCGACATGCTGGAACCTGATGCCCTTCGACTCGCCCCCGTTCCACCCGCCAAAGCCCCCGTTCCTGTCATCCCCTGAGGACCGCGCCATGTTGGGTATCACTCCGTTCGGTTGGTTCCATACCGCCATCAGCCTCGTCTCGCTGTTCGGGGGCCTGTACGGCCTGCTGCGCTACCACGAGATCCGCTACGCCACGCCGCTGGGCAAGACCTACACCTGGTTCACCCTCGCCACCTGCGTCACCAGTTTCTTCCTGATGCGCACCGGCAAGTTCAGCGATGCGCATGGGCTCACCGTGCTCACGCTGATCGTGCTGGCGGCGGCCTGGCTGCTGGGCCGCAATGCGGTGGCGGGAACGTGGCGGCACGTGGCGTCGGCGCTGGCGTTCACGCTGACGGTCTACTTCCACTTCATTCCCGGCTTCACCGAAACGCTGACCCGCGTGCCGGTGGACGCGCCGCTGGTGTCCGGACCGCAGGATCCACTGCTGCAAGCGCTGGTGGGCGGCGCATTGCTGGTGTTCCTCGTCGTGATGGCGCTGCAGGTCCGGGCGATCCGCCGTGGACGCCGGGCCCCGGTGGTCGACGCGCCTTTCGCCAGCGGCCGTTAAGTACGCGCGATTGGCGCCGGTGCCGACCGTGCTGCCGATGCTTGACGCCATCCTGCGCACCCGCACGTAAGCGATCGGCGCGGATTCCACAGGCTACGCGCAGGCTGGACCGACGCGACACGCGGTCCGGATCGGGTCGTGCCGCACGACGCATCCAAACCCTTCGCCTTCACCACGCATCTCCTATCATTCGCAAGAATGCCTGGGAGGAAACACATGCCGTGGGTGAATACGATGCGCCTTGCCTGCGCCGCGCTGTTGCTGGCGTCGGCACCGATACAGGCCCTTGCACAGACCGGGGCCGGGCACGGCGATCGCTGGGCCATCACCGGCGTGACCGTGATCCCCCTTGATACGGACCAGGTGCTGGCCGACCAGACCGTACTGCTGCGCGACGGCCGCATCGAGCGCATCGCGCCTGCCGCGAGGCTGCGCGTACCGAAGGATTTCACCCGCATCGACGGGCGCGGGAAGTACCTGCTGCCGGGCTTCGTCGACGCCCATGCCCACCTGTCCAATGCCGGCGCATTGCGCGCGAGTTCGGACGCCAACCTCGCCGCGCTGCCGCTGGGCGAAGGCGACGATTACGACCGGCTGGTCCTGCTGGGCTATCTGCGCGCGGGCGTGACCGGCGTGGCCAATCTGGGCGGCAGTGCGGCCAGCGACGAGCACCTGCTGGCATTGCGCGACGCCATCGCGGCCGGTCGCGTGGCCGGCCCGCGCCTGTACGTGGCCAAGCGCATCAACGGCCCCCGCGCCGCCGTTGCGACGAAGCCGGAACAACCCGTTCCCCCTTCGCGCATCGACGCCCCCACCACCGCCGCCGACGGCATCGCCGCCGTGCGCCAGGCCAAGACACGCGGCTACGACCTGATCAAGCCCTACCAGTTCCTCAACCGCGAGACCTACCGGGCCGTGGTGGAGGAATCGCATCGCCAAGGCTTCGTCACCAGCGGCCATCTGCCGGAACTGGGCTGTGCCGACTGCGCCGATCGCGCGTTCGCGTTCGCCCACCCGATGGACAACATCGCGCACAGCGAGGAACTGGCGCGCTACGGCCGTCAGACCGATTTCGCCCCGGCCGACATCGACGCGCTGGCGGACCTGGTCTCGCGGCGCGGCATCGCCGTCACGCCCACGCTCATCACCTTGAAGACCATCGTGCAGATGTACGTGCAGCGCACGGTGCCGCCGTTGCCGCCGGAATGGGACGCGCGCGTGGACCCGGTCACCCGCCACGACTGGCAGGCCCCGCGCAATCGCTACCTGAGCGAGGCGTTCCGGCAGCAGGACGGGGCGGCGCAGTTCTCCGCCGGCTACGACTTCGCCCGCATGCTGACGCGCGAACTGTGGAAGCGTGGCGTGCCGCTCACCGTGGGCACCGACTCGGCATTGCCCGGCCTGGCGTTCGGCCACGGCGTGCAACAGGAAATGATCGAACTGCGCGAGATCGGCCTGTCTCCGCTGGACGTACTCCGCGCCGCCAGCCTCAATGCCCATCGCCTGCTGGACCCGCAGGCCGGCAGCGGCGCCGTGCGCGAGGGCCAGGCCGCCAACCTGGTGCTGCTGGACGCCGATCCGCTGGCCGACATCCAGCACATCGATGAAGTCGCCGGCATCTTCGCGCAGGGGCGCTGGCTGTCCAGCGCCCGGATGGAGGACGAATACGCGCGCCTGGCCCCGCTGCGCACGCGGTTGCAAGAGCATCTCGACGGCCCCGCAGATGCGCACTGAACACCTGCCCGGCCGGCCATGACGGCGGCGTCACGGTGCCGCAGATCGGTCCCCGAGACAGACGGCGGCCGTCAGTGGAATGCGATGCCCGGCCTCAATATCCACTGGAACACCACCAGCAATGCCAGCGTGGCGAGCAGCAGCCCCGCCAGCGGCCAGCGACCGCGCACCGAAGGCATCGCCTCCTTCGCGCGCCACGCCCCCGCCTGCATCCAGGCGATGCCGGGCACCGTCACCAGCACCGGCAAGAGCACCACTTCGAGCCATTCGCGCGGCACGCGGAACGGCAGGATCGCCACGACCGCCAGCAACGCCGGCAAGGTGACCAGCATGAAGATCCGTTTCGCGCCTGTGGCAGGGGTGGCGGACGACGACACGTCTTCAGCGACCTCCAGCACCGGAGGCCGCAACGACAGCGCCACCCACGGGATCGCCGCCAGCGCGATGCCCGCGGCCAACGTCTTGGCGGGAAGGGACAGGCCCAGGTAATCCATCGCCATGCCCACGTCGCTGGCGCCGCTCAATGCGCCGATCACCACCTGTGGCAACGCCATCAGCAGGCCGCAGTAGGCCATCCAGACCAGCGCCATCCGCCGTGCCGGCGTGCGGCCGGCGCCGCGACGCGCCGCCCACAGGCACAGCAGGCCCACCACGAAGGTCGCCAATGCGCCCGTTCCCTGGAACAGCGCGGCCAGCGGATGCTCGCCTTCCCAGCCGTGGTTGTTGTGGTACAGCGTGGGTTGCAGCCCCGGCGTGAGGGCCTTCGGCACCACGAGGAACAGTTCCTGCACGAAGAACGTCAGGTTGAACGCCAGTACGTACAGCAGCATCGAGCCCAGCACGGCCTTCCATTGCCATGTCGTCGTGGACGCCGCTTGCGGGGCATGCCGGCGTGAACGCAACCATTCCACCATCCCCCAGGCCAGCGGGGCGATCAGCGCCACCAGCAACGATACCGCCAGCACCCATGTCGTTCGTGTCACGCCCTCTCCTTCATGTCGTCGTTCGCTTCGCCGCTCACGCCCGGCGCAACGACCAGAAGCCGATGTCGCGGCGGATGCGGTAACCCATCTGTTCGTACAGCGCCTTGGCGCGCGTGTTTTCGTGGCTGACGTGCAGGAAAGGCTGCACGCCGCGCGCCAGCGTGTCGTTGCTCAGCCATGCCGTCAGCCGGCGCGCATGGCCCCGGCCATTGAAATCCGGATGCGTGCAGATGGCGCTCATTTCCCGGCATCCGTCCGCGCCCAAGCGCTCGCCGATCATAGCCGCCAGCCGGCCGTCCTGATAGATGCCGAAGTACCGGCCCAGCGCCATCGTGCGTTCGCGGAAGTAGTGCGGGTACACCAGCGCGGTCAGCGCCAGCACGTCGGCGCGATGCGCCTCGGTCAGCGGGACGATCCCGGGCCCGTCGGCCACTTCCATCGGCACGTCGCAGACCATCTGCGCCAGCGGGCGGAAAGCCTGCAACGTCCACCCTGGAGGGATCTCGGGGGCCACGCCCAACAGGTAGACCGATTCGCCCGGCGCGACCAGCGCCTCGAACGCTCCGGCGGCCTCCACGCCGGCGGAGGCCACGCCCAGGAACGGCGCATGGTCCGCCGGATAGCGCGCCACGTCGCCCGCCTCCACCGCGACATGGCGGTGGATCGTCCGCAGCGCCGACCAGAACGGATTGTCCAGTGCGTGTTCCATCATCGTGTCGTGGCCCTCATGCCGCGATTATCCATGACGGCGCGTCGCCGGCGAACCGGCGTGCAGACCGCCGTGCCGCTTCGTATGCTGCGCGCATGACGCATCCGCTGACGGTTCCGCGCCTGCCCGCACGCCTTGCCGCCTTCGCAACGGCCTGCGTGCTGCTGGCCGGCTGCGCCACCGAGCCGCCCATGCCCACGCGTCCGCCATCGGACGTGCGCAACGAGATCGTTCGGCGGATGCCGGCGCACGTGGCCGACCGCGAAGGCTGGGCCGCCGATATCCAGGCCGCCTTCGCGGCGCAGCGCATCGAACCCGGCAGCGAGAACATCTGCGCCGTGCTGGCGGTCATCGAGCAGGAATCCGGCTACGTCGCCAACCCGGAAGTCGCCAACCTGCCGAAGATCGCCCGTGGCGAGATAGACCGCCGCGCCGCCACGCTGCGCATACCGAAGTTCATGGTCGACGCCGCGCTGGCGATCCGCTCGCCCGACGGCCGCAGCTACAACGAGCGCCTGCGACGCGTGCGCACCGAGCGCGAACTCAGCGACATCTACGAAGACCTGATCGGCAGCGTGCCGCTGGGCAAACGCCTGTTCGCCGACTTCAATCCGGTGCAGACCGGCGGGCCGATGCAGGTGGGCATCCCGTTCGCCGAATCGAAGGCCGGGGGCTACCCGTACGCCATCGCCGGCAGCATCCGCGACGAAGTGTTCACCCGCCGTGGCGGCCTGCATTTCGGCATCGCCCACCTGCTGGGCTACCGGACGCCGTACACGCGCAAGGTGCACCGCTTCGCCGACTACAACGCCGGTTGGTACGCCAGCCGCAACGCCGCCTTCCAGAACGCGGTCGGCACCGCCACCGGCCTGCCGCTGGCGCTGGATGGCGATCTGCTGGCACCGGGCGCGCCGCTGGACAGGCCCGGCCGACCGAACGCGCCGTGCGCACGCTGGCCGGCGACCTGCGCATGGACGACCGCGCCATCCGCGACGCCCTGCAACGCGGCGGCCGGCTGGATTTCGACGACACCGGGCTGTACGCCCGCGTCTACGCTCTGGCCGAAGCGCGCGCCGGCAAGCCGCTGCCGCGCGCGATGATCCCCGGCATCACCCTGGAAAGCCCCAAGATCACCCGCAAGTTGACCACCGCCTGGTTCGCCACCCGCGTGGACGAACGCTATCGGCGCTGCCTGCAACGCTGAACGGGCCGCCTGAACGGCGACGCGTCGCATGGCCTTGTCGATTTTCACCCGGCGTGTTCGTCGCCTGGAGGAAGGTGTCGTTTCCCGACCCCATCCACCCGACCCAACCAGGAGGTTCCCATGCCGTACATCGATGGCTTCGTGGCCGCCGTGCCCACCGCCAACCAGCAGAAATTCATCGAACACGCCAACGCCGGCGACGCGGTATTCCTCGACCACGGCGCCACCCGCGTGCTGGAATGCTGGGGCGACGACGTGCCCCATGGCGAAGTGACGGACTTCTTCCGCGCCGTGCAGGCCAAGGACGACGAGACCGTGGTGTTCTCGTGGATCGAATGGCCGGACAAGGCCACCCGCGACGCCGGCATGGCCGCCGCCATGAAGGACCCGCGCCTGGCCCCGGGGAACAACCCCATGCCGTTCGACGGCGAGCGCCTGATCTACGGCGGCTTCGCGCCCACGCTGGAACTGGGCGACGCCTCCACGCCCACGTCGTACGTCGACGGCTTCATCCTGGCGGCGCCGACCGCCGGCAAGCAGGCGTTCACCGACTATGCGAACACCTTCGACACGATCTTCATGGGTTACGGCGCCACCCGCATCATCGAAGGCTGGGGCGACGACGTGCCGCGCGGCGAACGGACCGATTTCTTCCGCGCCGTGCAGACCGCCGACGGCGAGAACGTCGCATTCTCCTGGGTGGAATGGCCCGACAAGGCGGCCCGCGACGCCGGCATGCAGAAGATGATGGAAGACCCGCGCATGGACCCGGCCAATCCCGACAACCCGCCGATGCCCTTCGACGGCAAGCGCATGGTCTACGGCGGCTTCACGCCGGTGGTGATGCTGAAGAAATAACCTCCCCCGTACGCAAGGCCTGCGAAACCGGCTCGGTTCTCTACGCCGTCGCCGCAGCCTGGAGAGCGATCCAGTCCTGGACGCGGCGCAGCACCGGTTCCCGCTCGCGCCCGCGCGCGATGGCCACGTAGTAGCGACCCGTGTCCAGCACGGGTCCGAACGGCTGCCGCAGGGCGCCTGTTTCCAGTTCGGTGGCCAGCAGCGTAACGCTGAGCAGTGCCACGCCGTGCCCCGCCAGCGTGGCCGAGATGGCATGGGACTCATCCGAGAACGACAGTCCGCTGCGGGTGTCCCGTCCGCTGGCATCGGCAAGCCCTGCCGCACGGAACCAGCGCGGCCACGACGCCGGCGAATGCGCGCCGGGCTGCCAGTCGAAATGGATCAGCATCGGCGCTTTCAATTCCGACGGACGACGCAACCGGTATCGCGGACTGCACATGGGCGCGTACCGATCCACCAGCAACGGCGCGCTGGTCAGTCCGGGCCAATCGCCCGCGCCGGCGCGTACGGCGATGTCGGCGTCGCCTGACGCCAGGTCGACCAATTGCTCCGTGGCGTGCAGACGCAGCTCGATGTCCGGGCAAGCGCTGCGGAACGCGCCCATGCGCGGCAACAGCCAGCGCGCGATGAAAGCGGTATTGGCCGTCAACGTCACCGCGTTGGCCCATCGTGGTGCCTGCAGCCGCCGCACGCCCTGCTCGATGGCATCGAAGCCCTCGCGCAGTGCCGCCGCCAGTTGTTCCCCTTCCAGCGTCAATGCCACGCGGCGGGTCATGCGGACGAACAACGGTTTGCCCAGCGCGTCCTCCAGCATGCGTACCTGATGGCTGACCGCGGTGGGCGTCACCGACAGCTCGTGCGCGGCGCGCTGGAAACTGGCGTGCGCGGCCGCCGCCTCGAACGCCCGCAGCGCGGCCAGCGATGGCAGCCGGCGCGGCTTGCGGATGGATGAATTGGATTCACTCATGTCGCATGAAATCCTCGTTTGTCAGTCGAATCCACCGGACATAGCCTGACATGGCCAAGCGCATTGATGCGTTAAGCGAGCTCAATTCACCTGTCATATCCCCTCCGGAGAACCGCATGTCCGCGTTCCAGTTGATCAATCCCCCCGGCCTTTACGACCCGGCGCCCAACGGCTATTCCCATCTGGCCCTCGTCGCCCCCGGCACGCGCCTGCTGCTGGTGTCGGGCCAGGGGGGCGAGGATGCGCAGGGCGATCTGCCTGAAGGCTTCGAACCGCAACTCCGGCAAGCACTGGACAACGTGGTCACCGCGCTGCATGCCTGTGGGGCCAAGCCGACCGATGTCGCCCGGCTGCTGGTGCTGGTCGTGGACCACGACGAGGGCAAGCTGGAAGCATTCGGCCGCGCGCTGTCCCGTCATTGGGACGATGCGATGAAACCCGCTTGCACGCTCGTCCCGGTGCCGCGCCTCGCGCTGGACGGCATGCTGATCGAGATCGAAGCGACGGCGGCGATCGCCGCCTAGCAGGCATCCACGACCACCGGCGCTTGCCCGCCGCGCGCCGATGGTCGTGAGTCATGGCGGGCAGGACGGCGGCCAGGCGGAATCGAACCCCGGCTCGAGATCCGCCAGGAACAGTTCACCCGACGCGTCGCCATCGGCCTGCGCGAACAGCAGGCGCTTGCCGTCCGGCGACAGCAGCGGGCCGACCTGGAACACGTCGTCGCGGGCGGCCACGCGGCCGCGTTCGCGCCAACCGTCGTCGTCGGTACGGTCGTACACGTACAGGTGCGAACGCTCGCCGCGGTTGGCCACCACCACCATCACCTTGCCGTCGTGCGAAAGCTCGGCTTCGTATTCGTTGCCTGCCGTGTTGGGTGGCGAAGGCAACGGTTCCACTTGCCAGCGCCCATCGGACAGGGACGTGGCGAAGTAGAGATCGCGCCCGCCCGGGCCGCCGGGACGGTTGGAACCGAACAGCAGCCGACCGTCGGCCAACTCGCGCGGCAGCAGTTCCGTATGCGGACTGTTGACGGGTTCCGGCAGGCGCTGCGGCTCGCCCCATCGCCCGTCGGCGCCACGCTCCACCTTCCAGATATCCAGATCGTCGCCGTTGTACCGGGCGGTACCGTAGTACAGGCGCCGGCCGTCGGGGCTGAAGGCCGGATCGGTTTCCAGCACGCCGGGCGCGGCGGCGAACGGCGGCTCCTGCGGCACGCTCCATTGCCCGCCTTCGCAACGCGAGTGCAGCAGCCGGTAGTTGTCGAACTGGCGGTCGGCACGGAAGAAGAACAACTCGCGCCCATCGGGCGAGAACGTGGGCGAGGATTCGTACTGGTCGGTGGACAGCGCGGGCGGCGTCCAGCGCACGGGCTGGCCGGCGGTGTCCGCCGCGGATGTTGCATGGCAGGCCATGCAGCAAGTGGAGAGCACAGCGGCGGCGCAGCGAAGACGCATGGATGACCCCGGCGATTTCGATGACGGCAGGAAACTAGCCGCCGCCGACGAAGGCCGGTAGCGAGCATTCCGCAAGACAGGCTTGAGCCGTGTTCAACATGGATATCGTCGTGCTCAAGCCGCGAACGCCAGGCAGCGCAACGAGTGCGTCAGCGACCTTCGGCCTTGCGCCGGTAGTAGTCGCGCAACACGAAGAACGCCTTCTTCCTGACGCCCTTCTCCGACATCACGCCCTTGCGGTTGTACTCGTCCTGGATGCCCGTCAGCAGCCGGCGCGGGGAACGGAAATCCGCCAGGATCCAGGGCGAAACGCCCACGTAGCCGTCGATCCTGTCCAGCATCGGCAGGGTCTTGAGGTACAGGTCTTCCTGGTACTCCTCGGTCCAGATCGCGTTGGCGTCGCCGTGGCGGCCCTGGCGGGCATCGCCTCCGAATTCGCTGACGAACACCGGCTTGTCGTACGGGATTTCCCAGCGCACCCGCTCGGCTTTCTCGGGCAGTCCGTCGTACCAGCCGATGTACTGGTTGAAGCTGACCAGGTCCACCATGTCGGCCAATGGGTCCTCCACCACCGCGACATCGGGATTGTCGCTGCGGTAGTGCTTCTCCATGGCGGCGCTGAGCAGGCGGCTGTCGTCCAGCGTGCGGGCCTTGGCGGCCAGCCGCGACAGGAACCGGTTGCGCGCCCCGGAAACGGGGGTTTCGTTGGCCAGCGACCAGATGATGATCGACGCGCGGTTCCTGTCCCGGCCGATCATCGCCGCGAGCTGGTCCTCCGCATTGCGGTAGGTGCCCTCGTTGTTCCAGTCGATGGTCCAGTAGACCGGGATTTCCGACCACACCAGCAGGCCCATCTCGTCGGCCAGGCGCACGATGTGCTCGTTGTGCGGGTAATGGGCCAGGCGGACGAAGTTGCTGCCCAACTCCTTCGCCCACGACAGCAACTGCTTGGCCTCCTGCGCGTTGCGCACCCGCCCGCCGCCTTCGGCGGAGTATTCCTCGTGGATGGAAATGCCGCGCAGGAAAAGCGGTTCGCCGTTGAGCAACAACCGCTTGCCGCGGGTGGCGATGCTGCGCAGGCCGACGCGATCGACCAGCGTGTCGTCGGCCGTGGCGATCACCAGCCGGTACAGGCGCGGGTCCCGCGGCGACCAGAGCTGCGCCTCGGGCACGCGGAAGCGGAAAGCGGCGCGGCCGTCCGCCCCCACCGCCCGGGTTTCGCGGATATTCAGTTCCGGCAGCGACAGCGTGACCGTCTCGCCACCCTTCGCGCCGTCCAGCAGGACACTGCCGGCGACCTCGCGATCCTCCAGCGAGGTCAGCGCCAATTGGTAATCGCGCACGAACACCGCCGGCACCACCACCAGATCGACCGAGCGGGTGATGCCGCCGTAGTTCCACCAGTCGGTGTTCAACGTGGGCACGGCGTCCGCATGGCGCTTGTTGTCCACTTTCAGGATCAGCGAATTGCCCTTGTCCTTCAGCCGGCCGGTGATCTCGAAATGGAACGGCGTGAAGCCGCCTTCGTGCACGCCGAGCTTCTTGCCGTTCAAGTAGACGTCGGCGCGGTAGTTGACCGCGCCGAAGTGGACGAACACCCGGTCCGACGCCCCGTGCGCCGGCGCATCGAACTTCCTGCGGTACCAGACGCTGCCTTCGTAGTAATACAGCTTGGGGTCCTGGCTGTTCCAGTCGCCGGGCACCTGCAGCGAGATGGCCTTGTCGAAGTCGTATTCGATCAGTTCCGAAGGCGTCTTCATCTTCGAGTCGGTGAAGAAGGCGCCCACCGGCGGATCGGGCTGCTGGTCATACGGCTCGTAGCGGTAGTTGTAGTAGCCATTCTCGTAGGGATCCACGATGACCTTCCACTCGCCGTCCAGCGAGTGGTTGGCGCGGGTGTACATCTGCAGGGCCGCTTCGGAGGTGGCGGCATGGGCGCCGGCGGCGCACAGGAACAACAACCAGCAAAGACCCGGCATGCGCGATTTCACGAGACGTACTCCGGCGGATCGGACGTGGAGATGCGGGACGAGCCCGCCGGAGGATACCGCGATATGCCTTAGCAAGAGGAATCCCTGCCGCCGTTGTCGCGATGGGACAATCCGCCGCATGAAGCCCGGCTCGAGGACTTTCACTCCATGCATGCCAGCACAACGGCGTCGGCGTCCGCCGCAAAACGGAGCTGGCCGGTCACGCAGGATGGGTCGTCCGACGCATGCGTTCCTGTTCGACTCATCCCACCCTGCCCTGCTGGTGTCGCTGCTGCCCACGCTGGGGCATGTACGCAGCGTGGCGCGGCCTTCTCTGCTGATCAGGCTGTTGGGGGACGAAACCAGCGAAACAAGCCGGGGGGTGCTGATGGGCTACAGTTCGGCCAGCACGTTCAGCCCCTCCTTCAACCGGTACGTGGAGAAATCGATCCCGCGCAGGATGGCGCCGATGTCGGCTTCACCGTGCTCGACCGCATCCGCGCGGAGATGCTGCGCCCCGTGGGCCTGTCGGACCTGCTGAAGCCGCACGCCGTTGCATGAGCCGTGCATCCGGTCGCGGCCGGATCGCCGGTCCGAGATCGGATGCATCCCAGGCAATCGTCCATCTTCGACACCGGAGCCTTCCATGACTCCCTCCGCTCAGGTCGGAGCGGCATGAGAAACGTATCTACGTTGCTCGCAATTTTATGCACGATCCTCCAAATGCTGGGAGGATGGAGTATCCACATTCGGTAACCAGTAGATAATTCCAATGACACACTCGTTGGCAGGCAGCACATGGAACTCCTAGACAGCGGCGCGCCGGACAGCTCCGTGCAAGAGGCGCTCTCAAGGGAACTGGCGGCGATCGTGGGGCGATTTACGCCCATCGATGGCGAGCATCCCACGGCCATCCCTTCATTGACGTTCCATCGGTACTCCGCGCCGTCGAAAGAAGAGTCCGCCTTCACCAAGGTTGCGCTCATCTTTGCGGCGCAGGGCGCAAAGATCGTCACCGCGGGCAACGCCTCCTACAACTACGACACGAAGCACTGCCTGGTCACGTCAGTCGACATGCCGGTCATCGGCCGCGTTACTCAGGCAAGTCCGGAGAAGCCGTATCTCTGCTTCGCCTTCGAAATCGACATGCGGCAGGTCGCCGATATCGTCGCCTCGCGCGATCTACCGCCTCCCGACGAGGCTCCGACCGGCCTGGGAATCAGCCTGAGCAAGCTGTCCGAGGATCTGCTGGAGGCGGCCTATCGTCTGGCGCGACTGCTCGATACACCCAAGCATATCCCGACGCTGGCCCCTCTGATCGAACAGGAAATCCTCTACCGCCTGCTCATGAGCAGCCAGGGCATGCGGCTGCGCCACGCGCTTGTGGCAGACAGCCGCGCCTTCAAGGTCTCCAAGGCCGTCGAATGGATCAAGGGACACTATGACGCCCCCATGCGCATCGAGGAACTGGCCAGTCATGTGAACATGAGCGTTTCGTCCTTGCATCAGCACTTCAAGGACGCCACCGCGCTGAGCCCGCTGCAATACCAGAAGCGCCTGAGGCTGCTCGAGGCGCGCCGTCTGTTGATAAAGAGGGCGAGCGACGTGGGTGTCGTTGCCTCGGCCGTGGGTTACGACAACCTGTCGCAGTTCCATCGCGAATACAAACGCCTGTTTGGCGCGCCACCGATCCAGGATGCCGTGCGGTTGCGGGCAGACTCGCACTGACTGACCTCGCCAACCTGTCGCGCTGTCAATGTCTTGGAGCCCATCCTGCGCCGGGGCGGTTCACACCCTTATGACGACCTTGCCGAAAGGACCGCGCGATAGGTGATCGAACGCTTCACGCGCCTGCTCGAACGAGTAGACATGATCGATGACGGGACGAATGCGGTGTTCGTCCAGGAACGGATTCATGCGGTCGAACGAAGAGCGCGGTGCGACTGCGATGCCACGCAAGGTGGTCTGGCGGAAGATCAGCGGCATCAGGTTCAACTGCGTCGTCTGCCCGGACAGGAAGCCGATCTGGGCGATGCGACCGGCCGCCTTGGTGGCGGCGATCGATTGGTTGATGCCTTCGCCTCCGGCCACATCGAGGGTGAGGTCCACGCCCTTGCCCTCCGTGATCGCCAACACCTCGTTTTCCCAGTTCGGCGTCTTGCGGTAATTGATGCCGGCAGACGCGCCGAGCTTCATTACGGCCTGCAGGTTTTCGTCCCGGCTGGAGGTGGCGATCACCCTGGCTCCCATGGCGTGAGCGATCTGCACGGCGAAAACCGAAACACCGCCGGTGCCCTGGACCAGTACACTCTGGCCCGCTTCAAGCTGGCCGAAGTCCACCAGCGAGTACCAGGCGGTCAATGCGGCGATCGGCAGCGTCGACGCCTCTTCGTCGGACATCGAATCCGGCGCGCGAACCGCGCCTTGCTCATGGACGACCATGTACTCGGCCAGCCCGCCAGGTAGCGGCGAGCCGAGGCAATAGGCCGGTTCGTCCGGGCCGGGAGCGCCATCGAGCCAGCGCGAGTACAAGTGCGAGTTGACGCGGTCGCCGATCCGGAAGCGCGTCACGCCCTCGCCGACGGCCGCCACGGTGCCGGCAGCGTCGCTGACCGGGATCAGATCCCGGGGGACCAGATGCGGTTCGTAGAAGCCCTCGACGATGGCCTTGTCGCGGAAGTTCAGCGACACCGCGCCCACCTTGACCAGTAGTTCGCCGGCTTTGGGGCGAGGGGTTTCCGCTTCGCCGAGGACGAGGTTATCGAGGCCGAAGCCCTTCAGTTGCCATGCTTTCATTCCTACTGCTCCTGGGGGAAGGCTGGGTTACGCAACGGGTGTAGTGCGATCGAATCGTCGTTCACGACTGTGCACTGAAGGTCCTGACCTGTGCGGCCCGGCCCTGCAGCCACCAGGCGACCTGGGTCGGCCACGACGCGAACGGGGCCTGCGGATCGACGGCGCCGAGTTCGGCTTGCGCATGCAGGGCGAAATTCGGATCGGCCAGCGCCTCACGGCCGATCGCGACCAGGTCCGCCTGGCCATTCGTCACGATAGCCTCGGCCTGGCGGCCATCGACGATCAGGCCGACCGCCGCGGTGCCGATCCCTGCTTCGCTACGCACCTTCTGGGCGTATGGGACCTGGTAGCCATAGCTCGACGGATACTCGTAGCGCGGCGCGATGCCCCCCGACGAGCAATCGACGATATCCACGCCGAGCGCCTTGAGACAGCGGGAAAAGACCACCGTGTCGTCGATCGACATGCCCTCTCGCAGGCCATCGACGGCGGAGACCCGCACGAACAGTGGCTTGCCCTGGGGCCAGGCCGCCCGCACTGCGTGCACGACTTCCAGGGGAAAACGCATCCTGCCTTCGAGATCGCCGCCGTATTCGTCGTTTCGATCGTTGGTCACGGGCGACAGAAAGCTGTTGAGCAGATAGCCGTGGGCGCAATGCACTTCGATCACGTCGAAGCCGGCCGCGTCGGCGCGCAACGCCGCGTCGACGAAAGCCTGTTTCACATTCGCCATCGCTGCGCTCGTCAACGCTGCGGGTTTCAGCCAGCCATCGGCGTAGGGCTTGTCGGAGGCCGAAACCACAGGCCATGGCCGCTCGCCACGCTGGAAATCCCGGTCGTCGAGCGGCCCATTGCCCTGCCAGGGCCGTTGGCTGGCAGCCTTCGGCCCGGCATGCGCGATCTGGATGCCGGCCACCGCTCCGTACATCCTGAGCGCGTCCGTGATGCGCCGCAGGCCGGGGATGTGGTCGTCCGACCAAAGGCCCAGATCGCCATGGGTAATGCGGCCCTCGGGCACGACCGCAGTCGCCTCGACGACGACCAGGCCAAAGCCGCCCATCGCGAATCGGCCGAGATTGATCAAGTGGTGGTCGTTCGCGTAGCCGTCCTGCGCCGAGTATTGGCACATGGGAGAAACCAGCAGGCGGTTGCGCAGCGTGACGTCGCGCAGCGCGACAGGTTCGAAGAGTTTCACGTTGTCGGTCCTTTGAATGACGTTTTCCGTCGCCAGGCCTATGCGGCGACCTTGGTGACCATCGCGCAACGGCGCAGGTCCATTTCGCCTTCCAGCACCTCGGGAAGCGCCGCGACGAATGCTTTCATGTAGGGTTGCTCGAAGTGCGACGCCAGGTCGGCGGCGGCGTGCCAGTTCTCGTACAGCACCCAGACATCCGGGTCGTCGTTCGAGCGGTGCAGGTCGTAGTTGATGTTGCCGGCTTCGGCGCGCGAGGGTTCGACCAGAGTACCGAGGCGGCGTCCCAATTCGTCGCCGCGGCCGGGCTTGGCCCGGATGAAGGCGATCAGCGTGAGTTGTTCGCCATTGGCCGGAGTCGGCGTGGCGGAGGATTGTGCGGTCATGGGTTCGGGTTCCGGATAAGGGGGAGTGCGCTGCGGGCAGTGCTGCTCGTGGCATCCCGCAGCCCTCGGTCGGGGCGGCACGCATGGGCGCATCCAGCACTCCCGTTTGCGCTCGCCCCTGGAATCAACGGCATTCGGCGACGGAGGCAGGGTCCGTTTCCGCGGGCGCCTCGCGCGGAGTCGGATCGAGGTCGGCGACGAAGTGCAGGCCGCCTTCCCCTTCAGAGAGCGGACGCTCCAGGTTTCGCTCGAACATCGCGAAGAGCGCCTTGGTATAGGGACGCGCGAAGTGACTGTCCAGGGCGTCCTTGTCGCGCCAGACTTCATACAGAACGTAACTGCGCTCGGAGCCCAGGACCTTATGGACGTTGAAGATCACGTTGCCGGGTTCCAGACGGGAACAAGTGACCGAGCGATGGAAAACCGTCTCGAATTCGGTTTCCGCGCCGCGCTTCACCTCGAAGTCGACGACGAGGGCCACTTCTCCGGTGGGTCCTGCCTTGATGTCGATCTCGGCCAATGCGCTTTGCGACGAAACGAGGGCTGCCGCGGCGACAAAAGTGCCGATGATGTTTTTCTTGAACTGGTTCATTGGATTTTCCTGAGGTTTATTGACCCATCATCCGGCCGCCCGTCGCCCGGCGACGTTGCATCGGGACAGAGCGCGACCGGAGCTTCTTTTCCAGCGTCGTTTCCGATCAGGCGATCGAATAGCCGGCGTCGACCAACAGGCCGTGTCCCGACACGAACGAAGCGTCGTCGGAAGCAAGGAACGCCACGACGGTCGCGACCTCTTCCGGCGAACCCGCCCGGCCGGGAACGGTCGAGGCCGCGAAAGCGTCCTTCGCTTCGGCGTTCGGCCAGATGCGGTCCTGGAACGGCGTGTCGATGATGCCGGGGTTGACGGCGTTGACGCGTACACCCTGCTTGAACAGTTCTATCGATGCGGTCTTGGTCAGTCCCAACACCGCATGCTTGCTGGCGATGTAGAGACCGGCGTTGGCGAAGCCGATCACGCCGCCCATCGACGCATTGTTGATGATGGTGCCGCCGCCTTGGGCCAGCATGGCCTTCGCTTCGTGCTTCATCGACCAGAACACGCCGCGGACGTTGGCGTTGAATATCGTGTCGTAGACCTCGTTCGACTGTTCGACGAACGGCGTGAACTGGCCTTCGGTGCCCGCATTGTTGAAAGCCACGTCGATCCGGCCATAGGTCGAGATCGTCGTCGCGACCAGGTCGATCACGTCCTGTTCGATGTTGATGTCGGCGACCGCGGCCGTCGCTTCATGGCCCTCGTCGCGGATCGCGGCGGCGAGCGCCTCGATCTCGGGGCGGCGGCGCGCGCTGACGACGACCTTGGCGCCGCGACGGGCGAATTCGAGGGCCGTGGCGCGGCCGATGCCGGAGCTGGCTCCGGTAACCAGCGCGACTTTCCCGGAAAGCGTTTGCGGCGAGGCTTGGATGCTCATTTTGTTCTCCAGATTCAATGGGTTGGGCCAGTCAGAAGAGCGCGCATGTGATGCCTGCTCGTTTCTTGACGGTCATTCTGGAGTGCCCGATTGATATGATAAAGTGGTCAATATTTCGTTCGATGATGAATTAGACTCACTAATGGAGACCGCAGAACTCGCCGAACTGACCGTGTTCGCGTCGGTGGCGAAGCACCTGAGCTTTCGCCAGGCGGCCACCGAGCGGGGTACCTCCGCCTCGGCGGTAAGTCATTCGATACGTAGCCTCGAAACCCGCGTGGGCGTGCGTCTTTTCCACCGCACCACGCGCAGCGTGTCCCTGACCGAGGCCGGGGAAGCGTTGTATGCCAGACTGCAGCCGGCGCTGACCGACATGCGGAACGCCCTGGACGGATTGAATTCGTTCCGTGCCACGCCGTTCGGCACCATCAGGCTCAATGTTCCAAACACGATCGCACCCTACGTCCTGGGCGAGGCGATGGAACTTCTGGCAAGCAATGCCGGGCTGAAACTGGAAATCGTCGCCACCGACTCGCTGGTCGATATCGTGGAGGAGGGTTTCGATGCCGGAATCCGCTTCGGCGAACGCCTGTCGCAGGACATGATCGCGGTACGCATCAAGCCGAAATTCCGATTCACCGTTGTCGGTTCACCGCGCTATTTCGAAAGGAATCGAGCTCCAATGACACCGCGCGATCTGCACGACCATGCATGCATTCGATATGCATTTCCCAGCGGAACGATTTTGAACTGGGAGTTCGTCAAGGACGGCGAAGAAGTAAAGGTCGAGGTTGCTGGCCCCCTGACGGCCGACAGCCAGGAATTGATGGCGGATGCGGCAGCGCGGGGGCTGGGCCTGGCATACATTTGGGAAGACCGCGCCGCGCCGTATCTTCGCGATGGCCGACTCCAGCGCTGCCTGGAAGACTGGTGCACCGTCGACGAAAACGTGTTTCTCTATTTCCCAAGCCGCAAGCATCAATCGGCGGGGCTCAGAGCGTTGATCGAGGCGATGAAAGCCTGAGGTCGCACCATCGTCAAAACATGCGGTGCAACTGCGCCAGCGTGTACTGGCTCTAGTCGACCGCCGCCGTTGGCCGCCCATCAACCGATAGACGGCCTGCCTTCAGATCCTGAATCCGGCTGTGACAGCGAGATTGTGCCCGCTGACCATTGCGGCTCCGTCCGAAAGAAGGAATTCGACCGCTCCAACCAGGTCCGAGGGGCGCGGCAGCTTGCCCATCGGCGATTGCTTGTAAAACGCCTGCCGCAACTCATCCGTCATGTGCGTGAAGATGCCTGCACCCTCCACTGCGCCGGGATCGAGGGAATTGACGGTAATCCCGCGAGGGCCGAGTTCGAGCGACAGAACCTGGACCATCAGGCGTACCGCCGCTTTGGTCGCGGCATAGACGCCCGAACCCGGTGGCGGGTAGCTGGCGATCGTCGAGGCGGTCGCAATGATGCGGCCCCCATCGACAACTGTCCGGGCCGCCTGCTGAAGCGTGAAGAACGTCCCCTTGAAATTGATATCGACGACTCTGTCCAGTTCGTCTTCCGTCATCTCGGAGAACGGCGCTTCGACGTTTTCCACGCCGGCGTTTGCGAGAACGCCGTAGATTGTTCCAAAGCGCTGCGTGGCAGCGGCGAACAGTTCCTCCGTGCTGTCACGGCTTCGGCTGTCACCCTTCAGGATCAGGCAATCACGCCCTTTCGCGGCGATCGCTGCACGCGTCGCTTCCGCTGCTGCTGCGTCCGAGGAATAGCTGATCGCCAGGTTGTATCCGAGACCAGCCAGATGCTCTGCGACGGCGCGTCCAACGCCTCGGGTTCCTCCGGTAATGATCACGGTTCTTGTATCTGTTGCCATGTCCGTACTCCTAGAGTGCAAGATGAAAATCTTCAGGTTTCAGTGGTTCGGCGATGGTCCGGACCTCGATGTCGATTCCGCCCTGCCCATGGCGCCGGTCAGCGCTTTTGGCCCTCGCCGCTCAATGCCCGCCATTGATGATGTCGAATGCTTGTTCGAACCGGCCTTCAGCTTCGGCATCGCGTTGGAAGCCGACCCGCTTCACCTTGATTTCATGCGGCGTGGGTTGGCGCTTGAACTCCGCCATCGTCTCCGCGATGAAATCCTCCAGTGGCATGGCATTCGGATCCTCTGCATGCCCCGGGAACAGGCCGGTCTGTACGGACGGCGGGATCAGTTCGAGAACTTCGACCGTGGTGTCCCTCAACAGTCGACGGAGCGACACCGTGTACAGGTGAATCGCAGCCTTGGTCGCGTTGTAGGTCGGGGTCACCGCGAGTGGGACGAAAGCAAGTCCCGACGAGACGTTGACGATGGCAGACTGGCTTTGACGACGCAGATGCGGAAGAAGCGCGGCGATGAGCCGGATGGGGCCGAGCAGGTTGGTGCTGACTGTCGCCTCGGCAATTGCAAGGTCGATCGGATCGTCGCCCTGCGGCTCGAATTTCATGATGCCCGCGTTGTTCAGCAGGACATTCAGGTCGGAATGCTCGGTGGTCACCTTGGCCGCGAAGTCGGCAATCGATTGCGGATCATCGATATCAAGGACGTACCCCGTGATGCCGGGATTCGCCGCGATGACTTCGTCGATCAGTGATTGGCGACGGCCGGCGATGATCACTTGGTTGCCGATTTTCTGGAACTCCTGAGCCAGACGAAGGCCGATGCCGGAGGCTCCGCCCGTAATCAGGATCTTGTTGCCGTTGGGTTTCATGGTCGTTCTCCTGAAAGCAGGTTGGAGATGATTGGATGTCTCTCAACTGCGGGCGGACAGCCGCCCGCAGTTGGCACGGCGCTTCAAGACGCGGCCCGTGGCTTCAGGAACGCCGATCCTCGGGAGGCGCTGGTGACGATCGCCACAGCGCCAGGGTTGAATGGGATATTCATTTGGAAGTCCCTGAGATCCGCCGGAATCGGTGTGACGGCAAGGTATCCACTCCATCTGATCGGATAATCTGGCAAATTCCGCGAACACTGTTCGAGTATCCGAACAATGGACCGTTACGTCGCACCACGTCATCGCGGCGCGAATCAAGCCAGTCATCCCATCCATCGTTGTCGGCTCATCGGGCTATTTCGCGAAGAATCGAGCACCTGTGACACCGCCCGATCTGCACGACCATGCATGCATTCGGTACGCATTCCCTAGCGGAACGGGCGGGGTTTCGAGCGTTGACCGAGGCGATGAAGACATGAAGCTGCATCATTGACAGACCAGATAGTGCAATTGCCCCGGCGTGTACTGGCTGTAGTCCTCCGCCAGCGCTGGCGGTCCGAAGAAAGTGCGAGTCGGGATCGTCAGGGCGGTGCGAAGAAGCATGCCCTGGCGTGACCCGGTCACCTCCATGGCCTCGCGGGTCGCTACCGCCGAGTCGGCGAAAGATTCGGATTTTCATGCACTAACGCTGGAAGAACAGACAGCCCGATTAGGCCGCATCGCCGAATACTACTCATCGCTGCCGGACCGGGACCGCCACTTGCCCGATCCCCATGGACGATCGATGGCAGCTCCCACCTCCACCCACAAGCCCTGTTCCGGGCTGTACCGCCTGTCGAGACGACCCATGAAGAACGCCCTGATTATCAACGCATTCCAACTCTATGAAGGATTCTCCAAGGGAGAACTCAACAAGACGATGGCCGGTGTGATCCAGGAAGAACTGGAGCGCAGGGGCTACGAAGTCCGAACGACGAATATCGAGCAGGGCTACGTCGTGGAGGAAGAGGTCGAAAAGCATGTGTGGGCAGACGTCATCGTCCTGCAGACCCCGATCCATTGGTTCGGCGCCCCCTGGATCTACAAGAAGTATGCCGACGAAGTATTCACCGCAGGCCTGCTTCGGAAAGTCCTGATTGAGAACGATGGTCGCGTCCTGGGCGACCCCAGCAAGCAGTACGGCACCGGCGGCAGGATGCAGGGCAAGAAGTACATGCTTTCCCTGACCTGGAATGCCCCGCGCGCCGCTTTCGACGATGAAGAACAGTATCTTTTCACCGGGAAATCCGTTGACGATGTAATGATCGCCAACACCGCCAACTACCGGTTCTGCGGCGCCGAGGTCCTCCCGTCCTTCTCGGCCTTCAATGTCATCAAGGAGCCGCACATAGTCGAGGACATCGCGCGGCTTCGCGACCACCTGGCGCAACTCTTCCCGATTCCCGTTGTGAACGGCAGCGAAGATTCTCCGGTGGTGCACGCACAGCCAGTGGCGGCCTGAGCAGGTGACCGCGATGCGCCGGATCGATGCGTCAAGGACTTACCGGATACTCGAGTCCGGCCCGATCGTCATGGTCTCCACGCACGATGGCGTGCGTCCCAATATCATGACCATGGGCTTTCACATGATGGTCCAGCACGCCCCGCCGCTTATCGGCTGCGTCATTGGTCCCTGGGACCATAGCTTCGCCGCGCTCCACAATACCGGTCAATGCGTCCTCGCGGTACCTGGCGCCGATCTGGCGCGCACCGTCGTCGACGTCGGCAACTGCAGCGGCACGGAAGTGGACAAGTTCGAGCGCTTCGGCTTGGCTATGTCCAGGCCAGCCAAGGTCAAGGCTCCGCTATTGGGCGACTGCCTCTACAACATCGAGTGCGTCGTGCACGACGACACGATGGTCGAGAAATACCAGCTCTTCATCCTCAAAGCCGTCGCCGCGTGGTCCAACGATGCGCGCAAGGAACGCCGTTTCCTGCACCACCACGGCGATGGCACCTTCACGGCCGATGGCGAGCGCTTCGATCTGCGGGACCGCATGACCCTGTGGAGGCAATTCCAGGTCGATCTGTGACCGCATCAGCCCTTGGAGTTCCCAACATGGCCCCGACCAGATACGCATTCATCATCAAGGCGCCCGGTTATCGCCGCAAAACGCATGCGGCGAAGATGAAGTCGCCTGCGTTCCATGCCGAATTCGTCGGTGTGGAGGACTTCGACGAGGCGCTGGCCGCTGCCGGAACGCTCGTCGATTCCGGCACCCAGGTCATCGAGCTATGCGGCGGCTTCTCCGCCCAGGAAGCGACCAAGCTCCGCCGTCGTTTCCCTGACTGCGACATCGGGCGAGTGACATATCCGTAACGGCAGACCGCACGACGGGCGGTCATTTCATCAACATCCTTCCGACTGGAGATACAACATGAAGTACAAGACGTTGGGCAACACCGGCTTGCTCGTTTCCCGCCTGTGCCTGGGCACCATGACCTTTGGCGAAGGCAGCGGCATCTACAAGCACATCGGCGCCTCCGGGCAAAAGGAAGCCGATGGCCTCGTCAAGGCCGCGCTGGAGGCTGGCGTCAATTTCTTCGACACCGCCGACGTCTACTCCGACGGCGTCAGCGAAGAAGTGCTCGGCCAGTCTTTCCAGAACCTCGGCATCGCGCGCAAGGATTTCGTGCTTGCGACCAAGGTCTACAGCCGCATGGGCCAGGGGCGCAACGATGTCGGCGCATCGCGCGGCCACATCATGGATGCGGTCGAGGCCAGCCTGAAGCGCCTTCAAACCGACCATATCGATCTGTACCAGATCCACGCCAATGATGCGATCACGCCGGTCGAAGAAACGTTGCGCGCGCTCGACGACCTGATCACCCAGGGCAAGGTGCGCTACATCGGCGTATCCAACTGGCAGGCCTGGAAGATCGCGCGCTCCCTGGGCATCTCCGAGCGCAAGGACCTGGCGCGGTTCGAAACCCTGCAGGCCTACTATTCGATCGCCGGCCGCGATCTCGAACGTGAACTGGGTCCGTTGCTGGAGGCGGAGAAGATGGGGCTGCTGGTCTGGAGTCCGCTGGCCGGCGGCCTGATGTCCGGCAAGTTCAATCGCCACAACCAGAAGCCCGAAGACTCGCGCCGTTCGGAGTTCAATTTCCCCATCGTCGACATGGAACGTGCCTGGGACATCATCGATGTCCTGGTTCCGATCGCCGAAGCGCATGGCTGCAGTCCGGCACGCGTCGCGCTCGCCTGGCTTCTGTCCAAGCCTGTCGTTACTTCGGTGATCATGGGCGCCAAGCGCATCGACCAGTTGGAAGACAACCTGGCCGCAGTGGATCTGCAACTGACCGACGAGGACATCGCCAAGCTCGATCAGGTCAGTGCGCTACCGCCCGAATACCCTGGCTGGATGCTTGCTACTCAGGGTGCGGACCGTCTCGGTCCCGTCGATCTGTGGTCCAAGGCTTCCGGGTCCTGACCCGGTCCGCTCTCGTCGCTGCTCCTCGCCCCCGTCGGCGCCGCTTGCGCAGGGCGATGGAGCAACGGCCGGGCCGGCTTCCAGCTTTCTCTGCGCCATCGCGGCTGGTCGCCAGGTCCGAGTCTCGCTCCACCCATCATCCGCCGCCGATCCGATAGCATCGTCATGCCGGAGCGTGGCTCCCTGCAATCGGGCCGCAATTTCCTCTACCGACATTCGGTACGGACGAACTTCCACCATCCACTCGTCGCACACGGTGATCACGAGCAACTCGCCGATTGGCTTGGAGCGACACATGTGTTCCCGGATCTTCTCGACGAGTCAGGTCCGGGACACGTGCAGCCATTGCGTCCCGTTTCCGCGCCCATGGTCTACGGCGGTTCCAAGAGTGCAGCGTCCGCACTGGTCATCCCGCAAAGGATCCGCATCTTTGCCGAAAAGGAACTTCGCCATCTCCAGATGGCCGCCCCGACAATTGCCCCATCACTGCGTACCACGGGCACCAATCATTTGGTTCGGCGCCGCAAACGCCAAGGCCTGAGATTCAGATTGGCGAATTGTTGACGCAGGCCCCCAATCCGAACTGGCTGGCTAGAAGGCCAATGCTTCAGTTGCCCAGTCGATGAAAGCCCTAAGACGAGGCGACGGCAATCGCGTGCGCGGGTAGACGACGTTTACCGGACTCGGTAGCGGCGGAAATCCCTCAAGCAGGAGCCTCAGTTGCCCGGTAGAGAAGTAGTGATCCAATCGGTAGCGAGGGGCCTGGATGATTCCGAAGCCCGCCATGGCCGCGCCCAGGTAGGAATCCGCGCCACCGACCCGTACACGTGTTGGCAAGGTGATGTTTCGAACACGTCCCTTCTGCTGAAACTCCAGCGGCAACAGGGCCCCAATGGCGGTCGACTTGAAGCCTACCATCAGGTGGCCACTTTCCAACTCATCCGGGACTCTCGGTATTCCATGGAGTTCACAGTATCCGGGCGACGCAGCTGTAGCTTCCGGAAGCATCGCCAAGCGACGCGCAATCAGATCGCTGTCACGGAGTTCGCCCACGCGCACGGCACAGTCGACCCCTTCTCGCACGATGTCGATATAACGATCTCCCTCGCTCACGTCCAGTTCGATGTCGGGGTACATCGACAGGAACTCCGGCAGACGCGGAAACAGCAGGTGGCGTGCCAAGGTGCCGTGCATCTCGATGCGTAGTGGTCCTTTGGGGTTCACATTGGTAAAAGCACTTTCGGCATCCTCCAGATCGGCGATCAGACGGAGACATCGACCGTAGAAGGCCTCGCCCTCCAGCGTCGGCGCGACCTGACGCGTAGTCCGCTGCAGCAGGCGCACACCCAATCTGGATTCCAGCGCCTTGACGGCATCGGTAACGGTCGCCCGCGGAAGGTTCAGGTCGTCGGCGGCCCGCGTAAAGCTGCGGCGCTCCACGATCCTCACAAAGACCCGCATGGCGTCAAAGCGATCCATTGTTCGGATATCCGAATAGTATTCACGGAATATGCCTGATTATCCGGACAAGGGGAATGACTACTTTGGCGTCACGCCAATTCCGGCGGATCACCGAGACATCCCCATGAACACCCAATCCAACCCCCGTTCGGTGGCGATCGTCACTGGTGCCTCCCGAGGCATCGGCGCCGCCATCGCTGAGCGTCTGGCCAAAGACGGACATGCCGTGGTCGTCAACTACGCTGGCAATCGTCAGGAGGCCGACCAGGTCGTCGAACGCATCGTCGCCTCAGGCGGCGAGGCCATCGCCCTGCAGGCCGACGTGTCCGATCCGGCAGCCGTGCAACTCCTGTTCGAGGCGGCTGAATCCCGTTTCGGCGGCGTGGACGTGCTGGTCAACAACGCCGGCATCATGAAGCTGGCACCGCTGGTCGACAGCGACGACGCGCTGTTCGACAGCCAGATCGCGATCAACCTGAAAGGCACGTTCAACACCTTGCGCGAAGGTGCTCGCCGGTTGCGCGACGGTGGCCGCATCGTGAACCTGTCGACCAGCGTGGTCGGCCTGAGACTGGAGAGCTACGGCGTGTACGCCGCGACCAAGTCGGCGGTTGAGACGCTGACCGCGATCCTGTCCAAGGAACTGCGTGGCCGCTCGATCACCGTCAACGCCGTGGCCCCGGGCCCGACGGCCACCGCCCTGTTCCTCAACGGCAAGTCGCCCGAGCTGATCGATCGCATGTCGAAGATGAATCCGCTGGAACGCCTCGGCACTCCGGCCGACATCGCCAACGCGGTGGCCTTCATCACCGGTCCCGACGGCGGCTGGATCAACGGCCAGGTGCTCCGTGCCAATGGCGGCATGGTCTGAGCCATCAAGAACGAAGCGCCCGCCCGGGGCGCTCCCACCGATTCGAAACTTTGGAGAATCATCATGAGCAAGATCATTCTGATCACCGGCGCTTCCAGCGGCTTCGGTCGCCTGACCGCCGAGGCGCTGGCCCGAGCTGGCCATACCGTCTACGCCTCGATGCGCAATACCACCGGCCGCAACTCCCCGGTTGTGGAGCAAATGGCCGCCTTCTCGAAGGACAACGGCGTGGATCTGCGTACCGTGGACATGGACGTCCAGTCGCAGGAATCCGTCGACGCTGCGGTGGCCAAAGTCATTGCTGATGCCGGTGGCCTCGACGCGGTGGTGCACAACGCTGGACACATGGTGTTCGGTCCGGCGGAAGCCTTCACTGCCGAGCAGTACGCACAGTTGTACGACGTAAACGTGCTGAGCACGCAGCGCGTCAATCGTGCGGTGCTTCCACACCTGCGCAAGCAGCGCGAAGGTCTGCTGGTTTGGGTGTCCAGCAGCAGCTCGGCCGGCGGCACACCGCCCTACTTGGCCCCGTACTTTGGTGCGAAGGCAGCAATGGATGCGATCGCCGTGCAGTACGCGCGCGAGGTGTCGCGTTGGGGCATTGAAACGTCGATCATCGTGCCTGGTGCATTCACCAGCGGCACCAACCACTTCGCACATGCCGGAACGCCGGCGGATGAAGCCCGCGCTGCAGAGTACGAGGCGGGCCCGTACGCGGGCTTTGGCGAGCAGGTGCAGAAAGCCTTCGCAGAGATCGTGCCGCCCGATGCCGATGTCGGCTTGGTCGCCGATGCCATCGTCAAAGTTGTGGATGCGCCGTTCGGCAAGCGTCCGTTCCGGGTGCATATCGACCCTGCGCAGGACGGTGCGGATGTCGGTTTCACCGTCCTGGACCGTCTGCGCGCCGAGATGCTTCACCGCGTGGGCCTGTCGGAGTTGCTCACGCCCCAAACCAAGGCGTGAGACGCGCGCTCGATCGCGACTAGCTATCCGGTCGCGATCTAGCTCTCTTTTGGCACGTGCCACTTCTCATACACGGAGAACCTCCCAATGACTTCCCATCATTCTTCCCCTCACGCCTATGCCATCACCACCGTCATCGCGGCCTTGACGGCTGCGGCAGCCGCAGCGGGAAGCCTCGCCCTCTCGTTGCCGGTGTGGGCCATGTTCGTCGGCTGGATCGCGTTCTACACGCGAGGGCTGAACACCCGCAGCGCCTTCGAGAATCTCGCCTGCGTCGGCCTCGGCTTGGCGATAGGGGCGCTGGCGGCGACCGCTATCCCACACGCGGCTTCGGTTGCAGGGCCGATGCTGGCGCTGCCTGCCATTGTCTTCGTCGTTGCACTCGTCGTGGTCGCCCTGCGTGGGTTGCCGATCCTGAACAATCTGCTGGGCTACTTCCTGGGCCTCGTGACGTGGTTCGCGGCCCACATGGATCCGTCAGCCGAAGGGGTCCTGCAACTCTTTGGCGCCAGCGCGATTGGCTCGACAGCGGGCTGGGTTTCGCACCGCCTGCCAGCTTACTTCACGATACGGGTCTGACCAGACTCCGTCTCCGAGAGAGAGCCGAAATGCCGGACGTCGATTCTTATCTGGGAACCTTCGGCGAGCGCCAATTGCTTCCTCACAGGCGCCAAGCGCATCGACCAGTTGGAAGACAACCTGGCCGCAGTGGATCTGCAACTGACCGACGAGGACATCGCCAAGCTCGATCAGGTCAATGCGCTACCGCCCGAGTATCCTGGCTGGATGCTTGCTACTCAGGGTGCGGACCGTCTCGGTCCCGTCGATCTGTGGTCCAAGGCTTCCGGGCCCTGACTCGATCCACTCTCGTCGCTGCTCCTCGACCTTGTCGCGCCCCCGTGCGCAGAGCGCTGGAGCAGCAGCCGGGCATGGTTTCGTTCAATCGCATCACTTGAAGCGTCAGCCTGAACGAAATCGGCTAGCGCTATCTCGAACGAGTGCTAGCCGCACTGGGACAGTTGGCCACCGCATCGCAATAGCTTGGGTCGCGAAGCTGGCCTACTCTGAAGTTCGATCGATGTCCACTTCGGGTCGAAGCAGCCCTCCCGATCCGACCCTGCAAGTAAAACGGCCCGAATAATCGGGCCGTTCTCTCTCTCGCATCAGAAGGATGCGGGTCACCCCATCGGCAATTTCAACCCCAATTCCTTCGCGCATTGCTGCGCGATCTCGTACCCCGCATCCGCATGCCGCATCACCCCGGTGCCGGGATCGTTCCACAGTACGCGGGCGATGCGCTTGTCTGCTTCGACGGTGCCGTCGCAGACGATCACCACGCCCGAGTGCTGCGAATAGCCCATGCCCACGCCGCCGCCGTGGTGCAGCGACACCCACGTCGCGCCGCCGGCCACGTTCAACATGGCGTTCAACAGCGGCCAGTCGCTGACCGCGTCGCTGCCGTCCTTCATCGCTTCGGTTTCGCGGTTGGGCGAGGCCACACTGCCGCTGTCCAGATGGTCGCGGCCGATCACCACCGGGGCTTTCAGTTCGCCGTTGCGCACCATTTCGTTGAAGGCCAGGCCCAGCTTGTGGCGCAGGCCCAGGCCCACCCAGCAGATGCGCGCCGGCAGGCCCTGGAAGCTGATGCGCTCGCGCGCCATGTCCAGCCAGCGGTGCAGGTGCGGATCGTCCGGGATCAGTTCCTTGACCTTGGCGTCGGTCCGGTAGATGTCCTCCGGGTCGCCGCTCAGCGCCACCCAGCGGAACGGCCCCACGCCGCGGCAGAACAGCGGGCGCACGTAGGCCGGCACAAAACCGGGGAAATCGAAGGCGTTCTTCAAGCCCTGGTCGAACGCCATCTGGCGGATGTTGTTGCCGTAGTCGAAGGTGGGCACGCCCATCTGTTGGAATGCCAGCATCGCCTCCACGTGCACGCGCATGGACTGCTTGGCGGCGTCGCGCACCTTTTCCGGATTCGTCTTCTGCTCGCTCAGCCACTGTTCCACCGTCCAGCCGATGGGCAGGTAGCCGTGCACCGGATCGTGCGCGCTGGTCTGGTCGGTGACGGCGTCGGGGCGCACGCCGCGCCGGACCAGCTCCGGCAGGATGTCCGCCGCGTTGCCCAGCAGCGCGATGGACTTCGCCTCGCCGGTTGCCGTGTATTTCGTGATGCGTGCGAGGGCGTCGTCCAGGTCGGTGGCCTGCTCGTCCACGTAGCGGGTGCGCAAGCGCATGTCGATGCTCTTCTGCTGGCACTCGATGTTGAGGCTGCTCGCGCCGGCCAGCGACGCGGCCAGCGGCTGCGCGCCGCCCATGCCACCCAGGCCGGCGGTGAGGATCCACTTGCCGGTGAGGTCGCCGCCGTAGTGCTGGCGGCCCATTTCCACGAACGTCTCGTACGTGCCCTGCACGATGCCCTGGCTGCCGATGTAGATCCAGCTGCCGGCGGTCATCTGGCCGTACATCATCAAGCCCTTCTTATCGAGTTCGTTGAAGTGCTCCCAGGTGGCCCAGTGCGGCACCAGGTTGGAGTTGGCGATCAGCACGCGCGGCGCATCGGGATGCGTGGGGAACACGCCCACCGGCTTGCCGGACTGCACCAACAGGGTTTCGTTGTCGTCCAGCTCGCGCAGCGATTTCAGGATGGCGTCGTAGCAATCCCAGTCGCGCGCGGCGCGGCCGATGCCGCCGTACACCACCAGCGAAGTAGGATCTTCGGCGACTTCCGCGTCCAGGTTGTTCTGCAGCATGCGGTACGGCGCTTCGCTGAGCCAGGACTTGCAGCTGAGCTGGATGCCGCGCGGGGCACGGATGACGCGGGAGGGATCGGTGCGATTGGACATGCGGTCTTCCTGGTGCAGGTATGCGGCCATTATCGTTGGGAGCGCCGTCCCGGCGCGAGCGGATGGGATTTCCCGGAGACGTCGCTCCATCCGGCAGCAAGGCGCATGGCAGAATCGCGGCATGGATATTCCTCGCTCTGCCCGTCTTTTCCCGTTACTGCTGGCGCTCCTGCTGTGCGCCGGTGGGGCCCTGGCCGAAACCTCGCCCGATCGCGTGCTGGTCTTCAGCAAGACCACCGGGTGGCGCCACGATTCCATTCCCACCGCGGTTGCTGCACTGCAAAAACTGGCCGCGCAGGAAGGCATGGTGGCCGACCACAGCGAGGACGCCGGCGACTTCACCCCCGGCAACCTGGCGCGCTACCGCGTGGTGGTGTTCGCCAGCACCACGGGCGATATCCTGGACGACGCCCAGAAAGCCGCGCTGGAACGGTTCATTCGCGACGGCGGCGGTTTCGTCGGCGTGCATTCGGCGGCCGACACCGAATACGACTGGCCTTGGTACGGGCAGCTGGTGGGCGCGTATTTCCACAGCCATCCACCGGGCCTGCAGACCACGCGGGTGGTGCCGGAACACGCCGGCGAACCGGGAGGCACGCCGTGGACGATCACCGACGAGTTGTACAACTACCGCCAGAACCCGCGCGAACGCGTGCAGGTGATCGCCACCGTGGACGAACGCGGATACGAAGGCGGCACGATGGGCGCCGACCATCCGATCGCGTGGTGCCATGCGTTTGACGGCGGGCGCAGTTGGTACACCGGCCTGGGACACGATACGAAGGTGTACGCGATGGAGCCGTTCATCGCGCAGCTGCGGCGCGGATTGCACTATGCGGCGGGACGGTCGCCGGAATGTTGAGGATGGGGCGCTGATGGCTTTTTCTTATCGCAGCAAGGTGAAGCGCACTGCCTCCGCTCGCCCCTCACCCGCCTTCGGCACCCTCTCCCCGTGAGCGAGGAGAGGGAGACATCCAATCATCGCGCACTCTAATTTCCCCCCACTGCGAGAAGGGGAAGAGGGCCCGCGGGTCAGCGGATCGAGGGATCCAGCGTGCGCAGGGCGTCGGCCAGGTTGGTGTGGCCGGTGCGGTCCAGATCTTCCTTGCTGTAGGAGCGGCCGGGCAGCGAGGTGCAGCGTTGCTTGCCGTCGCGCTGGGCGATGCGGGTGCCGGTCTTGCGCACGCAGTTCTCGTCGGCGAGCGACTTCTTCTCGGCCTTCGCGGCGTCTTCGATGCCTGCCTGGACCTGAGCATCGGCGACCTGCGGCTGCGGGGCGGGGGCGGGTTCGGCCGGCGTCTGCGCGTGGGCGGCGGTGGCCAGGCACGCGGCAAGGGCCAGCATGACGAGGGATTTCATGGGCAGCTCCTTGGTTAATGTGACATTGCTGTTATACGCCCGCCGGACCGTCATGGCCGCAGGCAGGCAGGCCCGCGTTTAGGTTCACGTCAGCCGTCGGGGCACTCCGCCTTGCGGCCCTCGTGGAAGCGCTGCACGGCGGCCGCATCCGCCGGTGCCGGGGCGATGCCGTCGTCGAAGACCACCCGCCACCGGCCGTCGTCGCCGCGCAACCAGACCGAGCCGAAACGGCCCAGGCGCGCCTCGCCGGTCCCGGGGTCCTCGTACAGCGCCGGACCGCTGGAATACACCGCCGCGCCATCGGCGCCCCGCGTCACCACCACCGGATACCAGCTGAGCTTGAGCGCGCTGCCGTCGATCAGGCCGGCCCACTCCTTCGTGATGGCTTCGCGGCCGCGGGTGGGCTTGCGGCCGACGCCGAAGGCGGCGTCGGGATGCAGATGCTCGGCGAAGGCGCCGGCGTCGTGGTCGGCGACGGACTGGGCGAAGCTGAGTTCGCGCTGCCAGACGGCGCATTCATCGGACACGGGCGTGGGCGGCAGGGTCGCCTGCGCGGCGGAAGCGGACAGGGCGAGACCCAGCACGGACGCAAGTGTGACAGCCTTTGTCATGCGGATTTCTCCGGAGTCTGCCAAGCTTGCGCCATTCGACTGCGATTCCGTTGCCCATGCACCTGCCATTTGTCAGGGCGGCGTGGCTGGCCGCCCTGCTATTCGTGGGCGCCTGCTCCAGCACGCCCCCACGCCCCGCCGCCGCGGTGGCGACCGCTCCACCGCCGGTCCTGCTGCTGGTCTCCATCGACGGCCTGCGCGCCGACATTCCCGGCACCGGGCGCATGCCCACGCTGGACGCGCTGTACGAACAGGGCGCGCGGGCGGCCTGGATCAACCCGTCCTTCCCCACGCTGACCTTCCCCAACCACTACACGCTGGTGACGGGGCTGCGGCCCGACCGGCACGGCATCGTGCACAACAACCTGGACGACGACGCGCTGGGGCGCTTCGAGTCCAAGAAGGCTTCCGGGCGCGATGGCCGCTTCTGGGGCGGCGAACCGATCTGGATCACTGCGCAGCGCGCGGGGCTGGCCACGGCGACGATGTTCTGGCCCGGCTCGGAAGCGGAGATCGCCGGCGGGCGCCCCAGGCACTGGCGGCCGTTCGACAGCGCACTGACGCCGGCCGAGCGCACCGCGCAGGTGCTGGCGTGGCTGGATCTGCCGGAAGCGCAGCGCCCGCGCTTCATCACCCTGTACCTGGAGCAGGTGGACGTGGCGTCGCACCTCCACGGCACATTCTCGCCGGAGGCGTTCGACGCGATGCGCACGGTGGACGATGCGCTGGCCATGCTGCTGCGCGGGCTGGACGAACGCGGCCTGCGCGACAGCGTGAACCTGGTGGCGCTGTCCGACCACGGCATGGCCGACGTGCCGCGCGGAAATGCGGCATTCCTGGACGACGCGATGCCGCCGGACGCGTATTCGTACACGTGGCTGGGACCCGTCGCCGGCATCGTGCCCAAGCCCGGGCGCGAAGCCGAGGTGCGGCGCGCGTTCATCGGCCGGCACCCGCATTACGAATGCTGGGACAGGCAAGCGCTGCCGCCGGCGTGGCACTACGGCCGCAACCCGCGCGTGCCTCCCATCGTCTGCCAGGCGGATACGGGCTGGCGCATCCAGTTGAAGCAGCATCCGTTCCCGCAAAATCCCGTGAAGGGCGAGCATGGCTTCCGCCCGGAAGACCCGCAGATGCGCGCGTTCTTCGTGGCGCGCGGCCCGGACTTCGTTCCCGGCGCGCGGTTGCCGGCGTTCGACAACGTGGATGTGTACCCGCTGCTGGCGCATCTGTTGCGCGTTTCCCCGGTGCCGAACGACGGCACGCTGGAACCGCTGGAACCGGCGCTGAAGTCGCGGACGGACACCGTGCATTGATGTCCGAAAACGGTGAGTTTGCGGCCGGACGCGGTGCTAGCCTGCACGCATGGCTTCCCCCGACACCACCGCCCTGCCCGACCCGCACGTCTGCGAACAGGCGCGCCTGAGCCGCGACGCGCGCTTCGACGGGCTGTTCTTCACCGCCGTCACCAGCACCGGCATCTACTGCCGTCCCGTGTGTCCCGCGCCGGCGCCCAAGCCGAAGAACATCGTCTATTACCGCCACGCGGCGGCGGCCGAGGCAGCGGGCTTCCGCCCCTGCCTGCGCTGCCGGCCGGAACTGGCGCCGGGCGACGGCACGTGGCGGCGCGGCGACGAGGTGGTGGCGCGCGCGCTGAAGCTGATCGACCAGGGCGCATTGGCCGATGCGCCACTGGCGTCGCTGGCGGAGAAAGTGGGACTGGGCGAACGGCAGTTGCGGCGCCTGTTCTCCGACCGCCTGGGCGCCACGCCGGTGGAAGTGCACGGCACCCGCCGCCTGCTGTTCGCCAAGCAACTGCTGACCGAAACCACGCTGCCGATCACCCAGGTGGCGCTGGCGGCCGGCTTCGGCAGCCTGACCCGCTTCAACGCCACGTTCCGCGACGAATATCGCATGGCGCCGCGCGACCTGCGCAAGCGCACGACCACCGCGACGGCGGAAGCGATGACGTTGCGGCTGGGCTATCGGCCGCCGTACGACTTCGCCGCGATGCTGGATTTCCTGCGCGGCCGCGCGTTGCCCGGCGTGGAAGCGGTGGATGCGGACAGCTATACGCGCGTGATCGGCACGGCCGATGCCCCGGGCTGGCTGCGCGTCAGCGCATGGGACGGCGCGGCGGACGGCCATGCGCTGAAACTGCAGCTGCATGGCGCCGAACCGGCCCGCCTGCTGGGCATCGTCAATCGCCTGCGGCGGATGTTCGACCTGGATGCGGATCCCCAGGCCATCGCCACGGCGCTGGCCGGCGATGCGCGGCTGCGTCCGCTGCTGAAGAAGCGTCCCGGCCTGCGGCTGCCCAGCGGCTGGGACGGTTTCGAGATCGCGGTGCGCGCGGTCATCGGCCAGCAGGTGAGCGTGGCGGCCGCGCGCACGCTGACCGCGCGGTTGGCGCAGCATCACGGCACGCCGCTGCCACTGCCCTTCGACGGCGGATTGACCCATCTGTTTCCCATGCCCGAGGCGCTGGTGGACACGGACCTGACGCGGATCGGCCTGACCCGAGCGCGCGCCGACACGATCCGCGGCATGTCGCGCGCGTTGCTGGAAGGGCGCGTGGACTTCCGCGCCGAACGCACGCTCGAGGATTTCACCGCGCGCTGGGTGGCATTGCCCGGCATCGGGCCGTGGACGGCGAACTACATGGCGCTGCGTGCACTGGGCCACCCCGATGCGTTCCCTGCCGACGACCTGGTGCTGCAGAAGGCCGTGCCCGCCAAGCCAGCCTCCGCGAAGGCCGGCGGTGAACGGATGACGGCACGTGCGTTGACCGCCCGCGCGGAGGCCTGGCGGCCGTGGCGCGCGTATGCGGTGATCCACCTCTGGCGCGACAGCATGGAGAAACCGTAGGAGCGCCTTTATGCCCTTCAGGGTACTGGGGCGCGATGCTTTTTGCCTTGGAGCGTCCTGCGCCTGATCGGAAAGCATCGCGCCCGAGGGCGCTCCTGCAAGAACCGGGATGACAAGATGATCCTCTACCGCTACATCGACAGCCCCGTGGGTCCGCTGCTGCTGGCCACCACCGACGTCGGCCTGCGCGCGATCGAGTTCCGGGAGAACCGCCATCCGGTCAAGCGCGGCGACGACTGGCATGAAGGCGACCATCCGCTGCTGCAACGGGCGCATGCGCAACTCGACGAATACTTCGCCGGCGCGCGCCACGGCTTCGACCTGCCGCTGTCGCCGCACGGCACCGAGTTCCAGCGCACGGTATGGACCATGCTGGCCGGCATTCCCTACGGCCGGACGATCAGCTACGCGCAGCTCGCCCGGCGCGTCGGCAAGCCCAGCGCGACGCGCGCGGTGGGTGCGGCGAACGGACGCAACCCCCTGCCCATCGTGCTGCCCTGCCATCGCGTGATCGGCACGGACGGTTCGCTGACCGGTTTCGGTGGTGGTCTGCCGACCAAGCAGTTCCTGCTGCAGCTGGAAGGCGCATTGCCTAAGGACGACGACCTCTTCGCGCCACCCTTGTAGGAGCGCCTTTATGCCCTTCAGGGTACCCGGGCGCGATGCGCTTTTTATGGTTTCTTCGGGAAAAGCATCGCGCCCAAGGGCGCTCCTACAGGTTCCGTCAGTGATGGCGGAAACGGATCACATGCCGCGGAAGCGCTGCTGGAAGGCGCCGCTGACCGGCAGCACGTCGTCGCGGCCCTTGACGGTGAGCAGGTAGCGGCCGAGTTCGTCCTTGCGCACGCGGTCGATGGCCTTCACCCGCACCAGCGCGCCGCGGTGCACCTGCCAGAACTCGTCCGGATCCAGCCCGCCCAGCAGTTCCTTCAGCGAGGTGCGGATGATGGCCTCGTCGGTGGCGGTCGCCACGCGCACGTACTTGTCCTGCGCCTGGAAGAACAGCACGTCGTCGATCGCGATCATGCGCACGCTGTCGCCGACGCTGGCGGTGATCCAGCGGATCAGGCGGTCGCCCTGCGGACGCAGGCGCGCCTCCAGGTCGTCGATCAGCGCGCGCAGCCCCGGTGTGCGCGCTTCGTCCAGGCGTTCGCGCACGCGGTCGATCGTCTGCCTCAGGCGCGCCTCCTGCACGGGCTTGAGAAGGTAATCGGCCGCGCCCGCCTCGAACGCACGTATGGCGTAGTCCTCGTAGGCGGTGGTGAACACCACCAGCCCGCCCTGCGCCACCACGTCGCGCGCCACGTCCAGGCCACTGACGCCGGGCATGCGGATGTCCAGGAAGGCCACCTGCGGGCGATGCCGGGCGACTGCGTCCAGCGCCGCCACGCCGTCCTCGCAGACCGCCACGATCTCAAGTTCGGGCCACGCGGCCTGCAGTTGCGCATGCAGCGCGATGCGCTGCGGCGCTTCGTCCTCGGCGATCAGTGCGGTGACCCGGCTCATGCCGGCGACCCTACCGGCACGCTGATCTCCGCGCAAACACCGGAACCCGTCGGCGATGGCGAAAGCCGGAACCCGGCACCCGTGCCGTAGCGCGCCGCCAGTTGCTCGCGCACGTTGGCCAGCCCGACGCCGGTGCTCAGGCCCGGCTGCAGGCCCACGCCATCGTCGGTCACGCGGATGCGCAGCATGTCGTCCTGCCGCGACGCTACCACGTCGATGCGGCCGGGGCCGGGCTTGGGTTCGATGCCGTGCTTGATGGCGTTCTCCACCAGCGTGATCAGCAGCGAAGGCGGGAACGGCAGCGAACGCAGCGCATGCGGTACTTCGACTGAGAACGCCAGCCGCCCGCCCATGCGCACCTTCATCAGCGCCAGATAACTGGCGCAGATGTCCAGTTGCTGGCCCAGCGTGGCGTGCAGGCCGCGGTCGTCGCGCAGCTTGGGAATGGTGGCGCGCAGGAAATCGACCAGTGCGTCCAGCGTGGCCTCGGCCTGCGCCGGATCCTGCCGCACCAGCGCGCGCACCGAGGCCAGCGTATTGAACAGGAAGTGCGGCTCGACCTGCGCCTGCAGCACGCCCAGGCGCAGGTCGGCTTCGTGCACGCGGCCTTCCAGTTCGTTCAGCGCCTGCACGTGCCGGTGGTCGTCCCAGCGGCGGCGTTCGCTGAAATAGGCGCGCAATGCCAGGCCACCCCCGAACAGGCCATAGATGATGACCAGTGCGGCCAGGTTGATCACCAGGCCGATGGCCTGCACCAGCGCTCCCGGCTTGGGCATGTCGGTGCGGATGCCTATTGCGGTCAGTCCGGGAGTCACCAGCGACTCGACGTACGAGGACGCGATGCGGTCGATGAAGAAGCTGAGCAACATGCCGACCAGCACCGCCACCACCACCGCCTTGCGCTCGCGCGCCACCGGCCAGTGCGAGTGACGGACACCGGTCGCCAATGCCGGTCCCAACGTCGCCATCAGGCTGAAGGCGACGAACTGGGTGATGCCCACTTTCACCGCCACGCCCGGGTCCTGCACGGTCAGGCCGACACCGGTGCCGATGAACGCCGCCGCCACCGCGATCACGCTGCAGAACAGCAGACTGCGGCCGACCAGCCAGCGCAGGCCGAACACCGGATAGCGCCGGTAGCGGCTCCACACCGCGTTGCCGCCGACCAGCACTTCGGCGGGCAGTTTCTCGCGCAGCGAATAATCCTTGTCCATGCCTTACTTTCTCTCGCCACGCAGTTGCTGGCCCGCCTGCAGCAACGTCAACGCCACCACCTTGCCACCGGCATCGCGCTCGAAACGGATCTCGGCGCCAACCGCGCTGGCCACGAAGACATCGGGCGCCGCGGCATCCACCGGAAGCGCAGGCTGGCCGGTCCCCTGGACGGTCAACGTGCCGGCTGCCGCCTTCACCGTCAACGAGAAGCCGGGCACCAGCGGATACTCGCCTTCGTATTCGCCCAGCTTGGCCGCGTCCAGCACGAGCGCCGGCTTGCGGGCCGCTCCATCCACGCGCTTGGCCGGGGTCGCGCCGCCCATCTGCATCCACGTGAACGCATAGCCGTCGGCCGTGCGCTGCGGGCGCAGCACCGCATCCAGTTCCAGCGGATAGAAATCGCCGGCGCTGTCGTAGCCCATGGCGTAGGCGCCCTGCCCGGCAGCCTGGATTTCCAGCGCGTCGCCCTGGCGACGCAGGGTCATCCTCATGCCACCGGCCAGTTCGTACTCGCCGGCCAGCGCATCCAGCATCGTGGGGTCGGGCACGGCGACGGTGCGCGGCTTGCCCAGCGGGAAACTGGCATCGACCAGGTGCAGGCCCAGCGAACCCAGGCTGCCGATCGAATTCCACGTGGTATCCGACAGGATGACCACGCCGCGCTGCTTCTCGATGTCGAACGAAACGAAGGACGAGAATCCGCCCGTGCCGCCTTCGTGCAGGTGCACGGTGCGGTCGCCGACCGGCAGCAGCATCCAGTTCATCGCCATGGCCGGCTTGTCGGACACCTTCTGCTGGGTCAGGCGCAGCGCCGGGGTGATGGCCGTCGCGGTGGCGCCGAGTTCGCCCTGCACGTAGCGCACCATGTCGTCGAGCGTGGCGCGCACGCCTCCGACACCGGCCAGATCGGTGGCGAAGTGCCATGCGGACGCGGGCCGCGCATTCGGCGTATGGCCGGTCGCGCTGCGTATCCCGGCCGGCGCGGCGTTGACATGCGCGCCGCGCATGCCGAGGGGTTCGAAGAGGCGCTGCCTCAGCAAGGTTTCCAGATCGGTGCCGGCACGGCGCGCCACGGCGTAGGACAGCACCATTGATGCGAAGTTGGAGTACTCGAACGTCGTGCCCGGCGCAGCCTTCAGCGTCACGTCGTCCAGCGAGGCCAGCAATGCGGCTTCATCGAGCTTCGCGTACGGGTCGTCCATGCTGGGCGCGCCCAGCTTCGACGGCAGCGCGGGCAGCCCCGAGGTGTGGGTGACCACATGGCGCAGCAGGATGGGCTGGCCCTGGTAGTCCGGCACCCTGGTCCCTTCCGGCAGCCAGGCTGCGAGCGGATCGTCCAGCGAGCCCTTGCCCTGCCGGATCAGGTCGGCCAGCAACGCCGCCGTCATCGTCTTGCTGACCGAACCGATCTCGAACGCGGCATCCGGACCGATCCGGGCCGCATCCTTGTCATCCGCGCACTGGAAGGTGCGCGCTACATGGTCCTTCTCGACGACCGCCACCGCCAGGCAGGCGCCCGTGCGGTCGCCGTGCAGGCGTTGGGCGACGGTGTCGCGCAGTTGCGCGTCGGTCGTGGCATGGGCATTGCCGCCGGCGGCGGCCAGGATCAGGGCGATGGCGCTGGAGAGTTTCATGGGGCGGGTCTCCTGTCGGGGTGGACGCCATGTTGCCGATGCGGCCGTCCCGCCGGGCGGCCTTGCGATGGATGACGCCACCCCGGCGACGAAACCCGCGATCCGGACGATGGCGGTCGCCCGAGCGGGCACCTCCTGCCGGCTCAGTCCCGCAGCAACTCCCGCAAGGTGTCCCGGTACCTGCCCGCAATGGCCTCGCCATCCACGTGCCGGCCATCGCCGACCACCTGCCGGCCTGCGACGTGCACGTCCTTCACCAGCGGGCGGTTGCCGGCGAAGATCCAGCGGTCGACGACATCGTCCGCCGTTGCACCCGCGAACGCGGGCGCGCCGCCGTCCAGAACGACGGCATCGCCGTGCGTATCGGCGAAGCCGGTCGCATCGGCGGCGCTGGCCAGCACGCCGCGCAGCAGGGTTTCGCCGACGCTGGGCGACGCCGGCGCCACCGCGATGTTGCGGTGGCGGGTGACCAGGCGCTGGCCGTACTCCAGCCAGCGCAGTTCCTCCACCGGCGACACCGACACGTGCGAATCCGAACCGATGCCCCAGTGGCCGCCGGCGCGCAGGTAATCCTGCAGCGGGAACAGGCCATCGCCCAGGTTGGCCTCGGTGGTCGGGCAGATCGCCACGGTGGCGCCGCTGGCGGCGATGCCACGCGTCTCCTCGGGCGTCAGGTGGGTGGCATGCACCAGCGTCCAGCGGCGATCGACCGGGAACTCGCGCAGCAGCCATTCCACCGGCCGCGCGTTGCGGATCGCCAGGCAGTCCTGCACTTCGCCCACCTGCTCGGCGATATGGAGATGCACCGGCGCATCGGCCGGCAGCGCGGCCAGCACCTCGCGCATCGCCGCTTCCGGCACCGCGCGCAGGCTGTGGAACGCGCAACCGATGCGCAGGCGGTCGTCGCGCGACGGCGCCAGTGCATCCAGCAATCGCAGGAAACCCTCGACGTCGTGGCCGAAGCGCTGCTGGCGCGCCGACAGCGGACGGCCATCGAAACCGCCGGCCATGTACAGCACTGGCAGCAGGGTCAGGCGGATGCCGGTGTCGCGCGCGGCGGCGATCAACGCCTTCGACATCGCGGCCGGATCGGCATGCGGCGTGCCGTCGGGCTGGTGGTGGACGTAGTGGAATTCGCAGACGGTCGTGTAGCCGGCCTCCAGCATTTCCGCGTACAGCTGCGCGGCGACGGCGTAAGTGCTTTCCGGCGTCATCCGCGCGGCGAAGCGGTACATGATTTCGCGCCAGGTCCAGAAGCTGTCTTCCGGATGGCTCTGCCGTTCGGCCAGCCCCGCCATCGCCCGCTGGAACGCATGCGAATGCAGGTTGGCGATGCCGGGCACGCGCCAGTCGGCGCCTTGCACATCGACCAGTGGCGCGGCTACGGCGGATTCGGGAACGGGCATGGTGCTTACGGCCGAAGGCATGGGTGCGCTAGGCTACCGCGTCGCTCCTTCCAAGACACGTCCATGACTGCCGTTGCGATCGCCTTGCTGGCCATGTTTGTCGCCCTGGTGGCTGTTTTCGCTGCCCTGCGGGCCCAGTCGCGCAAGCCGGGGCACGGGGGCGATGCCTTTTCGGCGACTGACCATGACAGTGGCCGCGCGCACGACCGCCACGATGCCGATGGCGGCAGCGACGGCGGTGGCGATGGAGGCGGCGGTGACTGAGGCAGCGGGCTCGACAGGCTGGGACGGCCTGCTGGTCAACGCACGACTGGTCACGCTGGCCGGTGACGCGGGCTATGGCGCGATCGAGGACGGCGCACTGGGCTGGCGCGATGGCGTGCTGGAATACGTCGGGCCAGCGCAGGCATTGCCCGCGGATGCGCGCGCGCAGGCAGCCGATGTCATCGACGCCGGCGGCGACTGGGTCACCCCGGGACTGATCGACTGCCATACGCACGCGGTGTTCGCCGGCGACCGCGCGGGCGAGTTCGAGCAGCGACTGCAAGGCGCCAGCTACGAAGAGATCGCCCGCAATGGCGGCGGCATCGTATCGACCGTGCGCGCCACCCGCGAGGCCGGCGAGGACGAACTGCTGGCGCAGTCGCTGCCACGCGCGCGCACATTGCGCGACGACGGCGTGACCACGCTGGAGATCAAGTCCGGCTACGGCCTGGACTTCGAGAACGAACGCAAGATGCTGCGCGTGGCGCGGCGCATCGGCGAGGCGCTGGGCATCGGCGTGCGCACCACCTTCCTGGGCGCGCATGCGTTGCCGCCGGAATACGCCGGACGCGCGGACGATTACATCGCGGCTGTCTGCGAGTGGCTGCCCGCCTTGCATCGCGAGGGACTGGTGGATGCGGTGGACGCGTTCTGCGAGCGCATCGGCTTCAGCCTTGTGCAGACGCGGCGGGTGTTCGAGGCGGCGCGCGCGCTGGGCCTGCCGGTGAAACTGCATGCCGACCAGTTGAGCGATGGCGAAGGCGCCGCGCTGGTGGCGGAATTCGGCGGCCTGTCGGCCGACCATGTGGAATACACCTCGCCCGCCGGCGTGGCGGCGATGGCGAAAGCCGGTACCGTGGCGGTGCTGTTGCCGGGCGCCTTCCACGTGCTGCGCGAAACGAAGCTGCCGCCGCTGGAGGAATTCCGCGGGCATGGCGTGCCGATGGCGGTCGCCACCGACTGCAATCCGGGCACCTCGCCGCTGCAATCGCTGCGGCTGGCGATGTCGCTGGCCTGCACGCATTTCCGCCTGACGCCGGAGGAAGCCCTGCGCGGCGCCACCGTGCATGCGGCGCGCGCGTTGGGCCTGCACGACCGTGGCCGGTTGCGGCCGGGACAGCGCGCGGACTTCGTGCGCTGGCGCATCGGCCAGCCGGCTCAGTTGGCGTACTGGCTGGGGGGGGATCTGGTGACCGCCGTGCATGTGGGTGGGCAGGCGGTGCGATAGAAGCGCCGGTGCCTGCCGTCCCTTGCGGCATCCAGGCAAAGCCTGGCGGGGACCAGGCCTTGCTCGTGCCCCGATGCATGGGCGCATCCAATCCGCCATGAACGAGCACGCCGTGAGCGAGGAACCCGCCTCAGCGCGCTCCCGGAGCCGGCTCCAGATACCGCGCCTGGAGTGCGAACCGGTCGGCGGCGGAGACACCCAGTTCGCGCTCGATGTAAGCGTCGATGGAGCCGTAGTCGGCGCGGATCTGGTCGAACGCCGAGAACAGGTACACCGGATCGGTGCCCATCAGCGCATCGACCGCGCCCGGCGGCAGCTTGGCGAAGAACGCGGCGTTTGGGTCCTCCGCCTTTTCGCCGGTCGGATCGGCGGTGCGTTGGCGCAGCTTCTGCAGGCTGGCTACGCGCTGCGACATCGCATAGTCGGCGGCTACGGCATCCGGGACCACGCCCAGCGTGGTCAGCACCAGCGCGGCGAGCAGGCCGGTGCGGTCCTTGCCGGCACTGCAGTTGAACAGCAGCCCCTCGCCCGCCTTCAAGGCGTCGAAGACCGCACGGTAGCGCGGCGCGAACTCCCTGGGCATGGTGCGGTAGAAGCTGGACATCATCCGGATTGCCGCTTCTTTCGGATCGCCGCCGGTGGCGAAGGCCTGCTTCAGCGCGCTGGAATCGAAGTCCAGATCGTAGTCCCACGACACGTAGTCGGCGCCGGGGGCGATACGCTCCTTCTGCGTCGGCGCGGCGCTGCGTTCCTGGCTGGCGCGCAGGTCGCAGATGGTCTTGATGCCGAGACCCTGCAGGTAGGCGTAGTCGCCATCGGTCAGCGTATCCATCGCACCGGAGCGGAACAACGCGCCCCAGCGCACCTGGCGGCCGTCGGAAGTCGGGTACCCCCCAAGATCGCGGAAGTTGATGCCGCCCTCCAGCGGCAGCACGCGTTCGCCGATCAGGGCTTGACGGCCCTCGCCATCGTCGACGCGGACGTAGGGGCGCACGCCCGGGGCGTGGTCGAGTTCGACACGACCGGCAGCGCCCGTCACCGACACCGCCGAGTTCGTCGTCGGCGCATCGTCGCGATCGGACACGGTGACCCGGTACTGCTCGCCGGATACGGCCGCACCCGTCCAGACGACGGCTATCCGGGTGGGATCGAGGCGTTCGATCTGCACGTCGCGTGGCAACTCGGCCAGCGCTGGCGACGCCGACGCGAACAGGGTCAACGCAAGCAGATTGCGTCGCAGGGCATGTGGGATCTTCATATGGGCGTTCTCCTTGTGTATTCAGAATCGCAGGCGCAAGCCGGCCATGTAGCGGCGGCCGAAACCTTCCACCTCCAGCGGACGCGACTTGTCGCCCTCGTAGCGCAGGCCCTGCTCGTTAGTCAGGTTGTTGGCGTCGAAGAACAGGTTCATTTTCTCGTTGATGGCGTAGCGCACCGACAGGTCCAGCTGCTCTGTCGCGTCCCAGTAGGTGTTGGCGCCGCCATCGAGACTGACGTCGTCGAGCCATTTGTCGCGCCACTGATAGGCCAGGCGAGCGGAAAGGCCATGCTTTTCGTAGTACAGAGAGGCGTTGAGCACCTGCTTCGACGTCCCCTTGAAGTCATGCTTGCTGCCGTCGGCGGCCTCGAATTCGCCATCGATGTAGGCCAGATTCAGTTGCACGCCGAAGCCGTCCATCCAGCCCGGCAGGAACTTGAACGGTTGCTGGTAGCTCAGTTCCACGCCGGTGAGCTTTCCGTCGCCGCCATTGAGCGTGGTGACGTAGTCGTAGCCCCTGCGCGAGATACCGGCGGCGTCGTAGCGGTCGTCGGCGACGGTGGAAGTGCTGCTGAACAACACATCGCTCACGTCGCGGTAGAACACGTTGATCGCGGCGATCGAGGCCTCGGCGAAATACCATTCCAGCGAGCCGTCGTAACCCCACGCACGTTCCGGCTCCAGTCCCGGATTGCCGCCGGCGATCACGCCATCGATATCGTTGACGCTGACGCTGGCGCGCAGATCGGCGAAGCCCGGGCGCGCCATGCCAGTGACCAGCGCATTGCGCAGCTTGAGGTTCTCGCCCAGGTCGATGTTCCAGTGCACCGACGGGAACACATCGGTACGGTCGTGCTCGATCGTCACCGGAACGCGGGTCCCGCCGGCATCGACCAGGTTGCCGCGGCTTTCCAGCGAGGCGCGTTCGACGCGCACGCCGGCCAGGAACTGGTGCGCTCCGCTCTGCACTTCCAACTGCGCGTAGGCGGCCTGGATGTCTTCGTCCAGTTCGAAGCTCGAGGTCGGGTCGATGGCGGCGGCCGGATCGTACAGGCCGGCGGCCTGCAACCGGGCCACGGTCTGGTCCAGCAGCTTGCGCGCGCCGGCGTTGTCCACGTAGTTCACCCCGAAGCCGCGCGGGAACCTGGAGATCCACTGCTTGCCCGTCACGAACGGATCGAGGTCCCACGGCAGGCCCAGCGCGGCGGCGTACGCCGACACGGGGACGACGGCGGTCGAACCAAAGGTGTTGCCCTTGGCCTCGCGCCGGTCGATCTGGGCCCCGAGACTCAGGCGCGCACCGTCGGCGATGGACAGATCACGCGAGGCATCGAACTTGAAGGTGACCGCATCGGCCTCGGTGGTGATATCGATCGGGATCAGCAGATCCATGCCGAAATCGGCCTGGTTGAGATCGCGAACCGCCGTGCCGCGCGCGAAGCCGGCATCGCCCATCACCGTGGTGTACAGGTCGAGGACAGGCAGGTTCGGATTGCGGCGATCATAGTCGAGCGAGACGAATTGCGTCGGGCTGGTCTGGATCTGGCGGATCAGCGGCAGGTTGGTGGTGCCCTCGGTCCGCGTGAAGTTCAGGCCCCAGCCCAGGGTCCAGGTATCCAGCGCATGGTCGCCGCTCAGCGTCGTGGTCCACACCGAGTTGGCGTAGTTGCCGTCCTGCAGCATCGCGTTCACCGGCACGCCGACCAGCGAACCGCTGTCGATGCCGGCCTGGCCACCCAGCGCACCGCCGAGATCGAAGATGTACTGGTTGCGGTATTCATGGTCCTTGAACTCGGTGTACAGCGAGTTCAGGCCCAGGCTGTGCCCTTCCGCCGGGCGCCACTCCAGTTTCAGCATGCCCGAGTTGGTTTCGCGTTCGAGTTGGTAACTGCGGAAATCGAACATGGTGGGGACACCATCTTCGTCGTAGTCGAACTCGCGGTTGTCGGTCAGCTGATCGCGGCTGTAGGTGGAACCGCCGATCAGGATGCCGAAGGTGTCGTTGCTCCACGACAGGCGCGCATCGCCCTGGCGCTGCTTGCCGTCGCCCAGTTCCATCGGACCGTAGCCAAGACCGACTTGGCCGTTGAAACCGCGCTTGCTCATGGGCGATACGGTTTCGATGTTGACGCGGCCGGCCAGCGCTTCGGAAGGCATCGACGGGGTCAGGGTCTTGTTGACCGTCACCACATCGATCAGACCGGCCGGTACCGAGTCGAAACGGAAGATCCTCTCGTCGGCGCCGACCACGTTGATGTCGTCGAAGGCCACCGCGGTCCAGCGCGAGGGCGCGCCACGCACCTGGATGTAGCGTTCCTGCCCCTGGTCGCGCTGCACGGCGACCGCGGGCAGGCGCGACAAGGCGGCGGCGGCGGTCTGGTCGGGGAAATCGCCAATGGTGTCGGAGGCGATGGCGTCGACCACGCCGATGGCTTCGCGCTTGAGTTCGATGGACTGCGACTGCGAGGACACGATCGGCGCGGAGACGACGACGGCGTCCAGTTCCTTGGGTCGATCGGCTTCCTGGGCAAGAACCAGCGACGGCACCAGGGCGACGGAGAACAACGCTGCGGCATGCGGCCGCAGGACCTGCGCGATGGCGCGGGAGAGAGGATGGCGCATGGGTTTTCCAAGGGTGCGTGGGGGGCAGGCGGCAGTCTGGGGCGCCCTTGTTACAAGTGAATGAACGTTCATTTACTTGTAACTAGTGTGATATTTTTGAGGTGCCGCCCGTCTGGGCGGTCTCCCTGCCCTTCTTGATGGAACGTTTACCCGGTGCCCACTCCCGCCACTGCAGAAACCGTGTCGTACTCCGCCGGAGAGCGGATCGAGTTGCAGCGCCAGCGCATCCTGAAGGCGGCCAAGCGCTGCTTCATCGCGCACGGCTTCCACGCTGCGGCGATCAGCGACATCGCCGCCGAGGCCGGGATCAGCCAGGGCCTGATCTACCGCTACTTCGAGAACAAGCGCGCGATCATCCTGGCCATCATCGAGATGCAACTGGTCGAAAACCGCGAGAACCTGGATCGCCTTCAGGCTTCGACCGATTTCGTCGCCGCCTTAGGGCAGGCGTATGGGTTGTGGGCCAAGGGGGATCCCGAGCTGTGGCATGCCGGACTGCACGGCGAAATCGCGGCCGAAAGCCTGCGCGACCCGATCGTGGCCGATGCGCTGCGGCGCTCCGAACAGCAGAACCGCCAGGCGCTCATGGCCTGGTTCCATCGCCGCGATGCCGAGATGGGGCGTCGGACGTCGGATGAGGACGCCCAGCTGCGCGCGGCGCTGATGAGCTGCATCGTCGAAGGATTGGCGATACGGGCCGTGCGCGAACCCGATCTTCCGCCGGAAATATTGCGCGCCATGCTCGAACGCATGATGCCGCTGGTGCTCGGCGACTGAGCACGCCGGCAGCGGGAAACTCGCGGCGGGGCGAAGCCCGGTTGGTGCATTGCTCCATGGGCGCGGACAGAAGCCCATAAAAAACCCCGGCAGGGGCCGGGGTCTTGCGTACGCTGCCGGCCGGGCCGGAACGTGGAAGGCTTACGCCTTGGCGACGGCCTTCTTGGCCACGGCCTTCTTGGCCGGCGCCTTCACGACCGACTTCTTGGCGGTGGCGGTAGCGGCCACGCCCGCCTTGGCGACGGCGTGCTTGCGCGCGTTGCCGTAGCTCGACACGTAGCGCTTGCCCTTGGCCGTCTTGCGATCACCCTTGCCCATCGTAGTTCTCCTGATTCATTGAAAAGTCCGCCCAGGGATATGGGCCGTTGCGAAGGCGTTCGCCTGCCTCTGCGCCCTGCGCGAAGGCGCAAAGCCTATCACAGCGGGGGCCGCAAAGCCCTGTCGGGACGCTGTTTCCGGGGATTGCCGCACCCTCGGGGCAAGGATTCCCGGGTCAGTGGGCGCAACTGGCGTCGTGGACGTGCCAGTGGTTCAGGCGCAGGTTCAGCAGGTGCGCCAGCCCCACCAGCATGCCGCCCACGGTCATCACGATGGCGTGCGGCACCACCGACTCGTGCAGGGGGGCATACAGCACGCCGGCCCACAGGGCCAGCAGGCCGAACAGCAGCATGCCCAGGGCGCGGAAGGCGCGGTGGCGACGATAGCCCCAGACCAGGCTGAACAGGCCCAGCACGGTGACGAACACCACGAACGCCTGCTCGAAGCCATCGCCCAGCCAGACGGACAGGCCCAGCGAGGGAACGGCCGCCAGCAACAGCGGTATCACGGCGCAGTGCACCGCGCAGATCAATGACCCGGCGGCGGCGAAACGGTCCAGCAGGGCGCGGAAGGTGGACTTCATGAGAGAGGAAGTATGACTTCTGGGAGGGTTATATTGTCACCATTGGTATATTATAACATCAATCCCCTCCCCTCAATGAGTGAACCCGCACCCCATGGAATCGATGCGCCGCTCCCTGCCTTCCCCCCACCTGCTGGCCAGTGCCCTGGCCCTTGCGCTGCTGTCGCCGACCGCCTTCGCCAACGACGCCGGCGCCACCGACCTGGACGCCGTGGTCGTCACCGCCTCGCCGCTGAAAGGCAATGCCGAATCCGTCGCCACCCCGGTCGAAGTGCTGTACGGCGAGGCGCTGGACAGGACCAAGGCCGGCACGCTGGGCGAGACCATCGCCAAGCTGCCCGGCGTGCAGACCACGTATTTCGGCACCGGCGTGGGCCGGCCGATCATCCGCGGCCAGGAAGGCCCGCGCGTGCAGGTGCTGTCCGGCGGCATCGGTTCGATGGACGCCTCCACCGTCAGCGCCGACCACGCGGTCAGCATCGAGCCGTTCCTGGCCGACCAGATCGAAGTGCTGAAGGGGCCGGCCACCCTGCTGTTCGGCAGCGGCGCCATCGGCGGCGCGGTGAACGTGGTCGACGGCCGTTTGGCCGACACGATTCCCGACGAACCGCTGAGCGGCCGCGCGGAGGTGCGCGGCAACACGGTCAACGACGAGCGCAGCGGCATGTTCCGGCTGGACGGCGTGAACGGCAACTGGGTGCTGCACGTGGATGGCCTGGTGCGCAACACCCACGACTACGACATCCCGGGTGTGGCGGCCCTGCACGACGACCACGAGGAAGACGGGGACCATGATGACCACGAGGAAGAGGAACAGCCCAACGGCATCCTTCCCAACAGTTCGGTGAGGACGCGCGCCGGCGCCATCGGCGCGACGTGGCTGGGCGAAGGCGGCTACTTCGGCCTGGCCGCCAGCACGTACCGCACCAACTACGGCATCCCCTCCGGCGCGCACGTGCACGGCGACGACGACCACGACCATGACGACGACGACGATGACCACGACGAGGAGGGCCACGAGGAAGAAGGCCCGGTGCGCATCGACATGGTGCAGAACCGCCTGGACCTGAAGGCCGGCATCTACGACCCGGTGTCCTTCCTGCAGAGCATCAACCTGCGCGCGGCGTGGAACGACTACGAGCACGTCGAACTGGAAGACGGCCTGCCGGCCACGCGCTTCACCAACAAGGGCTACGACGCGCGCCTGGAAGCGGTGCAGAAGGACCGGAACGGCTGGCGTGGCGCGTTCGGCCTGCAGTTCGGCAGCACCGATTTCGGTGCGGTCGGCGAAGAGGCCTTCGTGCCCTCCACCACCACCGACAACCTGGGCGTGTTCGTCGTGCAGGAGAAGGATTTCGGCCCGTGGAAGCTGGAGCTGGGCGGCCGCTACGACCATGTGGAACTCAGGCCGGAAGGGCGCGCGTCGCGCGATTTCGACGCGATCAACCTGTCCGCCGCGGCGATCTGGCGCCTGAGCGATGGCTTCGATCTGCGCTTCGGGCTGGATCGCTCCGAGCGCGCGCCGACCAACGAGGAGCTGTTCGCCGGCGGCACGCACGTGGCCACGCAGTCCATCGAGATCGGCGATGAGGCGCTGGACACCGAGAAAGGCGCGCGCGCGGAAATCGGCGCGCATTGGCATACCGACCGCGTGGACCTGAAGCTGGCGCTGTACCGGACGGAGTTCAGCGACTTCATCTACCTGGCCGACACCGATGTGGAGGAGGAAGGCTTCCCGGTGCGGCTGTGGACGCAGAGCGACGCCACGTTCACCGGCGCCGAAGCGGAAGCCAAGATCCGGCTGGCCGACAGCGCCAGCGGCGCGTGGGACCTGCGCCTGTTCGGCGACTATGTGCGGGCCAAACTGGATGGCAGCGGCACGCGTACCGTCGCCTTCGAAGTGCCGCACGGCGACCACGCCCACGGTTACGAAGCAGAGATCGCGCAAGGCGGTTACCTGCCGCGCATCGCGCCGATGCGCTTCGGCGCCGACCTGGGCTGGTCGTTGGGCGGCTGGCGCGCGTCGGTGGGCGCGGTGCGTTACAGCAAGCAGGACGACGTGGCGCAGAACGAGGAACCCAGCGATGGCTACACGCTGGTGGATGCGCACCTGGCCTACCGCTGGGACCGCACGGCCTCGAGCTGGGAAGTGTTCCTGGACGGCAGCAATCTGACCGACGAGGAAGCCCGCCCGCACACCTCGCTGCTGCGCGACTACGCGCCGTTGCCGGGCCGCGGCGTGGCCTTCGGCATCCGCGCGTACTTCTGACGGTCGTAGCGAGCGCTCCGCTCACGGGCGCAAGCTCCCTGCGGGCAGGCGTGCGCATGGCGCACGCCATCTTCCCGCTCGACTCGGCTCGTCATCCCGGCGCAGGCCGGGACCCAGCGACTTCCATTCCGGTCGCAGTGATCCGTAGCCAAGCAACAGCAGAGACACTGGGTCCCGGCCTGCGCCGGGATGACGGGGGCCGGGTTTATGCGATCGCGGTGTGCTTCTTGACACGGAATAGGTGTATATACACATACTAGTCACCCGCCTCTCGAGCCGTCCGCATGGACAACCCCACCCCCAGCGTCTGCACCTGCTTCCGGCTGCGCCGCGCCAGCCGGCGCGTCACCCAGTTGTACGACCATGAACTGGCGGCGGTCGGCCTGAGCCTGAACCAGTATTCGATCCTGCGTCGCACGGAGCGGGAAGCCCGCACGCTGGGCAGCCTGGCCGACGAGCTGGGCATGGACCGCACCACCCTGTCCCGCAACCTTTCGCCGTTGATCGATGCCGACCTGCTGGAATCGGTACGCGGCCACGATGCGCGCCAGCGCCTGATCGCCTTGACCGATGAAGGCCGCCAGCGGCTGGCGAGCGCGCGCCCGTTGTGGCGGCGCGCGCAGAAGACGATCGACCGCATGCTGGGCGCGAGCGGCATCGCGCGCCTGCACGCCGATCTCGATCATCTCGACGACCTGCTACGCCAGCATCTGGGAGACGCCGCATGAGCGCCACGGATACGAACGCCGCTTCGCCGCCGCGCATGCACTGGGGCCTGCTGCTGGCCGCCGCCGGCATGCTGATGATCACGATGGGCGCACGGCAGACGACCGGCCTGTTCGTCGCGCCGATCCACCAGAGCACGGGCATCGGTATCGCCGCCATCAGTTTCGCGCTGGCCATCGGGCAGTTCACCTGGGGCGCGGTGCAACCCATCTTCGGCGCCATCGCCGACAAGCGCGGTTCCACCGGCGTGCTGGTGTTCGGCGGCCTGCTGCTGGCGCTGGGGCTGGGGCTTACCCCGCTGATGCCGTCGCAGTGGGGGTTGATGTTCACGCTGGGCCTGCTGACGGCGGCCGGCGCGGGCGCGGGCAGCTTCTCGATCCTGATCGGCGCCACCGCGCAACAACTTGCGCCGGAAAAGCGTTCGTTCGCGGCCGGCTTCATCAATGCGGGCGGCTCGCTGGGACAGTTCGTGTTCGCGCCCATCGTGCAACTGGTGATCAGCGTGGCCGGCTGGGCATCGGCGATGTACACGCTGGCCGTGGCGTCGCTGCTGGCGATACCGCTGGCCTGGCCGCTGCGGCGTAAAACAGCGCTCACCCACGCTGCCGGCGCACCCGCCTCGGCGATCGGCGACATCACTCTGCGCCAGCAGATTTCCATCGCCCTGCGCGACCGCAGCTACTGGATGCTGCACATCGGCTTCTTCACCTGCGGCGTGCACATCGCGTTCCTGGTCACGCACTTGCCCGGCGAGATCGCGCTGTGCGGCTTGCCGGCCAGCGTGTCCGCGGTTTCCATCGCGCTGATCGGCCTGTTCAACGTGGCCGGCAGCCTGGCGGCCGGTGCGTTGGGACAGCGCTACCGGATGAAGTGGATCCTGGCGGTGATGTACGCCAGTCGCGCGGTCATGATCGCCCTGTACCTGATGGCGCCGCCCACGCCGTTGACCTTCTACGTCTTCGCCGCCGCGCTGGGTTTCACCTGGCTGGCCACGGTGCCGCCGACGGCAGGACTGGTGGGCAAACTGTTCGGACCGCGTTACCTGGGCACGCTGTTCGGCCTGACGCTGCTGTCGCACCAGTTGGGCGGCTTCTTCGGCGCCTGGCTGGGTGGCATCGCGCTTGAGAAGTCCGGCGACTACAGCTGGATGTGGTACGGCGACATGGCGCTGGCGGTCATCGCCGCGGTGGCGCATGTGCCGATCCGCGAGAAATCCCCGAAGGTGGCGCTGGCGCCGGCCTGACATACCTGTAGGAGCGGCTTCAGCCGCGACCGTGGATTCAAGAAATCATCAAGCCACGGATTGACGCGGATGAACGCGGATAAAGCGATTCGCCTTATATCCGAGAAAATCCGCGTCAATCCGTGGCCAATGGAGGCTGTTTTCCCGCGGTCGCGGCTGAAGCCGCTCCTACAGGGCGGTTACGCCGCGGCGCAGCGGCCGCAGAGGCCGTGCACTTCCAGCGTCTGCGCTTGCGGCTGGAAGCCCAGCGCCTTGGCGCGCTGTTCCAGTTGGGTGACGACTTCGCGGTCCTCCAGTTCCACCGCGCTGTGGCAGCGGTCGCAGATCAGGAACGGCACCGAGTGCTGCGCGCTGTTGGGGTGATGGCAAGCGACGAAAGCGTTGACCGATTCCAGTTTGTGGACGAAGCCGTTCGCCATCAGGAAATCGAGCGCGCGGTAGACCGTCGGCGGCGCATCGGCGCCCACCCCCTTCTTCGCCCGCACCCACTCCAGCAGGTCGTACGCCTTCACCGGCTTGCCGGCCTCGGCGATCAGTTCCAGCACGCGTGCGCGGATGGGCGTCAGGCGCAGGCCGCGTTCCTGGCAGGCACGCTCCACCGCCACCACGAACGCCTGGGCGTCGTGGACGTGGTGCTTGGGATCGGTGCAGGCGTGGGAAGTCGACATGGGCACTCCGGGATCAGGCGGCCTTGCCTGTCTTGATAAGCGCTGCATCGATCCGTTTCAAGGCCTCGTCGCGGCCGGCTAGGTACACCGTCTGCGAGATGTCCGGGCTGACCTGGGTCCCGGTGATGGCCACGCGCAACGGCTGGGCCACCTTGCCCATGCCGATTTCCAGCGCGGCGGCGGCATCGTGCAGCGCGGCGGATACGGATTCCACCGTCCACGCGGACGCCTGCGCCAGCAGCTCGCGCGCCTTCGCCAGCGGCGCCTGCGCGGCGGCGGTCAGGTGCTTGGCGACGGCGGCCTCGTCGTAGGTTTCCAGCGGCTGGAACCAGACCACCGCGCGCTCGGCCATGTCCTTCAGCGTCTGCACGCGGTCGCGCAGGGCGATCACCACGTCGGCGGGCTTCGGGCCTTTCGACAGGTCCACGCCGTGTGCCTGCAACTGCTCTTCCAGCGCCGGTGCGATGCTGGCCGGGTCGTCGGTCTTCAGGTAGTGCTGGTTCACCCAGCCCAGCTTGTCCATGTCCAGGCGCGCGGCCTTGGAATTCACGTCCTCCACCGAAAACAGGTCGATCAGTTCCTGCCGGCTGAAGATTTCCTGGTCGCCGTGGGACCAGCCCAGGCGCGCCAGGTAGTTGATCAGCGCATGCGGCAGATAGCCGGCCTGTCTGTACTGCATCACGTCGGCGGCACCGGTGCGCTTGGACAGCTTGGCGCCTTCCGGGTCCAGGATCATCGGCATGTGCGCGAACTTCGGCACCGGCGCGCCCAGCGCTTCGTAGATGTTGATCTGGCGCGGCGTGTTGTTGATGTGGTCGTCGCCACGGATCACGTCGGTGATGCCCATGTCCCAGTCGTCCACCACCACCGCGAAGTTGTAGGTGGGATAGCCGTCCGGGCGGAAGATCACCATGTCATCCAGTTCGCCGTTGCTGATCTCGATGCGGCCCTTGATGCGGTCCTCGAACACCACGCTGCCGCCAATGGGATTCTTGAAGCGGATGACGCGGTTGGGATCGTCGCGGTACGGCAGGTTCAGCTCGCGCGCGCGGCCGTCGTAGCGCGGCTTCTCCTGCCTGGCCATCGCCGCCTCGCGCATCGCGTCGAGCTCTTCCTTGGTCTCGTAGGCGTAGTACGCCTTGCCGGCGGCGACCAGTTGTTCGGCCACTTCGCGATAACGGTGCACACGGTCGGTCTGGTAGATCGGGCCTTCGTCGTAGTCCAGCCCCAGCCAGTCCATCGCCTGCAGGATGGCGTCGATGGCCGCCTGCGTGCTGCGCTCACGGTCGGTGTCCTCGATGCGCAGGATGAAATCGCCGCCGCGGTGGCGCGCCTCCAGCCAGCAGTACAGCGCCGTGCGGGCGCCGCCGATGTGCAGGTAGCCGGTGGGACTGGGGGCGAAGCGGGTGCGGCAGGTCATGGGAAACTCGGGGAACGGAATCCCGTAATTCTAACCCGGCCCCGCCGTCGGTCCTGGCCCGCCCCGGCCGCCTGCCAGCGCCGCCCAGCGACCGGGCGGCATGCCGAACGCCTTGCGGAAATGGCGGTTCAGGTGGCTCTGGTCGGCGAACCCCGTCGCCGCCGCCACATCGGCCAGCCGTCCGCCCTCCGCGATCAGGCGGCGTGCCCGTTCGAGCCTGCGCATCAGCAGGAAGCGATGCGGGCTGGTCGCGAAGAGCGCGCGGAAATGGCGGCTCAGTTCGAAGCGGTCCAGTCCCGTGACGCGCTCCAGTTCGGCGGAACGCACCGTGCGGTCCATGTGCGCCAGCAGGTAGTCGCGGGCGCGATGTCCGGCCCGCACCGCGACCGTACCCGGCGCGTGCAGGCGCAGTCCGGCGTGTCGCGCCATCTGATGCGCCAGCCGCGCCAGTGCGTCGTTCAGGCGCAGTTCGTCGGGACGGTCGTCCATCAAGGCCACCGCATCGGCCACGACGCGGCGGAACGCCGGCGCCGGGAGCACCGGTTCGCTCACGAACGGCAGGCCGCGCGCCTGGTCGCCCAGCGCTTCGCGCAGCACGGCCGCGTCGAGGTAGAGCATGCGGTAGTGCAGCCCGTCGTCGCTGCCGGCGCCGCCGTCGTGCTCCTCGTCCGGGTGCAGCACGATGACGTTGCCCGGCAGGCTCGCGCGGCGGACGCCGCGATAGCGGAACGCCTGCACGCCGCCCAGGGTCATGCCGACGGCGTAGGTGTCGTGCCGGTGCGGCGAGAACGCATTGCCGAAGAAACGCGCGTCGATGCACTCGACGCCCGGCGCCAGCGGACGGGCGGTGATGCGGCCGGCGCGCGCCGGCCCGCACGAACGTTCAAGACCGGGGTCCGTCCGAAGCTCCACCCTCGAGGCCTCTCCACTGCCGGCGCATGGCCGATGTCCGACTCGAAGATAGCACTGATCCTGCGCGACGACCTGGCCCCCTGGCAGGCGCTGAACGTCACCGCGTTCCTGTCCGGCGGGCTGGCGGGCCAGTTCCCCGACCTGCTGGGCGAGCCCTACGTGGACGCCACCGGCGTGCGCTACAACCGCCTGCCGGTCCAGCCCGTCATCGTCCTGTCGGCGGACGCCGACACGCTGGTCGCGATCCACCGGCGCGTGCTGGAGAAAGGGATCGTCTGCTCGCTCTACGTCGACGACATGTTCGCCACCGGCAACGACCGCGACAACCGCGCGGTGTTCGCACGCCATTCCGTCGACGATGCCCGCGTCGTCGGCATCGGCCTGCGGGCCGGCAGGAAACAGGTCGACAAGATCACGCGTGGCGCGTCCCTGCATCGCTGAACGCGCGCGCCTCGCCGCCGGCGCGGCTCCCTTACAATGGGCCGATGGCGACCCTCTTCATCTCCGACCTGCATCTGGACGCCAGCCGGCCGGCGATCACCGAACTGTTCGGCGCGTTCATGCAGCGCGAAGCGCAGCAGGCCGATGCGCTCTACATCCTGGGCGATCTGTTCGAAGCCTGGGTGGGCGATGACGACCCGTCCGACACCGGCGCCTATGTCGCGGACCGCATCCGCGAAGTGGTGGATGCCGGCGTGCCCGTCTTCTTCATCCGCGGCAATCGCGACTTCCTGCTGGGGCGGGATTTCGCTCGCAGGTGCGGCATGCGCATCCTGCCGGACCCGGCGGTGGTGGTGCTGTACGGCAAGCCGGCGATGCTGATGCACGGCGACCTGCTGTGCGCCGGCGACACCGCCTACCAGGCGTTCCGCGCGCAGACCCGCAATCCGGCATGGCAGCAGCAGTTCCTGTCGCAGCCGCTGGCGGCCCGGCTGGCCTTCGCCGCGCAGGCGCGCGCGGCCAGCCAGGCGCACCAGGGCGGCATGAAGCAGAACGACCAGGCGAAGTTCGAGACGCTCACCGACGTGACGCCGGCCACGGTCGAAAGCACCTTCGCGCAGTTCGGCATCGACACGATGATCCACGGCCATACCCACCGCCCCGCCATCCACGATCTGACCGTGAACGGCCGCGCCTGCCGGCGCATCGTGCTGGGGGACTGGTATGAGCAGGGATCGGTGCTGCGCGTGGATGCGGACGGCGTGAAGCTGGAAAGCCTGTGACGGTGCTGTAGGAGCGGCTTCAGCCGCGACCGCGGATTCCACAGCATCCGACACGGATCGGATTCGATTCATGCATGGTTACCGAATGCCTGGATATTCCGGTCGCGGCCGAAGCCGCTCCTACAGGGGCGTCAGCTCTCTGCCTGCAACGCCGCCAGTTCATCTTCGTCGAAGCCGGCCAGCAGGCGGGCTTCGATGTTGAAGGGGCCATGCAGGTAGCCGCCGGCGTATTCCTTCAGCAGTTCGCGGAAGCGCGCGCGCGGATCCACGCCGGCGCGTTCGCAATACCAGCGGAACCAGCGCGAACCGGCCGCCACGTGGGCAACCTCCTCGCGCAGGATCAGTTCCAGGATGCCGACGGTAGCGTGGTCGCCCAGTTCGCGCAGCTTGACGATCATCCCGGGCGTGACATCGAGGCCGCGGGCTTCCAGCACGCGCGGCACCAGCGCCATGCGGGCGAGGCCATCGTGCGCGGTCTTTTCGGTCATTTCCCACAGGCCGTTGTGCGCGTCGAAGTCGCCGTAGTCGTGGCCCAGCTCGCGCAGGCGGTCGCGCAGCAACACGAAGTGGCGCGACTCGTCGTTGGCCACGCTGACCCAGTCGGCATGGAACGCCGGCGGCAGGCCGCGGAAGCGGTACGCCGCGTCCCAGGCCAGGTCGATGGCGTTCAGCTCGATATGGGCGATGGCGTGGATGAACGCCGCCCTGCCCTGCACGCTGCCCAGCCCGCGGCGCGGCAGTTCGCGCGGATGCACCAGCGTCGGTTTTCCCGGGCGGCCGGGCATGCGGATCGGCTCCGGTGCCGGCGCGTCGGCGGGAACCGTCAATTCGCCACGTGCGAAGGCCGCCGCGTACCGTTGCGTCAGCGCCACCTTGTCGTCGACCGAGGCCGCATCCAGGCAAGCGCGCGCGGCCTCGAACAACGTGGTCATGGCCGATCGCGCGGGCCTCAGCCCGAAACGCGGCGCTTGCGCTTGGCTTCGTCCGAACGCATCTGCTCGATGCGCTCGAAATACCCCGTCTCGATGCCGGTGACGTACTTGCCGTCGAAGCAGGACGAGTCGAAGCGGGTCAGGCCCGGATTGCCTTCGCGCACCGCCGCTTCCAGGTCTTCCAGGTCCTGGTAGATCAGCCAGTCGCAGCCCAGCAGCTTCTCGATCTCCTCGATGCTGCGCTCGTTGGCCACCAGTTCGTCGGCGGCCGGCATGTCGATGCCGTAGATGTTGGGATGGCGCACCGGCGGCGCGGCGCTGGCCAGGTAGACCTTGCGCGCGCCGGCGTCGCGCGCCATCTGCACGATCTGCTTGGAGGTGGTGCCGCGCACGATGGAGTCGTCCACCAGCAGCACCACGCGGTTGCGGAATTCCAGGTTGATCGGGTTCAGCTTGCGGCGCACCGACTTAACGCGCTCGCCCTGCCCCGGCATGATGAAGGTACGGCCGACGTAGCGGTTCTTGATGAACCCTTCGCGGTACTTCACGCCCAGCACGTTGGAGATCTCCAGCGCGGCGTCGCGCGAGGTGTCCGGGATCGGGATGATGGTGTCGATGTCGTGGTCCGGGCGCAGCCGCAGGATCTTCTCGCCCAGCTTCACGCCCATGCGCATGCGCGCCTTGTGCACCGACACGTTGTCGATCATCGAGTCCGGGCGCGCGAAGTACACGTACTCGAAGATGCACGGCGCGTGCTGCTGCGGCTCGGCGACGATCTCGCTGAACAGCTCGCCGCGCGCGGTGATGACGATGGCCTCGCCCGGCTGCACGTCGCGCATGCGCGCGAAGCCCAGGATGTCCAGCGCGGCGGACTCGGAGGCCACGATGTACTCGGTGCCTTCGTTGTGCTCGCGCTTGCCCAGCACCAGCGGGCGGATGCCGTGCGGGTCGCGGAACGCCACCAGGCCCAGGCCCAGCACCACGCTGACCACCGCGTAGCCGCCGCGCACGCGGCGATGCACGCCGGCGACCGCGCGGATCGCCGTTTCCGGGCTCAGCGTGCGCTGCAGGTCCAGCTCGTGCGCGAACACGTTGAGCAGCACTTCGCTGTCCGAATCGGTGTTGATGTTGCGGCGGTCCTGCGCGAACACGTCCTGGCGCAGCGCCTCGGTGTTGATCAGGTTGCCGTTGTGCGCCAGCGCGATGCCGTAGGGCGAATTGACGTAGAACGGCTGCGCCTCGTCCATGCCTTCGGAGCCGGCGGTCGGGTAGCGGCAGTGAGCGATGCCCACGCGGCCTTCCAGCACGCTCATCGCCTTGGGGTTGAAGACGTCGCGCACCAGCCCGTTGTCCTTGTGCACGCGCAGGCGCGTGCCGTCGGCGGTGGCGATGCCGGCCGCGTCCTGGCCGCGGTGTTGGAGGACGGTCAGCCCGTCATAGAGCTGGCCGGCAACATTCTGGTTGCCGACGATACCGACGATGCCGCACATGGTTGACCTACTCCGGTTTCGACTGGGGCGAAGCTGGCGGGGAGACGGAATCCTGCGGGGCGCCGCTGTCTTCCAGCGGGCGGGGCAAGGATGGCAGGCGCACATTATCGCCCGCCGGGACGCCATTGCCAAAGTCCAGTTCCTGCACGGTCCATTCCGGCAGCCACATGCTGAGCCACTGGGCGCCGGGCAAAAGCACCGGAATCACCGGCGATTGCCGCCATTCCGGCTCGCGCGGCAGCTGCGTGAATCCCATCAGCAGCACCAGGACGCAGGCCACGACCGCCCCGCGCACCAACCCCAGCGCCAGTCCCAGCACGCGATCCAGGCCCGACAGGCCCACCGTCTTGACCAGTTGCCTGACCACCCAGCCGACGAGGCCGACGAACAGCATCACCGCGATGAAACTCAGGGCGTACCCGCCCAGCAGTTCGCTGGCGGTCGGCAGGCCATCGCTGGACATCCAGCGCGCGGTTTCCGCGCCGAAGTGGAACGCGGCCCAGCCGGCCAGCAGCCAGGCCGCGATGGAAACGATCACGCCGACGAAGCCACGCATCAGCCCGAACAAGGCCGACACACCGATGATGGCCAGCAGCGCCAGGTCCAGCAGGCTCACGCGCCCGTCCGCCCGACAGGTAGGAACGCGCCGCCCGGACCGCTCAAGGATGCGGACGGACCATGCCGTCGATGCCGAACTTGGCCGCCACCTGCGCCTTCAGCCGGTCGGCATCGGCGCGGCTGGCCACCGGCCCCACGCGCACGCGGTTCAGCGTGCCCTTGTCGGTGCGCACCTGTTCGACGAAGGCGCTGAATCCGCCGCCGCGCACACGGTCGCGCAGCGCGTTGGCATCGGCCGCGTTGGAGAACGCGCCCAGTTGCACGGCAAACCCCACGCTGGAAGCCGCCGGCTTCGGTGTTTCGGCGGGTTTGGGGGCGGTGGCGACCGGTGCCGGCCTGGTTTCGACGGGCCTGGTTTCGGCAGGCTTGGGCGCCGCGGCCACCGGGGTGGCGGGCTTGGGCGCTGGCTTGGCGGTTTCCGCGGGCGGCGGGGTGGCGACCGTGGGTGCGGGTGCCGCCGCGACAGGCGCGGAAGCCGCGGGTGCCGCCGCATCCAGCGTGACCACCTGCGCATTGACGTCGCTGCGGACCTGCACCGCCTGCAGGCGCGCGGCTTCAGCCGCGGCGCGATCCGCGTAGGGACCCACGCGCACGCGGAAAGCGGACTTGCCGTTGATGGTGGCCGGTTCGATGAAGCCGGGCAGTTGGGCCTGCCTCAGCCGCGCCATCACCGCATCGGCATCGGACTGGGTGGCATACGCGCCGAAGCTGACCGCATAGTCGCCGCCCGCCGTGGCCGCGGGCTGCATCGCATTACGGGTGGCCGCCGTCGTATCGGGCGTCGTCGGCGCGGCGCCCTGGCCCTCCAGGCCGACCGCGCCGCCTGCGGGGACGCTGCCGGGGGTGACCAGTGGCAGCTCGCGGGTTTCGTACTGGCCGTCGGGGGCCGGCGGCACGGCCAGCGGCACATCGGAAACGCCGCTGTCGGGCGCGGGTCCCTTGATCAGCATCGGCAGGAAGATGACGGCCAGCGCGACCAGCACGATGGCGCCAATCAAGCGCTGTTTCAGAGCAGTATCCATCCAGATCCACGGCACGATGCGGCGGGAATGCCGTTGCGATTATACGGCGCGCGCCCGCACCGGCAGCTCATGGACCTGAATGCAATGCGACCAACGCCTCGGCGACGGTATGGAACGAGCCGAACACCAGCACGCGGTCGCCCGGGCGTGATGCGGACAGTGCGGCCGTGAGAGCTTCCCGCACGGTGGCGTGTGACATGCCGTCGGCCGCCGCTGTTTCCGTCAGGCGCTGTGCCAGCTGGTTCGCGCTCTGCGCGCGGGCCCCGGCTTCCGCTTCCAGACCGGCCAGATGCCACTGCAACGATTGAGCCGCGAACGCGTTGACCACGCCCACCACGTCCTTGTCGGCCAGCGCGGCGAACACCGCGCGCGTCGTGCCGCCGGTGGACTGTGACTCCAGCCAGGCCGCCAACTCGCGCGCCGCCTGCGGGTTGTGGCCCACATCGACCACGACATCCACGCCATCGTGCACCAGGCGTTGCAGGCGTCCGGGCAGCGATGCGTGCGCGATGCCCCGCGCGAAGGCGGCCACGGGAATCTCGCCTTCCGGCAGCGCGCGCAACGCCGCGATGGCGGTGGCGGCATTGGCCCGCTGCGCGGGAGCCGACAGCGCGGGCTGCGGCAGTTCCAGTTCGGTGCCGACCTCGCGCCACCGCCAGCGCTGCGCATCGATGGATTCGTGGAAGAAATCGCTGCCCAGGCGAAGCGCGTTCGCGCCGATGGCATAGGCATGGCGCAACACGCTGGACGGCGAATCCACCTCGCCGAGCACCAGCGGCTTCCACGGCCGCGCGATGCCCGCCTTCTCGAAGCCGATGGCTTCGCGGTCCTCGCCCAGCCAGTCAGTGTGGTCGATGTCGACCGTGGTGATGACGGTGACGTCCGCATCCACCAGGTTCACCGCGTCCAAGCGCCCGCCCAGGCCGACTTCCAGCACCGCCAGGTCGAGATTGGCGTGTTCGAACAGCCACAGCGCGGCCAGCGTGCCGAATTCGAAATAGGTCAGCGGGATGCCCGAGCCTTCCCCTTCAAGGGGAGGGTCGGGTGGGGATGGTGTTGCATCGCGATCTGGAACACGCTGGCTCCGTTCACCCCTCTCCCCAACCCCTCTCCCGGCGGGAGAGGGGCTCGATCTTGCGGCTTCCACGGCCTCGAAGGCTTCGACCAGCGCCGCGTCGTCCGCCTCCGCGCCATCGATCCGCACGCGCTCGTTGTAGCGCAGCAGGTGCGGCGACGTGTACGTACCCACTTTCCACCCGGCTGCGCGCGCGATGGCCTCGATGAAGGCCACGGTGGAACCCTTGCCGTTGGTGCCGCCGACGGTGATCACCTGCGTGGCGGGCTTGCCCAGTCCCATGCGCACGGCGACGTCGCGCACGCGCTCCAGGCCCATGTCGATGGACTTGGGGTGTTGCTGTTCGATGTAGGAAAGCCACCGATGCAAGCCGGCGCCAGGCGAGATGTTCATCAGGGGTTCTTCAGCGGAGGCAACGCGGGCCGGCGCGGCAAGCGTGGCTGGTCCTGCGCCCCCGAGCGGATCTGTTCGCGCAGGGCATCGCAGGCGGACGGCTCGCCCTCGCACAGTATGCTGCCGACGTACCAACTCATCGTGTCGTTGCCGACCAGTCGACGGCGCACGACGGCCGATGGCATTCCCGGCGCTTGTGCGACGTTCCAGTAACTCAATCCTTCCTCGTCGCGCAGGATGTATTCGCTGATCACGCCCGGCACGGCATCGCGCTCACGGAAGGCGAAACGTTCCAGCATCGACTGCGCGGCCGCGACCGAGGCAACGCCGATCGGATACGCGTCGGGTACGAAGCCCGGCAACATTCCATCCGCATCGACGGCCGGTGGCTCCGCCACGTCACTGCGGCGCTCCATGAAGTGAGCGTCACGGGGCCTGCCGGTCACGCGATCCACGGCATATTCCGGCGGAATCTTGAAGTCGACCGGCACGCGTGCGCGCGATGCGATGGGCTTTCCCTGCTTCCGGGCGGGCGTGAAGCTCCACGCGCGGGAGCCCTCGAGCGCCGCTTGGTTGAGCTGCGCGCTTGGCGAGGGCTTCTCGATCTGCTGGTCCACCACTCGCCCCTCGGCATCGATGGTGACGATCAGCACCACCATGCCGCCGACACCCTGCCAAGCCATGTCCTTGGGATAAGGCGGTGCCGTCATGTCGATGGGAGACGCGAACTCGTCGGGCGCTTCGAAGCCTCGATCGTCCACACTGCCACCACCCGGTGGCAGGCTGGCCTGCAACGCAGGCTGCGACAGCAGCAGCCATACGCCCAGAGCCCACGCCAGGATCGAGCGGCCGACACCACGCTTCATCATGCCTCCGTCACGATGGCACCCGTGCGACTCACAACGCCCGATGCTTCGCCTCGCCGAAGAACGGCGTGTGGTGGGCGCAGTCGTTCAGGCGCACCACTTCCAGGCGGTCCACGTCCGGGCCTTCCAGCAGGTTGAGCGTGGTCGGCGCCTGGCGGAAGGTCCACAGCTTGGCGATGGGCAGGCCCAGGATGCGGCACAGCAGGACGCGGTTGACCGCATCGTGCGCCACCACCAGCAGCGTGTCGGCGTCGCCCAGCCCTTCGCTGGCGCGCACCAGTCCGCGCCACGACCGGTCCAGCACCTGCCGCAGCGATTCGCCGCCCGGCATCAGCACAGTGTCGGGTTCCTCCCGCCAGGCCAGCAGGCGGGCGGGGTCCTTGTCCTGGATCTCGCTGGCCAGCAGGCCCTCCCACTCGCCGTGGGCGATTTCCTGCAGATCGGCATCGGTGGTCAACAGGCTGGCGCGCGTATCGCCCAATGCGAAACGCGCGGTGTCGAGCGCGCGCGACAGCGGCGATGCGACGGCGCGGTCGATCCGCACGTCCTTCAGCCGCTGGCCCAGTGCCGTGGCCTGTGCCTCGCCCACGGGGGACAGTGGGATGTCGATCTGGCCCTGATAGCGGCCTTCGGCGTTCCACGGCGTTTCGCCATGGCGGGCAAGCAGGATGCGCATGCGTCGGTTCCGGTAATGTGAGACGTGTCCATGTCGGATTCCGGCAGCCGGAAACGAGGACGGGAACGGATGATACCGCGCCGCGACAAGCCCCAAGCGCCCGGATATCCAACGCATCGCCATGCGCCATGATCTCGACGCGGATCCGGAAACCGGAGCCCGGGAACCGGAATCCCGGGCCCGGCACCGTTCCGCGGATTATTTCGCGATGTTCATTTCCTCCAGCAACTGCGGCGCCGGATAGACCTCCTGCATGATCCAGCGCACGTAGCGGCCGTCCACGGCGATCATGCGGGTCATGGTGGGATCGAACACCCAGTTGGAGCTGACCGACTCCCAGTTGCCGTCGAAGGCCAGGCCGACCAGCTTGCCGTGCGCGTCCAGCACCGGTGAGCCGGAGTTGCCGCCGGTGATGTCCAGGTTGGACAGATAGTTCACCGGCACCGAGCCGAGGCGCTTGTCCTCCAGCCCGCCGTAGCGCTTGGCGGCGACGGCGTCGAGCAGCGCCTTCGGCGAATCGAACGGGTCCTGCCCGGTTTCCTTGGCGACCACGCCCTCCAGCGTGGTGAAGGGGGTGTATTCCACGCCGTCCCTGGGCGCGTAACCCATGACGTTGCCGAAGGTGATGCGCAGCGACAGGTTGGCGTCCGGATAGACGAACTCGCCCTGGCTCTTCTTGTAGTCCGCCAGCGCCTGCAGGTAGACCGGGCGCGCGGCCAGGTTCTCGCCGGCGCGCGTCTTGCGCTCCTGCTCCAGCGTCAGCAGCGTGGGCATCACGGCGACGGCGTACCGGATGGCCGGGTCGTCGCTGGACTCGAACGCCTTGCGGTCGGCGGCGAACCACTTCAGCCGCTCCTCGGTGCCGCCCAGCCGGGTGCCGGCCAGGCGGTCCAGCGCGCGCTTCACCGCGGCGGCATCGTTGCCGCCCAGCCACTGGTCGACGGCCGCCACGCGCTGCGCGGCCGGCAGCTTCAGGTATTCGTTCAACCAGTATTCCTGCAACTGGCGGTCCATCGCGGGAACGTAGCGGCGTTCGAGTTGCTTCAGGCCGCCCTCGATGGCCGGCAGGTCGCGTTCCTGGTAGCCGGATTCGCGCTCGGCGTCGGGCTTCTCGCGCTCGATGGACAGGCGGTAGAGCTGCGTGGCCACGCCGAGCACGGCGGTGTTGTTGAACTGGGCCAGCGTGATGTCGCGTTCGCGGGTGGCCTTGCCCTGTTCCAGCAGGGCGATCAACCGGGCGTGCGCGGCCAGCGCCGTCTCCCCCTTCTCGCCCTGCCCCTCGAGCCAGGTCAGCACGGCCGCTTCCTGCGCGTGTTTCTGGCCGGCGGCGTCGATGCGCCTGAAGCCTTCCAGCTGGCCGTCGTAGTTCTTGCTGGTATTGTTCCAGCCGGCCATGGTGCTGGCGTACTTGACCTGGATGTCCGGGTCCTTCTTGCCCGCCTCGCCCACCAGGGCGATCAGGTTCTTGTAGTGCCGCGCGATGGTCGGGTACGTCCACGCGGCCGTGTTGTCGAACTCGGCGGCCAGCGCATAGCGGTTGGTGGAGCCGGGATAGCCGGCCACCATCACGAAGTCGTCCGCGCCGAGCGGCTGGTCGGCGAACTTCAGCCAGTGCTTCGGCCGGTACAGCACGTTGTCTGCGGAGAACGCCGCCGGCTTGCCGTCCTTGCCCACGTAGGCGCGGTAGAACGCGAAGTCGCCGGTGTGCCGCGGCCACATCCAGTTGTCGATGTCGCCGCCGTACTTGCCCACGCTGCCCGGAGGCGCGTAGGCCAGGCGCACGTCCCTGATTTCCAGGTTCTTGAACAGGCGATAGGTGTTGCCGCCAGAGAAGCTGTACAGGCGGCAGCGGAACCCGGCTTCGGATTCGCAGTCGGCGATGAGCTTTTTCTCGAACGCTTCCAGCGCCCGGGTGCGGGCCAGCGCGTCGTCGCCGGCGGACGCGATGGCGGCGCGCGCCTCCTGCGTGACATCGGTGATTTCGTCCAGCACGAACACGCGCGCGTTGGGGCCGGCGCTGACTTCATCGGCCAGCGTGGGCGCGTTGAAGCCGTTCCTGATCAGGTTGTTCTCCGGCGTGGAGTTCAGCTGGATCGCGCCGTAGGCGCAATGGTGGTTGGTGATCACCAGGCCATTGGGCGATACGAAACTGGCGGTGCAACCGCCCAGTGCCACCACCGCGCCCATCGGATCGCCGGTCAGGTCGGACAGCTGCTGCGGCGACAGCTTCAGTCCGGCCTTCTCCAACAGGCCGGCGATCTCCGGCAGTTGCTGAGGCACCCACATGCCTTCGCCGGCGTGGGCGGGACTGGCAGCGGCCGAAGCCAGCGCGGCGAACGGAATCGCCATGGAAGCGGCAAGCAGGTTGAGACGCATCGATATCCCCAAGGCAGGCAAGTCGCTGGATTGTAACGAAGTCGTCACGCCTGCCCGACTGTGACTTTCGTCCTGGAAGCCGGTCGCGGCGTCAATTGGCACCGCAACATGGCGCCCAAGGGGGCGGGCGTATAATCCGCGCCCTCTTTACGCTGAAGCGGCACTCCGATGGCACAGACGATGAAGGCGCTGGTGAAGCGCGAGGCGGGCAAGGGCATCTGGATGGAAGAGGTGCCCGTGCCCCGGCCCGGTCCCAACGAGGTGCTGATCAGGCTGGAAAAGACCGCGATCTGCGGCACCGACCTGCACATCTACCTGTGGGACGAATGGAGCCAGCGCACGATCCGGCCCGGCCTGACCATCGGCCACGAGTTCGTCGGCCGCATCGCCGAACTCGGCTCGGCGGTGACCGGCTACAGCGTCGGCCAGCGCGTCTCGGCCGAGGGCCACATCGTCTGCGGCCATTGCCGCAACTGCCGCGGCGGCCGCCAGCACCTGTGCCCCAACACGGTGGGCATCGGCGTGAACCGCGACGGCGCCTTCGCCGAATACATGGTGATGCCGGCCAGCAACCTGTGGCCGATCCCCGACCAGATCCCCTCGGAGCTGGCGGCCTTCTTCGACCCCTACGGCAACGCCGCGCACTGCGCGCTGGAGTTCGACGTGGTGGGCGAGGACGTGCTGATCACCGGCGCCGGCCCCATCGGCATCATCGCCGCCGGCATCTGCAAGCACATCGGCGCGCGCAACGTGGTGGTCACCGACGTCAACGATTTCCGCCTGAAGCTGGCCGCCGACATGGGCGCCACCCGCGTGGTCAACGTGGCCAACCAGTCGCTGAAGGACGTGATGGCCGACCTGCACATGGAAGGCTTCGACGTGGGCTTGGAGATGAGCGGCAACCCGCGCGCCTTCAACGACATGCTGGACTGCATGTACCACGGCGGCAAGATCGCCCTGCTGGGCATCCTGCCGAAGGGCGCCGGCGTGGACTGGGACCGCATCATCTTCAAGGGCCTCACCGTGCAGGGCATCTACGGCCGCCGCATGTACGAGACCTGGTACAAGATGACGCAACTGGTGCTGAGCGGCTTCCCGCTGGGCAAGGTGCTGACCCACCAGTTGCCGATCGACGATTTCCAGAAGGGCTTCGACCTGATGGAAGCCGGCAAGGCGGGCAAGGTGGTGCTGAGCTGGGTGTGAGCCCGCCGACGACATCCTCCAGGCAAAGAGAAAGGGCGCCCTGCGGCGCCCTTTCCTTGTGGTCAACGCCGCGTGGCTTATTGACCGACGCTGAGCGTGAACACCACGCGATCATCGGCCAGCTTGCCGAAGTTCGTCTCGCCCTTGCTGTCGGTGCCCACCCAGCCCAGCGACGCACTGACCAGGCCCCACGACTTGCCGAAGGTGATGCCGTAGTCGGTGTAGTCCTCGGCGACCTCGTCCTTGAAGATGCTGCGGCCGACGTTCAGGCCGAAGGTGTAGTCGTTGCCGAAGCCCCACTCCGCGCCCAGGCCGTAGTACCAGCCATCGGTGTCGCTGTTCCACATGTCGTTGGAATAGACCACCGTCAGGGAATAGGTGTCCGCGAAGGTGGTGCTGGTGATCAGCTCGTTGTAGTTCAGGTCGCTTGCACCGGGATAGGTGTAGCGATTGACCATGATGTCGAAATTGACGTTGTCGCTGAAATCGACGTTGTAGCCGACGAAATAGTCCACTTCGAAATCCGGCTTGTTGCCGCCGAAATCCACGCCCGAGGCCCAGCCGCCCACGTAGATGCCCACCGGGGTCGTATAGGTGATGCCGGCTTGTCCGGTCGGATTCTCGTCGCTCTGCGAAGCGCCACGGAATACGTAGTCGGAAACGGCGGTCAGTTCCCAGCTGATCGGGGATCCTTCTTCCTCGGCTTCCTGAGCGAAGGCCGCCATGGGCAGGGCCAGCAGCAAGGCGGTGGCGAGGGCGGTGCAGAACTTGACGGGCTTCATCCGGGTTCTCCTGTTGCGTGGGCGGTCGATGGGATTGCCTGCGTACAACGCCGCGATGCCGGTAGTGAAACCGTCATCACGACTTCACGGTTTTTTAACCGGCTTGATATTGCGACGCAACAATCCCTGCCGTCAAGTACCTCCCGGAAGACGATCGAAAGCCCTGTCCCGCGACACGAAAAAGCCCCTTTCATGCACCTTCAGCGTGCCGGCGAAGCACCATCCAGGGGAAACCAGCCGTACCGCTTCGGCGTCAACCGGATCGGCTGGCCGGGCGTGTTCTGCGGACCTTCCAGTTCGGCGGGCAGTTCCACTTCCAGTTCCGTTCCCCCTTGCTGCAAGCGCGTGCGCAGCCGCAGGCGCGGGCCATTGCGCTGGGCCGCCACGATGGTCGCGGGCCAGCCCGGGCCATCGCCGGCGACGCTGATGTCCTCGGGACGCACGTAGACCTCCACCGTCCCCTGCCCGGCCGGCTCGCGTGTCGGACCCAATGCCAGGCCGGCCACTTCCAACCGGTCGCCCTGCCATTGCCCGGGCAGGCGGTTCACCTCGCCGACGAACGAATAGACGAAGGGCGATGCGGGCGCGTCGTAGGCTTCGGCCGGGCTGCCGAGTTGTTCGATCCGGCCGCGGTTGAGGATCGCCACGCGGTCGGCCAGTTCGAGCGCCTCTTCCTGGTCGTGGGTGACGAAGATCGTGGTCAGGCCGGTGCGATCATGCAGCTCGCGCAGCCAGCGGCGCAGGTCGCGGCGCACCTGCGCGTCCAGCGCGCCGAAGGGCTCGTCCAGCAGCAACACGCGCGGCTCGATGGCCAGTGCGCGCGCCAGCGCCACGCGCTGCCGCTGCCCGCCGGAAAGCTGCGACGGGTAACGCGACGCCAGCCCCTCCAGTTGCACCAGCGAAAGCAGTTCCGCCACGCGCTCGCGGATGCGCGCGTCGGGCAGCTTGCCCGCGCCGCGCCGCACGCGCAGGCCAAAGGCGATGTTCTCCTGCACCGTCAGGTGGCGGAACAGCGCGTAATGCTGGAACACGAAGCCCGCCCGCCGTGCCTGCACGCTCAGGCGCGAAGCGTCCTCGCCGTCGAACCACACGGTGCCCGCGTCGGCGTGCTCCAGTCCGGCGATCACCCGCAGCAAGGTGGTCTTGCCGGAACCCGACGGCCCCAGCAGCGCCAGCAACTCGCCCTGCCGCACGTCCAGGCTGACGTCGTCCAGCGCGGCGAATTCGCCGAAACGCTTGCTCAGGTGTTCGATCTTGATGCCCATGGTGTAGACCCTTCGGTTTTCAGCGGGTGTCTTGTTTGCTTTGGATCAGCGCGGATGACACGGATAAGGCGAATAGGGTGCGGCCTGGTGCGCTATTCATATCCTCATTCTTATGCTCCATCCGCGTTTTTCGCTCTGATCCGTGGCAAGAATGCGCTTGCTGCTAGTGACGATGATTGGCGGCCAGCGATTCGCCGTGGCGCCATTCCAGATACGACTTCAGCACCAGCGTGACCAGCGCGGTCAGCGCCAGCAGCGAGGCCGCGGCGAAGGCGGCGCTGTAGGCGTATTCGTTGTAGAGGATCTCCACGTGCAGCGGCAGCGTGTTGGTGCGGCCGCGGATATGCCCGGACACCACCGACACCGCGCCGAACTCGCCCAGCGAACGCGCGCTGCACAGCAGCACGCCGTACAGCAACGCCCAACGGATGTTGGGCAGGGTGACGCGCCAGAACGTCTGCCAGCCGTTCGCGCCCAGGCTGAGCGCGGCCAGTTCCTCGTCGACGCCCTGCTGCTCCATCAGCGGCATCAGCTCGCGCGCGATGAACGGGAACGTCACGAAGATCGTCGCCAGCACGATGCCCGGCAGCGCGAAGATGATCTTCGGCAACTGGACATGCACCTCGCCCAGCAGCGGCAGCGTGCCGCGCCAGCCTTCGTCGATCAACGGCCACATCCACCCCTGCGCGCCGAAGATCAGCACGAAGATCAGGCCGGCCACCACCGGCGATACCGCGAACGGCAGATCGATCAGCGTGACCAGCCAGCGTTTCCCGGGGAAGGAATGCTTGCTGACCGCCCACGCCGCCGCGATGCCGAACAGGAGATTCAACGGCACCACGATGGCGGTCACCACCAGCGTCAGCTTGACCGCCGCCAGCGCGTCCTGCTCGGAGATGGCGGTAAGGAAGGCCAGCCAGCCGCCGCGCAGCGCCTCCACGAAGACCAGCAGCAGCGGCAGCAGCAGGAACGACAGCAGGAAGCCCAACGCCCCCAGCACCAGCAGCACCTGCACCCACGCGGGCTCGGTGACGGCGGATCGGGCACGGATCTGCGCGGGCACTCGGGATTGCACGGCGTACGACTCCGGCGGCACGGCGATGACGGCGGTGGTGGCTTCGCTCATGTTAGCCCCCCGCCCGCTTCTCTGCGCGTTGCAGCCGCGATTGCAGCGTATTGATCGCCAGCAGCAATACGAACGAGAGCAACAGCATGGCCGCCGCGATGGCGGTGGCGCCCTCGTAATCGAATTCCTCCAGCTTGATCGTGATCAGCAGCGGCGCGATCTCGGACACGCCGGGCAGGTTGCCGGCGATGAAGATCACCGAACCATATTCGCCCACGCCGCGCGCGAAGGCCAGCGCGAATCCCGCCACCACCGCCGGCCACAGCGCCGGCAGCACCACCCGCGTGACGGTCTGCCAGCGGCTGGCGCCGAGCGTGGCGGCGGCCTCTTCCAGTTCGTGCTCCACTTCGGCCAGCACGGGCTGCACCACGCGCACCACGAACGGCAGGCCGATGAAGATCAATGCCACGGTGATGCCCAGCGGGGTGTAGGCCACCTTGATGCCGGCGCCTTCCAGCCACTGCCCGATCCAGCCGGTCGGCCCGTACAGCGCCGTCAATGCGATGCCGGCCACCGCGGTGGGCAGGGCGAACGGCAGGTCGATCATCGCATCGAAGATACGCTTGCCGGGGAAGCGGTAGCGCACGAACACCCACGCCACCAGCGTGCCCATCACCGCGTTGAACGCCGCCGCCGCCAGCGCGGTGCCGAAGCTGATCCGCAGCGCCGCCAGCACGCGCGGCTCGGTCCAGATCTGCCACAGCCCGGAGAACCCCAACCCGCTGGCCTTGACGAACACGCCCACCAGCGGGATCAGCACGATCAATCCCAGCCAGGCCAGCGTGTAGCCCAGGCTGAGGCCGAAACCGGGAATCACTCGGCGGCGGCGCGGCGCGGATCGTGCGGGAATGGGCAATGCGGTGCTGCTCATGACTTCATCGCGCCGAATATATCCGGTCGAACACGCCGCCATTGGCGAAGTGCCGGGCCTGGGCCGCCTGCCAACTGCCGAAGGCCTCCTCCACCCGGAACGTGTTGACCTTCGGGAAGCGCTCCGCATGCCGCGCGAGCGCGGCCGGGTCGGAAGGCCGCATGTGATTCTGGGCGAAGATCGTCTGCGCCTGCTCGCTGTAATGGAAGCGCAGGTACGCATTCGCCAGCGCGGCGCTGCCGTGCTTGGTGACGACCTTGTCCACCACCGCCACCGGATTGTCCGCGCGCACCGTCAGCGACGGCACCACCACTTCGTAATCGCCGGCGCCGAATTCCGCGCGCAGCAGGCCGATCTCGTTCTCGAAGGTCAGCAGCACATCGCCGATGCCGCGCTGGACGAACGTGGTGGTCGCACCGCGCCCGCCAGTGTCCAATACCGGCACGTTGGCGAACAGCTTGCGGACGTAGTCCTCCCCGGCCTGCTCGTTGCCGTCCGCCGCGCGCTTGGCCCATTCCCAGCCCGCCAGGTAACTGTAGCGGCCGTTGCCCGAGGTCTTGGGATTGGGAAGGATGACCGCCACGCCCGGCTTGGCCAGGTCGCCCCAGTCGCGGATGCCCTTGGGATTGCCCTTGCGCACCAGGAACAGGATCGTCGACCACGACGGCGAACTCTGGTTGGGCAGGCGCCCCGCCCAGTCCACCGGCAGCAACCCGGCCTTGGCGATCTGGTCGATGTCCAGCGGATTGTTCATGGTGACCACGTCCGCTTCCAGCCCATCGATCACCGACCGGGCCTGCTTGCTGGAACCGCCATGCGACTGGTCGATCGCCACGGTCTTGCCCGTCTGCGCCTTCTGTTGCGCCACGAAGGCCGGATTGAGGTCCTTGTAGACGTCGCGGGCCACGTCGTAGGACGCATTCAACAGCGCGCCCTCCCTGGCCAGCACGTGGCCGGACGCCAGCAGCAGGACGGCCAGCGACACGGTCGCGACGGAACGCCAGCGGCATCGCCATGCACCCCGCGATGGGATGGCCGTCATCGTCATTTAGCCTGGATCTGGTCGAACACGCCGCCATCGGAGAAGTGCGTGGCCTGCGCCTGCGCCCACGAGCCGAAGGCACCGTCGATCGTCACCAGTTCCAGCGTGGGGAAACGGGCGATGTCGCCGGGATCGGCATGCTGCGGGTAGCGCGGGCGGTAGTAGTGCTTGGCCGCCAGTCGCTGGCCCGCCGGCGAGTACAGGTACTGCAGGTAGGCCTGCGCGGCTTCGCGCGTGCCGTGCTTGTCCACGTTGCGGTCCACCAGCGCCACCGGCGGCTCGGCCAGGATCGACAACGACGGCACGATGATGTCGAACTTGTCCGGCCCCAGTTCCTCGATGGACAGGAAGGCCTCGTTCTCCCACGCCAGCAGCACATCGCCGATGCCGCGCTGCACGAAGGTGGTGGTGGAACCGCGCGCGCCCGTGTCCAGCACCGGCACGTTGCGGAACAGCGCGCGCACGAAGTTGCGCGTCTTGGCCTCGTCGCCCTTGAAGATCTTCAGCCCGTACGCCCACGCGGCCAGGTAGTTCCAGCGCGCGCCGCCGGAGGTCTTGGGATTGGGCGTGATGACCGAGACGCCCGGCTTCACCAGGTCCACCCAGTCCTTGATGCCCTTGGGATTGCCCTTGCGCACCAGGAACACGATGGTGGAGGTGTACGGCGCGCTGTTCTCCGGCAGGCGTTTCTGCCAGTCGGCGGGGAACAGCTTGGCGCGCTGCGAAATCGAATCGATGTCGTAGGCCAGCGCCAGCGTCACCACGTCGGCCTCCAGGCCGTCGATCACCGAGCGCGCCTGTTTGCCGGAACCGCCGTGGGAGGTCTCGATGGTGACTTTCTGGCCTTTGTTCTTCTGCCAATCGGCCGCGAAGGCGGCGTTGAACTCGCGGTAGAACTCGCGCGTGGGATCGTAGGACACGTTGAGCAGCTTGATGTCCTTGGCACCCGCGGCGGCCGCCAGGGTCAGGCCGAAGGCGAGCAGCAGGTTGCGGGCGTGTCGGCGGAAATGCGTCTTCATGGGGCTTTCTCCAAAGGAATCAGAATGCGACCTGCAGTCGCGAGAACACGGCTTTTTCGTCCTCGCGGTCGGCACCGGCCACCGCGCCACCTTCGAACTGCGTATCCAGGTAGTTGACCACCAGCTTCAGATTGCTGGTCAGGTACCAGTTCAGGCCCAGCGTCCACGCGGTGGCCTTGCGCGCCGACACGGCGGGATCGGCGAACAACGGGAACGCGGCATCGTCGATCTCCAGCACGCCATAGCGGCCGACCAGTTCGAACGCGCCCCAGCCGCCGCCGGTACCGAACGGGCGCGACGGCTTCGCCACGCCGCGGTAGCTGGCGTCTTCCCCGGTCAGCACGAAGCTGGCGGTCGCCTGCCAGGCGGTGTTCTCCAGGTCGGCGCGGGTGCCGGCCGCGGCGCCGCTGGTGACCAGCAGCGCCTGTTCCGAACTGATGTACTCGGCCAGCAGGCCGAAGCGGCCGCGGTAGAGGTAACCCTGCGGCGAGAAGCGACGATGCTCGCCGTCGGCCGCCACCGCGGAAAGATAGTTGAAGAACTGCTGTTGCCCCTGCGTGCGGTAGCGCGGCAAGAAGTTGTTGCCGGCGCCGCGCTTGTCGCCGATGCTGCCGGCGATGCCGAAGCCCAGGCCGGACCAACTGCTGCTGGTGTTCTTGAACGGCTCGAAGAACAGGCGGCCGGCATACTCGAATTCATCGTCCGGGTTGGTGGTTGCGCCATCGCGCCCGTCCGGCGCACCGTTGTAGACGCCGGCCACGTAACTGACGCGGCCCTGGGCGAATTCGCCCTGCGCCTGTACGCCCAGTTCGCGGTTCGGCGCCAGTTCGGTGGGGAAGCTGCGTTCGATCAACCCGATCGCGCTGCCGGACTGCAACCGCTCCAGCCCGATCGGCCCCTTCACCTTGCCGGCGCGCAGGGTGAAGGCCGGATCGAGCTTCACGTCCACGTAGGCATCGACGATGGTCGTGCTGTCGCCGGCGAATTCCGGCGTCAACCGGAACGACACCAGCTTGCCCAGCGAACCTTCGAGGGTGGGACGGATGCGCCGGAACAGGAAGGTATCGTTCTGCGGCGACGCATCGTCGTCGAAGAAGAAGCGCGCATCGCCCTGCACCAGCCCGCGCAGCCTGAATTCATAATCGCCGTTGGCCGACTTCAGCGACACGCCCTTGTCGTTGACCGCGACCACCGGCGCCTCCTTCGCCTTGGCGACCTGCTCTTCCTGCTGCAGTTCCAGGCGGCGCTCGAGGATGCGCAGGCGCTGGTCGACATCGCCCAGCGTCGCGGGCGCGCCTTCGCCCGCTTCGGACGCGACCGCGGCGGGCGCGTCGCCGACGCGACGCTCCAGGGCTTCCAGACGTTGCAGCAGTTGTTCCACGGTGGGCTGGCTCTGCGCGAAGGCGGGAACGGCCAGGGAACAGGCCAGGGCGCCGATCCATGCCGCGCCCCTGCCCTGTCGCCTGCCTGTCCCCGATTCTGTCCGCATCGCCTCGTCCCCGCGTAAGAAAGCCGTTATCGGCCGGAAACGGGATGCTGCGTGCGCATAATCGCGGCGGGAAATGACGAAACCGCCAGTGCTTATTCCACCACTTCATGTAGGTGGCGCACCGAAAAGGGGATTCCAGGCCCGCCGGTTAGAATGGCGCCTTGTTCATTCTCGTGATCGCGCCATGCCCAACCCGCTGACCGCCCACTACGCCGCCGAACTCGACGCCATCCGCGCCCAGGGCCTGTTCAAGTCCGAACGCATCATCACCAGCCCGCAGTCGGCGGAAATCCAGCTGGCCGACGGACGCGCCGTGCTGAACTTCTGCGCCAACAACTACCTGGGACTGGCGGACCATCCGGACATCATCCAGGCCGCCAAGGACGCGCTGGACACCCACGGCTTCGGCATGGCCAGCGTGCGCTTCATCTGCGGCACGCAGGACCTGCACAAGCGGCTGGAGAAGACCATCGCCGATTTCTTCGGTACCGAGGACACCATCCTCTACGCCGCCTGCTTCGACGCCAACGGCGGCCTGTTCGAGCCGCTGCTGGGCGAAAACGACGCGATCATCTCCGATGCGCTGAACCACGCCTCGATCATCGACGGCGTGCGCCTGTGCAAGGCCAAGCGCTTCCGCTACGCCAACTGCGACATGGCCGACCTGGAAGCGCAGCTGCAGGCCGCCGATGCCGCCGGCTGCAGGACCAAGCTGATCACCACCGACGGCGTGTTCTCGATGGACGGCTTCATCGCCCCGCTGGACGAGATCGCCGCACTGGCGAAGAAGTACGGCGCGCTGGTGCACATCGACGAATGCCACGCCACCGGCTTCCTCGGCGACAGCGGGCGAGGCTCGGCCGAGGTGAAGGGCGTGCTGGAGAAGATCGACATCTTCACCGGCACGCTGGGCAAGGCGATGGGCGGCGCGCTGGGCGGTTTCACCACCGCGCGCCGGGAAGTGATCGAACTGCTGCGCCAGCGCTCGCGTCCGTACCTGTTCTCCAACTCGCTGCCGCCGCACGTGGTGGCCGCCGGCATCAAGGCGTTCGGCATGCTGTCGTCGGCAGGCGACCTGCGCCGGCAGTTGCAGGACAACACCCGCTATTTCCGCGAAAAGATGACCGCGGCGGGTTTCGACATCAAGCCGGGAGTTCACCCGATCTGCCCGGTGATGCTGTACGACGCGCCGCTGGCGCAGAGGTTCGCCGAACGCCTGCTGGAAGAAGGCATCTACGCCATCGGCTTCTTCTTCCCGGTGGTGGCCAAGGGCCAGGCGCGCATCCGCACGCAGATGAGCGCCGCGCACACCCGCGAGCACCTGGACCGCGCCATCGACGCCTTCACCCGCATCGGTCGCGAACTGGGCGTCATCAAACACTGATCAGGACGGGCCTGCGCCGGTCGAGGCCCGCCCACTACGCGCACCTGCTGCAAGCTCCTTGCAGCAGGTGCGCTGCGCGACACTTCCCCCATCTTCCCCATTGATCGGCTGCAGGCGCGCGATGCCTACACCGAAACGCCCCGCAACGCACACCAGCCAAACCGCGAAAAGACAGCGGCGCGCGACGACTCCTCCCCAAGAATGGAGCGAGTGTAGGCATTCGCCGGTTTGATTGGCAGGCGTCGAAGAGTGCACTGCCGCACGTTCCACGACAGGGACCGAAGCCGGATGCGGAAACTGTGCACCCGCGCGCGCGGCAGGTGCCAACGGCGTCGCTCAGCGCACGGGAGACGAGAGAACGGCGACCTCATCCTCGCCGAGCGGGCGCCAATGGCCCTTCGCCAGATCGCCGAGCACGAGCGGCCCGACCGCGACACGCACCAGTCTCAGCACGCCGATGCCGAATGCCTCCAGCAGGCGGCGGATCTGCCGGTTGCGCCCTTCTTCCAGCACGATCTCGAGCCAGGCATTGCGCGCTCCGCTGCGCAACAACCGCGCACTGCGCGCGGACAGCGGTTCGCCCTCGACCACCACACCGGCTTCCAATGCACGCAGCAGGACGTCATCGGGCACGCGGTCCACCCGCACGTGATAAGTCTTGTCCGGCCCGCGCTCCGGGTCGGTGACCCGCGCCGCCCATTCCGGATCGTTGCAGAACAGCAACAGGCCTTCGCTGGCCTTGTCCAGCCGGCCCACCGGTGCGATCCATGGCAAGCCCGCGCCATCGAAGCAGCGGTAGACAGTGTCGCGGCCGCGTTCGTCGTTCGCCGTGGTGACCAGGCCGCGCGGCTTGTTGAGCATCAGATACAACCGCTTGCCGGCGGCCAGCGGCTGGCCATCCACCCCGACGACCGCACGCCCCTGAAGCACCGGGAATTCGGGATCGCGCACGACGCGCCCGTCCACCGACACGCGCCCATCCACGATCCAGCGCGCAGCCTCGGTGCGCGAACACAGCCCCTGCTTGGACAGGACACGCGCCAACCCATGCCGGGGAACCTCGCCGGCCCGCGGCGCACGTACGGCACGCATTGCCCGGGGCGCGCGCGGCGGACGTGGGGAAGGCATCGGCAGGCCCGTACGAAAACGGCCGGGGGAAAGCCGGCCGTCGGGAATCAGTCCTTTTCCACCGGCGCGGCGGGCGCGGGCTCCGCCGTCGGCGCGGCGGCAGGCGCGGCGCCCTTGGCCACGCGCACTCCGCGCGACTTCATCCACGCATCGAACTCTTCGGCGGTCATGCGCTTGCCGTTCTGGTTCATGTCGAACCGCCACGGCGTGTTGTCGAACTCGGTCTTGGGCTTGTACGCCGCCGAACTGCTCGCCGCAGTCTCCGGCACGGCCACGGGCGCGGGCAGTGCCCTGGCCACGTCGCGGCAGCCCTCGATGCGCAGGCGCAACAGCACGCGATCCACCGACTGGGCCTCGTCGAACGCATGCGAGGCCAGCACGCCGGAAGGCGCGCCCAGTTGCGTGGCGGTCGGGGTGAACTCCGGCGCGACCGGCGCGATCACTGTCGGACGCACTGGAAGCGGCGGCGGCACCAGGCTGCCGGCGCAATCGGGTGCGGCCTGGGCGACGGGAATCGCAGCGATGCAGAACAGGCTGGCAAGGACTTGGCGACGCATCGGAACGACTCCTGCATTAGAACGTGCCGCGAGTGTAGGCAGCGCGGCCGACCATATCAAGGAAATGGGCAGGCGCGCCGAGGCGCGAGCGGAAAGGCGGAAGCGTCGTCACGGAACATCGCGTGCGCCGAGGCGCAAAAAACGAAGCCCGGCACAGGGCCGGGCTTCGGGTGCTGCGGGAAGAGCGTCCGATCAGTTCTGGACGTTCAGTTCCGTACGACGGTTGCGAGCACGGCCTTCGGCCGTTTCGTTGGTGTCGATCGGACGGCTCTCGCCGTAACCGTTCGGACCCACCAGACGCGAAGCGTCCACGCCGTTGCTGGTCAGGTAGTCGTACACCGCCTTGGCGCGGCGCTCGGACAGGCCCTGGTTGTAGGCGTCGGTACCGACGGAATCGGTGTGGCCGGCGACTTCAACGCGCAGGTCGGGATAGCGCTTCAGGATCTCGGTGGCTTCGCTCAGGATCGCCACGGCATCCGGACGCAGGGTCGACTTGTCGAAGTCGAAGTTCACGCCCTTCAGGTCGATCGAGACCGGCACCGGGCAGCCGTCCGGACCGATGGTCTGGCCAGCCTGCGAATCGGGGCACCTGTCGTCGCAGTTGTTGACGCCGTCGCCATCGTCGTCCAGGTCGGCGCAGGTCGGACCTACCGGCGGCGGCGGCGGCGGGGCGACGACGGCCTTCGGACCCAGCGGGATCACGACGCCGACCGAAGCCAGCACATCGCCGAACCAGCTTTCGTCCGGAGCGGCGTGGCTCTGATCGTCGAAGTCGGCGCGGTAAGCCACTTCGGCGCGAACGCCGATGCGCTTGTCGAACGTGGTCTGCAGACCGACGCCGATCTTGGCGGCAAAGTTGCCGTCCTCACGCTCGCCCGGGGAGTTCGGGCTCGGGAACGCGTCGTACTCTTCCTCGGAGCGCTGGTAGCCCAGGCCCGCCAGGATGTAGGGGTTCCAGCCACGGCCTTCGGAGATGAAGTGGCGGCGCAGATCCAGGGAGATGCCGTACTGGCTCCAGTTCAGATCCTGGTTGTCATCGAAGTTCGGGTTCTGGTAGTTCAGTTCACCGTCGAGCGACCAGTTCGGGCTGATGAACTTGCCCAAGCCCAGGCCCACGAACGGGGCGTTGCGGGTGGTGCGGTCGTCGTCCTGCAGGTTGAAGCCGGCCGAACCGGTCAGGTACCAGCGGTCGTCGAACTCCTGGGCCATCGCGTGGTTCGCGAGGCTCAGACCGCCCAACAGCGCGGCGCAGAGAAGTTTCTTGTTCATTGATGCAGCTCCTTGTAAAAGTTCAGTTGTAGAGAAACCGAAGTACTTCGCTTGCGTGGATTCCAGCTTTTCTTATGGTTATCCGAGGGCGGCCACCTGCGACGCCATCCTGAACAAGATTATGCGGCACCAAGTGAAGACTGTGTTAACGGTACCATAACAAGTCGGACAAAGTTAACACTCTTACAACTATACGCCCAGAGCGATGTCCGGAAGCAGACAAGGCTTCGGGACCGCTCCAGATGGCCCGAAAGGGATTGACCCGCCGCCCCGTCCGGCACCCGGACCCTGCACCATTCGTCGGAGCGACCCGTAACGGCACCCCCAGGATGTCCGATGCCCCCGGCAATGGCCGGCTCACGCCGCTCCGTTGCAGCCAGGCAACACATCGATGCGATGGAGCGCCTTGGAACCCCTCGGCATTGGCCCGATGCTGGGGACATGGATACCCGCACACCTCCCGCCCTGTTCGTCTCGCATGGCTCGCCGATGCTGGCCATCGAGGATTCGGCCACGGGCCGCTTCCTGGACCGGTTGGGCGGCCTGCTGCCCCGCCCGCGCGCCGTCGTGGTCGCGTCGGCGCATTTCATCCATGAACGCCCCACCGTCACCGCGACGCCCGCGCCGGACACGATCCACGACTTCGGCGGCTTCCCGCCATCGCTGTACCAGATCCAGTACCCCGCGGCAGGCGCCCCCGGGCTGGCGGCGGACGTGGCGCAGCGCCTGGCCGCTGCAGGTTTCGATGCGCGCACCGATGGCCACCACGGGCTGGACCATGGCGTCTGGGTGCCGCTGCGCCGCATGTATCCGCAGGCCGACCTGCCGGTGGTGGCGCTGTCGGTGAATCCGGCGCAGACGGCCAAATGGCATTATCGGCTGGGTCGGGCGCTCGCACCGCTGCGCGAGGAGGGCGTGTTGGTGGTCGGCTCCGGCGGCTTTTCGCACAACCTGCGCGCCCTGGACTGGCAGCATGCCGATGCGCCCGCGTTTCCCTGGGTGGAAGCCTTCACGCATGCGTTGCGCGAGCGCCTGCTGACCGGCGACATGGAAGGTGCGCTGGACTGGCGCGCGCTGCCCGAAGCGCAACGCAACCACCCCACCCCGGAGCATCTCTATCCGCTGTACGTCGCACTGGGCGCCGGCGGCGAAGGCGCACGCGGACGCCTGCTGCACCGGGACGTGGAACTGGGCGGGTTGGCGCTGGACGCCTTCGCCTTCGATTCGGACAGCGTGAATCAGACCGACAACCCCCGCTCCCAGGGCGGGTCTTCGCCAAACTGATCCACCAGGAAATCGGTGAAGGCGCGCACCCGCGGCGGCACCAGCCGGCGCTGCGGCATCACCGCGCTGATCGCGGTGGTGGCCAGCGGGTACTCCGGCAGCACGACCCGCAACCGGCCGGCCCGCAGGTCGTCGGCGACATGCCACAACGAGTGGACGACGATGCCTTCCCCGGCCAGCGAGGCGTCGCGCAGCACTTCGCCGAAATTGCTCTCGAAACGCCCCTGCACCCTCACCGCGACTTCGCCGCCTTCCGGTGTACCCAGCCGCCACACGTCCTGGCGGCCGCTGCTGCCGAACAGCAGCAGGCAGTCGTGTTCGGCCAGCTCCTGCGGCGTGCGCGGCTCGCCGCGGCGACGCAGGTAGTCGGGCGAGGCGCACAACAGGCGCCGGTTGGCCGCGATGCGGCGCGCGACCAGGCCCGAATCCTCCAGTGCGCCGATGCGGATGGCGAGATCGAAGCCTTCGCTCACCAGGTCCACCACGTTGTCGCTGAGATGCACGCTGAGCCGCAGCTTGGGATGCCGGGCCAGGAACGCCGGCAGCAGCGGCGAGACGTACTGCCGGCCGAACGATGCCGACATCGTGACCCGCAGCGTGCCGGCGATCTCGCTGGCGGCCTCGCGCAAGCCGGCGCCCAGCGCTTCCAGTTCCTCCACCAGCACGCGCCCCTGCTGGGCCAGCGCGGCGCCTTCCGGGGTGGGGTGCAGACGGCGGGTGGTCCGGTGCAGCAACCGCACGCCCAGGTCCTTTTCCAGCCGCTTCAACCGCTGGCTGGCCACGGCCACCGACAGGTCCAGGCTGTGGGCGGCCGCCGTGATCGAGCCCAGGTCGAGCACGCGCAGGAAGAGCGTCAGATCGCCTACCCGGTCCATTATCAATAATCCATTGATAGTGATTCACCATATTCGCCGTTTCTCGAAGTCGATGGAAGGGCCAAGCTGGCCGCCTTTCCGCACGCCCCTCCCCTCACATGTCCGCCCCGCCCTCCTCCCGCGCCCGGATGCCCGTGGCGCTCTATGCCTTGACCGCCGGCGCCTTCGGCATCGGCACCACCGAGTTCGTCATCATGGGCCTGCTGATGCAGGTCGCCGCCGATCTGCACGTCTCCATCGCGGCCGCCGGCATGCTGATCTCGGGCTATGCGCTGGGCGTGTTCGTCGGCGCGCCGCTGCTGACGGCCGCGACCAGCCGGATGCCGCGCAAGGCGGTGCTGGTGGCGCTGATGGTGGTGTTCACGCTGGGCAACCTCGCCTGCGCGCTGGCGCCCAACTACACCCTGCTGATGATCGCGCGCGTGGTCACGTCGCTGGCGCACGGCACGTTCTTCGGCGTGGGCGCGGTGGTGGCGACGGGGCTGGTCAGCGAAGACCGCAAGGCCTCGGCCATCTCGATCATGTTCACCGGCCTGACCGTGGCCACGCTGCTGGGCGTGCCCGCAGGCGCCTGGCTGGGCCTGCAGTTCGGCTGGCGCGCGACCTTCTGGGCGGTGACCGCCATCGGCATCGTCGCCACCGTGGTGATCGCCACGCTGGTGCCCGCCGACCGCAGCGCGCATGCCCCGCTCGCGTTCCGCGACGAGATGAAGGCCATCGCGCGCCCGCAGGTGCTGCTGGGCCTGCTGATGACGGTGCTGGGATTCGGCGGCATGTTCACCGTCTACACCTACATCCAGCCGCTGCTGACGCAGGTGACCGGTTTCGCCGATGCCGCGGTGTCGCCGATCCTGCTGGTGTTCGGCGTCGGCATGATCGTCGGCAACCTGTTGGGCGGACGCTTCGCCGACAAGCGCCTGTCGGCGGCCCTGCTGGGCACGCTGGCGACGCTTGCGTTGGTGATGGGCGCGATGACGTTCGTGCTCCACAGTCGGTGGGCGATGGTGCTGTTCACCGGCCTGCTGGGCGCGGCGGCGTTCGCAACGGTGTCGCCGCTGCAACTGTGGGTACTGCAGAAGGCCGCGGGCGCGCAGAGCCTGGCGTCCAGCCTCAACATCGGCGCCTTCAACCTGGGCAATGCGCTGGGCGCGTGGCTGGGCGGCGTGGTGATCTCGCAGGGCCTGGGCCTGACCGCGCTGCCGTGGGTGGCCGCGCTGGTGCCGTTGTCGGCGTTCGCGGTGGCGCTGTGGAGCCTCGCGCTGGAGCGCCGGCAGGCACGCCCGGCCCTCGTCGAACGGACTGAATGCGCCTGACGGCTCCCCTCTCCCTACACACTCCAAGGAATGCTTTCATGGAAACCCGTTTTCTCGGCCGTTCCGGCCTGAAAGTCTCGGCGCTGGGCTTCGGCGCCGGCACGTTCGGCGGCAAGGGCCCGTTGTTCGGCGCCTGGGGCAACACCGATACGGCGCAGGCCCGTCGCATGATCGACATCAGCCTGGACGCCGGGCTCAACTTCTTCGACACCGCCGACGTCTACTCCGATGGTGCGTCCGAATCGATCCTCGGCGCGGCGCTGCAGGGTCGTCGCGACCAGGCCATCCTGTCCAGCAAGACCGGACTGCGCCTGGGCGATGGCCCGAACGACGCCGGCGCGTCGCGCTTCCGATTGTTGAAGTCCGTCGATGCGTCGCTGAAGCGGCTGGGCACCGACTACCTCGACCTGCTGCAACTGCACGCCTTCGATGCACTGACGCCGGTCGAGGAAACCCTGTCGACGCTCGATGGCCTGGTCCGCGCCGGCAAGGTGCGCTACCTGGGCGTGTCCAACTACGCCGGCTGGCAACTGATGAAGTCGCTGGGCGTCGCCGACCGGTATGGCTACACGCGCTATGTCGCCAACCAGACCTACTACTCGCTGGTCGGCCGCGACTACGAGTGGGAACTGATGCCGCTGGCCATCGATCAGGGCGTCGGCGCGGTGGTGTGGAGTCCGCTGGGTTGGGGCCGGTTGACCGGCAAGCTCAGGCGCGGGCAGCCGCTGCCGGCCACCAGCCGGCTACACGATACCGCCGACATCGGGCCGCCGGTCGAGCAGGAGCGCCTGTTCCGCATCATCGAAGCGATGGACGTCATCGCGGAGGAAACCGGCAAGTCGATTCCGCAGATCGCCATCAACTGGCTGCTGCAACGGCCCACCGTGTCCACCGTGCTGATCGGCGCGCGCAACGAGGAGCAGTTGAAACAGAACCTCGGCGCGATCGGCTGGAGCCTCAACGCCGAGCAGATGCGACGGCTGGACGCGGCCAGCGCGGTCGAAGCGCCATATCCCTACTATCCTTACTGGCGCGGCCAATTCTCGGAACGCAGCCCGCTTCCCGTCTGAACCCGCTGTCTGCCTGGAGTCCCCCATGAAAGCCGTCGGCCTTACCCGCTACCTTCCCATCGACGATCCGCAATCCCTGCAGGATGTCGAGCTGCCGAAACCCACACCCACCGGCCACGATCTGCTGGTGCGCGTGGAGGCGGTGTCGGTGAATCCCGTCGACACCAAGGTGCGTTCGCCGAAACCGCAGGTCGAGGCCCACCCCAGGGTGCTCGGCTACGACGCCGCCGGCGTGGTGGAAGCCGTCGGCGAGGCCGTCACCCGCTTCAAGCCCGGCGACCCGGTGTATTACGCGGGCGACGTGACGCGGCCGGGCACCAATGCGCAGTTCCACTTGGTGGATGAGCGCATCGTCGGCCGCAAGCCGGCGTCGCTGGACTTCGCCCAGGCCGCCGCGCTGCCGCTGACCGCCATCACCGCGTGGGAATTGCTGTTCGACCGCATGCCGTACGCCATCGACGGAAGTGGCGACGGCAAGTCGTTGCTGGTCATCGGTGGCGCCGGTGGCGTCGGTTCCATCGCCATCCAGTTGGGCAAGCTGGCCGGCTTCACCGTCATCGCCACGGCCTCGCGCGCCGAGACCATCGACTGGTGCCGTTCGCTGGGCGCCGACCACGTCGTCAGCCATCGCGAAGCGCTCACGCCGCAGTTGAAGGCATCGGGCTTCGATGCCGTCGATGCGGCGCTGAACCTGGCCGACACCGATCGTTACTGGACCGAACTGGGCGAACTGCTGGCGCCGCTGGGCCACCTGGGCCTGATCGTGGAGCCGCGCGGCGAACTGAAGATCGGCGACCCGTACAAGGCCAAGAGCATCGGCATCCACTGGGAGATGATGTTCGCCCGGCCGCGTTTCCGCACCGCCGACATGGCCGAGCAGGGCCGCATCCTGACGCGCGTGGCCGAACTGGTGGACGCCGGCAGGCTGCGCGGCACGCTGACCGATACCCTGTCGCCGATCAACGCCGCCAACCTGCGCGAAGCGCATCGCCGGCTGGAATCCGGCACCGGCATCGGCAAGTTGGTGCTGGCCGGGTGGTAGCACTCCTGGGGGAGCGACGCGAGTCGCGACGGAAGCCAGTCCCACCCTAACGGAGCTCGAGTTCGGGAGGCATGGGAAGAGCCCTGTTTTGAGTGGCTTCTTGCGTTACGTGGTTCCACTCTGCTGCGGGTTCCCGGTCGCGACTGACGTCGCTCCCACAAATAAGACAGGTCGGCGGCATCCATGACGTTCCGGGAACGTGGCCGCCGATGGGCAGTGGGTCGCCGGGCCGAAACGACCCTTGAAACGCCAGGGTTCCTGTTCCCTGCTAGGCTCCGCCTTGGTGCCTGCGCCATGCTGGTCGCGATCCGGCCCGGGCTTGCCCACCCGATTGCGCCTTGCCCGGTTTCACGGCATTGTGCCCCTTCCATACGCAAGCGTATCCAGCCAGCATGCCGTCGACAGCGCCCGCCTCCGGCCAGCCCCTGCCGTCTTCCGACGCCTCCCTTTCGCATTATCCGCATCTGTTCGCCCCACTGGACCTGGGCTTCACGACGGTCCGCAACCGCGTGCTGATGGGGTCCATGCATACGGGACTGGAGGATCGCGCCCGCGACTTCCCCCGGCTGGCGGCGTACTTCGCCGAACGCGCGGCCGGCGGCGTGGGGCTGATCGTCACCGGCGGCTTCTCGCCCAACCTGGTGGGCTGGCTGAAGCCGTTCGGCGGCAAGCTGTCCTGGCCGTGGGAAGCGCGGCCGCACAAGTTCGTCACCGCCGCCGTGCACGAGCATGGCGCCAAGATCTGTGCGCAGTTGCTGCATGCCGGCCGCTACGGCTACCACCCGCTGACGGTGGCGCCGTCGAAGCTGAAGGCGCCGATCAACCCGTTCACTCCGCGTGCGCTGTCGGCCCGCGGCGTCGAACGGCAGATCGCCGCCTACGCCAACGCCGCCAGGCTGGCGCGCGACGCCGGCTACGACGGCGTCGAGATCATGGGTTCGGAAGGCTATTTCATCAACGAATTCACCGCCCCACGCACCAACAAGCGCAACGACGCCTGGGGCGGCACGCCGGAGAAGCGCATGCGCTTCGCGGTGGAGATCGTCCGCCGCGTGCGCGAGGCGGTCGGCCCGGACTTCATCCTCATCTACCGGCTGTCGCTGCTGGACCTGGTGGACGAAGGCAACCAGTGGGAAGAGATCGTCATGCAGGCCAAGGCCGTGGAAGCCGCCGGCGCGACCATCATCAACTCCGGCATCGGCTGGCACGAAGCGCGCATCCCCACCATCGTCACCTCGGTGCCGCGCGCGGCCTTCGTCGACGTCACCGCCAAGCTCAAGCCACATGTGCGCGTGCCGTTGGTGGCCACCAACCGCATCAACATGCCGCACGTGGCCGAGGGCATCCTGGCCGCCGGCAAGGCCGACATGGTGTCGCTGGCGCGGCCGCTGCTGGCCGATCCGCAGTGGGCCGCCAAATCGCGCGCCGGCGCGCCGCAGGCCATCAACACCTGCATCGCCTGCAACCAGGCCTGCCTGGACCACGTGTTCGAGAACAAGACCGCCAGTTGCCTCGTCAACCCGCGCGCCTGCGCCGAAACCGAGCTGAACTACGCCAGGACCTTCGCGCCGAAATCCATCGCCGTGGTCGGCGCCGGCCCTGCCGGGTTGGCCTGCGCCACGGTGGCGGCCGAGCGCGGCCACCGGGTGACGCTGTTCGACGCGGCCGACGAGATCGGCGGGCAGTTCAACTACGCCAAGAAGATCCCCGGCAAGGAAGAGTTCCACGAGACCCTGCGCTACTTCCGCCACAGGCTGGAGGAAACCGGCGTGACCGTGAAGCTGTCCACGCCGGTGTCGCCCGCCGACCTGGCCGGCTTCGACGAGGTGGTGCTGGCCACCGGCATCACCCCGCGCAAGGTGGCCTTCCCCGGCACCGACCATGCCAAGGTGGTCGGCTACGTGGACGTGCTGGCCGGCCGGGTGGAAGTGGGCCCGCGCGCGGCGCTGATCGGCGCGGGCGGTATCGGCTTCGACGTGGCCGAGTACCTGGTGCACGAAGGCGACTCCCCCACCCTCGACAAGACCCGCTGGATGGCCGAATGGGGCGTGGACCCGGATTTCGAATCGCGAGGCAGCCTGGCCCGGCCGCAGCCGGAACCCCCGGCCCGCGAGGTGTGGCTGTTGCAGCGCAGCCCCGGCAGGCCCGGCGCCCGGCTGGGCAAGACCAGTGGCTGGGTGCACCGGGCCACCCTGAAGGCCAAGCAGGTGAAGATGCTGGGCGGGGTGGAATACCTGGGCGTGGACGATGCCGGGCTGCGCATCCGCGTGGAAGGCGCCGAACAGCTGTTGCCGGTGGATCACGTGGTGGTCTGCGCCGGCCAGGAGCCTCGCCGCGACCTGCAGGCCGGGCTGCTCGCACTGGGCAAGACTGCGCATCTGATCGGCGGTGCGGACGTGGCCGCCGAACTGGATGCCAAGCGCGCCATCGCCCAGGGCAGCCGGCTGGCCGCTTCTCTGTAGGGATGCCAGGAGCGGTCTGGGGCGCGATGCTCTTGAGCGCGTTCCCGGCTCATGAAGAAGACGGCACGCGCCCCAGGGCGCTCCTGGAGTCGCTGGCATTTCATTCTCAAATCGAATGCACGGCCGCTCAAATGCACGGCCCGCATTTCATTTCCAATCAAATACTTAGTAGAGCTGTCAACCCGGCCCGTTCAGGTTGGGTTCCACTTTTCGCCCTTACCTTGCGCGCACTTTCCGGCCCGCCGCCCAGTTCAGGCAGGCTGACTCCGGCGCTCGGACCCTTCTGGTCCGGCCTTGCCGGTCCCCCGGGCAGCCCGTGTGATGGCTGCCTCCCCATAACGCCCTGCCGCGTCCCATTCTGGTCTGTCCCTGCGTATCGGGAGAGGCGGGGGCGCGGGAAAGACGGAGCAAGGAGTTCCCATGAAACTGGCCTGGATCCTATGGCTGTCGCAGATGTTGCCGCAGCCGGCCGCCGATTCGTTGTGCCTCAGCACCACCGTGTACCTGGAAGCCCGCGACCAGACCCTGCGCGGCCAGCAGGCCGTCGCCGAGGTCGCCTTGCGCCGCCGCGACAGCGGCCTGTGGGGGGATTCGGTCTGCGAGGTGGTCACCGCCCGCAAACAGTTCGCTCCGACCATCGTGGGCCCGAACACCCGCCTGAAGAACCCGGACGCCTGGGCCAAGTCGGTCAGCGTGGCCCTGGACGCCGAACGCAACTGGGCCCTGCCGCCCGGCCAGCGCAAGGAGATCGTGCCCGGCGCCAGCCACTTCATGGCCCACCAGATCGCCAGCCCCAGTTGGCGCAACGCGTACCACGTGGCCACCATCGGCGACCACACCTTCCTGCGCGTGCAGAAGCTCAAGCCGCGCTCCTGACGAGCGCACGGCGGGCCCGACGGCCCGTTGCATCGAACTCCAGGCAAGAAACGACCGACGGGTCCGCGACCATCGCGGACCCGTTTCGTTTCGCCTTGCCCGCACCCGGCCTTCGCCGTCGTCCCGGCCTACGGCCTTGACGAGACCGCCGAACCCCGGCTGGAAAGACACCCCTGGCCGACGGATCTCCGTGGCATCACCGCGAGCAGCGCATGGAAGCCGATACTGGCGCGCAGGCGACGCTGAAGCGGGAGCCCTTGCCCTTGGACGATCGGGCGCGTGCGTCAGGCCAGGGCCGTGCGCACGCTGTCCAGCCAACGCGTGGCGAAAGCGTGGTCGCGCGCCTTCGCCAGCGCGGTGGCCATCTCGGGCAGCAGCGCGGAAAGCTCGTCGGCATCGTTGCAACGCTCGACCTTCAACTGCATGAAATACCCCTTCAGCCCCAGGTGCGCACGGATGCTGTCGGTCAGCACGGTGTAGAGCGCGTTGTAGCGTTCCGCGGTACCCACGCCCTCCCACACCGGCGGTGGGTCGGCCTTCCTGCCGGCGTCGCTCGCCGCCGCACCCGGATCGGCGAGGCGCTGTTCGATCAGTCCGGCCGCGGACAATTGCGCCAGCGCATCGGCGGGCGCGTGCAAGCCCTGCACCAGCGACTGCAGTTCCTGTTCGCCGCGCTGGCCGTCCACCATCAACAGGATCGAGCGCAGGCCCGCGGTCAGCTTGCGGGTGCGCTGCTGGATCTCCAGTCGGCCTTCCTCGGTCTTGAACCACGTCGTCGCGTGCATGGCATCCCCCGCGCCGCGCGACCGGGCCCCTCCCCGTCGTCATCGGCGCCTGCCTGTAACCCGCGTAGATGTACCTGCCGCCCGCGCGCGCGTCAGTAACGTCGATCACAGTAACGGAACACGGACCTGCGACGATCGTCGCAGGTCCGCGGAATGCCCTCGCGGCGTGCCGGGCATGGGCCGGACACGCCCCGCCCGCGACCGCCTCAGCGCTGGTCGATCGGCACGAAGGCCAGGTCTTCCGGGCCCGTGTAGTTGGCGCTGGGACGGATGATCTTGCCGTCGATGCGCTGCTCGATGACGTGCGCGCTCCAGCCGCTGGTGCGGGCGATCACGAACAGCGGCGTGAACATCGCGGTGGGCACGCCCATCATGTGGTAGCTGACCGCGCTGAACCAGTCCAGGTTGGGGAACATCTTCTTGATGTCCCACATCACCGCCTCCAGCCGCTCGGCGATGGCGTACATCTTGGTGTTCTGCTGTTCCTCGGACAGTTCCCTGGAGACCTGCTTGATCACCTGGTTGCGCGGATCGCCCACGGTATAGACCGGGTGGCCGAAACCGATCACCACTTCCTTGCGCTCCACCCGCGCCTTGATGTCGGCCTCGGCCTCGTCCGGCGTCTCGTAGCGCTTCTGCACTTCGAACGCCACTTCGTTGGCGCCGCCGTGCTTGGGGCCGCGCAGCGCGCCGATGGCGCCGGCGATGCACGAGTGCATGTCGCTGCCGGTACCGGCGATGACGCGCGCGGTGAACGTGGACGCGTTGAACTCGTGCTCGGCGTACAGGATCAGCGAGGTATGCATGGCGCGCACCCAAGAATCGCGCGGCTTCTCGCCGTGCAGCAGGTGCAGGAAGTGGCCGCCGATGGAGTCGTCGTCGGTCTCCACCTCGATGCGCTTGCCGTTGTGGCTGAAGTGGTACCAGTACAGCAGCATCGAGCCCAGCGACGCCATCAGCCTGTCGGCGATGTCGCGCGCGCCCGGGTGGTTGTGGTCGTCCTTCTCCGGCGACACGCAGCCCAGCGCGGACACGCCGGTGCGCATCACGTCCATCGGGTGCGCCGACGCTGGCAGTTGTTCCAGCGCGGCCTTCACCGCGGCCGGTACGCCGCGCAGCGATTTCAGCTTGGCCTTGTAGCCGGCCAGTTCGGCGCGGTTGGGCAGCTTGCCGTGCACCAGCAGGTAGGCGATCTCCTCGAACTCGCTGGTGGTGGCCAGGTCCAGGATGTCGTAGCCGCGGTAGTGCAGGTCGTTGCCGGTGCGGCCCACGGTGCACAGCGCGGTGTTGCCGGCCGCGGTGCCGGACAGGGCGACGGATTTCTTCGGCTTGAAGGCCGTGGTGGTGGTTTCACTCATCAGGTTTCCTCCCGTTTCATCGATGTTCCGGTCCCCTCTCAAGTTGGGAAGAGGAGTTGGGGTGAGGATTCTGCGAAGCCGCGAGCGTATGGACGCCGCCGACTCCGCCGTACCCTCATCCGTCGCTTGGCGCCACCCTCGCCTTCGCGGAGGGCAGGCTCTTCTCCCGACGGGAGAAGGAAAAAGACAACTACTTGCTCGCGGCGAACAGTGCGTCCAGCTTCTGCTCGAACGCGTGGTAACCGATGCGCTCGTACAACTCCTCGCGCGTCTGCATCAGGTCGATCACGTTCTGCTGGTGGCCATCGCGGCGGATCGCGGTGTAGACGGCCTCGGCGGCCTTGTTCATCGCGCGGAACGCGGACAGCGGATACAGCTGGATGGCCACGCCGACGGAGGCCAGCTCCTCACGGGTGAACAGCGGCGTCTTGCCGAACTCGGTGATGTTGGCCAGCACCGGCGCCTTCACCGCATCGACGAACCGCTTGTAGGTGGGCAGGTCGTAGGCCGCCTCGGCGAAGATGCCGTCGGCGCCGGCCTCCACGCAGGCGGTGGCGCGCTCGATGGCGGCGTCCACGCCTTCGACCTGGATGGCGTCGGTGCGTGCGATCAGGAAGAAATCCGTATCGGTCCTGGCATCCGCCGCCGCCTTCACCCGGTCCACCATTTCGCCGGCGGACACGATCTCCTTGCCCGGACGGTGGCCGCAGCGCTTGGCGCCCACCTGGTCCTCGATATGGCAGGCCGCCGCGCCGGCCTTGATCAGCGACTTCACCGTACGCTCGATGTTGAATGCGCTGGGGCCGAAGCCGGTGTCGATGTCCACCAGCAGCGGCAGGTCGCAGACGTCGGTGATGCGGCGCACGTCGATCAGCACGTCTTCCAGCGTGTTGATGCCCAGGTCCGGCAGGCCCAGCGACCCCGCGGCCACGCCGCCGCCCGACAGGTAGATGGCGCGGTAGCCGGCACGCCGGGCCAGCAGCGCGTGGTTGGCGTTGATGGCGCCGATCACCTGCAGCGGCGATTCGGCGGCGAGCGCGGCGCGGAAACGGGCGCCAGCGGATGCGGTACTCATGCGGCGGAACTCCTCTTCGTCAGCGTGTGGCCGGCCATGGCGCAAGGACCGTGGCGGCAAAGGTGCGCGAATGGTACGCCCCTCATCGGGCGCCAATCTGGCACTATCCTTCTGGTTGATCAATCTTGATCCAGTCAATCAATCATTCCGCATGGCCAACGACCTGCTCTCCGCCCGCGAGACCTGCCGGATCCTCGGCATCAGCCAGGCCACCCTGTACGCCTACGTCAGCCGGGGCCTGCTGGAATCGCGCCCCGGCACGGACCACCGCAGCCGCCTGTACCTGCGACAGGACGTGGAGCGGCTGGCGCAGCGCAAGCGCGTGGGACGCGGGGCGGCGCGCGGGGCGGCGCAGAGCCTGGACCGCGGCCTGCCGGTGCTGGAGACGCGGATCTCGCTGATCCGCCCGGATGGTCCCTACTACCGGGGGCGATCGGCCATCGCGATGGCGCGCGATGGCGCCACCCTGGAGGACGTCGCGCGCCAGTTGTGGGACTGCGGCGGACTCGATCCGTTCGCCACCGCATTCGAGCCGCAGTGGCCCGCCAACGTGGCCGCCACCGCCACCGATGCCGCCCTGCCGCCCCTGGAGCGCGCAATGGCGGCCATCCCGCTGCTCGCGCTGGACGTGCGCCATTCGTTCAACTCGGCGCCACGCGTGCGCCACGAGATCGCCGCCACGCTGCTGCGCCACAACGCCGCATTGCTGGTGGCGCAGCCGCCCTTCGCCGGCCCCGTGCACCGGCTGCTGGCGCAGTGCTGGAAACCGGATGATGAAGGATTCGCCGAACTGGTGCGCGCGGCGCTGGTGGTGTGCGCCGATCACGAACTCAACGTATCGGCGTTCGCGGCGCGCGTGGTCGCGTCCACCGGCGCGCACCTGCATGCGACCGTGTGCAGCGGGCTGGCCGCATTGTCCGGTCCACGCCATGGCGGCGCCACCGCGCGCGCGTATGCGCTGATCGCCGACGCGCGCGATGCGGACTCCGCGCGCGACTTCATCGCGATGCGCTGGCAGCGTGGCGACGACCTGCCCGGCTTCGGCCATGCGCTGTATCCGCACGGGGACCCGCGTGCGGCGGAGCTCCTGATCCGCGTACGATCGTTGCACGCCGGCACGCCGGGGCTCGCATCGCTGGAAACCATCATCACCGCCACTGAAGAGGTCAGCGGCCAGCGACCGAACATCGATTTCATGCTCGCCGCGATCTGCCACCTCAACGCGCTGCCCGCGACGCCGGCGCTGGTGATGTTCGCCGCCGGTCGCCTGGCCGGGTGGCTGGCGCATGTGCTGGAACAGCAGGCGCAGGGACGCTTGATCCGCCCCCGCGCCAGCTACGCCGGAGTCGCGCCGGAAACCTCCACGCGAGCGGATTGAGACGATGCCTGTCCATGCGGGATCGGCGCGCCATTTGACATTGCCGGCGCGGCTGCGGACCCTGCAGCGCACCCTTCCCACTGCCACGGCCGTGATGCGCCTCGCCCATTCCCTGCTTCTCGTCTTCATGATGCTGATCCCGACCGTGGGCATCGCCCGGGACGACGACACGCCGTCCTCGCCACCCTCCACGCCAGTGCCGCCCCCACCCGCGTGGCTTGCCGGACTGGACGCGCTTTACGACGACCGGTTGCGCGTGGCCGGACTGGACGAACGCAGGTTCACGGCGGAACACTGGTGGGACATCGCCACGCCGCTGCTGGCATCGAAGCGCGGCTTCCGCGTGGAGGAGATCGGGCTCAGCGTCGAGGAACGCCCGCTGCGCCACGTCGCGTGGGGCAAGGGGCGCACGCGCGTGCTGCTGTGGTCGCAGATGCATGGCGACGAAAGCACCGCCTCGATGGCGCTGGCGGACGTGTTCCGCTTCCTCGGCGAGCATCCGGACCATCCGGTGGTGAAGCGGCTGCGCGCGCGCACCTCGCTGCACATACTGCCCATCCTGAACCCCGACGGCGCGGCCCGTTTCCAGCGGCGCAACGTGCAGGGCATCGACCTGAACCAGGATGCGCGCGCGCTGGCCACGCCCGAGGCGCGCACGCTCAAGGCCCTCTACGACCGCGTGCGGCCCGAGTACGGCTTCAACCTGCACGACCAGCGCATGGGTTACCGCGTGGGCGATTCCGGGCGCGGCGTGGCCATCGCCCTGCTCTCGCCGCCGTACAACGCGGCCGGCGAGGTCAACCCGGTGCGTGCGCGCGCCATCGAAGTCGCCGGCGCCATCCGCATCGCGCTGGAACCCTACCTCGCCGGCCACATGGCGCGCTGGGACGAGACCTTCAATCCGCGCGCATTCGGCGACCTGACCACGCAATGGGGAACCAGCACGGTGCTCATCGAGGCGGGCGGCATCGAGGGCGATCCGCAGAAACAGCGCCTGCGCAAACTCTATTTCCTAGGGCTGGTGGCGGCGCTGGACAGCATCGCCACGGGCAGCCACGCCGGCGTGCCGGCCGATCTCTACCGCGACCTGCCCGAGAACGGCGACGTATGGCCCGACCTGCTCGTTCGCGGCGGCACGCTGTCCGTCCCGGGCCAACCGCCGACGCGCGCGGACCTGACGGTGAACTTCAAGGATCCACTGACCGAGCGTGGCGGCTCCATCGCCTACGTCGGCGACCTCGCCGACGCGCGCGCGCGGCACACCATCCATGCGCGCGGGCTGTACATCGTGCCGATGCCGGGACCCACGGGACCGGCGGGCGGGAGCGCTTCATCCAGGCCCATCGTTCCGGGTGCGCCGGCGTACTTCCACCTCAGCCGCGATCCGCACGGCCACGACATCGTGTGGACGTTGGCCGGCGACGTCGATGCGGCGCACCCGCGCCCCGCACCCTGACGATGCCACTCAGCTGCCGACTTCGGGACCGCGCCGCAGGGCTTTCTTCACCTCTTCCAGCGCATTCGGGTCGTCCAGCGTGGAAAGATCGCCCGGGTCGGCGCCCTGCGCCAATGCCTGCAACGAACGCCGCAGCAACTTGCCCGAGCGCGTCTTCGGCAGCGCATTGACGATGTAGACGCGCGCCGGCCGCGCCACCGCGCCCAGGTTCTGTTCGACCGTGCGGCGCATGCCGTCGGCCGCCTTGACCCGTTCGTGCGGCTCGTCGGTGGCCTGCCGCAGCGTGGCGAATACGACGGGCACCTGCCCTTTGAGTTCGTCCGCCACGCCGATCACCGCCGCCTCGGCCACGGCCGGGAAACCCGATACCGACTCTTCGATCTCGCGCGTGCCCAGGCGATGGCCGGCCACGTTGATGACGTCGTCGGTGCGGCCCAGGATGAACGTGTAACCGTCCTCGTCGCGGATCGCCCAGTCCAGCGAGCTGTAAAGCAGCTCCTTGAAATGGCTGAAGTAGCTGGCGAGGAAACGCTCGTCGTCGTTCCAGATCGTCGTCATGCATCCCGGCGGCAGCGGCGGCTGCATGACCAGCACGCCCTTCTGGCCGGGACCGACTTCTTCGCCGGTCGTTTCGTCGATGATCTTCATCCGATAGCCCAGGTTCGGGAAGCCCGGCGAGCCGAACTTCACCGGCTTCATGTCCAGCCCCGGCAACAACGTCAATGCCGGCCAGCCGGTCTCGGTCTGCCAGTAGTTGTCGATGACCGGCTTGCCCAGCGCGTCGGTGATCCAGTGCGCGGTAGGTTCGTCCAGCGGCTCGCCCGCCAGGAACAGGTAGCGCAACTCGGAAAGATCGTGGCGGCGGATGAAGTCCACGTCGTGCTTCTTCAGCACGCGGGCCGCGGTGGGCGAAGAGAACATCGTGCGCACGCCGTACTGCTCGCACAGCGCCCACCAGATGCCGGCATCGGGGTGGATCGGCAGGCCTTCGTACAGCACCGAGGTGGCGCCGACGATCAGCGGCCCGTAGACGTTGTACGAATGCCCGACCGCCCAGCCCACGTCGGACGTGGAGAACATCACCTGGCCCGGCCCGACATCGAACACCGTACGCATCGACAGCGCCATCGCCACCGCGTAGCCGCCCACGTCGCGCTGCACGCCCTTGGGCTTGCCGGTGGTACCCGACGTATAGAGCAGGTAGCTGGGCTCGTTCGATTCCAGCCATTCCACGGGCACCTCGGCGTCGCCGACTTCCGCGCGCAACGCCGCGTAGTCCTCGTCACGGCCAGGCACCTTCGGTTCGGCCGCATCGAGTCCGCGCGAAACGATCAGTACTTTCGGCGGCGGGGTGTTTGCTTTCGCACAGGCTTCGTCCACCAATGGCTTGTACGGGATGACCCTGCCGCCGCGCATGCCGGCATCGGCAGCGACCAGCAGTTTGGGCTGCGCGTCGTCGATGCGCAGCGCCAGGTTGTGCGCGGCGAAGCCGCCGAAGACCACGGAATGGATCGCGCCGATGCGCGCGCATGCCAGCATCGCGAACACGGCTTCGGCCATGTTGGGCATGTAGATCACCACGCGGTCGCCCTTGCCCACCCCCAGCCGTTGCAGGATCGCGGCGAACGCATTCACTTCGCGATACAGCTCGCGATAGGTGATCTCGCGGGTGACCTCGGTTTCGGTGGACACCGCGACAAGGGCAAGCTGGTCGCCCCGCGCTTCCAGATGCCGGTCCACCGCGTTGTAGCAAAGGTTGGTTTCCCCACCGACGAACCACCGGCGGAACGGCGGATTGGAATAGTCGAGGATCTGCTGCGGTGGCTTGTGCCAGTGGATGGCCTTCGCCTCCTCGCCCCAGAACGCCTCGGGTTGCTCGGTAGAACGGCGGTAGACGTCTTCATAAGCCATGGCATGCCTCCGTTCGACAAGCATATTACCGACCCCGAGGGGCCGCGCCCCGACTTTGGTCTATGACACGTAAACACCAGACCTCGCCCCATGGGCAGAGGGTTTGCAGACATGGTGCGTCGCACGCACCGCCCCTACTGCTCGGCAGTCCCCTCCCCAACCAGGTAGAGATCGACAATGGGCAGCAACGCGTACTCCTCTTCTTCCGGCGCATCTGCGGGGCGCTGCAGCGATTCTCTCGCGGACACAGTGCGCAGGGACAGGGCCACAGCCTGTTCGCGAGGCAACCACCACAACCCCTTTAATGCGCGGCGCGGGCGGACATCGTAGCGGCCGATCCGTTCGACCGTCAGATTCTCGCGCTCGATCCTGCGCTGAAGCCCTCGGATCCAGGGCGAGAGTGGCTGCGCTGTGAAATAATCGCCATGACCTACCACGATGATGGGAAGCTTGAGCCTGGCGGTGTTCGGATACCCGAAGTGCCCCGAAAGGTCTTCCCCGCTCCTGATCGAATCCAGCAAGCGCGCCTGTGAACCGCCTCCAGCCGAAGCGAGCAGCACCCGGCAGCGGTTCAGGTCGGTAGTCCAACCCGTGTCGCTGTCGACGACTGGAATTCCCGGGAACCTGCGTTGGGCATCCTGCAGCGCGACCTCGAAAGCCTCCTTTGCCGTCGCCGAATAGACGAGTCCGCGCTGGTGGCGCAGCAGGTAGGGGGCGCACACCAGCCCCGCCAGCGCCGCCAGCGCCACCGGCCTGGAAAGACCGCGCAGCCATCCCGGCAATTCCAGGCTGGCCAACAACCTCCCCGCAAGCAACGCCGCCGGAACGATGCAGGGCGCGTAGTAGCGCTGCTGCATGACCGGAAATCTGTACTCGCTGAGGGAAGCGCTGCCGAACGTGAAATAAAGCAGCGGCCAGAACCAGAACGCGACCACCCCCGCCCACGCCCAAGCGCTTTCCGTGGAGATGGCGCCGCGGTAGCGTTGCCATGCCAATTGCAAAGTGGCGAGCGCCGCAGCCAGGAACAGAAACGAGGTATGCCACCCCAGCAATCCTCCGAGTGTATGCAGCCTCGCCAAAGGCGTCCTTCCCTGCTCTTCCACGTACAAACTGAAATCGTGGGGATTAAGCAGACTGGCGATGCTGGAATACCACTGACCGGCGGTGACCCTGAACACCATTGATTCCAGCAGCAGCATCGCCAGCAGACCCACCATCAGCGCGATACCGGCTTCCAACGATTGCCGGAACCGGCCCATAAGTGCCCATACCGCCAGGAACGCCAATGGAACCACCAGCAGAACGATGCTGCTCTCCTTCAGCATGAAACCGAGCGCCAGACAGACACCGGTCACGGCAGCATGTAGCAGGACCTGCCTGTGCGTTCCGGACAGGCGCGCCTCGCTCCAGCGCCAGAAACTGCCCAGCGCCAGCGCCAGGAAGAGCGCGGCTGGCACGTCGGGTAACAGGGAGCCGGCGAACAAGAAGAAAACCGGCTGCGCAAGGGCAAGCGCCGCACAGGCAACTGAAGCCCATACGGCCATCTGGCGCCGGGCCAGCAGATAGGTCGCGCAGCCTATCGCCACCAACCAGATACCGTAGAGGGCGACGGAGAACCCAAGGCTCCCCGTTATCGCGAACCCGGCGGCAGCCGGCAACAACAGAAGCACCCTGCGCTCGGCTAGCGAAGCCGTGGATATCGGCTCACCTATCGCGATCTTGATCGCGCCGATCAGGTAACGGGTATCATCGCTGCAATATAGGCCGATGTAATAGAAGTACACCAGCGACAACGAGAGCACGGCCACTGCCGCCATGCCAGCCATATGCCGGCGCTGGGTCGGGTTCATCATCTTCTTTGCGTGGCCTTGTGATGGAACATCGAGATGGATGCACCTCAGTCCAGCCGGCGATGCATCGCCAACCGGGGAATCCTGGCATAGTCGAACGCGAGGAATCCCTGCAGCAAGACGAAACCGACGATCATCGCGATGCTCACGATGCCCACAGTACCTGCCGGTGACTCCACGCCACGTGCCCAATTGTGGTACCAGGTCGCTCCACCATACAGGACAGCGAAGGCCAACAGCGAAACACCGCCTGATAGCTGCAGCGAGGCAAGGTTGAAGTCCCGCAGGAAATACTCATAGAAGACACGCTTCAGAAGATTCCTCACGTGGAATGTCCCAAATCGGAAAATCTCGCGCAATGGATTGAGGCTGGACTTTTCCCCTTCGTATATTGCCCGCATCGGGACATCGACCACTACTGCCTCAATGAGATGGAGTCGGAACAACAGGTCGCTCTCAAAAAAATAACGCTTATCCAGCTTGTCCAGTTCGACATATCGAAGACAGGAGGCATGGATCGCGGTGTACCCGTTGGTCGGATCGAAGATATTCCAGTAGCCGCTCGACAACTTGCTCAAGAAGGAGAGCGCCGCATTGCCCAAAAGCCTCAAAGCAGGCATGCCTTGTACATCGCGCACGTGAAAAAAACGATTGCCCTTGGCGTAATCTGCCTCGCCGGACAGGATGGGTGCGACAAACCGGGGAAGGAGCTCCGGGTCCATCTGGCCGTCGGCATCGATCTTCACGCAGATCGTCGCGCCCAGTTCCAATGCACGGCGATAGCCTGCGATCACAGACCCTCCAACACCCAGGTTCTGTGGATTGAACAGCACCTCCACCCGAGAGTCGGCAATTTCCTCCCGCACTTTCTGCCCCGAGGATTGGGGACAAGCGTCGTCGACGACGATGATGTGGCCCGCCTGCGGTCCTATCCGCCTGATCACCTCAATAATCGAGGAGCGGGCGCGATAACAGGGAATGACAACGGCGATGCTCGTCCGCACAGGGCCCTGCGGACGAACCGATTCCAACTCAGAGGCAAGACTGTGCCGCTGCCTGTCCAAAGCCGCCATCAATCCAACAGATGCGCCACGCCGGCGCGCTCTTCTTCCAGTTCGGCCAGCGTCTTGTCCATGGCGGCGCGGCTGAACTCATCGACCGGCAGGCCTTCCACGCGGGTGTATTCGCCGTTGGCGGTGGTCACCGGCACGCCGTAGATGACGCCTTCCGGGATGCCGTAGCTGCCGTCGGACGGCACGCCCATGGTCACCCACTTGCCGTTGCTGCCCAGCACCCAGTCGCGCACGTGGTCGATGGCGGCGTTGGCCGCCGACGCCGCGGACGACAGGCCGCGCGCTTCGATGATCGCGGCGCCGCGCTTGCCTACCTGCGGGATGAAGGTGTTGGCGTTCCAGTCGGCGTCGTCGATCTTGTCCTTCAGCGAGGCGCCATTGACGGTGGCGAAGCGGTAGTCCGGGTACATGGTCGGGCTGTGGTTGCCCCACACCACCAGCTTCTCGATGTCGGCCACGGCCACGCCGGCCTTGGCGGCCAGTTGCGACAGCGCGCGGTTGTGGTCCAGGCGCAGCATGGCGGTGAAGTTCTTCGCCGGCAGGTCGGGCGCGGACTTCATGGCGATGTAGGCGTTGGTGTTGGCCGGGTTGCCGACCACCAGCACCTTGACGTTGCGCGAAGCGACCTTGTTCAGCGCGGCGCCCTGGGCGGTGAAGATCTTGGCGTTCTCCAGCAGCAGGTCCTTGCGCTCCATGCCCGGGCCGCGCGGGCGCGCGCCGACCAGCAGGGCGATATCGGCGTCCTTGAACGCCACTTCCGCGTCATCGGTGCCGACCACGCCGGCCAGCAGCGGGAACGCGCAGTCTTCCAGTTCCATGATCACGCCCTTCAACGCGGCCTGGGCCTTGTCGATCGGCAGTTCCAGCAGTTGCAGGATGACCGGCTGGTCCTTGCCCAGCATTTCGCCGGAGGCGATGCGGAACAGCAGGGCATAGCCGATCTGGCCAGCAGCGCCGGTGACGGCAACACGGACGGGGGTTTTCATGGCGGGGAACTCCTGTGGAAAGCGGGAACGGGGAACGGGGAACAGGGAATGAAGCATCGGAAGCAGTGCGGGGCAGCGTCGCGCGGAACCTTCATTCCCGGTTCCCCGTTCCCTGTTCCCGCCTTGCGATCAGGTCAACTCTGCGAAGAACTCCTGGATGCGTTGCAGGCCCGGCGCCAGCTGCGGCGTCGGGCAGGTGTAGCTGATGCGCAGCGCGCGCGGCTCACCGAAGGCCGAACCCGGTACGCAGGCCACGCCCTTTGCCTCCAACAGCGCGTTGCAGAAGTCGACGTCATTGTCGATCTTCACGCCATCGTGCGACTTGCCGAAGGCGCAACTGATGTCCGGGAACACGTAGAACGCACCCTGCGGACGCGGACAGACCACGCCCGGGATTTCGGCCATCGCCGCCAGCACCTGGTCGCGCTTGGCCTGGAACTCGGCGTTCTTGGCGGCGGGCACATCCTGCGGTCCGGTAAGCGCGGCGATGGCCGCGGCCGTGACGACTTCCGGTATGTTGGTGATGTGGTTGGAATTGAGCGTGGTGACCGCCCTGGCGATGGCTTCGGGGCCGGCCATGAAACCCACGCGCCAGCCGGGCATGCCGTAGGTCTTGGACAGCGAATCGACGAACACGGTGCGCTCGCGCAGCTCCGGTTTCGCCTGCATGCAATTGACGTACTCCAGCCCGTCGAACAGCATGCGGTTGTAGATGTCGTCGGTGACGATCCACGTCTCGGGATGCTTCACCAGCACCTCGGCCAGCGCGGCAATTTCATCGCGCGTGTAGACCATGCCAGTCGGGTTGGACGGGTTGTTGAACAGGAACACCTTCGGCCTGTGCGCCGACAGCGCCGCGTCCAGTTGCGCCGGCGTCAGCTTGTAGTCCTGCGTGGCCGGGCACGGCAGTTGGACGATCTTCGCGTCGACGATATCGGCGATGTCGACGTAGGTGGTCCAGTACGGCGCGGGAAAGGCGATGGCGTCGCCTTCGTCCAGCAAGGTCTCGGCCAGGTTGTAGAGGATGTGCTTGGCGCCGATGCCGGTGGAGACATTGGCGCGGGTGTAGCCGGTCAGGCCCAGCGCCTCGATGTGCCGCAGGAAGGCGTCCAGCAGCGCGTCGGCGCCGCGGTTGCTGCCGTACTGGCCGGAATCGCGGGTCAGCGCATCGCGTGCGGCCTGGTAGACATGCTCGCCGGGCAGGAAGTTGGGCACGCCGATCGAGAAACTGATGATGTCGCGGCCTTCGGCCTTCAGCTTCCTGGCCTTTTCGGCGACCGCCATGATCGCACTCGGCTTGGCGCGACCGATGCGCCGGGCAAGCGTGGGCATTGCACAACCTCGCGTGGAGCGGGAACGGGATGGTCCGGTGCCGCCGTTTTTTGCGGCGCAAAATGTTATCACGTACCGGCTGGCGGGCCGGATGCGCCAAAGGTCCAAGGCGACCCTCCCGAGAGGGTCGCCGGAGGGCCGCGATGCCTGGATCAAGCGCTCAGGAAGCGGTTCCACTCCGCCACGCGCTCGGCCTGGGCGGCCAGCACGGCGTCGGCGTCGCCCGCGATGGTGACCTTGGAGATCAGGTCGCCCTGGCGCACGGCATCCACCACGTCCAGGCCCTCGACGACCTTGCCGAACACGGTGTGCTTGCCGTCCAGCCACGGGGTGGGCACGTGGGTGATGAAGAACTGGCTGCCATTGGTGTTGGGACCGGCATTGGCCATCGACAGCACGCCACGCTCATGGCGCACGCCGTTGCTGGTTTCGTCCTCGAAGCGGTAGCCCGGGCCGCCGCGGCCGGAACCTTCCGGGCAGCCGCCCTGGATCATGAAATCGGCGATCACACGGTGGAAGTTCAAGCCGTCGTAGAACCCGCGCTTGGCCAGGTTGACGAAGTTGGCGACCGTCAGCGGAGCCTTGTCCGGGTACAGCTCAATGACGATGGGGCCGCGGGCGGTGTCGAAGGTGGCGGTCAGGGACATGTAAAGACTCCTTTGGAAAGGGGTTGCGGGGAATGGGGTCAGGGGGCCGGGGGCCGGGGCACCGGAACCGCCTTCAGTACGCTGCCCGCGACGGGTAGGCCGCCGGCACCGACAGGTGGAGGCGGAATGGCGCCAGGACAACGGCCTGGCCGGTCGCGCCGGGGCATGATGGACGTGCAGGCCCGGTCCCGGCGGCACGATGCCGGCGGAATCCAGGGCCATCGGCCGGATCGACGGGCTTCCAGGGTGATTTCCGGTTCATGCGGGGGTAGGCCTCGGCGGTACGGATGCGTGCGCCCGGGGGCGGCAGCCGGCTATAATACGCCCCTTCCTTTCCCCACCTTCAGCGCGCTCGCCCGCGCCCCTTCGGCATGTCCATCCAAAACCTTCGCAATATCGCCATCGTCGCCCACGTCGACCACGGCAAGACCACCCTCGTCGACTGCCTGCTCAAGCAGTCGGGCACCCTGTCCGAACGCACGGTGCTGGCCGAGCGCGTGATGGACAGCAACGACCAGGAAAAGGAACGCGGCATCACCATCCTGGCCAAGAACACCGCCATCACCTGGCAGGGCAACCGCATCAACATCGTCGACACCCCGGGCCACGCCGACTTCGGCGGCGAAGTGGAGCGCGTGCTGTCGATGGTCGACTCGGTGCTGATCCTGGTGGACGCGATGGACGGCCCGATGCCGCAGACCCGCTTCGTCACCCAGAAGGCCTTCGCGATGGGCTTCAAGCCGATCGTGGTGGTCAACAAGATCGACCGCCCCGGCGCGCGTCCGGACTGGGTGATCGACCAGGTGTTCGACCTGTTCGACAAGCTGGGCGCCACCAACGAGCAGCTCGACTTCCCGATCGTCTACGCCTCGGCGCTGCACGGCTACGCCAGTCTGGACGACGCCGCGCGTGACGGCGACATGACCCCACTGTACGAAGCGATCATGAAGCACGTCCCCGCCCCGTCGGTGGACCCGGAAGGCGCGTTCCAGATGCGCATCAGCCAGCTGGACTACAACAACTTCGTCGGCCTGATCGGCATCGGCCGCATCCAGCGCGGCAAGGTCAGGAAGAACCAGCCGGTCAGCGTGGTCGACCGCGAGGGCAAGAAGCGCCAGGGCAAGATCATGCAGGTGCTGGGCTTCATGGGCCTGGAGCGCGTGGAAGTGGAGGAAGCCGAGGCCGGCGACATCGTCGCCATCGCCGGCGTGCAGGACCTGTCCATCTCCGACACCGTCTGCGCGCTGGACACCCCGGAAGCGCTGCCGGCGCTGACCGTGGACGAGCCCACCATCAGCATGACCTTCCAGGTCAACAACTCGCCGTTCGCGGGCAGCAAGGAGCACAGCGGCGGCAAGTTCATCACCAGTCGCCAGATCCGCGAGCGACTGGAACGCGAGACCCTGCACAACGTGGCGCTGAAGGTCGAGGAGACCGGCGACGCCGACAAGTTCCTGGTCTCCGGCCGCGGCGAGCTGCACCTTTCGGTGCTGATCGAGACCATGCGCCGCGAAGGCTTCGAGCTGGCCGTGTCGCGCCCGGAAGTCATCATCAAGGAAATCGACGGCAAGCTGATGGAGCCGGTCGAACAACTGGTGGTCGACATCGAGGAACAGCACCAGGGCGGCGTGATGGAGAAGCTGGGCACCCGCAAGGGCCAGCTGAAGAACATGGAACCGGACGGCAAGGGCCGCGTGCGCCTGGACTACATGATCCCGGCGCGTGGCCTGATCGGCTTCCAGAACGAATTCCGTACCCTGACCCAGGGCTCGGGCCTTCTGTTCCACGTGTTCGACCACTACGGCCCGAAGGAGACCGGCGCGATCGCCAAGCGCCAGAACGGCGTGATGATCGCCAACGCCGCCGGCGTCACCCCCGCCTACTCGCTGGGGCCGCTGGAAGAGCGCGGCCGCCTGTTCGCCGCCGAAGGCGACAACGTGTACGAAGGCCAGCTGGTCGGCATCCACTCCAAGGACAATGACCTGACCGTCAACGTCATCAAGCCCAAGCCGCTGACCAACATGCGCGCCTCGGGCAAGGACGACGCCATCAAGCTGACCCCGGCCATCAAGTACACGCTGGAACAGGCGCTGGACTTCATCGAGGACGACGAGCTGGTGGAGGTCACCCCGAAGGAAATCCGCCTGCGCAAGAAGTTCCTGACCGAAAGCGACCGAAAGCGCGCCTCCCGCGCCGCCTGATCTGCGCCCGAGTCAACCGGTCTTGGACCAGGCCACCTACAACCCGGATCCGAAGGCGCATCCGGGCCTGCACCTGATCGCCCTGTTCGAGGGCGTGAAGGGGGTGCTGGCGCTGGCCATCGCCGCGGGCCTGGTCGCGGTCGGCCCGCAACGCCTGCGCGATGCCGTGCACGACCTGGTCGCCCGGTTCCTGCCGCGGGCCGAACCCGGCGCGATGACCCAGTTCCTGGACCGCATCAACCCCGAATCCGTGCACATCGCCGCCGCCGTCATCGTGCTGTACGCGCTGATGCGGCTGCTGGAAGCCTGGGGCCTGTGGCGCGCCCGCGCCTGGGCCTCGTGGCTGGGCTGCATCGGCTCGGCCGCCTACCTGCCGCTGGACCTGTACGCGCTGTACCACCATCCCGGCTGGCACACCTGGGCGCTGCTGATCGTCAACATCGCCATCGTGCTGGCGCTGTGGCGCGACATCGTCCGGCGACGCGGGATTTGACGGACCCCGGCATGGCTGCGTAGCCTGCCGCGCATCCTTGGGAAATACCCGAATGCGCCGACTTGCCCTGTTGCTTGGCATCACCTCCGCGCTGGCCGCCTGCCAGGGCCGTGCGCCGCCCGCCGACACCGCGCTTCCCGCACCTCCCACCGATTTCATCTACGCCGAACTGGACATCGCCGACCTGCAGGCGCGCATGCGGTCCGGCGAGCTGGACAGCCGCCGGCTGACCCAGGCCTACCTGGAACGCATCGCCGCCATCGACAAGGCCGGCCCGCGGCTGAACGCGGTCATCGAACTCAACCCCGACGCCCTGAAGGAAGCCACCCTGCGCGACGTGGAGCGCAAGAGCAACGCCGTGCGCGGCCCGCTGCACGGCATTCCCGTCCTGCTGAAGGACAACATCGACGCCACGCCGATGGCGACCTCCGCCGGTTCGCTGGCGCTGAAGGATTTCCGCCCCGGCCAGGACGCCACGCTGGTGCGCCGCCTGCGCGAAGCCGGCGCGGTGATCCTGGGCAAGACCAACCTCAGCGAATGGGCCAACTTCCGCTCCATGCACTCCACGTCCGGCTGGAGCGCGCGCGGCGGGCAGACCCTCAACCCGTATGCGCTGGACCGCAATCCCTGCGGCTCCAGTTCCGGCAGCGCGGTGGCGGTCTCGGCCAACCTGGTCGCGGTCAGCATCGGCACCGAAACCGACGGCAGCATCATCTGTCCCGCCGCGGTGAACGGCGTGGTCGGCCTGAAACCGACCGTGGGCCTGGTCAGCCGCAGCGGCATCCTGCCGATCTCGCACAGCCAGGACACCGCCGGCCCGATCACCCGCAGCGTGTCCGACGCCGCCGTGCTGCTGGGCGTGCTGGCCGGCCGCGACCCCAGCGACGCGGCCACCATCAATGCCGCCTGGAACACCGCGCCGGACTACCCTGCCCGGCTCAGGCCGGGCGCGCTGAAGGGCGCGCGCATCGGCGTGCTGCGCAGCAAGTTCGGCATCCACCCCGACGCCGGCGCCGCGATGGAGGGCGCCATCAAGGTGATGCGCGAAGCGGGCGCCACGATCGTCGATGCCGAGATCCCCACCGACGGCCAGTGGGACGCCGACGAGCTGGAACTGATGCTGTACGAGTTCAAGCACGGCCTGGAACGCTACCTGTCCGAGCGCAAGGCGCCGTTGACCACGCTGACCCAGTTGATCGGCTACAACCAGCAATACCAGGTCTCGGAGATGCCCTACTTCGGCCAGGAATTGTTCGAGCAGGCCAACGCCAAGGGCGGCCTGGGCGAATCGGCCTACATCACCGCCCGCGGCCGCGCCCGGCGGCTGGCCGGCCCCGAAGGCATCGACGTGGCATTGAGGGGCCAGCGGCTGGATGCGCTGATCGCGCCCGCCACCGGCCCGGCCTGGCTCACCGACCACAAGGCCGGCGACCATTTCCCCGGCGCGGGCTACGGCGCCGCCGCCGTGGCCGGGTATCCCAGCCTCACCGTGCCGATGGGCAACAGCGACGGCCTGCCGCTGGGCATCGTCTTCATCGGCACCGCATGGAGCGAGGCGCGCCTGATCGAGCTGGGCTACGACTACGAGCAGCTCACCCGCGCCCGCAAGCCGCCGGAATACTGGCCCAGCCTGCCCAGCCAGGATCGCCGCGCGCGCTGAGCGTATCGGCGCTCCCGCCCCGCCGCGAGCCGTGCCGCAACGAAAACGCTTGCGGGCCGTGGCGGTTCGTGGCGAGATAGCAGGCTCAGGGCAAACGGGGGCCACACGCGTGGAGTCTGGCGCGGATCGGGCATCGGAGTTGAGGGCGCTCAGCGGATCGCAATCCACTGCCCGGCAGCGGTTGCGTCGGCTCGATGCCCTGGCCTGGGGCGTGCTGGTGATCGCCAGCCTGTTGTCGCTGTGGTTCGGCCTGGCGGCCTGGCGGCAGGCGCGCGAATACGCGCAGGCGCAGTTCGATGCCCGCGCCGATGCGATGACCACCGCGGTGGCCACCCACATGAACGCCTACGAAGACACCGTGCGCGCCGCGGCGGCGGTGCTGGAAGGGCGCCAGGACATCGACCAGGACGGCTTCTACGCCTTCGTCGACAAGCTGCAGGTGCCCAGCCGCCAGGCCGGCGTGCATGGCCTGGGATTCGCCCGCCGCGTGCGGGCCGACGAATACGACGACTACCTGGCGGCGCAACGCGCGCGCTACGGCGATGCGTTCGCGATCCACCCGGCGGGCGAACGCGCGGAGTACGTCGTCATCGACCTGCTGTACCCGGACGCACCGGGCATGCGTCCGCTGCTGGGCAAGGATGTCCTGGCGGAAACGGTCCGCCGAAGCGCGATCGAGAAGGCCCGCGACAGCGGCGAACTGGCGTCGGCGCCGCTGGTGGCGCTGAGCGATGCGGCACGCGGCAGTACCGGCCTGCCCGGATTCCTGCTGTATGCCCCCGTCTATGCCGACCCACTGGTCGCAGTTCGCGGCGTCGAAGAACGCCGCGAGCTGCTGCGCGGCTTCGCCACCGCCGGCTTCGGCTGGGAACAGGTGATGGAAGAAGCCATCGGCAACGACGACGGGATCGGTTTCGACCTGCAACTGCATGCGCTGGAACACGGTGGCGAACCTGTCTTCCAGACCGCCCGCCTGCGCGACCGGCATGGGCCGAGGATGCGCCCGGCCTTCACCTACGACCGCACCCTGACCCTGCTGGGTGCGCAGTGGCGGCTGACCCTGCAGTCGCCGCCGTTGTGGCAGGCGGTGCCGGGACTGACCTCCATCGTGCTGATGACCCTGGGCGGGATCGGGCTGGGCGTGCTGCTGTTCCTGCTGCTGCGCAACCTGGCGCGTGCCGAACGGCGCAGCCGCGCGCTGCTGGATGCCGTGGCCGACCACCTGCCCGCGCTGATCGCCTATATCGACAGCGACCACCGCTACGGCTTCGCCAACCGCGCCTGTCGCGACTGGTTCGAGGCGCAGCCCGGCTGGAGCGAGCGCAGCGTGGAAGACGTCCATGCCGACGATCCGGCGTTCCTGGCCTCGCTGCAGCGGGCGATGCGCGACTGCACGCCGGACCATTGGTTCGCATGGGATACGGAACTCGGGCAGCCCCACCGCCCGGTGCACATCTACCTGGTGCCGGACGTGGAGCGCGACCAGCGGATCGTCGGCTGGTATCTGATGGCCAACGACACCAGCGAACAGCATCGCGCGCACCGCGAGCTGTCGCTGGCGCGCGACCACCTCAAGCGCGTCACCGACAGGCTGCCGGCGCTGATCGCCCAGTTCGACGCGCAGCAGCGCCTGGTCTTCTTCAACCGCGCCTGCGCCGAGCAGATCGTCTGGAACACGCCGCTGCGGCCGGGCCTGCACATGCGCGAGGTCTTCGGCGAGGAGGTCTACCAGAAGCGCAAGCATCACGTGGATACCGTGCTCGCCGGCCGCGAAGGCGATTTCGAAGGCAGCTTCACCACCGTGGACGGCGTGCGCCGCATGCACAGCTTCTACACGCCGGACATCGACGATGCCGGCGCCGTGTGCGGCTTCTTCGTGATGGCCATCGACATCACCGAGAAGGCACGGCTGGAACACGCGCTGTACAACGCCAACGAACGGGCCGAGGTCACGCTGACCTCGATCAGCGAAGCAGTGATCACGGTAGACGTGGAGGCCCGGGTGACCTACATGAACCCAGCGGCCGAAGCGCTGAGCGGATGGAGCCTGGAGCACGCGCTGGGCCAGCCGCTGGACCAGGTGGTGCCGCTGGCGCGCGCGCTGTCCCCGGAAGAGAGCGAAGAGACGCATTCCCTGGCGCTGGCCGGCGACATCGAACTGCTCCGGCGCGACGGCACCCGCATCCTGGTCGAGCGCTCGCTGTCGGCCATCCACGACCGCGACGACCTGATCGTGGGCTCGGTGATGGTGCTGCGCGACATCACCGAGGCGCGCGCGCTCAGTTCGCGCATGGCCTACCTGGCCCACCACGATGCGCTGACCAGCCTGCCCAACCGCCTGCAGCTCAACGAGACCCTGGGCCAGCTGATCACCCAGGCCACCAACCGCGGCAACGGCGTGGCCGTGCTGTTCATCGACCTGGACCTGTTCAAGCACGTCAACGATGCGCTGGGCCACCACATCGGCGACGAACTGCTGCAGCAGGCGGCGCGCCGCATCCAGCGCAACATCGGCAACCTGGGCACGGTCTACCGCACCGGCGGCGACGAGTTCGTGGTGCTGCTGCACAACGTGATCACCCGCGAGAGCGTGCTGCAGGTGGCCGACCGCCTGCTGGCCATCAGCGGCACGCCGTACACCGTGGCCTCGCACGAACTGCACCAGGCCTTCAGCATCGGCATCAGCCTGTTCCCCGAGGACGGCTACGACGCGGCCACGCTGATGATGCGCGCGGACGCGGCCATGTACCTGGCCAAGCGCAACGGCCGCAATGCCACGCGCTTCTACACGCGCGAACTGGCGTCCAGCGTGGACGCCCGCATCGAACTGGAGAACAGCCTGCGCCGCAGCCTGCGCAGCGGCGACCTGAGCCTGCACTACCAGCCGCAGATCGACCGGCGCACCGGCCGCATCGTCGGCGTGGAGGGACTGGCGCGCTGGCAGCGCGGCGACCGGATGATGATGCCCGGCGAGTTCCTGCCGATCGCCGAGGAAACCAACCTGATCGTCGACATCGACCAGTGGGCCATCCACGCGGCCTGCCGCCAGAACCGCATCTGGCAGCAGGCCGGACTGCCGCCGATCCGGGTGTCGGTCAACATCGCCGCCGCCAACTTCGATACCGACGACCTCGTCAACACGGTCGTGGCCGCGCTGGAGGACAGCGGGCTGCCGGCGGAGTTCCTGGAACTGGAAGTCACCGAGACCACGCTGATGCGCGACGTGCAACGCACCGACCGCACCCTGCGCGCGCTGAAGGCGCTGGGCGTGCGCATCGCCATCGACGACTTCGGCACCGGCTTCTCCAGCCTGAGCTACCTGGGCAACTACGGTTTCAACGTGCTCAAGATCGACCAGTCCTTCGTGCGCGACGTCGCCGATCCCAACCAGGGCGCGATCACCCGCGCCATCATCGGGCTGGCCAGCCAGCTGCAATGCCGCACCATCGCCGAAGGCGTCGAAACGCAGGAACAGGCCGCGTGGCTGGCCGCCAACGGCTGCGACGAGCTACAGGGCAACCTCTTCAGCAAGCCCGTGCCCGCGGCCGAGTTCGCGCGCATGTACGCGCGCTACAAGACCTGGCCGATCCCGCAATCCGCCCCGACCTCGATCTCGACCTCGACCATCCACGCGCACTGGTCCTGACCGCGAACCGGCGCGCGGACCCGTCGACGCCGGTCAGCGCAGCGCCGGCGCCGCCACCTGGTTCTGCTTGCGCACGATGCCCATCGCGATTTCCAGCGACTGCTCGTAGTTCAGGCGCGGATCCACGGTGGAGCGGTAGGCGCGCTCGAGGTCCGCGTCGGTCAGCTCGCGCGCGCCGCCGGTGCACTCGGTGACGTCTTCGCCGGTGAGCTCCAGGTGCACGCCGCCCAGGCGCGTGCCGGCCGCGGCGTGCAGGTCGAAGGACTGTTCGACTTCGCCGCGCACGTTGTCGAAGCGGCGCGTCTTGAAGCCGTTGGACGTGCTTTCGGTGTTGCCGTGCATGGGGTCGCATACCCACAGCACGCGGCGCCCGTCGCGGCGCACCGCATCCAGCAGCGGCGGCAGCTTTTCGGCGATCTGCGTGGCGCCCATGCGGTGGATGAAGGTCAGGCGACCAGCTTCGTCCTCGGGGTTGAGCACGTCGATCAACCGCAGCAGTTGGTCCGGCGTAACCGACGGGCCGACCTTGATGGCGATGGGATTGCGCACGCCACGCAGGTACTCCACATGGGCGCCATCCACGGCCGCGGTGCGCATGCCGATCCACGGGTAATGCGTGCTCAGGTTGAACCAGCCCCACTGGCGCGGCACTTCGCGCGTCAGCGCTTCCTCGTACGGCAGCAGCAGGGCTTCGTGCGAGGTGTAGAAGTCGATGCGGTTGAGGTTGTGCACCTCGGAGCCGGACAGCGTCTCCATGAAGCGCACCGCATCGCCGATCGAGGTGACCATCTGCTGGTACTCGTTCGCGAGCGGCGAGTAGCCCACCCAATTGAGGTTCCAGTATTCGGGATGGTGCAGGTCGGCGAAACCGCCGTCGATCAGCGCGCGCACGAAGTTCATCGTCATCGCCGAACGCGCATGCGCCTTGATCATCCGGCGCGGGTCGGGAATCCGCGCCTCGGCGGTGAACTCGGGCTGGTTGACCAGGTCGCCTCGGTAACTGGGCAGGGTCACTCCGTCGCGCGTTTCCGTGTCGGCCGAGCGCGGCTTGGCGTACTGCCCGGCGAAACGGCCCACGCGCACCACCGGCAGGCGCAGGCCGTGCACCAGCACCAGGCTCATCTGCAGCAGCACCTTCAGGCGGTTGGAGATCAACCCGGATTCGCAGTCGCTGAAGCTCTCGGCGCAGTCGCCGCCCTGCAGCAGGAAACGCTTGCCCTCCTGCGCCTCGGCCAACTGCTTCTTCAACGAGAAGATTTCCCACGAGGTCACCAGCGGCGGCAGCTGCTTCAGCTCGCCGACGGCGGCTTCCAGCGCGCCCGGGTCGGGATACGTCGGCATCTGCACGGCCGGCCGCGCGCGCCAGCTGTCCGGCGCCCACTGGGCGGGCAGCTGAACGGCACGAAGGTTGCGGTCGGTGGAATTCATGGTGGACTCCTTGCGGCCCACCATGTTGACAGAATGGTGCGCCGCGTCAAATCAGCGGAAAGTCGAGGTGCGCCGGGCGCGGAACGCCGCCCACAGCGCCCAGAGCGCCAGCGCCGCGAACCAGAGCAGGCTCCAGGCCGGCATCGAAAGCCCCAGGAACGACCAGTCCACGTTGGCGCATTCGCCCGATCCGGTGAACACCTTCCGCAACACGTCGGCCAGCGGGAAAGCATCCATCATGTAGGACAGGTCCGGGCCGCACGCCGGCACCTGGTCCGGCGGCAGGTTCTGCAGCCATACATGGCGACCGGCGATGCCGATGCCCACCAACCCCGCCAGCAAGGCCAGCACGCCGTAGACGCCCCGGCCGCCGCGCTTGCGCGGGCCATGCAGCGCGCCCAGCAGGAACACGACGCCCAGCAGCACGAAGGCGCCGCGCTGGAACGTGCACAGCGGGCATGGCACCAGGTTCCGGAAATGCTCCAGATACAGCGCGAACCCCAGCAAGCCGGCGCAGATCAGGAAACCGAGCAGGTACTGCGCGCGGAACGTCCAGCGAAAAGGGTTCATCGGCACCACGTCGCGAAAGCGGGGGAAGCCCGCATTATCCACGCGCCGCGGCCCATGCGTCATCCCTGGGCGGCGCATGGCGGGAACGTCGCGTTCCAGCGGAGCCGCGACTGCCCCGCGATCGGCCCGATGGCGCCCGCATCCGGCGCTGCATGCGGCGCGCCGGGAAACGAAAAACCCCGGCACGGGGCCGGGGTCTTCATGTCATCGCGATGTGGCCGGGATTACTCGGCCGCCGCTTCCGGACGGTCCACCAGTTCCACGTAGGCCATCGGCGCATTGTCGCCAGCGCGGAAGCCGCACTTGAGGATGCGCAGGTAGCCGCCCGGACGCGACTGGTAGCGCGGGCCGAGGGTGGTGAACAGCGTGCCGACGGCTTCCTTGTCGCGCAGGCGCGAGAAGGCCAGGCGGCGGTTGGCCACGCCGTCGATCTTGCCGAGGGTGATCAGCGGTTCCGCGACGCGGCGCAGTTCCTTGGCCTTCGGCAAGGTGGTCTTGATCAGGCCGTGCTTGATCAGCGAGGCGGCCATGTTGCGGAACATCGCTTCGCGATGGGCGCTGGTGCGGCTGAACTTGCGGCCGGATTTCTGGTGGCGCATGGGTTTGATTCCTGGTGAATGTTGGGACGTTGGACTTCGTTGTCGCCATCCAGGCGCTGGAACAGTGGACTGCGGGTGGCCCGAACCGGCCGTCCATGACCGGATGCGCCGCGGACCTTCAGGTCCGTCGACATGGTTGTTGCAGGCGGCTCCCGCGCGGACGCGGGAGCCGCCAGTACGTCATCACCCCAGCATGCCGTGCTGGGCGACGCCGGCCGGCGGCCAGTTCTCCAGCTTCATGCCCAGGGACAGGCCGCGCTGGGCGAGGACTTCCTTGATCTCGGTCAGCGACTTCTTGCCGAGGTTCGGGGTCTTCAGCAGCTCGACTTCGGTCTTCTGGATCAGGTCGCCGATGTAGTAGATGCTCTCGGCCTTCAGGCAGTTGGCCGAACGCACGGTCAGCTCCAGGTCGTCGATCGGGCGCAGCAGCACCGGATCCACGCCGCTGGCGGCCTGCTTCGGCGCGCCGCGGTCGCGGTGCGTGAAGTCGCCGAACACCGACAACTGGTCGCTGAGGATGTCGGCGGCGGTGCGCACGGCTTCCTCGGCGTCGATCGTGCCGTTGGTCTCGATGTCCAGGACCAGCTTGTCCAGGTCGGTGCGCTGCTCGACGCGCGCGGCTTCCACCGCGTACGCGACGCGACGGACCGGCGAGAACGAGGCGTCCAGCACCAGGCGGCCGATCGCACGGGTTTCCTCGTCCGGACGGCGACGGGCGGCGGCCGGCTGGTAGCCGAAACCGCGCTCGATCTTCAGGCGCATGTTCAGCGCCGTGTCCTTGGTCAGGTTGCAGATGACCAGTTCAGGATTGAGGATCTCGACGTTGTGGTCGGTCTTGATGTCGCCGGCGGTCACCACGCCCGGGCCCTGCTTGGCCAGGCTCAGCGTGGAGGAGTCGCCGGTGTGGATGCGGATGGCCACATCCTTCAGGTTCAACAGCACTTCCAGCACGTCTTCCTGCATGCCTTCGATGGTGCTGTATTCGTGCAGCACGCCGTCGATCTCGACTTCGGTGATCGCGAAGCCGGGGATGGACGACAGCAGCACGCGGCGCAGCGCATTGCCGAGCGTATGGCCGTAACCACGCTCCAGCGGTTCGATGACCACCTTCGCGCGGTTGCCGGTAAGACGCTCGATCTGCGGGCCGCGGGGGCGCAGCACTTGCTGAGTAATACCCGTCATGTTGCTTTGTCTCCTGCGATCCCCCGGCTTTCCCGGGGGTGCGTGAATGAATTACTTCGAGTACAACTCGACGATCAGCGCTTCGTTGATGTCGGCGGGCAGATCGGAACGGACCGGCACGGACTTGAACACGCCGCTGAACTTCTTGGCGTCGACTTCCACCCAGGACGGGCTGAGGTCGAGCTGTTCGGCGACGGTCAGCGATTCCTGCACGCGGAGCTGCTTCTGGGCGCGCTCGGACAGTTCGATCGCATCGCCGGCCTTGACCTGGTAGGAAGGCAGGTTGACCGGCTTGCCGTTGACCAGCACGCCGCGGTGCGAGACCAGCTGGCGGGCGGCCGGGCGGGTCACGGCGAAGCCCATGCGGTAGATGACGTTGTCCAGGCGGGTTTCCAGCAACTGCAGCAGGTTCTCGCCGGTGTTGCCCTTCTTCGTCGAGGCCTTCTTGTAGTAGTTGCGGAACTGGCGCTCCAGCAGGCCGTAGATGCGCTTGACCTTCTGCTTCTCGCGCAGCTGGGTGGCGTAGTCGGACAGCTTGCCCTTGCGGGCGGCGCCGTGCTGGCCGGGCTTCTGCTCCAGCTTGCACTTGGAGTCCAGCGCGCGGGCCGGGCTCTTGAGGGACAGGTCGGCGCCTTCGCGGCGCGCGAGCTTACAGGTGGGACCAATATAACGAGCCATTTCTCTTCAGCTCCTCAGACGCGACGCTTTTTGGGCGGACGGCAACCGTTGTGCGGGATCGGCGTGACGTCGATGATGTTGGTGATCTTGTAGCCAACATTGTTGAGCGAACGCACGGCCGATTCGCGGCCCGGGCCGGGGCCCTTGATGCGCACTTCCAACGACTTCACACCGTAGTCCAGCGCAGCCCGGCCGGCCTTCTCGGCGGCGACCTGTGCAGCGAACGGGGTGGATTTACGCGAACCACGGAAACCCGCGCCGCCCGACGTGGCCCACGACAATGCGTTGCCCTGACGGTCGGTGATGGTGACGATGGTGTTGTTGAAAGAAGCGTGGACGTGGGCGACGCCGTCGGTGATGACGCGCTTGATCTTCTTCTTGACTTTGGCAGCAGCTGGCTTGGCCATGATGGGCGCCCCTTACTTCTTGATGGCTTTGCGCGGACCCTTGCGGGTGCGGGCGTTGGTGCGGGTGCGCTGACCACGCAGCGGCAGGCCGCGGCGGTGACGCAGGCCGCGGTAGCAGCCCAGGTCCATCAGGCGCTTGATGGCGATGCCGACTTCACGGCGAAGGTCGCCTTCGACAACGTACTTGCCGACTTCGGCGCGCAGGCGCTCGACTTCGGGCTCCGACAGATCGCGGATCTTGGTGCTCGAGGCCACGCCTGCGGCGTCGCAGACCTTCTTCGAACGGGTACGGCCAATGCCGTAGATGCTTTGCAAACCGACCCAGACATGCTTCTGGGCAGGCAGGTTGACACCTGCAATACGCGCCATGACGCGGTCTCCAACTGTATGTATTGGCCCGTGAGCGGTCGTCCCGGAAGGGATTTCGCGCAGACAAGCGGAGTGAACTGGAAATTTTAGCAAGATTCCGGGTTACAGGGAAGCCCACGCCGGCCAAAGGCCAGCGATGGACCCGGCATGGGGAGTGTGCCCATGCTCCGGCGCCGGAACCTGCCTGAAGCCTGGCAGCGGGTCTCCCCTCTGCCCTGCCCCGCCCGCGCTACTCTGGCGCAGGGACTGGCCGGTTCGCACCCCCGCCCGGAATCGCTGCGGGGGCCGCCCATCTGATTTCGGGCCGGCCAAGAGAGGCCGGTCCGGTGCGGGAAGCCCCGCAGTATACCTCAGCCGCGGGCGAGACCGCCGCGCGAGCCGCCCTTCAGGTTGGCCTTCTTCAACAGGCTTTCGTACTGGTGCGACATCAGGTGCGCCTGGATCTGCGCGATGAAGTCCATCACCACCACCACCACGATCAGCAGCGAGGTGCCGCCGAAGTAGAACGAGGTGCCCAGCTGGGTGCGCATCACTTCCGGCAGCAGGCAGACCGCCACCAGGTACATCGAGCCGATCGCCGTCAGCCGGGTCAGCACGCCGTCGACATAGTCGGCGGTGGCCTTGCCGGGGCGGATGCCGGGAATCAGCGCGCCCGACTTCTTCAGGTTCTCGGCCGTTTCCTGCGAATTGAACACCAGCGCCGTGTAGAAGAACGCGAAGCCGATGATCATCGCGGCGAACACGATCATGTGCAGCGGCTCGCCCGGGGCCAGCGCGTTGGAAATGCGCTGCAGCCACGTGGTGGCGCCGCTGTTCTGGCCGGACCACATCGCCAGCGTGGCCGGGAAGGCCAGGATGCTGGAGGCGAAGATCGGCGGGATCACGCCGGCCATGTTGAGCTTCAGCGGCAGGAACGAAGTCTGGTTCATGTACGCGTTGCGGCCGCCCTGGCGGCGCGCGTAGTTCACCGTGATGCGGCGCTGGCCGCGTTCCACGAACACCACTAGGAAGGTGAAGCCCAGCACGACGATGGCGATCAGCAGCAGCGAGATGAAGCTCAGGGTGCCGTCGCGGAAGGCGCCGACGGTCTGGATGACCGCGCCCGGCAGGCCGGCCACGATGCCGGCGAAGATGATCAGCGAGACGCCGTTGCCGATGCCGCGCTCGGTGACCTGCTCGCCCAGCCACATCAGGAAGATGGTGCCGGCGGTCAGCGCCACGACGGCGGTCAGCACGAAGCCCATGCCCGGCGCGTACACCACCGGCATGCCACCCGGGGCGACCTGGTTCTGCAGCGCGGTGGCAATGCTGCCGCCCTGCACGACCGCCAGCAGCACCGCGCCGATGCGCGAGTACTGGGTGATCTTGCGGCGACCGGACTCGCCTTCCTTCTGCAACGCCTTCAGCGTCGGGAAGATGTGCACGCCCAGCTGCATCACGATGGACGCCGAGATGTAGGGCATGACGTTCAGCGCGAAGATGCTGAAACGGTGCAGGGCGCCGCCCGAGAACATGTTGAACATGTCCACGATGCCGCCACCCTGCGCCTGCATCATCGCCAGCATGGCATCGGGATTGACGCCCGGGACCGGAATGAAGCAACCGATCCGGTAGACGACCAACGCGCCCAGGACGAACAGCAGGCGCTGGCGAAGTTCGGTGAACTTGCCCGCGCCTGCCAGTGCACCGGCGGCATTACCCTGCGCCATGCGTCCGTTACTCCTGCACGCTGCCGCCGGCAGCCTCGATGGCGGCCTTGGCACCCGCGGTGGCGGCGACGCCCTTCAGCACGAACGCCTTGCTCAGTTCGCCCTTCTTGACGATCTTGGCGCGCTTGGCGGTGCTGGGCACCAGCTTGGCGGCGCGCAGCGCGGCGAAGTCGATCTCGCCGGCTTCCAGCTTGTCCAACTGGTACGACAGCACTTCGGCGCAGTCCAGCTTCAGCTTGGAGCGGAAGCCGACCTTCGGCAGGCGCTTGATCAGCGGCATCTGGCCGCCCTCGAACTTCGCCTTGATCTTGCCCTTGCCCGAGCGCGCGAACGAACCCTTGTGGCCACGACCGGCGGTCTTGCCCAGGCCGGAGCCGATGCCGCGGCCGACGCGGGTGCGTTCGGTGCGGGCGCCCTCGGCGGGCTTCAGTGTGTTGAGACGCATGTTGATTACTCCTCGACCTTGACGAGGTAGTGAACCTTGTTGATCAGGCCGCGTACCTGCGGGCTGTCCTTCAGTTCACGCACATCGTTGAGCTTGTTCAGGCCCAGCGCCTTCACCGACAGGCGGTGGATGGCCCGGGAACCACGCAGGCCGCGCACCAGGCGCACCTTGACGGTCTTGTTGGACTCGTTAGCCATTGAGGAGTTCCTCCACCTTCTTGCCGCGCTTGGCCGCGATGCGGGACGGCGACTGCATGTCGCTCAGGCCCTTCAGCGTGGCGCGCACCAGGTTGATCGGGTTGCGCGAACCGACGGCCTTGGCCAGCACGTTCTTCACGCCCACCGCTTCCAGCACGGCGCGCATGGCGCCGCCGGCGATGACGCCGGTACCTTCGGAAGCCGGCTGCATGAACACGCGGGCCGCGCCGTGGCCGGCCTTGACCGGGTGCCACAGGGTGCCGTTGTTCAGGTCGACGTTCAGCATGCCCTTGCGGGCGTATTCCATCGACTTCTGGATGGCGACCGGCACTTCGCGCGCCTTGCCGTAGCCGAAGCCGATCTTGCCGTTGCCGTCGCCCACCACCGTCAGCGCGGTGAAGGTGAACTGGCGGCCGCCCTTGACGGTCTTGCTGACGCGGTTGACCGCGACCAGCTTCTCGATCATGCCGTCGTCGACTTTCTCTTCGCGGTTGCGGTCGCGGTCGCGACCCCGCGGTTGACGTTCTTCTGCCATTGCTAGATTCCTTGATTGATTGGGTATGTACGGCTTGGCCGCTTATGGTTGTGGTATGGAACGGTGAGGCGACGGTCGCTGCAGAAGAGCGACCGCGCCCGGCGCAGCCCGCGCCGGCAGGTCAAGGCATGGAGTCGCCCCCATGCCTTTCAAGGTCAGAACTGCAGGCCGCCTTCGCGGGCGGCGTCGGCCAGCGCCTTGATGCGGCCGTGGTAGCGGTAGCCCGAGCGGTCGAAGGCGACCTTCTCGACACCCGCGGCCTTGGCGCGCTCGGCGATCAGCTTGCCCACGCGCGCGGCGGCGTCGCTGTTCTTGCCGTTCTTCAGGCCGTCCTTCACATCGGCCTGCAGCGTGTTGGCCGACGCGATGACTTTGGCGCCATCGGCGGTGAACAGCTGGGCGTAGATGTGCTGGCCGGTGCGCAGCACCGACAGGCGCGGCACGCCGAGTTCGCGGATGTGCGCGCGGGTGGACTTGGCGCGGCGCAGGCGGGCGGTGTTCTTGATGCTCATGATCTGGTTCCTCGAAGCCGAAGGCCCGGTCAGGCCTTCTTCGCTTCCTTGCGGATGATGGTTTCGTCGGAGTACTTCACGCCCTTGCCCTTGTAGGGCTCCGGCGGACGGAAACCGCGGATCTTGGCGGCGACTTCACCCACGCGCTGCTTGTCGGCGCCCTGCACCAGGATTTCGGTCTGGGTCGGGGTGGCGATGGTGATGCCTTCCGGGGTCTTGAACAGGATCGGATGGGAGAAACCCAACGACAGGTTGAGGTCCTTGCCCTGCATCGCGGCGCGGTAACCCACGCCCACCAGCTCCAGCTTGCGCTCGAACCCTTCCGACACGCCCTTGACCATGTTGGCCAGGATCGCGCGGATGGTGCCGGTGATGGCGTCGTCGGCCGGGGTCGCCGGCGACAGGCTGGCGACGCCGTTGTCGATGTTGATCTCGACGCCGGCCGGCTTGGCGATGGACAGAGTGCCCTTCGGGCCCTTGACGCTCAGGCTGTCAGGCTGGATGTTCAACTCGACGCCCTTGGGCAGGCTGATCGGCTGCTTGGCTACACGGGACATGCGATTACTCCCTTAGGCCACAAAGCACAGGACTTCACCGCCGACGCCCTGCTGGCGCGCCTGCGCATCGGTCATGATGCCCTTGGAGGTGGAGATGATGGCGACGCCCAGGCCACCGAGGACCTTGGGCAGTTCGGCCTTGCCACGGTACTGGCGCAGGCCCGAACGGGACACGCGGCTCAGCTTCTCGATGACCGGCTTGCCTTCGAAGTACTTCAGGACGATTTCGAGTTCGGCCTTGTTGTTCTCGGTCTTGGTCACGCGGACGTCGCCGATGTAGCCTTCCGACTTCAGGACGTTGGCGATCGAAGCCTTGATCTTGGAGGACGGCATCTTCACCGTCGGCTTGCCCACAGCGGCGGCATTGCGAATGCGCACCAGCATGTCGGCGATGGGATCAGTCATGCTCATTAGAGTCTGCCTTATGAGTAGCACCGATATCCGCTTTCGCGAAAATCTTGTGTTGTCCCTGGGAACCCCCAGGCGGGCGGCGGGTGGACCCGCCCTCCCCCGGCCTGGCCGCGGGAGCCGAACATTGTACAGCAACAAGCCCGGCACGTGCCGGACCTGTCTTTCACCGCATGCCGCCCGGCGGACCGGGGCGACGGGTCCTTACCAGCTGGCCTTGCGCAGGCCCGGCACGTCGCCGTTCATCGTGGCCTTGCGCAGCATGTTGCGGCCGAGGCCGAACTTGCGGTACACGCCACGCGAACGACCGGACAGCTCGCAACGGTTGCGCTGGCGGCTGGGCGAGGAGTCGCGCGGCAGCTTCTGCAGCTTGGTCACGGCTTCCAGCTTCTCCTCGTAGGAGGCGGTGGTGCTGGAAATGGTCTTCTTCAGCGCGTCGCGCTTGGCGGCGTACTGCTTGGCCAGCTTTTCCCGCTTGATGTCGCGGTTGACCATCGAGGTCTTTGCCATATCTTAAATCCTTGGGATTCGGGATTTGGGATCCGGGATTCGTGGAAGCGGGCTCTTGCGAATCCCGGATCCCGAATCACCAATCCCGGCTCTTAATTACGGAACGGGAACTTGAACGCCTCGAGCAGCGCCTTGGCTTCGGCGTCGTTCTTGGCGGTGGTGGTGATGGCGATATCCATGCCGCGGATCGCGTCGACGGCGTCGAAGTCGATTTCCGGGAAGATGATCTGTTCCTTCACGCCCATGTTGTAGTTGCCGCGGCCGTCGAACGAACGGCCGGACACGCCACGGAAGTCGCGGACGCGCGGCAGCGAGATGCTGATCAGGCGGTCCAGGAATTCGTACATCTTGGCGCGGCGCAGGGTGACCTTGCAGCCGATCGGCCAGCCGTCGCGGATCTTGAACGAAGCCACCGACACGCGGGACTTGGTCGTGATCGGCTTCTGGCCGGAGATCTTGGCCAGGTCGGCCACGGCGTTTTCCAGGATCTTCTTGTTGGTGGCCGCTTCACCCACACCCATGTTGATGGTGATCTTGGTGATCTTCGGCACTTCCATGGGATTCGTGTAGCCGAACTTCTTCATCAGAGCCGGCGCCACTTCTTCCTTGTAGATTTTTTCGAGACGGGTGGTCATGACCTCATTCCTCAGGCGTCGAGCGCCTCACCGCTGGAGCGGAACACACGCAGTTTGCGTCCATCCTCCAGCACCTTGAAACCGATACGCTCGCCCTTGCCCGTCGCCGGGTTGAACAGCGCGACATTGGAAATGTGGATCGAGGCTTCGCGCTCGACCACGCCACCAGCCACGCCGGCCTGGGGGTTCGGCTTGGTGTGGCGCTTGACGACGTTGACGTTGGAGACGACCACACGGTCACCGTCCACGCGCACCACGTCGCCCTTCTTGCCCTTGTCCTTGCCGGCGGTGACGACCACCTGGTCGCCCTTCTTGATACGGTTTGCCATTTCTATGTCCTCCGCTCAGAGCACTTCAGGCGCGAGCGAAACGATCTTCATGAACTTCTCGGAACGCAGCTCGCGGGTCACAGGCCCGAAGATGCGGGTACCGATCGGCTCCTGCTTGTTGTTGAGCAGCACGGCGGCGTTGCCGTCGAAGCGGATCAGCGAACCGTCGGGGCGGCGGACGCCCTTGCGGGTGCGCACGACCACGGCGTCGTAGACTTCGCCCTTCTTGACCTTGCCACGCGGGATGGCGTCCTTGACGGTCACCTTGATGATGTCGCCGATGCCGGCGTAACGGCGCTTGGAGCCGCCCAGCACCTTGATGCACATCAGTTCCTTGGCGCCGGAGTTGTCGGCCGCGTCAAGGTAGCTCTGCATCTGGATCATGATTCAGATCTCCTCTTATTCAGCCGCGCGGGTGACGATTTCCACCACGCGCCAGTTCTTGGTCTTGGACAGCGGCGCGATCTCGGTCACGCGCACCACGTCGCCTTCCTTGCAGCTGTTGTCCGCGTCGTGCGCGTGCAGCTTGGTGGAACGGCGGATGTACTTGCCGTACAGGGCATGCTTGACCTGACGCTCCACCAGGACGGTGACCGTCTTGTCCATCTTGTTGCTGACGACACGACCTTCGATGGTGCGTTGCGCTTTGTCTTTGTTATCGCTCATCTTGGGCGCTCCTTACTTCTGGCTGCCGAGCAGGGTCTTGACGCGAGCGATCTCGCGGCGGACCCGGCGGGTTTCGTGGGTCTTCGGCAGTTGGCCGGTGACCTTCTGCATGCGCAGGGAGAACTGCTCCTTGCGCAGGTCGGTCAGGTGGGCCTTCAGTTCGTCAGCCGACTTCTCGCGGAGTTGCTTGAGTTCCATTAGCGCACCGTCCGGGTCACGAAAGTGGTGGTGACGGACAGCTTGGCCGCGGCCAGGCGGAACGCCTCGCGCGCGATGTCCTCGCTGACGCCTTCGATTTCATAGATCATGCGGCCCGGCTGGATCTGGGCGACCCAGTACTCGACGTTACCCTTGCCGGAACCCATGCGGACTTCGATGGGCTTCTTGGTGATGGGCTTGTCGGGGAACACGCGGATCCACATCTTGCCGCCACGCTTCACGTAACGGCTGATGGAACGGCGCGCGGCCTCGATCTGGCGCGCGGTCAGCTGACCGTGCGCCGTGGCCTTCAGGCCGTACTCGCCGAAACTGACGAGGTTGCCGCTCCAGCTCAGGCCTTCGTTACGGCCCTTGTGCATCTTGCGGTATTTGGTTCGCTTGGGTTGCAACATGACTGATTACCTCGCGTCGCGGTCACGGGCCGGGCGCGACGGACGTTCGCTGCGCTCGGGGCGCGCGTCGTCCTGCTTCTCCTGACCCACCTGGCTGAAGTCGAAGACTTCGCCCTTGTAGACCCACACCTTGATGCCGATGATGCCGTAGGTGGTCTTCGCCTCGGCAAAACCGTAATCGATGTCGGCACGCAGCGTGTGCAGCGGCACGCGGCCTTCGCGGTACCACTCGGAACGGGCGATTTCGGCGCCGTTCAAGCGGCCGGCGACGTTGACCTTGATGCCCAGGGCACCCAGGCGCATCGCGTTGCCGACGGCGCGCTTCATGGCGCGGCGGAACATGATGCGGCGCTCCAGCTGCTGCGCGATCGACTCGGCCACCAGCTGGGCGTCCAGCTCGGGCTTGCGCACTTCGGTGACGTTGATGTGCGCCGGGACGCCCATCAGGTCGGACACTTCCTTGCGCAGCTTCTCGATGTCCTCGCCGCGCTTGCCGATCACCACGCCCGGACGGGCGGTGTGGATGGTCACGCGCGCCGTCTTGGCCGGACGCTCGATCAGGATCCTGGAGATGCCTGCCTGCGCCAGCTTCTTGCGCAGCATGTCGCGCACCTTGAGGTCGGCGGCCAGGTACTCGGCGTAATCGCGCTTGTTGGCGAACCACTTGGAATTCCAGTCCTTGGAGATGCCCAGGCGGATTCCGGTCGGATGAACTTTATGACCCATAGTCTTATTTGCCTTTGCCGGTGCCTTCGCCCACAACCACAGTGATGTGGCTGGTGCGCTTGAGGATACGGGTGCCGCGGCCCTTGGCCCGGGCCATGAAACGCTTCAGCATCGGGCCTTCGTCGACCATGATGGTCGTGACCTTCAGCTCGTCGACGTCGGCGCCCTGGTTGTTCTCGGCGTTGGCGATGGCGGACTCCACGACCTTCTTGATCAGGTGGGCGGCCTTCTTGTCCGAGAACTTCAACAGGTTGACGGCGCGTTCGGCCGGCAGGCCACGCACCTGGTCGGCGACCAGGCGGGCCTTCTGCGGGGAGATGCGCGCGGTGCGCAGGATGGCTTTCGCTTCCATGGTCATCTCTCCTTACTTCTTGCCGCCGGCTTTCTTGTCGCCACCGTGACCCTTGAAGGTACGGGTGACGGCAAACTCGCCGAGCTTGTGGCCGACCATGTTCTCGTTGACCAGCACCGGAACGTGGTTCTTGCCATTGTGGATGGCGATCGTGAAACCCACCATTTCCGGCAGGATCATCGAACGGCGCGACCAGGTCTTGATCGGCCTCTTGCTGCCGCCCGCGGCCTCCACCTTCTTGACGAGGTGGTGATCGACGAACGGGCCCTTCTTGAGTGAACGTGCCATGGTCGATTAGCCCCTACGATCGCGGACGATGAATTGCTGGGTGCGCTTGTTCTTGCGCGTCTTGTAGCCCTTGGTCGGCACACCCCACGGGGTGACCGGGTGCGGGTTGCCCTGGCCGGCCTTAGCCTCGCCGCCACCGTGCGGGTGGTCGACCGGGTTCATGGCCGCACCGCGGACGGTCGGCTTGATGCCGCGCCAGCGCTTGGCGCCGGCCTTGCCCAGCTTCTCCAGGCTGTGCTCGTCGTTGCCGACTTCGCCGACGGTGGCGCGGCACTCGACCTGCACCTTGCGCATTTCGCCGGAGCGAAGACGCAGCGTGGCGAAACCCTGCTCGCGGGCGACCAGTTGCACGGCGGCGCCGGCGGCACGGGCGATCTGCGCGCCCTTGCCGGGCTTCAGCTCGATGCCGTGGACGGTGGTGCCGACCGGGATGTTGCGCAGCGGCAGCGTGTTGCCGGCCTTGATCGGCGCGTCGCTGCCGGCGATGACCTGGTCACCGGCCTTCAGGCCCTTCGGGGCGATGATGTAGCGGCGCTCGCCATCGACGTAGCACAGCAGCGCGATGTGCGCGGTGCGGTTGGGATCGTATTCGATCCGCTCCACGCGCGCCGGGATGCCTTCCTTGTCGCGCTTGAAGTCGATGATGCGGTAGTGCTGCTTGTGGCCACCGCCGATGTGACGGGTGGTGATGCGACCGTGGTGGTTGCGGCCGCCGGACTTGCTCTGCTTTTCCAGCAGCGCAGCATGCGGAGCACCCTTGTGCAGGTCGGGCGTCACCACGCGGACCGCCGAGCGGCGACCGGGAGAGGTGGGTTTGAATTTCATCAATGGCATGTGGTTCTACCTCAGGCCTTGGCCGACACGTCGATCGCCTGGCCATCGGCCAGACGCACGTACGCCTTGCGCCAGTCGCCGCGTCGGCCGGCGCGGTTACGGAAGGCCTTGTTCTTGCCCTTCACGTTGACCACGTTGACCGTCTCGACCTTGACGTCGAACAGCTGCTCGACCGCGGCCTTCACATCGGCCTTGGTGGCATCGTTCGAGACTTCGAAGACGTATTGGTTGGAGAGTTCCTGCAGGCGTACGGTCTTTTCGGACACGCGCGGGGCACGCAGGACGGCGAAAATCTTCTCGTTGCTCATCATGCCAGCCACTCCTCGACCTTCTTGACGGCATCAGCGGTGATCACCACCGAGTCGGCGCCGACCAGCGCGGCCGGGTCCAGGCCCTGCACGTCGCGCACTTCCACGTAGGGAAGGTTGCGGGCCGACAGGTACAGGTGCTCGGAGGCCTCCTCGGTGACGATCAGCGGGCGCTTGCCCACTTCCAGGCCCTTGAGCTTGGCGATCAGGCCCGAGGTCTTGGCGGAATCGACATCGAACGCGTCGACGACCGTCAGACGACCCTGGCGATTGAGTTCCGACAGGATGGCCTTCATCGCGGCGCGGTACATCTTGCGGTTGACCTTCTGCGCGAAGCTGCGCGGCTTGGCCGCGAAGGTCACGCCGCCGCCGACGAAGATCGGCGCGGTCAGGGCGCCGTGGCGGGCGCCGCCGCCCTTCTGCTTCTTCGACTTCTTGGTGGTGCCGTTGACTTCGGCGCGGGTCTTCTGCGCCTTGGTGCCGGCACGACCGGCGTTACGGTAGGCAACGACCACCTGGTGGACCAGGTCTTCGCTGAATTCACGGCCGAACACGTCGTCGGAAACCGACAGCTTGTTGGCGCTACCTGTGATGGCTAGTTCCATTGTCGTTCTCCTCAACCCTTGCTGGCCGGACGCACGATCACGTCGCCACCCGGCGCACCCGGCACGGCGCCGCGGACGGCGATCAGGCCGCGCTCGGCGTCCACGCGGACGACTTCCAGGTTCTGCGTGCTCTGCTGCGCGGCACCCATGTGGCCGGACATCTTCTTGCCCGGGAACACGCGGCCCGGCGTCTGGCGCTGGCCCAGCGAACCCGGCGCGCGATGCGACAGCGAGTTGCCGTGGGTGGCGTCGCCCATGCGGAAGTTCCAGCGCTTGATGGTGCCCTGGAAGCCCTTGCCCTTGGTGACGCCCTGGACGTCGACGATCTGGCCGACTTCGAAGATGTCGGCCTTGATCTCGCCGCCGACGGTGAAGTCGCCCAGCTTGTCGGCTTCCACGCGCAGTTCCCACAGGCCACGACCGGCTTCGACCTTGGCCTTGGCCAGGTGGCCGGCGACCGGCTTGGTGACCAGCGAGGCGCGGCGGGCGCCCACGGCGACCTGCACGGCGCTGTAGCCGTCGGTTTCCGGGGTCTTGATCTGGGTGATGCGGTTCGGGGTGGCTTCGATCAGCGTCACCGGGATGGACTTGCCGTCCTCGGTGAACACCCGGGTCATGCCGGCCTTGCGGCCAACGAGACCCAACGAATATTTCTTCGCGGTCATGGTCGGTGCCTCAGGTCAGCTTGATCTGGACGTCGACGCCGGCAGCCAGTTCGAGCTTCATCAGCGCGTCCACGGTCTTGTCGTTGGGGTCGACGATATCGAGCACGCGCTTGTGCGTGCGGGTCTCGTACTGGTCACGCGCGTCCTTGTCGACGTGCGGCGAAACGAGGATGGTGTAACGCTCGATCTTGGTCGGCAGCGGGATCGGGCCGCGCACCTGCGCGCCGGTCCGCTTGGCCGTTTCAACGATCTCGCTGGCCGAGCGGTCGATCAAGCGATGATCGTACGCCTTGAGCCGGATTCGGATCTTTTGGTCCGCCATGACGGATATTCCTTCGTTAAAAGAGCGACGGGCGCGGCCTCTGGGATGCCTTGCCCCTGATTGGTCCAGACTGTTCCGGTCCCCGCGGGTCGCGTGGATTCCACGACCTGCCTGATGCCTGAACGGCTGGGGATTCTTCCTGAAAAACTAGGCAGGCCGGTAAACCGGCCCGCCCAGACATGAAAGTATAGGACGCGTGACAGGCCCCGTCAATAGCGGGGCGCCCTGCCCGGCTGAGCCGGCAGGTCTGGCACGCGACACTCCGTGTCTGGCGAACACGAGGCGCTTCCTGCGCCTCTTTTCGCGGTAGGACCGGCGGCCTCCCAGGGGGCGCCGGTAGCAATGCGTTCCCGGTGAAGGGCCATCAGGCCATTCGCGGGGCGCAAAGTATAGCGGGGTTTTTGCTGTTTTGCAGCAATCCGGAGGGGATTTTCTTCCGGATAGCTTGTGGGGAGTGGGCCCGGGGGGTTCCGGCCCGCCCGGCCCTGGGGACCGGGAAGTCGCTGGATCCCCGCCTTCGCGGGGATGACGTTCCGGCAAAGGCGTCCGCGCCCTGGGCGCGGACGCGCCGTCACGTCACTTGATGATCTTGGACACCACGCCGGCGCCGACCGTGCGGCCACCCTCGCGGATCGCGAAACGCAGGCCTTCGTCCATCGCCACCGGGTTGATCAGCGTCACCACCATCTTGATGTT
>NZ_JBBWWT010000004.1:0-359276 GCF_038321125.1 Pseudoxanthomonas putridarboris | reverse complement strand
ATCCGTGACTACGTCCATTTCTACAACCACCAGCGGTTGCATTCGGCGCTGGGGTATCGTTCACCCGTCGAGTTCGAACAGTGTTGCTAGAACAGGGGTGTCTACTTTTTCGTAGGAACTGCCCGCCACTTCGCGGCGCGGCTTAATTCAGGCGTTAGGCGCCTGCCACACTCCCGCTTTTCATTAACCTATGAGACTTGAATGAACCAAATTCAGATGATCGCGGTGGTGCTTGCCATCTTGGCTATCGTTTCGGCGATCTGTGAACTCGCAATTGCCCGGCGTGAGAAGAGAAAATCATCCCTAATTAATGCAGGCATCATCTTTGTAGTCTTCGGTTCCCTTTTTTCTATCGGTGGATTGATGTCTCGCCGAGGTGCCTCAGCTGAAAGCCCTGAACCTGCCGCGCGACAAAGCGCCGAAGAGACTCTAGAGCTTTCCAGTGCGTTTGATCCGAAGGCAATCGTCATGGAGGATCCCGCCGACATTACCAGCAAGCCACTAGGGGAATACACACTTGTCACTAGAACCGTTACGGTTGATGATCAGGGCATGCTAATGGCAAAAAGGGCCGTTGCGTCCGCCGAGAGGTCTGCGCCCGCAGAGGCCTATTGCAACTCTCAGTTCAATGCGCCCTCTGGTGTACCCAGCGCACCTAACGTAAAGCTCGCGTTGGTCAACTCTGGGCAGTCAGAAGGCACGATTGGCTGCCACCTGCAGATGAGGGTTGAGTCCACTTTTGTAGATGCGGTTGCCATCTCCAAGCAAGTAGGTCAAAACATCTATATGGCTATGCTGCTGCCAGCGAAACCGGAGATTTAGTCATTTATGCAGGATCATGGCTACTCTTGTCTTCGCAGGGTGGGGTTTGATTCTTGTGGGCATCAAGTGCTTTAAGGGCGAGAAAACCTTGTTGGCGGCGGGACATTTTGTTGCGCCTAGCAGTTCATTCAGGCCGAACTGGCTTCGCCGGTCGGCTTAACTCAGCGTTAGGCTACGTATGCGGTTTGTTGGAGACCCTATTGAAGATTGATGAAGCGCGTGTACAGATACTCGTCCAATGGACTGCTTGGCCTACCAAATCGCAGCCTGCCACTTGGCAAGAAAAGTTTGCGTTCTATCAGTGGCTAGATCACGAGAGAAGTGATCTTCTCCAGTTCAAGAGCAACGGAGACAAGTGGCAGCGAGTCTCTGGATGGCTTTCTTAGCAAATCAATTGGCACTCTGGCTGCGGCTGCTTCGATCAGCAACACCTCCGCAGCCTGACAATTCATTCGAGCCGATGCCGCTTCGCGGCACGGCTTAATTCAGGCGTTAGGCGGCAATGACGCATCAACTCAACCGTCAAGACCAGGAACTTTTGCGCATCGTCGGCGAGGTGCTGCATTACATCTGGGACCCAATCGGAGTCGCTGGCGTGCCGCAAGCCCGCGACGAGTACGACAGCTATGTGGGGTCAGTTTTCACACTTCTTCGCTCAGGGGCTTCGGACACTGACATATCGGCACACTTGGAGCAGATTGTCGTCAACCGCATGGGCCTTCCGGGTCGCAAGGAGCGTTCAAATGAGGCAGCATCTGTTCTTACAGATTGGCGCGACTACCAAGCACAGGTTGCCGCCTAACAATTCATTCAAGCCGACGCCGCTTCGCGGCGCGGCTTAATTCAGGCGTTAGCCTATAAACTGCTCCGATGAAGAGTTACATCCACGTCCCGTTCCTTCCCGGCTTCGGCGCACGTGTCGAGCTGCATTGGTCTGTGCTGCTGGTGGCTGCGTGCGTAATGGCCGCATCTTTTCATACGCCTATCAATGCGGCCGCGCTCGTGGCGGCCTATTTCGGCATTCTTTACCTGCATGAGCTCGGCCACGCCTTTGTTGCTCGCCGTCTCGGCTATAGGCCATACGAAATCCGCCTTGGCTTTATTCACGGTCGCATGAGCTATGAAGCTCCCCGCAATGAGCGTGATGCGTCGTTAGTTGCATGGGGCGGAGTTCTAGCTCAGTTGGCTGTTGCGCTGCCACTGGTCGTGCTCGCTGAGTTCACTAACGCGGGTTCATTGCCAGTCCTTGGCCCCGCAATTGCTTTCCTCGGGTATTTCTCTTTATTGATCGCTGCACTAAACCTCGCACCCGCCCGAGGCTTGGATGGGCATTTAGCATGGCGGCTTCTACGCCTCCCAAAGCGCAAACCAGAGACGCGGTCCGACCCTGCTAGCGCCAAGTCAACCCAAAAGGTTGTGAAAGGACCTTGGGCCGATCCGTAGGCTAACAATTCGTTCAAGCCGAGCCCGCTTCGCGGCCTCGTGCAAGTTCTTGCAAGTTCCACTTGCCCAAGGCCGCAAAGCGGCTCGGCTTAACTCAGCAACTGTCTTGAAGCGCTCGGTTCAAGCCAGTGCCAAGCTCTCGATCTGCAGCTCATCGCGCCGCCTGGCATTGATGATCCCAAGCAGCTTGCGCATGCACGCCACCAAGGCCACCTTGCCCAGCTTCCCGCGTGCCCGAAGCTGCTGATAGTGCGCCTTCATCATCGGCTCCCAGCGTACGGCCGATAGCGTGGCCATGTAGAGCGCAATGCGAACCGGTGCCCGCCCACCACGGATGCGCCGCTTGCCTTGGGCCTGTCCGCTGTCCCGGTTCATCGGGGCGACCCCGGTGAGCTTGGCGATCTGTCTGCGATCAAGGTGGCCCAGCTCCGGCAGCAACGCAAGGATGGTGGCCTGGAACACCGGTCCCAAGCCCTTGCTCGAGCGCAGCGCCGGCGTGGCGTGCTCGTGGATCAAGGCCTTCATCGTCTTCTCGATGGCTGTCAGTTCGTGGGCCAGCGCCGCGATGGTGCGCGCTGCCAGCTTGCGGACCGAAGGCGGCGCCATGGCCGCCTGCTGCTTCTGGGCCTGAAGCAGGACGACCACCTGGCCGCGGCGGCGCAGCCAGTCACGCAGCTCGCGCTGCCAGGGCGGCGGTGCGAGATGCGGGCGTAGGCGGTCGGCGAACAGCCGGGCCATGAGTGCCAGGATCCGGGCGTCGATGGCATCGGTCTTGGCCAACTCGCCGGCGGCATGGGCGAAGGCGCGGGCCTGGCGCGGGTTGACTCGTGCAATCCACAGGCCGGCATCGCAGCAGGTCTCAAGCAGCGGGTCCTCGTAGCCGCCGGTGGCTTCGACCACGATCCGTGTGGTTCCAAGTGCTGTCAGGCGCTTGACCAGCTTGCTGATGCCCGCGCGATTGTTGGCGAACCGGACCACGCCCGGCTGTCCGTCCACGGCCAGGTCCAGATGGGCCTTGCACACGTCGATCCCTGCTGCCGTCATCCCCGTTCTCCGCTACAGTTGAGTGGCCGAGAGCATCGCGCCCGAGGCCCACGCTTATCGGTTCGAGGGCAACCTCGATCAACTGTTCGGGCGCAGGGCGCGAGATCCGGCGTGCGGCCCCTGCTGAATTACGGTGGTGCTGACACCGAGGCGTTATCGGGCACGCACGCCGGGCTCTCGGCTCTTAGGCTAGGGGAAACTCAAGACATAAGGCGTAAGGCAACAGAACGAAAATGTCGCTACAGATCCAAGAAGTTCCAGCAATGAGTGCGCCAATGGAGTTGCTACTGCTCGCCGACCCCTCGGAAGACAAGGTTCGTTCCTACTTTCCAAGGTCGAAATGCTTCGTTGCTTCAAATGGTGAAGCTGTTGTTGGCGCATGTTTGGTCCAGCCACTTGGTGCAGGCGCATACGAGCTAATGAGCATCGCCATACAACCAGCCCATCAGAAATCCGGCCATGGCACAGTGCTCCTGAAATGGGTCATTGATTTCTTTCGTAAATCTGGCGCAAGTCAAATAGAGGTAGGCACCGGCACATTTGGCTATCAACTTGCCTTCTACCAGAGGCATGGCTTTCGGGTTACGGCCATTGACCGTGACTTCTTCATCAAGAACTACCCTGAGCCAGTATTCGAGGACGGCATCCAGCTCTTTGACATGCTTCGTCTCACGCTAAGGTACACCGCCGATGTTGCCTAACAATTCATTTGAAGGATTCAAGATGACGAGCGACTTCTATTGCGATGAAGCACTGAGCGGTCGGACTCCGGTCGAGGTCGTAATGGAAACCGACGACGTGCTGGCGTTTCATCACACCCGTCCCCACTGGGCAGTCCACGTAGTCGTCGTTCCCAAGGTCCATATTCCATCTCTGACAGACTTGGGTGGGCATGGCATTGAGCTGGTGCACCGATTGCTGGACGCGGTCCGCGTTGTGGCGACGCAAGTTGAGCGACAGCACGGAGCGTGTCGAGTCGTTACCAACCTTGGTACCTACCAAGACTCGAAGCACCTGCACTTCCATGTGGGGCATGGCGACGTCCTCAAGCGCACGAGCGCATAAGGCCAATGAGTACGATGCGATCACTTCTCACGTTGGGGTGTGCTGTTTCGACGGAACGGCAGCCGCCTAACCCATCGTTCCAGCGAACCATGCGGACCGTCACGCTTTTTTGCTGTCGCAAAAGCCGCGCCGGTTTGCCCGGCCGCTGGACTCTATCGCTAGGCCCCAGGTCAACCATTTCGGATTCTCATGATGACCTCCATCCCACTCGAAGTTACTTTCGTTTCTCCAAGGACACAATTTGGCACACGCTTGCTCCCTGTCGCGCGTCGAATCTTCAGTGAGACGTTTTCGTATCTTTACGATCGAGACGCTTTCGAGGCCTTTTGCGACAAGACCTACGCTGTGGACGGACCAATGGCAAAGGATCTAGCGGATCAAGCTGTTCAATGGCGTGTCGCTGCGGTTGGTGGCGAGCCGATAGGCTATGCAAAGCTCACGCCCCTCCGTGCGCCTGCCCCAAACCCCCGAGAAGGCGCCCGTGAACTCCAACAAATCTATGTTCTCTCCCCTTGGCATGGGAAGGGTGTAGCGGAAGAACTCATGAACTGGGCCGTTGAATCAGCTCTCGAGGCCAATGCGCCGGAGCTATACCTCACTGTCTTTGACCATAACGAACGAGCGAAGCGCTTCTATGCACGTCATGGCTTTACGGAAGTGGGAAATTGCACCTTCACCCTCGGTGATCGCGTGGATGACGATCGCATCTGGCGCAAGCCTCTACTCGCGGTTGGGGCCTAACAATTCATTCAAGCCAACGCCGCTTCGCGGCGCGGCTTGACTCAGGCGTCGGGCCGCTTAGGGCAAACCAGCTTGATCGGAGAAGGCGAATGATCGAACTTCCCATAAGGGATCCGTGCGACCTTTGTGTGGCGGGTCGCGAAGAAAGATGGAAGATCATAGACGAAAGCGAACATGCGTTGACCGTGATCAATCCGTGGCAATTCGAAGTTGGCCAGTGCTGCGTCATCACACGCCGGCATGTCGCGACGCTGCTCGATCTTTCCGACCAGGAGTGCGGGGCCATAATGGCCTCGGCCAAGAGGGTCGCAGAGGCGCTCGTCAAGACCTATCGGCCCCTCGGAATACTTACGTTCCAAAACAACGGGGTCTTTAGCGGGCAGGAAACACCGCACTTCCATTTCCATGTCGTGCCTCGGCAGAAGGGCAGCGATTGGGGTGTAGGCCCGCCTCAACTCGCAACATTCGATGGCGCCGGACGCAAAAGGGGTGCCTCGCACGATCCGAGCGGGGATGCACAGCGTCGAGAGCGAGTTCAGGTTTCTGCCAGGCAACTTGCTGAAACCGCGGGCCTGATTCGTTCGAATCTGCCGGAGTAGCCAGGTTGTTGTAGAGTTCCGGCTCAGGCGTTTGGCCTATGATCATTTGCGCCGCAAGAATTTGCGCGCTTCACCAGGACTCTCATGCTGGACCATGTATTTCTTTCGGTAAGTGATCTCGATCGCTCAGTCGCCTTCTATACCGCGGCCTTGGCACCTCTTGGCATCAAGGACAGACTTGATTACGACGGAGCTCAGGGTCCTCCTGGCCACCCTGACCTGAAAGGGTTCGGAGCTGACTCGCGCACGTTCTTCTGGTTGCGCCTCGGCAAGACTGATGGACAAGCGGCCCATATCGGTTTTGTGGCTCGCAGTACTGACCAGGTAGATGCGGCTTATGCTGCGGCACTGGCAGCTGGCGCGAAGGACAACGGCCCGCCCGGTATCAGACTTCACTATGATCCGCGCTACTACGCAGCCAATGTGCTGGACCCGGATGGGTATAGTCTGGAGTTCGTCTTTAAGAGCTGGCAGCACTAGCTTCACATGTATAGGCCTGACAATTCATCCAAGTCGAACCCGCTTCGCGGCGCGGCTTGACTCAGGCGTCAGGCCGCTGGAGACATATCTCGTGTGAGTCGTAGTTGCGTCAATCGCTGGCTTTCCGGGAGTAGCTCTTGGAGCTTCGGCTTCGCTTTATCTGGCACTATGGATAAGTGGACTTGTATCTTCGTATGAGCCGGCTGCGTGCGCCGTCATGCCCATTCTCCGCTACAGTTGGCTGGTCGAGAGCATCGCGCCCGAGGCCAGCGCTTGTCGGTTCGGGGGAAACCTCGTCCAACTGTCCGGGTGCAGGGCGCGGGATCCGGCGTGCGACCCCTGCTGAATACGGTGGTGCCGGCACCGAGGCGTTATCTGACGTGCACGGCGGGCTCTTGGTCCTTGCAATAGGGAAGATTCAAGACATAAGGCACTAGGTGCTGCTGGTGGGATCGATGAGCCGAGTCGCTACAAGGTTGCGTTTCAAGGCAAAACTGCTTCGCCCGGTCAAGTCGGGCAAGGAAAATTCCTGGACGTTTCTGGTCCTGCCAAAGTCCGCAAGTGAAAAACTCCCGCGGCGGGGCAGAACCAGCATAGAAGGCACTATCAACGGCCGTCCTTTTCAAGCCACGCTAGAGCCGGATGGTCAACTGAGCCACTGGTTGAAGGTCGACAAAGCGCTGCGTGAAGCTTCCGGCGCAGAGGTGGGCGACACGGTCACGCTGGAGATTGCTTCGATGGACAAGGAGCTGGAACCGAAGTTGCCGCCAGACTTCCAGGAAGCACTGGCCGCCTCGCCGGAAGCCGAGGCGGTATGGGATGCCACCACGACCATTGCCCGGATAGACTGGATACATTGGATCGAGTCCGCGAAACAGGCAAAGACCCGCAAGAGCCGGGTAGAGAGTGCGTGTGACATGCTGGCTTCCGGCAAAGATCGGGTTTGCTGTTTCGATCAGTCCGGGTTCTACAGCAAGAGCCTTAGTGCTCCCCGGGCCGAAGAGTAAGATTCCCATCATGTTGCGATACGCGCCTGGCAATTCATTCAAGCCGGCGCCGTTTCGCGGCACGAATTGATTCCGGCGTAGATTGCTTTGGAACAAGCATGGACGACGAATGCGAGCCGTCTTGAATCTCACCGTTCCCCCGCAACCCGTAGGAGCGCCCTCGGGCGCGATGCTCTTCGTTCGTGGGAGAGGCAAAAGCATCGCGCCCGAGGGCGCTCCTACAGGGTTGGTGCGTGAGGTGGTTTACGCCGCCAGCGTGGTCAGCAGGCCCTTGGCGGCGTTGAAGCGGTCCGGCGCTTCCGGCAGCGGCACCTTGATCCGCAACTTGTCGGGCCCGTCCATCGTGTAGAGCTTGGGCTGTTTCTGGATCAGCTGGATCACCGCCATCGGGTCGATGTTCGGCTTGCTCTCGAATACGATGCGGCCACCGGCTTCGCCCAGTTCCAGCTTGCGGATGCCCAGGACGTTGGCCGCCAGCTTCAGCTCGGCGGTGGCGAACAGGTACTTGGCCGGGTCCGGCAGCAGGCCGAAGCGGTCGATCATCTCCACCTGCAGGTCGCGCAATTCGTCCTTGTCGCGCGCGCTGCTGATGCGCTTGTACAGCGTCAGCCGCGTGTGCACGTCGGGCAGGTAGTCGTCGGGGATCAGCGCGGGCACGTTCAATTCGACTTCGGCGCCGCGGCGCTCCTGGCCCAGGTCCGTGTCGGGCAGGTGGCCGGCCTTGATCGAGCGCACCGCGCGCTCCAGCAGTTCGGTGTACAGGCTGAAGCCGACCTCGGCCATCTGCCCGCTCTGGTCCTCGCCCAGCAGCTCGCCGGCGCCGCGGATCTCCAGGTCGTGCGTGGCCAGGGTGAAGCCGGCGCCCAGTTCGTCCATCGAGGCGATGGCTTCCAGCCGGCGCTGCGCGTCGGCGGTGATGCTGCGCTTGTCCGGCACCACCAGGTAGGCGTAGCTGCGGTGGTGCGAGCGGCCCACGCGGCCGCGCAACTGGTGAAGCTGGGCCAGGCCGAACTTGTCGGCGCGGTTCATGATGATGGTGTTGGCGTTGGGGATGTCGATGCCGGACTCGATGATGGTCGTGCACAGCAGCACGTTGAAGCGCTGCTTCTGGAAATCCAGCATCACCTGTTCCAGTTCGCGTTCCGGCATCTGGCCGTGGGCGATGCCGATGCGCGCCTCCGGCACCAGTTCCTGCAGGTCGCGCTGCATGCGGCCGATGCTTTCGACGTCGTTGTGCAGGAAGTACACCTGGCCGCCGCGCGCCAGTTCGCGCTGGAAGGCTTCCTTCAGCATGGCGCCGTCCCACGGCGTCACGAAGGTCTGCACCGCCATGCGATTGGCCGGCGGCGTGGCGATGATGGACAGGTCGCGCAGGCCGGCCATGGCCATGTTCAGCGTGCGCGGGATCGGCGTGGCGGTCAGGGTCAGCAGGTGCACGTTGGCGCGCAGTGCCTTCAATGCTTCCTTCTGGCGCACGCCGAAGCGCTGCTCCTCGTCGACGATCACCAGCCCCAAGTCCTTGAACTTGACGTCCGGCTGCAGCAGCCGATGGGTGCCGACGATGACGTCGATGCTGCCGTCGGCCAGTTTCTCGAGTTCGGCCTTGATCTCCTTGGCGGTCTTGAAGCGCGACAGCACTTCCACCTTCAACGGCCAGTCGGCGAAACGGTCGCGGAAATTGCGGTAGTGCTGCTCGGCCAGCAGCGTGGTGGGCACCAGCACCGCGACCTGCTTGCCTGCACTGGCGGCGGCGAACGCGGCGCGCACCGCGACCTCGGTCTTGCCGAAGCCGACGTCGCCGCAGACCACGCGGTCCATCGGCTGGCTGGATTGCAGGTCGCGCAGCACCGCTTCGATGGCATGGTGCTGGTCGGGGGTTTCCTCGAACGGAAAACCGGCCGCGAACGGTTCGTACATCGCGCGGTCCAGCGACAGCGCCAGCCCGGCGCGGGCTTGCCGGCGCGCCTGGATTTCCAGCAGTTCGGCGGCCACGTCGCGGACTTTCTCGGCCGCCTTCTTCTTCGCCTTGGTCCAGGCCTCGCCGCCCAGCGAGTGCAACGGCGCGGTTTCCACCGAGGCGCCGGAGTAGCGGCTGATCAGGTGCAACTGCGCGACCGGCACGTACAGGCGGTCGCCCTTGGCGTATTCGAGCTCCAGGTATTCGCCGGGCGTACCGCCGGCTTCCAGCACCACCAGCCCGCGGTAACGGCCGACGCCATGGTCCTCGTGGACGATGGGCGCGCCTTCGCTCAGCTCGCCCAGGTCGCGGATGATGGCTTCCGGTTCGCGGCCGGTGCGCTTGCGCCGGTGGGGCTGGGTGGCGCGTTCGGGAAACAGCTGGCGCTCGGTCAGCACCGCGATGCGCGGATCATCCAGCGCGAAGCCGTCTTCCAGCGGCGCGACGGCGATGGCGAACCTGCTCCCTTCTCCCGCTTGCGGGAGAAGGGGGTCCGCAGGACCGGATGAGGGTGCCTTCAGTCTTGCGCCGGCAGCGCCCTCACCCTGGCCCTCACCCGCAAGCGGGAGAGGGGACGCCAGGAAGGCGCTGAAGTCGCCGACCACCTCCGGCTTCAGCTCGGCCGCCTGCAGCACTTCCAGCAACGCCTCGCGGCGGCCGGCCGAATCGGCGGCGATCAGCACGCGGCCCGGATAGTGGCCGAGGAAGGATTTCAGCGCTTCGCCCGCCGGCGCATCCTTCGCGGCGATGGGCAGCAGCGGCAGGGGCTGGTCGCCCAGCGGCAACGCATCGGCGTGGCGCGCGTGTTGCGGGCCGCAGACTTCCACCCGGTTGCCGTGGTTCAGGCGTTCGCGCAGCGCGTCCGGTGGCAGGTACAACTCGTCCGGCGGCAGCAGCGGGCGTTCGATGTCGTGGCGGCGTTGCTCGTAGCGGTTCTGCGTCTGCGCCCAGAAGGCTTCCGCGGCTTCGCCGAAGCCATCGGCCAGCACGGGCAGGGCGCGTTCGCCCAGGTAGTCGAACAGGGTGGCGGTCTGGTCGAAGAACAGCGGCAGGTAGTACTCCACGCCGGCCGGCGCATGACCCGACTTCAGGTCCTGGTACAGCGCGCTGCGGCGCGTGTCCACATCGAAGCGGTCGCGCAGCAGCGCCATCGCGCGATCCACCGAGCGTTCGTCCAGCGGCACTTCGCGGCCGGGCAGCAACTGCACGGCGTCGGTCTTCTCCAGCGAGCGCTGGCTTTCCGGGTCGAATTCGCGGATCGAGTCGATGCTGTCGTCCAGCAGCTCGATGCGCAGCGGCGCGTCGGCGCCCATCGGGTACACGTCCAACAGGCCGCCGCGCACGGCGAAGTCACCCGGGTCCAGCACCTGCGGCACGTGGCGATAGCTGGCCGCTTCCAGCCGGCGTTTCTCTTCGTCGAAGTCCAGCCGCTGGCCCACGCGGTAGTCGAAGCTGCCGCCGACGATGTGGCGCAGCGGCGGCAACCGCTGCATCAGGGTCTGCACCGGCACCACCACGATGCCCTGCTTCAGCGAGGGCAGGCGATGCAATGCGGACAGGCGCTGCGACACGATGTCCGGGTGCGGGCTGAACTGGTCGTAGGGCAGGGTTTCCCAGTCCGGGAACGGCACGACGGGCAACGCGGTGTCCACGCCCAGCAGGGTGTGCAGGTCGGCTTCGATCTGGTGCGCGTCATGGTTGTCGCGGACGACCACCAGCAGCGGGCCGTCGTGCGCGCGCGCGGCGGCGGCGATGAACCACGCCAGTGCGGTGGGCGAGGCCGGCGCGCGCCACCAGGCACGCGATTGCCCGCTGCGCGGCAGCGGCGGGACGGCGGAAGGGACGGGTGGTGCAGGCTTGCTTTTCTTGTCGGTCATGGGCGCACAAAACAACGGCAGCGCCGGACACAGGGTGTCCAGCGCAAAGGACGCACAGTTTACCGCGCCATCGCCCTCGAGCCGTGACGGCGCGAACGCCCGGCTATTCGGCGGTCAGCGGGTCGATGATCGTGGCGACGGCCGAGACGCGGTTGGCCGGGAAGCCGCCCCGCCGCGCGTGCTCGCGGACCATGTCCTCGTTGGGGGCGCGGTAGACGCAGTACACCTTGTCGCCGGTGACGTAGCTGTGTTCCCACTGCACCTGCGGGCCCAGTTCGTCCAGCACGCTGCAGGATTTCCGCGAGACGGCCTTCAGCTCGGCCGGCGTCATCAGGCCGGCGCCTTCGATCTCGCGTTCGATCAGGTAACGGGGCATGAGCGTCCTCCTCGGGCGATGCGGTCCGGACCGCATCCGGTGCCAGGGAATACGCCGAATCCGCCACGCAGGGGCCGACCACCGGTCGGCGCGAGGGCTCAGGGGCCGTCGTTGAGGTCCAGCACCACGCGCACCAGCCCGTTGCTGTCGTGCTCGCGCATGCGCTTGAAGCCCAGCGAGGCGGCCAGTTGCAGCATGGGCTGGTTGCTGTCCAGCACGTCGCCGTACAGGCGGTCCAGCTTCTTCGAACGGGCCCACTTCACCAGCTTGCGCATCAGGTGGCGGCCCAGGCCCTGCCCGGCGATGAAATGGCTGACCAGGATGGCGTATTCGGCCTCGCGCGTGCGCGGCACGATCGAGGCGCGCGCCACCGCGCCCACCAGTGCCTCACCGGGCGGCAGCGGTTCGGCGGCGACCAGGGCGAATTCGGTCTGCGGGTCCGGGTGGCTCAGGCGCTGGGCCATCTCGGGGGTGAGTTCCTTCAGCGCGTACAGGAAGCGCTGGCGGATCTCTTCCGGGCCCAGCAGGTTGAAGGCGCCCTGGATGGGGCCGGCGTCCTCGGGGCGGATCGGGCGGATCAGCAGCTCGCGGCCACTGGGCAGGCGGAAGTGTTCGTGCCAGGGCGGGAGTCGTTTCGGCGCGGTCATGGCGTCATGCTCGCATGAAATCCGGCGGGTCGGCGAGGGCGGCGGCGGCCGCGATTCAGCCGCTGTGGCGTTTGCCGCGCAGGCGCTGGACCAGCGTCACCACGGCCACGACGACGATGCCCGCCAGCATGCCCACCGCGGCGTTGAACAGCATGGCGAGCGCCCCGCCGAACGCGCCGGCCGCATAAGGTTCGATGAAATGGTGCAGCGCCGGGATGCCGTGCGCCAGGATGCCGCCGCCGACCAGGAACATGGCGGCGGTGCCGGCGACGGACAGGAACTTCATCAGCCAGGGCGCGCTGCGCAGGATGCCGTGGCCCAGTGCGCGCTTGAAGCCCGCCCAGCCGCCGGCGCGGCCGTCCGCGGCCAGCGCCAGGCCGGCGTCGTCCAGCTTCACGATGCCGCCCACCAGGCCGTACACGCCCACGGTCATGATCATCGCGATGGCCACCAGCGTCATCACTTGTTCCAGGAAGGGGCGCCCGCCCAGCGTGCCCAGGGAAATGACGATGATCTCGGCCGACAGGATGAAGTCGGTGCGGATGGCGCCGCGGATCTTGTCCTTCTCGAACGCGACCATGTCCACGGCCTCGTCCCGCACCGCCTTCACCCGTTCCTCGCGGCGCTGCTCGCTGTCCTGCTTGCCGTGCAGGAACTTGTGCGCCAGCTTTTCCATGCCCTCGAAGCACAGGAACGCGCCGCCCAGCATCATCAGCGGCGTCACCAGCGGGATGTCGTGGCCCTGGCCGTGCAGCCAGGTCTCCAGCGCGCTGATCGCCAGCGCGGCCGGCACCAGGAGCGCCTTGTTGACCAGCGAGCCCTTCGCCACCGCCCAGACCACCGGCAGTTCGCGGTCCGCCCTCACCCCGGTGACCTGCTGCGCGTTCAGCGCCAGATCGTCGCCCAGCACGCCGGCGGTCTTCTTGGCGGCGACCTTGGTCATCACCGACACGTCGTCCAGCAGGGTGGCGATGTCGTCGATCAGCGCGAACAGGCTGGATCCGGCCATGGAGAGCGTGTCGGTCGGGGGGAAGGGACGGGCGGCGATTCTCGCACAGCCCGTGTCGCGTGCCGGCGATGTCAGGCCGGTGCGTGCAGCCACTCCAGCCGGGTGCCGGCGCCGGGCTCGCCCAGCACCTTCTGCAGCACCGGCAGCACCGGGGCGATGGCCTGTTCCAGCTGCCACGGCGGGTTCAGCACCAGCATGCCGCTGCCGTTGAGGCGCAGCGGCGAGTCGTCCGGGCGCACCTGCAGTTCGGCCACGAAGGACGCCTTGGCCGGCAGCGCGGCGGCCTTGCGGAAGAACGGCAGCAGGCTGCGCCGTTGCTTGATCGGGTACCAGACCGCATAGGTGGCGCCCGGCCAGCGGCCCATCGCCTCGCGCAGGGCGGCGATGATCCGCGGGTACTCGGCGTCCTGCGCTTCGTAGGGCGGGTCGATCAGCACCAGCCCGCGCGCGATGCGCGTATCGCCGATGCGTGGCGGCAGCAGCGCCTTCATCGCCGCATAGCCGTCGCGCGCATGCACGGCCACGCGGCCGTCATGGGCGAACAGTTCTTTCAACGCCTGCGCTTCCTCCGGCTGCAGTTCGCAGGCGGCCAGCCGGTCCTGCTCGCGCAGCGCCTGCCCCACCAGCAGCGGCGACCCGGGGTAGGCGACCAGCACGCCGACCGGATTGTTGGCTTCCACCGCGCGCAGGTAGCGTTCGGCCGGTTCCGGCAGGCGCGGTTCGCCGGCCAGCTTGAACACGCCGTCCTCGGCCTCGGAGGTCTTGCGGCTCTCCACGCCGCCCAGCAGATAGCGCCCGCGCCCGGCGTGCGTGTCCAGCACGAAGAACGGCGTCTCCTTGCGCTTCAGTGCGTCCACGATGGCCAGCAGCACGATGTGCTTGAGGACGTCGGCATGGTTGCCGGCATGGAACGCGTGGCGGTAATTCATGGCGACAGTCTACGCGGGCGCCGGGAACGGCGCGTTCCCGGCGATGCCGCGTGCCGGCGCAGGAAGTGTTCGGCCTGTTCGCGCAACCATTGCCGCAATTGTGTCAGTGCGTCGTCGCCGTCCTGCTCCGGCCGCCACACCAGGTGCATGTCCAGCCCGTGCAGCACCGGCCCCAGCGGCGTGTGCAACGTGCCGTTGGCCAGTTCCTCGGCCACCAGCACGCGGCTGGCGAGCACGACGCCGTGGCCGGCGATGGCGGCCTGGATCGCATGGGCTTCGTCGCTGAAATGGGTCGCTTTCGGTGCGCTGGACGGGTGCACGCCCGCTTCGCGGAACCAGCGCGGCCAGTCGGGCGTGCCGGGTCCGCGTAGTCGCCACTCGTAGGCCAACAACGGCATCGCGGCGAGGGCCTCCGCATCGGCGGGTCGCCAGCGCGGACTGCACACGGGCAGGAATTCGCCGGGCATCAACGGCTCGGCACGGAGTCCGGGATAACGACCGCCGCCATAGCGGACGGCCAGGTCCACGGTGCCGGGACGCAGTTCCACGGGCGCATCCGACGCGTGCAGATGCAGGTCGAGGTCGGGCACGGCCTGTGCGAAGTCGCCCAACCGGGGCACCAGCCAGCGTGCGGCGAACGCGCGCGTCACCGACACCGTGACGATGCGCCGGTGCGAGCCGGGCCGCAGGTTGGACAGCGCATGCGCCACGCCGTCCAAGGCGTCGCGCATCGCCGGAAAGAGCGTCTGCCCGGCGTGGGTCAGCGTCACGCCGCGCGCGTGGCGCTCGAACAGGGGAAGTCCCAGCCGCTGCTCCAGCCCGCGTATCTGGTGGCTGACGGCCGTCGGCGTCAACGCCAGTTCGTCGGCGGCGCGCTTGAAGTTGAGGTGCCGCGCCGCGGCTTCGAACACGCGCAACGCGGCCAGTGGCGGGAGTTGCCTGTTGAGATGAGGTTGATTCATGTCTGGGGTGAGAAACGATCGCTTCAGTGCCGGCGCAGCATAGGAAATTATAGGCATGGCGGCGATGGGCCGCTTTCTTCATCCGATGAGAGGTGAATCATGGTCAGGTTGCTCCATATCGATGGCAGCGCCCGTCCCGGACGTTCGGACCGGCAGGCGCACGGGTCGCATACGCGCCGCCTGAGCGCGCGCTTCGTCGATCGCTGGCGCCAGCTCCGTCCTGGCGACGCGGTGGTCCACCGCGACGTCGGCGCATCGCCGCCGTCCCCCGTCAGCGGGGGCTGGATCCACGCCGCCTTCACGCCACCGGAGCGGCGCCTGCCATGGATGCGGGAAGCACTGCGCGAGAGCGACGAACTGGTGGACGAATTGATCGGCAGCGACCTGATCGTGGCCGGCGTTCCCATGTACAACTTCGGCATGCCCGCCCAGTTCAAGGCCTGGATCGACAACGTGGTGCGCGTCGGGCGCACCTTCGGCTTCGACAGGTCGCGGCCGGGCGAACCTTACTGGCCGATGCTGGCGGGGCAGGGCAAGCAACTGGTGATCCTGGGTGCGCGCGGCGACTACGGTTACGACGCCGGTCAGCGGCTGGCGCACGCCAATCACGTGGAGTCCGGCGTGATCACGCCCATGCGCTACCTGGGCATCGAGTGCGCCGGCAGCATCGCCGCGGAGTACGACGAGTTCGCCGACGAACGCCTGGCGGCGTCGTTGCGGCAGGCGGAACAGGCGGTGGATCGCCTGGTGGACAGCCTGGCGGGCGGGATTCCCGCGGTCCTGCCGGCCTGCGCATGATCCGGCCTATGGTCAGGCGCCGGTGCGTCCCGATATCCTGCGCGCATGCCGCGCGTACTGATTGCCGAAGACGAACCCGCCATCGCCGATGCCGTGCTGTACGCACTGCGCAGCGAAGGCCTGGAGGCCGAACACTGCCTGCTGGGCCGCGACGTGCTGCCGCGCGTGCGCGCCGGCGGCGTGGACGTGGTGGTGCTGGACGTGGGGCTGCCCGACGCCAGCGGCTTCGACGTCTGCCGCGACCTGCGCGCGGTGAGCGACGTGCCGGTGATCTTCCTGACCGCGCGCAACGACGAGATCGACCGGGTGCTGGGACTGGAACTGGGCGCGGACGACTACGTGGCCAAGCCGTTTTCGCCGCGCGAGCTGGTGGCGCGCGTGCGGGCGCGGTTGCGTCGCGCTTCCGCCACGGCCGCGCCGGCGGGCGATGCGCAGGGCTGGCTGGTGCGCGGCGAGTTCGCGGTGGATGGCGAAGGCCACCGCATCCGCTTCCGGCACCGGTCGCTGGACCTGACCCGTTACGAGTACGCGCTGCTGGCGGCGCTGCTGCAGCGGCCCGGCGCCATCCTGACCCGCGCGCAGTTGATGGACCGGGGCTGGGACAGCGACGCCGACAGCGCCGACCGCACCGTCGATACCCACATCAAGACGCTGCGCGGCAAGCTGCGCGCCGCCGGCGCCGATCCGGACCCGATCCGCACCCATCGCGGCCTGGGTTACGCCATCGAGACCTGACGTGCGGCTGGGCCTGCGGCTGTTCCTGGGCTTCTTCCTGATCGTCGGGCTGGCCGCGTTCTTCGTGATGCGGGTGTTCGTCCACGAAGTGAAGCCCGGCGTGCGCCAGGCCATGGAGTCCACGCTGGTCGATGCGGCCAACGTGCTGGCGGTGATGGCGGCCGACGACATGAAGGCCGGGCGCATCGCCGACGGCGAGTTCGCGCGCCGCATGGCCGAAGCCGACCGGCGCGACCTGAGGGCGCAGGTCTGGCGCTTTCCCAAGCGCCACCTGGACTACCGGGTGACGGTCACCGATGCCAAGGGCATCGTGGTGTACGACTCGCAGGGCCGCGACATCGGCCGCGACAATTCGCGCTGGAACGACGTCTACCGCACGCTGCGCGGCGAATACGGCGCGCGTTCCAGTCCGGAAGTGCCGGGCGACGACACGCGCACGGTGATGCACGTGGCCGCGCCGATCCGCGACGGCGACCGCCTGATCGGCGTGCTGACCGTGGCCCAGCCCAACCACACGCTAGAGCCCTTCATCCGCGCCAGCCAGCGCAGCATCCTGCGGCGCGGCGCATGGCTGATCGGGTTGTCCGCGCTGATCGGCGCGGTCATCACCTGGTGGCTGATGCGCGGTATCAACCGCCTCAACCGCTACGCACAGGCGGTCAGCGCGGGCGAGCCGGTGCCGCCGCCGCCGCCGCGCCGCGACGAGATCGGCGACCTGGGCCGCGCGCTGGAGGCGATGCGCCGCAAGCTGGAGGGCAAGGCCTACGTCGAGCAGTACGTGCAGTCGCTGACGCACGAGATGAAAAGCCCGCTGGCCGCCATCCGCGGCGCCGCCGAACTGCTGCAGGAGCCGCTGCCGGAAACCGACCGCCAGCGCTTCGCCCGCCACATCCAGACGCAGGAGCAGCGGCTCACCGAAACCATCGACAAGCTGCTGGCGCTGGCCGAAGTGGAACAGCACGGCTGGCTGCAGAAACGCGAGCGGATCGACGTGGGCGCGCTGATGGCGCAGGCGGCGCAGGGACTGGAGGGCAAGCTGGCTTCCCGCGGGCTGCACCTGCGGGTTGCGTCGCCCTCGTCGTCGCTGGCCGTGGAAGGCGATGCCTTCCTGTTGCGGCAGGCGCTTTCCAACGTATTGGACAACGCCATCGCGTTCTCGCCGGAAGGCGGAGCGGTGGACCTGGCGGTCGAATGGACGGACGACCAGGTCCGGATCGTCGTATGCGATGAAGGACCGGGCGTGCCGGACTATGCCGGCGAGAGAGTGTTCGAGCGTTTCTATTCGCTGGCCCGCCCCGACACAGGGCAGCGCAGCTCGGGACTGGGCCTGCCGTTCGTGCGCGAGGTCATGCGGCTGCATGGGGGCGAAGTGGTCCTGCGCAACCGTGCGGAAGGCGGGGCGGAAGCGGTGTTGTCCTTGCCCGTGGCCTGGATCGGCTAGCGGCGGGCTGATTCTTTTTTCTCCTGCATTGCGAGAGGAGTTTGCCCGTACTCAACGCGGGGTGGACTAAGGGCGCTTCTGGCTGGATCGCGGCCACGGTGGCAAGTTGTCTCCGTTCGCCCCTCACCCGGCTTCGCCACCCTCTCCCCGTGAACGGGGAGAGGGGACTATCCGGACATGGCGCAGCGCTTTCCTTCCTCCGCTCGCGGGGAGACGGGGCATGGCGCTACGTGCAAGCGGCTTCTCCCGGGATTTCCGGTGACTTCACACAGGCTTCAAACTCGCTCCCTACCGGTCGCACGCGGCACCGCGACGATGCACCCCGTGTTCAACCGGGGCGATCGAGATGAAATCACTGCGTTTGTTGTTGCGTTTCCTGACCATCGGCGGGCTGGTCCTGCTGCTGCTCATTCCGTTGATGATGATCCGCGGCACCATCCAGGACCGTGAGCGCTACCGCGCGCAGGCGGTGGAGCGGGTGTCGCAGAGCATGGCCGGCCCGCAGCAGGTGGTCGGGCCGTTGCGCGTGGTGCCGTGGAAGGAAACCCGGCGGATCAGCGTGAACAACGACAAGGGCGTTCTCGAACTGCGCGACGAGGTCGCCGAGGGCTATGTGTTCCAGGCGCCCAGGAGCCTGCGCATCGAGGGCGGGCTGAAGCCGGACACGCGCAGGATCGGGCTCTACGACGTGCGCGTGTTCGAACTGGATGCGCAGGTGAAGGCCGATTTCGATGAGCTGCCGTTGGCCGAGGCGCCGCGCCGCGAATACGGCGAGCCTTACCTGGTGGTGGGCGTGGCCGACGTGCGCGGGCTGGTCGGCACGCCCAGCGTGAAGATGGACGGACAGGCGCTGTCGCTGGAAGCGGGCACCGGCGCCATGGCCAACCGCCTGGCCGGCATGCACGCCAGGCTGCCGGCCGCCGCCGCAGGCGTGCTGGCCACCGGCCGGCTGGAGATGAACCTGGTCCTGGCCGGCACCGAATCGCTGGGCATCGCGCCGGTGGGCGACAGCAACCGGATCGCGCTGCACTCGGCCTGGCCGCATCCGCTGTTCGGCGGCCGTTTCCTGCCCAACGAACGCGAGATCGGCGGCGGCGGTTTCAGCGCGCGCTGGGAAATCTCGTCGCTGGCCAGCGACGCGCAAGGCCAACTGGGCGCCAAGCGCAGCGGCATGCTGACCCATCGCGATACGCGAGAGGGGGGCGGATACGATTCTCACGCCAACAACGGCGGCGCCGCCATCGACAGCGTGGACGTCAGCCTGGTGGACCCGGTCGACATCTACACGCAGGCCGATCGCGCCAGCAAGTACGGCATCCTGTTCGTGGTGCTGACGTTCGTGGGCTTCGCACTGTTCGAACTGATCAAGCGCCTGCCGATCCATCCCCTGCAATACCTGCTGGTGGGCATGGCGCTGGCGATCTTCTTCCTGCTGCTGCTCAGCCTGTCCGAGCACATCGCGTTCTGGAAGGCCTATCTGGTTTCGGCCGGTGCCTGCATCGGCCTGCAGTTCGTCTACCTTTCCGGCGTGCTGAAGAGTTGGCGGCGCGCGGCGGGCTTCGCGACGATGCTGACGGCGTTGTACGGCGTCCTGTACGGGTTGCTTGTGTCGGAGGACAACGCGTTGCTGATGGGCTCGCTGCTGCTGTTCGGCATCCTGGCCGCGATCATGTGGGTGACGCGCAGGGTGGACTGGTATGCGCTGGGCACGGAACTGCGGTGAGGTTCGCCATGCTCGATGTCGCCACCCTGCACCGGCGCGCGTGCCGCGTGCTGCCGGAGAAGATCCAGACGTGCGGCGTGCTGGCCGGCGCCATGGACGAGCCGCGGCTGGCCGTCCTGCTGCTGCCGCTTGCGCGCCGTCGGCAGGGCGGGATCGCGTACCGGCTGGCGGCGGCCACCCTCGCGGCGCTTGCGGCCGATCCGCTGGCATACCTGCAGGATGCGTACCGGGCCAGGGAAGGCCTGGGACGGAGGATCGCGCCGCTGCTGTATGGCGCGTGGAGGCAGGTCGGCCATGGCGGGATGGCCTGCTTCCATACCGTGAGCCGGGACGGACGCGCATCGCTGGCGCTGCTGCCGGCGCGGAAGCGGGCCGTCTATGCCTGGAACGACCATGGGCTCGCGGGAGACGGCATCCTGGCACCGTGACGGCCCAGGGAATGCTTGCCCCGGCCGGTGGCGCGCGATGGAATCCAGGGACGATGTCCCCGCGCATCACCGGCCTCCTTGCCGAAGGCGTACCGGTCCGCAGGCACCCGCGCCGCCGGGCATGACGACATGAAGTCTGGTTATGAGCGAATGGGCATGAGCCGCCCCCGCCGATCGAGGTGCCGCTTATGCTCGCGATGGTCCATGCCGGGAGTTCGTGATGTCCATGCCGACGCGATTGGTCTTCCTTGCCCTGCTGCTCGCGGGCGCCCTGCCGGCATTCGCCGCCGATCCCGCCGCGCCCCGCGTCACCGTCCTGTACGACGCCTTCGGCGACGATCCCGCGCTGGAGAAGGACTGGGGCTTCGCCGCGCTGGTCGAGGCCGGCGGCAAGCGCATCCTGTTCGACACCGGCAACGATGCCGGGGTGTTCGCCCGCAACGTCGAGGCCAAGGGGGTGGACCTGTCGCGGCTGGATGCGGTGGTGATGTCGCACCGCCACGCCGACCACATGGCGGGCCTGGTCGAAGTCCTCAAGGTCAATCCGCAGGTGCCCATCTATGCGCCGCAGGAGGGCTTCGGCATCTACGGCTCCTCGCTGCCGTCCAGCTTCTATCGCAAGGACGCGTCGCTGCCGCCGCGCATGCGTTACTACGACGGCCAGCCGGCCGAGCGCCTGCAGTTCGGCCGCGCGTGGCCCACCGGCAACTTCAAGCCATTGGCCGAGACCACGGAAATCGCGCCGGGCGTGTGGACGATCGCCGCGGTATCCGATGCGCCAGGCACGCGCGAGCTGCGCGAACTGTCGCTGGCGATCCGCACGCCGCAGGGGCTGGTGCTGGTGGTCGGCTGCTCGCACCCGGGCATCGCGCACATCGTGGACGAAGCGGTGAAGCTGGACCCGAAGATCCATCTGGTCGTGGGCGGATTCCACTTCGTCAACGCCGACGATGCCGCCATCGCCACGCTGGTGGACGCGCTGGAGTCCCACGATATCCAGTACATCGCGCCGGGCCATTGCACGGGCGAACCGACCTTCGCCGCGCTGCTGGCCGCCTACGGCGAGCGCTATCTCTACGCCGGTGTCGGTGCCGTGCTGGACTTCGCCACGGACGTCGGTGCCGCGCGTCCGCGCGGCATGGCGTTGACGGAAAGCGATCGCATCCACTATCGATTGCTGGCGCTGGAAGGCGAACGCTCGCACCGGCACCTGGCGCACGCCGATCCCTGAAGCGGCGGCCGTGGCGGCTGCGCGCGGACGGTCGCCGCCGCTAGACTAGCCGCATGACCGCCGCGCACACCATCGGCCTCTTCCGCGGGCCGGAGATCACCCCCTGGCTGGACGACGTGGCGCGCCTGCGCGTGGCGGTGTTCCGCGACTGGCCGTATCTGTACGAAGGCGATTTCGACTACGAACGCGACTACCTGGACGCGTACGCGAAGTCGGCCGAGAGCGTCTTCGTGCTGGCGGTGGACCGTGGCGAGGTGGTGGGCGCTTCGACGGGCCTGCCGCTGGCCGACGACACCGAGGCCTTCCGCCAGCCGTTCCTCGATTCGGCCATCGATCCCGACGAGGTCTTCTACTTCGGCGAGTCGGTGCTGTTGCCGGACTATCGCGGACGCGGCATCGGCCATGCCTTCTTCGATCATCGCGAGGCGCACGCGCGCGCACTGGGGCGCTTCCGCTGGACGGCGTTCTGCGCGGTGGACCGCGATGCCGACGACGCGCGCCAACCTACCGGCTTCCGTTCCAATGATGCGTTCTGGGGCAAGCGCGGCTACCAGCGGCAACCGGGCATGAGCATGCGGCTGGCGTGGGACGAGATCGGCCGGGGCAGGATCGACCACACCTTGACGTTCTGGCTGCGGCCATTGGAGGCGGTGCGATGAAAGTGGCCGTGGCGAAGTACCCGATCCAGGCGCCGGCCGATTTCGCCGCCTTCGCCGAGCGGCAGGCGCGCGTGCTGGGAGAAGCCGCCGGGCAGGGCGCGCGCATCGCCGTGCTGCCGGAATACCTGTCGCTGGAACTGGCCGCGACCTTCGACGATGCCGTCCGCGGCGACCTGCACGCCTCGCTGGCGGCCATCCAGGCGTATCGCGGCGACTGGCTGGCGCTGTACGCACGGCTGGCGGCGGAACTGGAATTGCACATCGTCGCCGGCACTTTCCTGCTGGCGCACAGCGGGGGCCGCTACCGCAACCGCAGCGACTGGTTCACGCCGCAAGGCAGGCATGGCTGGCAGGACAAGCTGCAGTTGACCGGCTTCGAGAAAGATACCGGCGTGATCGACGGCGGCGATGCGCTGAAGGTGTTCGACGCCGGGGAGGCGCGCGCGGGCATCGCGGTCTGCTACGACAGCGAGTTCCCGTTGCCGGTGCGCGCGCAGGCCGAAGCCGGCGCGCGCCTGCTGCTGGTGCCCAGTTGCACCGATACCGACGCCGGCGCCACCCGCGTGCGGGTAGGGTGCCTGGCGCGTGCGCTGGAGAACCGCATGTTCGTGGCGCAGTCGGTGACCGCCGGCGAAGTGCCGTGGAGCCCGGCGCTGGACGTCAACACCGGCGAGGCGGCGATCTATGCGCCGATGGATCGTGGCCTGCCCGCGGACGGCATCGTCGCGCAGACCGCGGGCGACCAGCTGTGGGCTATCGCCGACCTCGACCTCGACGCGCTGGAACGCAGCCGCGCCGAAGCCCAGGTGGCGAACGACCGCGACTGGCCCGGTCAGTTGCAGCCTGCCATCGTCCACGCGAGGGTGGAGACGTTCGACGCATCGTAGGAGCGGGCCATGCCCGCGATGCTCTTGCGAAGGTGAAGAGCGGAATGAAGGGTATCGCGCCCATGGGGCGCTCCTACAGGTGTCGGACACGCAATGGTTTGTAGGAGCGGGCCATGCCCGCGATGCTCTTGCTCAACGCTCCCAGCGGAACACGTCTTCCAGCGGCTTGCCGAACACCTCGGCGATGCGGAAGGCGCATTCCAGCGTGGGCGAGTACTTGCCCGCCTCGATCGCCGCGATGGTCTGCCGGGTCACGCCGACGCGCTCGCCCAGGTCGGCCTGCGTCATCTCGCCGGCCAGGAAGCGCAGCGTGCGGACCTGGTTGGCGACCCGGCCCTCAGACACGCAGGCCCCGGCGATAGGCATGCAGGATCAGCCCGGTGTGGACGGACTCGGAGACGGCGATGGCGAGCAGCGCGGCGTGCACGATGTCCCAGCCGCTGGTGGTGAAGGGCATCACGCAGCCGACGATGATGATGCCGGCCATCAGCGTGTAGTACGCGAACGACGATGCGCGGTACGCGATCAGCCGGTCGCGCTCGTCGGTCGGCGCGAGTCCCCCGCCTTCCTCCCGATTGCGCACGAGCAGGGCGGTGAGCGCGGCGATCACCCCCAGCGACCCGAGGGCCAGGGCGAGCAGGCCGATCCGTTGCCCCATGTGCATGGCCGCGACGGCGTCGGCGTTGACCGACAGATAGGTGAAATAGGCGCCGAACACGACGGCCAGTGCGCCGAGCCAGATCCAGGCGAAACGTTCCCGCGGCAGCATGGTGATCTCCCCGTTGGTGGATGGACGGGGAGGAATGTAGATGTCGTTTTACCTAATGTCAATAATATATAACATGAAGGAATATAAATGTAACTCAGAGTTCGCCCGGTTTGGCACCGGCTGCCCCCTGTGCGCTCAATCCAGCAGGCTGACGCCCGGCACCATCCAGATCGACAGCCCGGCCAGTGCCGAGCCGATGGCCGTGGCCGCCAGCACGTCGCTGGGGTAGTGCAGCCCCAGCACCACGCGCGACACCGCCACGCAGGCGGCGAAGGGGATCAGCAGCGGCGCCAGCATCGGGTAGTGCGCCAGCGCCACGATGGTGAACGCCACCGCATGCAGCGTGTGGCCGGACGGGAAGCTGAACTCGTCCAGCGGCGCGATCCACGCGCGGATGCGCACGTCCGACGCAAACGGGCGCGGCCGCCGCGTCCAGCGCTTCAGCAGCTTGTACAGCGTCAGCGCCACCACGCCGGTGCCGGCCAGGTGCGCGGAGGCGGCCAGGCCGTCCAGCCCATCGACGACGATCAACGCCGCCATCAGCACGTACCAGAACACCCCGTCGCCCAACCGGCTGACGATGGCGAAGAAGCGGCGCACGCCGCTCCATTCGCCCCAGCGGTTGGCGCGCAGGCACCAGCCGGCATCCCGGCCCTGGATGGCATTACGCGGTGGCGATGGACGCATGATGGCTTCCCCGTGTCTGGGCGAGTTCGGTCAGCAAGGCATCGAAATCGGTGGCCACCTGCTCTGGCCGCAGGGCGCGCATCGCGTCGCTGGCGGCCTGGCCCATGGCGCGGCGGCGCGCCGGATCGGCGGCCAGCCGCAGCGTGGCATCGACGAAGCCGGCATCGTCCTGCACCGCGGCCCCGTGCACGCCATCCAGAAGGTGTTCGCGCACGGCACCATAGTTGAAGGCCACCGTGGGCACGCCGCTGGCCATGGCTTCCAGGGTGACGTTGCCGAAAGTCTCGCTGTGGCTGGGAAACAGGAACAGGTCCCCGCTGGCGAAATGCCGCGCCAGCGCGTCGCCGCGCTGGACGCCGCAGAAAACGAAGTCCGGGTTGTCCTGCGCCAGCTTCGCGCGGGACGGGCCATCGCCCACCCAGACGAAGCGGGCATCCGGATGCTGCTGCTTCAGCGCGCGGAAAGCCTTCACCGCCAGTTCCAGGTTCTTCTCGGCGGCGATGCGGCCCACGTAGATCGCGACCAGGCCATCGGCGCCGACCCCCCACTGGGCGCGGAGATCGTCGTCGCGCCTGAGCGGGCTGAAGTGGCTGGCATCCACCGCCCGTGCCAGCCGCACCACGTGATCGAAGCCCTGCGACCGCAGGAATTCCGCCAGCTCGCGCGTCGGCACCAGCGTGGCGTCGGCGCCATTGTGGAAGCGGCGCATCCAGCGCAGTGCGGTGTGTTGAAGGAAGCGCATGCCGTAGTCGCGCATGTATTCGTCGAAGCGGGTGTGAAAGCCGGTGGCCACCGGGATGCCCAGCCGCCGCGCCGCACGCGATGCCGACCAGCCCAGCGGACCTTCCGTGGCCACGTAGATCGCGTCCGGCGGCGATTCCTTCCATTCCGAGATGAGGCGACGGGTGGCCGGCAGGCCGAACTTCAGGCCGGGATAGCGCGGCAGGCTTGCGCCGCGCACCAGCAGCGTGTCGTCCACCTGCATCGCATCCGTGGGCTGGCGCGGACGGACCACCGATACCGCATGGCCGCGCTGGCGCAGCCCGGTCTCCAGCCCCTGCACGGTCAGTGCGACGCCGTTGACCTCGGGCGGATAGGTTTCGGTGACGATGGCGTAGCGCATGCACAGCTCCACGTTTTGCGTATGCTGGGGCAGGGATGTGTAGCGCTTGTTGCGGAATGGTGACCGTGGGATGACGCCGGTCCGTTTGCAGGACTGGGGTCTACGCCCGAAATGGGTTCGACCTGAAGGGGCCACGTACCGCTAGCCGAAGAACACACTGAGCAGGGCCGCCAGTGCCAACATGACGATGACGGCGCCGATCGCGCCGATGACGAAGGGGAACAGGATGGCGGCGGCCCCAAGAACCGCCGCTCCGACGCATGCCCGCCTGGGTTCCCTGCGGGCGAAGCCGAACATGGCAAGGACGAACGCCAATCCGCCCAGGACGGACGTCGCGGCGATCACCAGGCGGTCCATGTCGACGGGTGGCTCGGGAACCCGTTCGGGAGCCGACCTGCCCAGCAGTCGGTCGACGGTCGTGTCGCGGATGGCGACGACCTTGTCCGCGATACGGTCTTCGATGGGAACGGAAGGCGCGGAAGCGCCGATCCAGAAATGCACGATGGCGACAAGCAGCGCGGCGGCTCCGAGAACCAGGCCGATGGTGCTGAGTTTGATGCGCCGATGTGGTTTCATCTGGCGCCTGCCAAGGCTGACACCGGCACCAGTTGATCCTCGACCGGATCAAGAAGTATCTCGGGGAAGTACTCGATGATCGAGTCGGCGACATCCGCTTGCGCCACCGGATCGACAGAGGGCAGCTTGAAGGCAGCGGCACGCGCCTCGGCGCTGGCCCACTGGGCGTAGGCATACCAGAGACCATCGTTGCCGCGATGAAGTCGCGAGCCGAGACCGCCCCGCTCGGAACGGATAAGCGACGTCAGCCTCGACCAGGCGGCGACGTACTTAGCCTCCTTGTCGGGATGAACGCGGGCGCGATAGATGACACAGAATCCGAGGCCTTCGATCATCGTCATGCATCCTTGATCCGTGCATTGGCGCCTTGCGCCAGAATCAAGCCGACCCGCGAAGCGGGTTCGGCTTGGATGAATTGTCAGGCCGCGTTGCGCTTGGAACCCCCGACCGATCGGAGCCCGACGATCATGAGCCAGAAGGCGGTCGTGATCTCTGCAATGCCGATGGGAGCCCAGCCGTATTGGACCATGCTGATGTACTCAGGAAAAACCAGAGCGACCAGATTACCGAGAAGCATCACGACCGAGCCAAGCATGCCCAGTGCGGCGAGAACTCTCGGGATGTATCCGGATTTGTAGAACAGATAGAAGAAGAGAAAGGAACCAGGGCCGAAGAACATCCAGGCAATGAAAAAGCCGCTGTCGGTGGCGCTGCCCGTGACCGAGGCCAGCGCCTGCAACTGCTCGTCCTGGAGGGCCGATCCAACGTCCTGGCTTATCGTGTATAGCCGTAGCGTCGCGAAGCTCCACATGACAGTGACGCCACCGACGAACGCTTCCCCAAGCCTGAAGAAGAGTGCGAGTCGAGCGAGCCGCTTGTTTACCGGCTCAAGGGCGACGTAAAGCGCAAATGACAGGACTACAAGGCTTGCCCAGGCGATCGTCATGCTCGTCAGCGCAGTGCGATAGAGGTGCTCGGAGGCAAGCACTCTCTCTGCGCTTTCCGCGAAAGTTCCGGTGCCCTTGATCCTGGATGGGACTAGCACCCCGAACACATTGGCCGCGTAGTTGAAGAGATAGACGAAGCCAGCGAGTCTGGCATACATGCGCTGAGCGCTACTAATCGAAGTCTCGTTCATCTCGCCACCACCTTGGTATGGGTAGGCCACTCAGATGTTCGGAAATCTCTCGCTGCGGTCTGGCGCCTGAATTCAGCCGCGCCGCGAAGCGGCGTCAGTTTGAACGAATTGCTAGGTCCCACCCGGCGGCGTCGACTGCAAACTAACGCGAATCCGAAAGGTTGGGTCTTGCGCGAGTTTTTTCATCTCTGACGAAACGGGCGAATCGGCTGTGGCAAGCAGGCGACGTACATCTATACTGTCGAAAATAGTCACTGCTAGTCCTTCAGGAACAGCGTCAATCAATATCTTTCCGTCGAAAAGTGTGAAGTCAATCCCCACAGTCCGCGCCGCTAGTTCTTGTACGTCATTTGGCCAGCGGCCGTACAAACCATGAAAAACACGAGCGGCTGCCGATACCTTAGTCGCCTCGTCAAGTATCGTAGTCTGTCTTTTGGTCAGTTCGAACTCTGAGTAACGAGTAACGGTCGCTACTATGTCAACGCCAGGTTCGGCTGCGCCGACTGGAACCATCGCTAGAGAGAGCAGAAACAGCAGGGCTATTCGATACCTCATGATGCTCTCCACTGGGGCCTAATGCCCGAGTCAAACTGCGCCGCGAAGCGGCGGCGGCTTGGATGAATTGTTGGGCCGCGTATTCAAAGGCCTGGCGCACCTACGCCGCAAACACTTCCGGACACAATCTTCCAATCAAGCTCGCTGCGCACCCATGTTCGCGTGTATCGGAAACGTCCCTCGAAGGCCTGACCACTCAGGGTCCCAGCCAGATTGGCCAACACTACCGTAATAGCGGTTGACCCATGCTGCTCAATCAGCAAATCCTCAATGCCTATGTGCGTGATCCGCTGTGTACCCGAGCGATATGATTCAAGATCATCCGCTTTGCCGTACAGACCACCATCTGGTCCTATGAAACAAAGTCTGTCGTCAATGAGCGCGTCAAGTTCTGAGACGTCACTCGTTAACATGGCAGTACGAAGACGTTCTTCTAGCTGTGCGATGTCAGAGTGCATAAATGTTTCCATTGCGGATCGGGTGGATAGCAGCCTAACGCCGGAGTTAAGCCGACTCGCGAAGCGGTGTCGGCTTGAATGAATTGTTAGGCGCGCAGGGTAACCGGAGCCCCGACGCCAGAAAGAGAGATGCCTACTGTTTGTCAGAAGCGGCACGTGCCTGAATGAGTCTAGTGATGCCATAGCCAATTAGGCGCAGAACGAGCAAGTAGCCTATTGCCGTAAGGACAAACCAAAAGCCTCCGCCAGTGGCTAACTTGAGCTGGTTGTAAAACAGGCCGAGCACAAATACTCCAATGAAATAGACAGCGAGTTGGATGTTCATGCGAGCGTGCGCCTAACTAGAGTTATCCGGCGAATTCGCCCTGAGATCGGATAATAAGGGCTTAACCCGGCGGTGCGGCAATGCCTGTTGCCTGTCTCACGATCACGGCATCCTGGCGCCCCGCGCCGCCACAAACAATGCATACCACTCTTCGCGGCTCAGCTCGACCCTATCCGCGGCACAGCAGTCCGCCAGCCGCACGGGATCGGTGGTGCCGACGATGGGCTGGATGCCGGCGGGATGGCGCAGCAGCCAGGCCAGCTGGATGGCTTCCGGCGCCACGCCCCTGGCCCCGGCCAGTTCCCGCAGCAGCTTGGCCGTGCCGCGCACCACGGGATCGGCGAATTCCGAGGTGGTGGCGAACTTGCCGCCGGCCAGTGGCGACCACGCCTGCACGCGGATATCGTGCAGGCGGCAGAAGTCCAGCGTGCCGGCCGCCGCTGCATAAGCGTGGCCGGTCTGGTTGGCGATCACGCCCTCGCTGATCAGGTGGTGATGCAGCAGGCTGACTTCCAGCTGGTTGACGACCAGAGGCTGACGGACGAAGCGTTGCAGCAGCGCGATCTGTCCGGTCGTGTGGTTGCTGACGCCGAAGTGGCTCACCTTGCCGGACGTGTGCAGGTCGTCGAAGGCACGGGCGACTTCCGCGGGTTCCACCAGTGGGTCGGGGCGGTGCAGCAGCAGGATGTCGATGTGGTCCACGCCCAGCCGGGACAGGATGCCGTCCACCGAGCCGATGATGTGCGCATGGCTGAAGTCGTAGCGCTGCGGCGCGCCTGGCGGATCGTCGGCGAAACGGATGCCGCACTTGGATTGCAGCAGCATGCGGTCGCGCAGCGCGGGCGACTGCCGCAGCGCGTCGCCGAACAGACGCTCGGATTTGCCGCGCGCATAGATGTCGGCATGGTCGAACAGGGTGATGCCATGCTCCAGCGCCGTTTCCACCAGCAACTGCGTGTTGCGGCGTTCCGCGGCGGTGAGCGGGGTGTCGTCCCACGCGCGGCTCAGGTGCATGCAGCCGTAGCCGATGCGGGAGGCCGATGGGCCAGCGTCGCCGAGCGGGTAGGTCTTCATGGAGCGTGCGCGTGTGGGCTAAAGCGCATCATGCCAGAGCGTGCCGCCTGCCGACCGGCCACGCCCGGCCGGGCGCTCAGGCCACGAAGGGTTTGAACGCCATGCCCAGGCCCTGCATGTCTTCGGCTTCGCCGACGAGATCGGAGCGCAGCAGGGGGCGCGAGTCGATCCACTTCTTGTCGACGATCAGGTCCAGCCGCTCGTCGCTGGCGGACAGGTCCAGGCGCGGGATCGTTTCGGAATCGTGCGAGCGGTGCAGCAGCACGGCCAGCCGCAACAGCGCGGCCTTGCGCTTGGCGCTCAGCAGCAGGCGGTCGGGCAGGGCATCGAAGGCGTTCTTGGGGATGCTGCGGCGGTGCGTGCGCACCAGCGCGGCCAGTACCTGCTGCTCCTGCCGCGAGAAGCCGGAGATGTCCGAATGCTCCAGCACGTACGCGCCGTGCGCATGGTACTGGCTGTGCGCGATGACCAGGCCGATCTCGTGCAGGCGCGCGGCCCAGCCCAGCATGCGGGCGTCGTCGTCGTCCAGGTCCCAGCTTTCCTCGACCTGCTCGAACAGCCGCATCGCGGTGGCTTCCACCCGCGCGGCCTGGAACTCGTCGATGCCGTAGCGCTGCGTCAGCGCGGCGACGGACAGGTCGCGCGGGTCGTTGTCGCTGCCGCGGCCCAGCATGTCGTACAGGATGCCTTCGCGCATCGCCGCCTTGCTGACCATCAGTCGTTGCAGGCCCAGTGCCTCGAACGCGGCTTCCAGCACCAGCACGCCGCCGGCGATGATCGGGCGACGGTCGTTGGACAGGCCGGGCAGGTCGATGTCCTCGATGCGGTCCGCCTGCAGCAGGCGGTCGCGCAGCTGCGGCAGCGCCTCGGCGGTGATCGCGCCCTTGGTCAGCTTCATCGCCGCGCAGATCTCGCCGATGGCCTTGTGCGTGCCCGAAGAGCCGATGGCTTCCTGCCAGCCCAGGTTGCGGTACAGGCCGGCGAACTGCTGGAACTCGGCGCCGATCTCGGTCAACGCATCCTTCCAGCGTTTCTTGGACAGCTTGCCGCCGGGAAAGAAACGGCGCGTACTGGCGATGCAGCCGGCCTGCAGGCTTTCGCGTTCCAGGGTTTCCAGCCCGCGGCCGATGATGAACTCGGTGGAGCCGCCGCCGATGTCGATCACCAGCCGCCGTTGTCCCGGCTTGGGCGGCTGCGCGTGCGCCACGCCCAGGTAGATCAGGCGCGCTTCCTCGCGGCCCGACACCACTTCGATCGGCTTGTCCAGTGCGGCTTCGGCCGGCACCAGGAATGCCTGCGGGTCCTTGAGCTGGCGCACGGTGTTGGTGGCCAGGGCGCGCACGCGCACGGCGGGCACGTCGCGGATGCGCTGGCCGAAGCGGGCCAGGCAGTCCAGCGCGCGCTGGCGCGCGGCGCCGGACAGGCCGCCCTTGCCATCCAGGCCGTCGGCCATGCGCACGGTTTCGCGCAGGCGGTCGACCACGCGCAGCTGGCCCAGGGTGTAGCGGGCCACGATCATGTGGAAACTGTTGGAACCCAGATCGATCGCGGCAAGCTGGTCTCCGTCGTGGAGCTGCGGAGATGTCGGGGGGGAGTGGGGCGCCATGGTGTGCAGTTTAGCGATTTGCCGGCCGCCGTAGGAGCGGGCTTCATGCCCTTCAGGGTACATGCCCGCGATGCGTCTTCCGTGCCTGGACGGGAAAGGCATCGCGCCCAAGGGCGCTCCTACAGGGGATGGGTCGTCACACCTTCGCCAGCAGCGTGCCCTGCGCCGAATGCGGGGCTTCGCCGGGGGCCGGCGAAAGCTTGCGATAGGTGCCGTCGGCCTGCAGTTCCCATGCGTTGGTGTTGTCGTCCAGGTAGTTCTGCAGGCCATCGCGGAACACGCGCTGGGCCAGTTCCTTGTCGAGTATCGGGAAACAGGTTTCCACGCGGTGCAGCAGGTTGCGTTCCAGCCAGTCGGCGCTGGCGCAGTACAGTTCCGGCGAGCCGTCGTTGCCGAACCAGTAGATGCGGCTGTGTTCCAGGAAGCGCCCGACGATGGAACGCACGCGGATGTTGTCCGAGATGCCCGGCACGCCGGGCCGCAGCGCGCAGGCGCCGCGCACGATCAGGTCGATCCGCACGCCGGCCTGCGAGGCCGCGTACAGCGCGCGGATGATGCGCGGCTCGTTGATGGCGTTGATCTTGACGATGATGTGCGCCGGCTTGCCCGCGCGCGCCAGCTTGGCTTCGCGTTCGATCTTCTTCAGCATGCCCGAGTGCAGGGTGAAGGGCGATTGCAGCAGGCGCTTGAGCCTGGTGGTCGGCGCCAGGCCGGAGAGTTGCTGGAACAGCAGGTGCACGTCGTTGCCGATGTCCGGGTCGGAGGTGATCAGGCCGATGTCGGTATAGGCGCGCGCGGTGCCGCTGTGGTAGTTGCCGGTGCCCAGGTGCACGTAGCGGCGCAGCTTGCGGCCCTCGCGGCGCACGATCAGCAGCATCTTGGCGTGGGTCTTGTAGCCGACCACGCCGTACACCACCTGCGCGCCGGCCTCCTGCAGTTTGTCGGCCACGCCCAGGTTGGCGTCCTCGTCGAAGCGCGCGCGCAGTTCCACCACCACGGTGACGTCCTTGCCGTTGCGCGCGGCCTGCACCAGCGCATCGACGATGGCCGAGTCCTTGCCCGTGCGGTACAGGGTCTGCTTGATCGCCAGCACGTCCGGGTCCACCGCGGCCTGCTTGATCAGTTCCAGCACGCTGGCGAACGAATCGAACGGGTGGTGCAGCAGGATGTCGTCCTCGGCGGCCCTCTCGAAGATCGCGTCGCTGTCGCGCAGCGTGCGCGGGGTGAAGGGCGGATACTTCAATTCCGGCTTCTGCACCAGGTCGTACACCTGGATCACGCGGTTGAGGTTGACCGGCCCGTTGATCGGGTACACCGCGTTCTCGGGCAGGGCGAAGTTCTGCAACAGCGTGCGCACGATGGGCTTGGGGCAGTCGTGGGCGATCTCCAGCCGCACGGCGGGCCGGTAGCCGCGGCCGACCAGTTCGTCGCGCAGCGCCAGCGCCAGGTTCTCCACTTCCTCCTCGTCCACCACGAGTTCGGAGTTGCGGGTCACGCGGAACTGGTAGGAGCCCTTGACCTCCATGCCCGGGAACAGTTCGTCCACGAACACCGACAGCACCGACGACAGCAGCACGAAGTCGTTCTCGCCGCCGGACACCCGTTGCGGCAGGTGGATGATGCGCGGCAGCGAGCGCGGGGCGCGCACGATGGCCAGGTGGCCGGCGCGGCCGAACGCGTCCTTGCCCTTCAGCACCACCACGATGTTCAGCGACTTGTTGAGGATCTTCGGGAACGGGTGGGCCGGGTCCAGCCCCAGCGGCGACAGCACCGGCATGATCTCGTTGCGGAAGTAGGCGCGCAGCCAGCGCGTCTGCCGCGCGTTCCAGCTGTCGCGGCCGAACACGCGCACGCCCGCCTCGGCCAGGCCGGGGCGCAGCACCTCGTTCCAGCACTTGTACTGCGCGTCCACCAGTTCGGCGGCGCGGTCGTGGATCCTGTTGAGCACGGTGGCCGGGCTCATGCCGTCGGCGCCGGGCGGCAGGCCGAAGTCCTGCGCGTGGCGCACGGTGGCGGCGCGGATCTCGAAGAACTCGTCCAGGTTGGTGCAGGAGATGCACAGGAAGCGCAGCCGTTCCAGCAACGGCACGCTGGGGTCCTGCGCCTGCGCCAGCACGCGGAAATTGAAGTCCAGCTGCGACAGTTCGCGGTTCAGGTACATCGAAGGATCGCGCAGCGCGTCTTCGCCGTTGTGGGCCCCGGGCGTGGTGTCGATGGCGGCGTTCATGCGGTCTGGCTGTCCGGCAAGGGAAGGGTGGACGCATCGAGGCGCGGTTGCAGGCGTTCGGCGTTGAAGTGGACGGAGAAGGTGCTGCCGTGGCCGACTTCGCTTTCGATCTCCAGCCGCGCCTGGTGCAGGTTGAGCACGTGCTTGACGATGGACAGGCCCAGCCCGGTGCCGCCGCTCTCGCGCGAGCGGCTGGTCGAGACGCGGTAGAAGCGTTCGGTGATGCGCGGCAGGTGCGCGGCCGGGATGCCGTAGCCGGTGTCGCGCACCGACAGCACCGCGCCGCCATCGGCTTCGCGCGCGAAGCGCACGGTGATGGTGCCGCCGGCGGGCGTGTAGCGCACCGCGTTGCTGACCAGGTTGGAGAACGCGCTGTGCAGTTCCTTGTTGGAGCCGGACAGGTCCACGCCTGCCTCGTCCTGCACCACGATCGTGTGGCGGCGCTGGCTGAGCGCTTCGGCCTCGCGGCGCAGCGTGGCCAGCATCGGCGCCATCGCGATGGACTCGTCGGGCAGGCTGTCCTGCGCTTCCAGCCGCGACAGCGTCAGCAGGTCCTCGACGAGCTGGGTCATGCGCTGGGACTGCTTCTGCATCTCGGCCAGCATCGGCGCCCAGTCGGGGAATTCGCCGGGTTCCAGCATGTCCAGGTAGCCGTGCACCACGGTCAGCGGCGTGCGCAGCTCGTGCGAGACGTTGGCGACGAAGTCGCGGCGCATCTGTTCCAGCCGCAGCATCTTGCTGACGTCGCGCGCCACCAGCAGCCAGTGCTGGTCCGAATAGGGGATCAGGCGCAGGTTGAGGCGCAGGTTCGCGTCGATGGGCGAAGCCGCGTCCAGCATCGGTTCGGCATTGCGGCCGGCGGCCAGCCAGTGCGACATCGGCAGCGGCTGCAGGCGTTCGCCGATGGCGGCGCCGATGTCGTGGGGATACTCCAGGCCCAACAGCGACGTGGCGGCCTTGTTGAACCATTGCACGCGCTGGCTGTTGCGTTCCACCACCACCACCGCGTCGGGCAGCGCGGCGGCGGCGGCGCGGTAGGCGCGCAGCATGGCCAGCAGGCGGCGCTTGCGGGTGCGCATCTCGGCCTGGCCGCGGTAGAGCAGGCGGTCCAGTTCGTTCCACACCCCGTCGCCGCGCGCCGGTTCCAGCCGCTGGCGCGCGGTCAGCCGCAGCAGCACCTTGCGCAGCCGCCAGTAATGCCAGGCCACCACGCCCAGCGCCGCCAGCGTGACCACCGGCCAGGGATGGCCGACGACCAGCCCGACCACCGCGGCCAGCACCAGGATCAGCGCCAGTTGGCCCAGCGTCTTGAACCACGCGGAACGGATGTGTTGGGGCATGGACCGATTGTGGCAGATGTGTGTTACGGGAAGTGACAGATGTAGGGTGGCCGGGGACCAGCAACCCTGTGTCACATCGCCGCGGAGAAACGGTAGCCGGAGCCGCGCACGGTCTGCACCATGTTCTCCAGGCCGTGCGGTTCCAGCGTCTTGCGCAGGCGGCGGATGTGCACGTCCACGGTGCGCTCCTCCACGTACACGCTGCCGCCCCATACATGGTCCAGCAGCTGGGTACGGCTGTAGACGCGTTCGGGGTGGGTCATGAAGAAGTGCAGCAGGCGGTATTCGGTGGGGCCGATCGGCACCGGGCTGTCGCCGGCGAACACGCGGTGCGCCGCACCGTCGATGCGCAGGCTGCCCACGGCGACGCTGCCGTCCTCGTCGTCGTCGCGCGAGCGCCGCATCACCGCGCGGATGCGGGCCAGCAGTTCGCGGGCGGAGAAGGGCTTGACCACGTAGTCGTCCACGCCGGCTTCCAGGCCGCCGACGCGGTCGTTCTCCTCGCCGCGGGCGGTCAGCATGATGATGGGCACATCGCGGGTCATGGCGTCCTTGCGCCAGCGGCGGGCCAGTTCCAGCCCGCTGGTGCCGGGCAGCATCCAGTCCAGCAGGATCAGGTCGGGCACACGGTCGGCGATGGCGTTCTGCGCCTCGCGGGCGTCGCCCGCGTGGATGGGTTCGTATTCGCCCTTGCGCAGGGCGAAGGCGACCATGTCGCGGATGGCCGGCTCGTCGTCAACGATCAGGATGTGCTTCTGCACGGGAAATCCGGTGGCGATGGGGGATGGCGCCAGTAGACGACAATTTTATGACGGTTCCATGACATGGCGCCGGACTGTCATCTGGCCCGGCCGGCGCCATGTCAACGCCGCTCCATGTCCGGGTCGCGGATGCCCTGGCGCCGCAGTTCCAGCACTTCGGGGGTGATGGCGGCGATGCGGGCGTCGATGCGGGCGCGGGCGTAATAGTCCAGGTCGCTCTGGCGCTTGAGATTCTGCAGCTGGATGAGCGCTTGCTCGGGCCGTCCGTTCAGGTAGGCGGCCTCTGCATAGGCCTCGCCGGCCCGGGCGGTATCGCCGGCCAGCTCGTTGGCGCGGGCGAAGCGCTGCTGGAAGACCGGGTCGTTTCCGGCCCGGCCCAGCATCGGGCGCAGCACGGCCTGGGCGCGCAGGCCGGCCTCGCGGCCGCCCTGTTCGTTCAGTACCTTGGCGTAGGTCAGGGCCACCGCGCGGTTGTACGGCAGCCGTTGCAGCAGGGCATCGAAACGGCGGTTGGCGGCGGCATGGTCGCCGGCGCGCGACTCGGCCTCGCCCAGGCTCAGCTCGATCCACAGGTTGTCCGGATGGTCGGCCAGCAGTTGCTGAAGCTCGGTGCGGGCCGCACTGCCGTTGCCGGCCTGCAGGTGGGCAACGGCCAGGCCGTAGCGCTGGGCGTCGGTCAACTTGCCGGTTTCGCGGCGGATGGCCTCGTATTCGCGCGCCGCCATCGACGGGGTGCTGGCGCTGAGCGCGCGCAGGCGTTCGCGCGCCCAGCCGAACTGGCCGCTGTCGCCCCGGTCGAACACCGGCGAGGGCAGGGTGACCGGGATCGGCAGCAGCGGGTTGTCGCTGCGGGTTTCCGGCAGGACGATGGTGCGTGGATTGAACGACTCCGTCCGTTGCCCGCCGGGCACGGTGGTCACCAGGGTCACGTTGTCCTTGCGCATCTGCTCGGCGCGCTGCTGGGCTTCGCTGATGCGGGTGGTGGTGACCGGGTGGGTCTGCAGGTAATCGGGCGCGCGGTCGCGTTCGTTGCCACGGCTGGCGCGGGTCGCCTGGGCCATGCGGGCGAAGAAGCCGGCCATGGCGTCCACGTCGTAGCCGGCGCGGGCCAGCGTGCGGATGCCGATGCGGTCGGCCTCGGATTCGTTGGAGCGCGTGTAGTCGATCTGGCGCTGGGCCATCAGCCCCATCGCCGAGGCGATGGCCGCCTGCGAGGCGTCGCCGCTGGAGTTGCCGCCCGCCGCCTGCGCGGCCACGATGGCCGCCAGCATGCCCAGCAGGATGGGCACCTGGTCGCGCTGCGCGCGTTCCACGCCGCGCAGCACGTGCTGCTGGGTGACGTGGGCGATTTCGTGCGACAGCACCGCCGCCACTTCGTCCTCGCGCTCGGCGGTCAGCACCAGGCCGGCGTTCATGCCGATGTAGCCGCCCAGCGTGGCGAAGGCGTTGATCTGCCGGTCGCGCATCATGAAGAACGTATACGACTGCTGCGGGTTGTCGCTGTCGGCGCCCAGCCGGCTGCCCATGGTCTGCAGCCAGTCGGTGACCAGCGGGTCTTCCAGCAGGTAGCCGTAGTTGCGCAGTTCGCGCAGCATCATGCCGCCGTACTCGGCCTGGCGGGCGGGGGTGAGCAGTTCGCCCGCGGAGGAGCCGATGTCGGGCAGCCGGCTGTCCTGCGAAGCCGCCAGCGGGGCGGCAAGGGCCAGGGTCAGGGCAGTGGCGAGCAGCAGAGGGCGCAAACAGGAACTCCCTGGCGGATAATGGCCTGCGATCGGCAGCAGGATGACGGGTCGGCGTATCGGGCGAGTGAATACGTGGTTAACCGGACCAGTACCGGTCCGCACTGTTCCACCCGGCCGGCTGGAAGCCGGCCCCATGCCACCCGATATTGGCTTGGACCGCACCACGACATTTTCGTTCCGGAGAACCGCCTTGACCGACACCCCGCAAACCGCCGCGCCGGTGATCACGATGTACACCACCGCCATCTGCCCGTACTGCGTGGCGGCCAAGAACTTCCTGAAGAGCAAGGGCCAGGCCTGGACGGAAGTACGCATCGACCTGGACCCGGCCGAGCGCGAGAAGATGATCGGCAAGGCCAGGCGCACCAGCGTGCCGCAGATCTTCGTGGGCGATACCCACGTGGGCGGCTACGACGACATGATCGCGCTGCACCGCGCCGGCAAGCTCGAACCCCTGCTGGCCGGAGCGTCCGCGTGAGCGCCACCGACGACGGCCTGGACCGCGTGAAGGCCTTCACCGAATTCCGCCAGCGGATGAACAAGCGCATCCTGGACGAACCCAACCAGGTCGTCCGCCGCTTCTTCGCGCTGGACACGCAGACCTACCAGGCCGGCGCGCTGGACGTGAAGACCAAGGAACTGCTGGGCCTGGTGGCTTCGCTGGTCCTGCGCTGCGACGACTGCATCAGCTACCACGTGGCCCAGTGCAAGGAGGCCGGCGTGACCCGCGAGGAGTTCTTCGAGACCTTCTCGGTCGGCCTGGTGGTGGGCGGCTCCATCGTCATCCCGCACCTGCGCCGGGCGGTGGATTTCCTGGACCAGTTGGAAGGCGGCGAAGCCGCCGCGCCGGCCGCGCACGACCACGCCTGAAAGCCCTGTAGGAGGGGCTTCAGCCCCGAAGCTCGGATCCTTGCCGAGGTCGGGGCTGAAGCCCCTCCTACAGCCCGTGCCGCAAGACGTAGGACCAAGGTCGATTTGGGGCCGTCACCGCCGCTCGGGCATAATAGGGGGCACAACTCTTCCCCTAGCGCCCTGTTCCGGCCCCGGCCGGCGCGCGCCCCTGTTCGGAATCAAGCAATGACCCAGACGATTACGGTCATCCGCGGCGACGGTATCGGCCCGGAGATCATGGATGCCACCCTGCACGTGCTGGACGCGCTGAAGGTCGGCCTGACGTACGAAGAAGCCGACGCCGGCATGGTGGCGCTGGAGAAGCACGGCGACCTGCTGCCGCAGGCCACGCTGGATTCCATCCGCAGGAACGGCGTGGCGCTGAAGAGCCCGCTGACCACGCCGGTGGGCGAGGGCTTCAGCTCGATCAACGTGGCGCTGCGCCGCCATTTCGACCTGTACGCCAACGTGCGCCCGGCCAAGTCGTTCCCCAACACCAAGTCGCGCTTCCCGGACGGCGTGGACCTGATCACGGTGCGCGAGAACACCGAAGGCGCCTACATCGGCGAGGGCCAGTCCATCTCCGAGGACGGCGAAACCGCGCTGCTGACCCAGAAGGTCACCCGCAAGGGCTCCGAGCGCATCGTCCGCTACGCCTTCGAACTGGCCCGCAAGACCGGTCGCAAGAAGATTACGGTGGTGCACAAGGCCAACATCCTGAAGACCACCTCGGGCCTGTTCCTGAAGGTGGCGCGCGAAGTGGCCGCGCTGTACCCGGAGATCGAGTGCAACGAGATGATCGTGGACAACACCTGCATGCAGCTGGTGATGCGTCCGGAACAGTTCGACATCATCGTCACCACCAACCTGTTCGGCGACATCATCTCCGACCTGTGCGCCGGCCTGGTCGGCGGCCTGGGCCTGGCCCCGGGCGCCAACATCGGCGTCGACGCGGCGATCTTCGAGGCCGTGCACGGCTCGGCCCCGGACATCGCCGGCAAGGGCGTGGCCAATCCCTGCGCGCTGCTGCTGGGCGCGGCGCAGATGCTGGACCACCTGGGCCAGCCCGAGAAGGCCGAGCGCCTGCGCGCGGCCATCATCGCCACGCTGGAAGCCAAGGATTCGCTGACCCCGGACCTGGGCGGCACCGGCACCACGATGTCGTTCGCCAAGGCCATCGCCAGCCGCGTCTGACGGCGGAGATAATCAGAGGCCAGAGACCGGGGGCCAGCGGAGCGTCGCACCTCCGGCCCCTGCTCCCTAGTCAGTCGCGCGACTGCAGCTTGGCCAGCAGGCGCAGGAACTCGATGTACAGCCACACCAGGGTGACCATCAGGCCGAACCCGCCGTACCACTCCATGTACTTCGGCGCGCCCTGCTCGACGCCGGTTTCGATGAAGTCGAAGTCCAGCACCAGGTTCAGCGCGGCGATGACGATCACGAACAGGCTGAAGCCGATGCCGATCAGGCCGGATTCGTGGATCAGCGGGATGTTGATGTTGAAGAAGCCCAGCACGATGGTCGCCAGGTAGACCAGCGCGATGCCGCCGGTGGCCGCGACCACGCCCAGCTTGAAGTTCTCGGTGGCCTTGATCAGTCCGCTGCGGTAGGCGAGCAGCAGGGCGAACAGGGTGCCGAAGGTCAGCATCACCGCCTGCATCACGATGCCTTGGTACAGGTGGCTGTAGATGGCCGAGATGGAGCCCAGGAAGAAGCCTTCCACCAGCGCGTACAGCGGCGCGGTGACCGGGGCCCAGGTCTTCTTGAACACGGTGATCATGGCCAGGATGAAGCCGCCGATCAGGCCGCCCCACAGGTACAGCGAAGCGCCCGGGGCGACCTCGCCGGTCGGCGTCAGTGTCTGGCTCCAGGCGAATGCGGCGGTCAGCACGGCCAGCAACAGCAGGATGCCGGTCTTGTTGACGGTGCCGTTCAGGGTCATCGCGTCCGCGTCGCGGGAAACGACGGTGCCGCTGCCCAGGTCCAGGAAGGTGGATTCTTTCAGCGCTGGATTGCCACTGCGTATCATGGTTCCCTCATATGGATGTCGGACTTCTGTCCCCAGTCCGTGAGCATATCCCATGCCGCAGTCCGGCATGTTTCGTTTGACAGCGGGGCCGTGGCTTCCGACAATACGCGGCCTCGTTGGCGTCCAGACGCCACGCCGGGACCCTCGTCGGGGTATAGCGCAGTCTGGTAGCGCATCTGCTTTGGGAGCAGAGGGTCGGGGGTTCGAATCCCTCTACCCCGACCAGTCTGATGTTGTCAGGCGGTGCAGGGTGCGACAATCCGGCTGCGGTACAGGCAAGCGTCATGCGCCCGTAGCTCAACCGGATAGAGCACCGGCCTTCTAAGCCGGCGGTTACAGGTTCGAGTCCTGTCGGGCGCGCCATTCCGGTGCGATCGGCCGGGCGGCAGGTTTCAATGGTGGGTGTAGCTCAGTTGGTTAGAGTACCGGATTGTGATTCCGGTTGTCGGGGGTTCGAGTCCCCTCATCCACCCCAACTATATGTAAGTAGTTGATTAATAAGGGTTCCGATATTTGCGTATCGGGGCCCTTCTTATTTGCGGCGAACGCAAATATTTGATTTGACTGGGATCTATGGTTCGAGTCTCCTCAGCTCAACGTTGGTAGTTGAGGTGCACTCTCATGGCCCGCTGGTACAAGCTCCATACGTTTGAATCAGAAACCACCAAGCGACGCTGTTTGAAGTACGTCCTGGAGGTTTGGGACGTAAAAGAGCCGCTTCCCATGAACTGGGTAGTCCCCAATGCCGGGCGATTGCTGGCACTCCTATTTAAAGAAGAGCTAATTCAGAGGCTCAGCGCGAGATCTGGCGCCATCACGCGCGAAGCGGATGTGGATGAGCCGCGGAAGCGGAGAAAGAAGAAGGGGGCTGGCAACCCTTGAAGGGGTGAGTATGTTCGCTCCTGGGCTGCACAATGTTGACTCTCAGCGAACATGGTGCTACCATGGCATCGCGGTTGGGTAAACGAAGAGTTGGCACGGTGTGGTTGTAGAAGGGGGCGTAAGCCTGTGGAGGTTTCGGCCTCTAACCCTCACAAAGTCGGCATGGCCGCACGGATTCACGGATCCGGTCGTTTCATGGTGATCTTTCTTGTGACTTAGACGTCTCCGAGAGGAAGACGGGTTGTGTGAGAGGGACCTAGCGCGAAACTACCTTCGAAAGTGTTTTTGGCCTGAGGCGCAGTGCCGAGAGGCGAACCAAGTTTTTCTGATCCGGTTCGTCACTTACCTCAGGAGGTTTCATGAAACACGAAGATAGTAGTACCAATCGCAGTTCCGCGTTGTCCAAGCCAAAAGCTCGCTTCCCTTGGGAGAAGGTTCTTAAGGGTGTCTTTTGGGCAGTCAAAGTAGGCCTCTACCTGTACAGGGTGTGGCTCAAAGTGACTGAGTTCTTTATGGACTAACCTCTCATTTCAATTTCCCCAATGGAGGAAAACCCATGTTTGGTGAAGCGCTCCGCTTGGTTAGGACATTTCACGATGTCAACCAATCCGAGTTGGCTGAAACGCTCGGCATTTCTCGGTCGTATCTCTCTGAGATTGAGTCCGGGAAAAAAGTGCCGAGTCTAGATTTGCTGCAGCGATACGCCGCGCATTTCGATATGCCGCTTTCTTCGCTTGTGCTGTTCGCCGAGAACTCTGACGAAAGTCCCGCCGAGCTGAAGGTTCGGACGATGCTAGGCGAGAAGGCGTTAGCGATATTGCGTTGGATTGAGAATAAGGCGAGCTTGGGTAAGGCGGCCTAAAGTTCCATGGCAAGAACCTTGAAGCTTCACGAGTCCCCTCTCTACAGACTCACTAGTAAAAAGAAGCTTGCTGCGCTCTTCGGCGTCAAGGTTGCCGACATCAAGTTCTTAAGGCAGCTCGATAGCAACTATCGAGTTTGGCCGCTGAAGCAGAAGCACCAAGACGTCCTGGCGGGCATGCCGGTCAGCGACAAGGTTCGTATGGTGCAGCAACCCAAGCCAACGCTAGATGCTTTTCAACGAAGGCTAGCGAAGTTGCTTGGTGCGTTAGAGAAGCCCGACTATGTGTATTCGGCAACCAAGAGGCGCTCATACCTAGACAATGCTCTGGTGCACAGGCACTCCCAGCCGGCTTTGAAGGTAGATATCAGATCCTTCTATCCGTCAGTTAAGCGGAAGGCGGTCAAGTCCTTCTTTGTAGAGCAGATGAAGTGCGCAGAAGATGTGGCGCATGTCCTTTCCGAGCTTTGTTGCCATGAGGGGAAGCTGCCAACTGGCAGTGCTCTTAGTCCTGTCTTGTCGTACTTTTCCTGCGCACCCATGTTTGCGCGGATCGCTGCGTTGGCAGGCGCAAGAGGGCTGAAATTCACCATCTATGTGGACGATATGGTCTTCTCCGGGGCAGGGCTGGACGATGACTTTTTGGCCCTCGTGTTCAATGAACTCAACCGAGAGGGGTACGCGGGTCACAAAGTCCGCTTCTACAAAGCGAAGCGGCCAAAGGTGATCACGGGGGCGGTTGTATGGCCCTCCAAGGTGGATGTGCCGCACAAGAGGCGCTTGAAGATGAGGCTCTACGAAAGAGCCTTGAAGACGGCGAAGTCGGAAGACAAAGTCATCCTCGGTAAGGCCTTGCTGGGGCAGTACCGAGAGAGCAGTCGGATCAACCCAGGCTTCAAGGTTGCAGCGTCTCGACTCCAGAGATTCGTAGAGGACATGACGGGTAGAGCCAAGGTGGCGAAGCCTAGGAAGCGGCCGCGTGGTCGGTCTTCCTATTCGCTGTTCCTCTCCCGGATCGCCAGACTGAGGGCTGAGGCCGCCGCCGCTGGGGCGGCAGTTGGTTCGGGCGCGGGCGCGTGACGCGTTGCGTGTAAGGGTTGCTCGTTCAGGTCGCTTGCCTTAGCATTTGACTCCTCAGCCGGCGGGGTATCGCCTGCAGGGGTAGGGGTACATTGAGCGTGACGGTTAATAGCGCGCCGGGTACCGCACCCCATTGTCCGCAAGGCTTCCGCGGTCGCGGGGGTTTCCAGCAAAAGAAGATGCGGTTACACTACGCAGCCAGTTTTCGGGGCCGTTAGCTCAGTTGGTAGAGCAGTTGACTCTTAATCAATAGGTCCAAGGTTCGAATCCTTGACGGCCCACCAAACCCGAGACGCCCGGCAATGCCGGGCGTTTTCTTTTACGGCGGTCAAAGTGCGCGGGCGCGCTGCGGCGCGTTACGGATCATGGGTGGCCCGGAGCGGGTCGCGGCGCGGTCCAGGGTTCGAATCCTTGACGGCCTACCAAACCCGAAAGTGCCCGGTCACCCCGGGCGCTTTTTTGCCGGTCCCGGTGGCCAGGCGGGTAGAATGCCGGGCACCTGCGAAAGTGGCGGAATTGGTAGACGCACTGGATTTAGGTTCCAGCGGGTAACCCCCGTGAGGGTTCGAGTCCCTCCTTTCGCACCAGGCCTCCGGCTTCCCCTGTAGGAGGGGCTTCAGCCCCGATGCCTTTCCTTGCCCGCCTGGGATACGGTCGGGGCTGAAGCCCCTCCTACAGACGGCCCGGTCGCCCGAGGCCGGCCGGCCGGGGCCTTCCAGAGGGCATGATGCTGGCAGCGCGCCCCAGAATCGGCGAAACTATCAAGTTCCGCCGGGGCTGGCGTTGCCGCCCGTCCCAGGGCGACCCCGATTATCAACAGTGCTGCGGCCCGGCCGTGGCAGCAGGAGTCAGTGAGTATGCAAGTTTCGGTCGAATCGATCGGCAACCTCGAACGCCGCATGAGCTTCAGCCTGCCGGCTGAGCGTCTGGACACCCACATCGGCGGTCGCCTGCGCGAGCTGTCCCGCACCGCGCGCATCAAGGGCTTCCGCCCGGGCAAGGTGCCGGCCAAGGTCATCGAACAGCGCTATGGCGAACAGGTCCGCGCCGAGGCGCTGGACGGCCTGCTGCGCGAAACCTTCAACAACGCCGTGCGCGACCAGGAACTGCAGCTGGCCGGCAATCCGCGCATCGAGAAGCAGGGCGAGGGCGAGCTGGACTTCGTCGCCACCTTCGAAGTGGTGCCGGACTTCGGCGACATCGACGTGGCCAAGCTCAACGTGATCCGCCACACCGCCGAGGTCACCGACGCCGACATCGACCAGATGGTCGAGAACCTGCGCCTGCAGCGCCGTACCTTCCAGACCGTCGAGCGCGGCGCGAAGGAAGGCGACCGCGTGGCGCTGGAAACCTGGTCGCAGGCCGGCGACGAGCGCATGCCCGCCGAGGGCATCGAGAAGGGCGCCACCCTGATCGGCTCCGGCGTGATGTTCGCCGACATCGAGCAGGCCCTGGTGGGCCTGGCCAAGGGCGACGAGAAGGCCGTGCCGGTCACCTTCCCGGCCGACTGGCGCGTGCCGCAGCTGGCCGGTCGCCAGGTGGACGTGCATGTGAAGGTCACCGACGTGGCCGAGCCGCTCCTGCCGGACGTGGACCGCGAGTTCATCCGCAGCTTCGGCGTCAAGAGCGGCGATGCCGAACAGTTCCGCGCCGACATCCGCAGCAACCTGGAGCGCGAGCTGAAGGGCGCGCTGATGACCCGTCTGCGCCGCGAAGTGGGCGAACAGCTGATCGCCGCCTACGCGCACGTCGAGATGCCGCCGCGCCTGGTCGAGAACGAAGCCCGCGCGATGGTGCAGCAGGCCGCCGAGCAGGCCCGCCGCAACGGCCAGCCGGTGCAGCTCCCCGACAACGCCCACGAAGGCTTCATGGACCCGGCCCGCAAGCGCGTGCTGGTCGGCCTGCTGGTGGGCGAGGTGGCCCGCCGCAACCAGCTGCGCCTGGACTCCAAGCGCCTGAACGAGACCCTGCGCCTGATCGCCTCGACCTACGAAGAGCCGGAACAGGTCATTGAGTTGTACCGCAACGATCCCCAGTTGATGAACAGCCTGCAGAGCCGCGTGATGGAAGAGCAGGTGATCGACTGGATCGCCGAACGCGCCCAGCACACCGAGCAGGCGCTTTCCTTCCAGGAAGCCATCCGCCAGTAATGCGAATCCCTCGCAAGAGCCCGCACATCCATGTGCGGGGGTCTAAACAACAACAGGAACCCCGCCATGGATAACCTTACCCGAGCCCTCAACCTGGTGCCGATGGTGGTCGAACAGACCAGCCGCGGCGAACGCGCCTACGACATCTATTCGCGCCTGCTGAAGGAGCGGGTGATCTTCCTGGTGGGCGGCGTGGACGACCACGTGGCCAACGTCATCGTCGCGCAGATGCTGTTCCTGGAAGCGGAGAACCCCGAGAAGGACATCAGCCTGTACATCAACTCGCCCGGCGGCGTGGTGACGGCCGGCATGGCCATCTACGACACCATGCAGTACATCAAGCCGGACGTCAGCACCATCTGCGTCGGCCAGGCGGCCAGCATGGGCGCGCTGCTGCTGGCGGCGGGCGCCACGGGCAAGCGTTACGCCCTGCCCAACTCGCGGGTGATGATCCACCAGCCGCTGGGCGGCTTCCAGGGCCAGGCCACGGACATCGACATCCACGCCCGCGAGATCCTGACCCTGCGCGCGCGCCTGAACGAGATCCTGGCCAAGCACACCGGCCAGGCGCTGGAGACGATCGAGCGCGACACCGAGCGCGACAACTTCAAGAGCGCCGCCGACGCCCAGGCCTACGGGCTGGTGGACCAGGTGCTGGAGCGTCGTCCGGACGAGTCCATCCAGGCTGGCTGAACAGGCGTATCCGCCCTGTTTCACGCCTTTTCCCACCCCGCCCCGGGCCCCGCTGACAAAGCGGGGCCGTGTGCTATTCTCCGACCGAAAGCCCCCACGGGCAGTTTGAGTGACCGAGTAACCGAAGCATGAGCGAAGATCGTCAGGGCCGTTCCGGCGACAGCACCAAAATCCTGTACTGCTCGTTCTGCGGCAAGAGCCAGCATGAGGTCCGCAAGCTGATCGCGGGTCCCAGCGTGTTCATCTGCGATGAATGCGTCGAGCTGTGCAACGACATCATCCGCGAGGAACTGGAAGAAAAGGCCCAGTCCGCCCGCAGCCACCTGCCCAAGCCGCGCGAGATCCTGGAAGTCCTGGACCAGTACGTGATCGGCCAGAGGCGCGCCAAGCGCACGCTGGCGGTGGCGGTGTACAACCATTACAAGCGCATCGAGAGCCGCAGCAAAAACGACGAGGTCGAACTGGCCAAGTCCAACATCCTGCTGGCCGGCCCGACCGGTTCGGGCAAGACCCTGCTGGCCGAGACGCTGGCGCGCCTGCTCAACGTGCCGTTCACCATCGCCGACGCCACCACGCTGACCGAGGCCGGCTACGTCGGCGAGGATGTCGAGAACATCATCCAGAAGCTGCTGCAGAAATGCGACTACGACGTCGACAAGGCGCAGCAGGGCATCGTCTACATCGACGAGATCGACAAGATCTCGCGCAAGAGCGAGAACCCGTCGATCACCCGCGACGTGTCCGGCGAAGGCGTGCAGCAGGCGCTGTTGAAGCTGATCGAGGGCACCGTGGCCAGCGTGCCGCCGCAGGGCGGCCGCAAGCACCCGCAGCAGGAATTCCTGCAGGTGGACACCAAGAACATCCTGTTCATCTGCGGCGGCGCCTTCGCCGGCCTGGACAAGATCATCCAGCAGCGCTCCACCGAGGCCAGCGGCATCGGCTTCGGCGCCAAGGTCAAGAGCTCCGCCCGCAAGACCGAGACCGGCAAGCTGCTGTCCGACGTCGAGCCGGAGGACCTGATCAAGTTCGGCCTGATCCCCGAGTTCGTCGGCCGCCTGCCGGTGGTCGCCACGCTGGAGGAGCTGGACGAGACCGCGCTGGTCAAGATCCTGACCGAGCCGAAGAACGCCATCACCAAGCAGTTCAAGAAACTGTTCGAGATGGAAGGCGTGGAACTGGAATTCCGTCCCGACGCGCTGTCGGCGATCGCGCGCAAGGCGCTCAAGCGCAAGACCGGCGCCCGCGGCCTGCGCACCATCGTTGAATCGGTGCTGCTGGATACCATGTACGAACTGCCGTCGCTGGAGAACGTCAGCAAGGTGGTGGTGGACGAGTCGGTCATCGAGCACAAGTCCGAGCCGTACCTGATCTACCAGAATCCGCCGGCGCCCAAGGTCGCCGCCGCCGAGTAGGACCGGCCGTGATCCATCGCAACAGGCGCCCGTGTGGCGCCTGTTCAGTTTTTGCGCTCGATATCGCAAACGACTGGTTCTGAAAGGGTTTTCCGATTGCTCTTGCATCCCTTCGCCGATGGCCCCATAACGGGGCCATTGGTGTTTGGACACCCCGAATTCCGCAAATCCGCTGGAGCCCCCATGCCCCGCCGTTCCCAGACTGAAATCCTAGACCTGCCGGTCCTGCCGCTGCGCGACGTGGTGGTGTTCCCGCACATGGTCATCCCGCTGTTCGTGGGCCGCGACAAATCGATGCGCGCGCTGGAACAGGCGATGGAAGCCGACAAGCGCATCCTGCTGCTGGCGCAGAAGTCCGCCGAGACCGACGACCCGGCCGCCGCCGACCTCTATGCCGTCGGCACGCTGGCGCAGGTGCTGCAACTGCTGAAACTGCCCGACGGCACCATCAAGGTGCTGGTGGAAGGCACCGCGCGCGTCAACGTGTCCAACGTCGTCGAACGCGACGGTTCGCTGTACGGACAGGGCGAGGAAATCGAGACCACCGACGCCCGCGAACCGCGCGAGATCGAGGCCGTCGCGCGTTCGCTGATGAGCCTGTTCGAGCAGTACGTGAAGACCAACCGCAAGCTGCCGCCCGAGTTGCTGCAGACACTGGCCGGCATCGACGAGCCCAGCCGCCTGGCCGACACCATCGCCGCGCACCTTGGGGTACGCCTGAGCGACAAGCAGCGCCTGTTGGAAACCATCGAGGTCGGCGAGCGGCTGGAACTGCTGGTCGGCTTCGTCGATGGCGAGATCGACGTGCAGCAACTGGAGAAGCGCATCCGCGGCCGCGTGAAGTCGCAGATGGAGAAGAGCCAGCGCGAGTACTACCTCAACGAACAGATGAAGGCCATCCAGAAGGAACTGGGTGAGTTGGACGAAGCCCCCAACGAACTGGAGGACCTGGCCCGCAAGATCGCCGAGGCCGGCATGCCCAAGCCGGTGGAGACCAAGGCCAAGAACGAGCTCAACAAGCTCAAGCAGATGTCGCCGATGTCCGCGGAGGCGGCGGTGGTGCGCAACTACCTGGACTGGCTGCTGGGCGTGCCGTGGAACAAGCGCACCAAGGTCCGCAAGGACCTGAAGGTGGCGCAGGAAACGCTGGACGCCGATCACTACGGCCTGGACAAGGTCAAGGACCGCATCCTCGAATACCTCGCCGTGCAGTCGCGGGTGAAGAAGATGCGCGGCCCCATCCTGTGCCTGGTCGGTCCGCCCGGCGTGGGCAAGACTTCGCTGGGGCAGAGCATCGCCAAGGCGACCAACCGCAAGTTCGTGCGCATGAGCCTGGGCGGCGTGCGCGACGAGGCCGAGATCCGCGGGCATCGCCGCACCTACGTCGGTTCGATGCCGGGCCGCATCGTGCAGAACCTCAACAAGACCGGCAGCAAGAACCCGCTGTTCGTGCTGGACGAGATCGACAAGATGTCGATGGATTTCCGCGGCGACCCGTCGTCGGCATTGCTGGAAGTGCTGGATCCCGAGCAGAACAGCGCGTTCAACGACCACTACCTGGAAGTGGACCTGGACCTGTCCGAGGTGATGTTCGTCGCCACGTCCAACTCGCTGAACATTCCCGGTCCGTTGCTGGACCGCATGGAAGTGATCCGCATCCCCGGCTACACCGAGGACGAGAAGCTCAACATCGCCCAGCGTTACCTGGTGCCCAAGCAGCTGAAGGCCAACGGCCTGAAGCCGGAAGAACTGAAGATCGCCGAGGGCGCGATCCGCGACATCGTGCGCTATTACACGCGCGAGTCCGGTGTACGCAACCTTGAACGCGAGATCGCCAAGATCTGCCGCAAGGTGGTGAAGGAAATCGCACTGGCCGGTCCCAGGCCGGCAACGAAGAAGAAGACCGCCTCCGTGCAGGTCACCTCGAAGAACCTCGAGAAGTATTCCGGCGTGCGCCGCTACGACTTCGGCCGTGCGGAAGAGCAGAACGAGATCGGCCTGGTCACCGGACTGGCGTGGACGGAAGTCGGCGGCGACCTGCTGCAGATCGAAGTGGCGCTGGTGCCCGGCAAGGGCGGCATGACGTTGACCGGTCAGTTGGGCGACGTGATGAAGGAATCCGGTTCGGCCGCGCTGTCGGTCGTGCGCAGCCGCGCGGCCAGCCTGGGCGTGGATGCGGATTTCCTGCAGAAGCACGACGTGCACCTGCACGTGCCCGATGGCGCCACGCCGAAGGACGGCCCCAGCGCCGGCATCGCGATGGCGACCGCCCTGGTGTCGGCGTTGACCAGGAACCCGGTGCGCGCCGACGTGGCGATGACCGGCGAGATCACGCTGCGCGGACGCGTGTCGGCGATCGGCGGGCTGAAGGAAAAACTGCTGGCCGCGCTGCGCGGCGGCATCACCACCGTGATCATCCCGGAAGAGAACCGCAAGGACCTGTCGGACATTCCTGCCAACGTCACCGATGGCATCAAGATCGTGCCGGTGCGCTGGATCGACGAAGTGCTCGACCTGGCCCTGGAACGCCCGCTCGCGCCCGTGCCGGCGGCAGGCGGCGGCAGCGCGGAGCGTCCCGTGCCGGAAGCGGAGAAGCCTTCACGGCAACCCGATGTCAAGCACTGAACGCTGGTCGGACAACGAGCCGAAAACCCTCAAAACCCGCGTCATTATTGGGTTTTCGGCTTGCGTGGCATTTTTTGCGCTGGTATAACGGCGTGACCCGCAGGCATCTCCACACCGGATGATGCCTGCGGAAAAAACGGCCGGACCCTGCGCGGGCGCGTGACGCCTGAGGTCCCGGTTACTTATTCCGCGGTTGTGCCGCAAAGGGAGTTACTAAATGAACAAAACCGAATTGATCGATGCCGTCGCCGACGAAGCCGAAATGTCCAAGGCCGAAGCCGGCCGTGCCGTCGACGCCGTCATCTCCAGCATCACCAAGACCCTCAAGAAGGGCGACACCGTGACGCTGGTCGGCTTCGGCACTTTCCAGGTCCGCAAGCGCGCCGCCCGCACGGGCCGCAACCCGAAGACCGGCGACACCATCAAGATCAATGCGTCGAAGAACCCGGCGTTCAAGGCTGGCAAAGCCCTGAAGGATGCCGTAAACTAATCGACTCGCTGCCGATGGCAGGGTGCACAAGCGCCCGGGTGCTTAGCTCAGCGGTAGAGCGTCTCCCTTACACGGAGAGGGTCGGGGGTTCGAAACCCTCAGCACCCACCACCTCGGGGCGATGCGAAATCAGAAAATTTGTCGGGTGGTCTAGCGGAAACGCGCGAAACCGCCTTACAATGTTCGTCTCAGCGCGGAGTGGTAGTTCAGTCGGTTAGAATGCTGGCCTGTCACGCCGGAGGTCGCGGGTTCGAGTCCCGTCCACTCCGCCACTAAATTCGAAGCGCCCGTTAGTCAGTGACTTGCGGGCGTTTCGTTTTTTCGGGTCCTGGACATTCGCTTGGACACGTCCATGCGAGTGGCGCACTACCTCATCCGAGACCGCTCCAGCCTGTTTTACTTCCGCCTGTGTGTGCCTGCCGACCTGAGCCTGCGCTAGGCCGGATGGTCGTCAAAGTGCGCCATAGGCACCCGCTGCCCCCGAGTAGCCCTCCGAATGTCGGTTCAGTGGGCGGCCGACTATTCTCAAACCTTCATGGGACTGCGCGAGGGGAGCGCAATGATCAAGCCTCCGAAGATTGCGGCCCGTGCCGGATAGCACTTCAAAACGATGCGTCCCCCGGTTGCGATAACAACCGAGGGCCGCAGGGGCGGTGCCTTGGCGTAAACGGCGCTTCCGTTTCGGCTGGTCGAGCGCGTCTGGCTAGCAGTTGCTCCTTGAAGGCGCCGGGGCGCTGGATATCGGCGATGATTTCTTCCGCGGCTGGCCAGGAGGATGACGAGCAGCAGGCCGAAAGTGGCGATGAACTCGCTCCACGCCAATGGCGCTCCAAGCCGGGCATGCGTCGAGGCGCTGAAAGCAGGAAGGCCGAACATGGCATGGGCCGACGCCACCCCGGCGAAAGCGCCTGCAACCTGGGCAGTGATGTAGCCGGCGGCATCGCGCGCGACGAGTTTTCCTCGCGCCACCATCGCCAGCGATACGGCGGGGTTGAAGTGTGCCCCGGAAATAGGGCCGAACATCTGTATCAGGGCGAACAAGGCGCAGCCGGTCGCCAATGCATTGGCTAGCAATGCGATGGCGATATTTCCAGCCGATAGCCGCTCGCCCATGATGCCGGAGCCCACGACGACGGCGAGCAGAAAGGCGGAACCTAGCGCCTCGGCCAGCAGGCGACTGCGCATCGGCATCAGACGGAGCCGAGCGAGCGCAGCTCGTTCTGCAAGGACAAGGCGTCGAGTTTGTCTATCGGAAGCGACAGGAACAGGCGCAGGCGGGGGGCGATGGCTTGAGCTGTCCTGGAGAAGGCGGCGCGCTTGGTTTCGTCGTCGCCCTCGACTTTGGCCGGGTCTGGAAATCCCCAATGTGCCGTCATCGGCGAACCCGGCCAGAAGGGACAAGCTTCGCCCGCCGCGTTGTCGCAGACAGTGATGATGAAATCCATCTTTGGAGCGTCCGGGCCGGCGTAGATATCCCAACTCTTGCTGGACATGCCGTCGGTTTCGCAGCCGAGTGCTTGCAAGGTTTCCAGCGCGAGGGGATTGACCTGTCCGGCGGGATGGCTGCCAGCGCTGAAACCCTTGAACCGGCCGTGGGAAAGGTCATTGACCAATCCTTCCGCCATGATGCTGCGGGCGCTGTTGCCCGTGCAAAGGAACAGGATGTTGTAGGGCGTCGTGTTCATCGTGTTGTGGGGATCGGTGGCATGGTGGCGGTTAGCCGCAGGCGGAAGCCGTGCCGCAGGAAGTGCGGGCGCTGGCGTTCGTGGACGGAACGGGAGCGCAGCAGGCGTTCTTATCCTGTCCGGGCGCGCGGTTGGCGCCATAGACAGGGATATCGCCCATCGTGTGGAACGCCTCCCACACGATGCCTTGCGGGTCCTCCAGCCAATGCTTGTCCGATCGCGCATAGCAGCAGTCGGCGCCGACTTCGGGTTGGCTGGCGATACCCGCAATGTGGGCGCGCTGTTTGATTTCGGTCAGTTCCTCGGCGTCCTCGGCCTGAATGCCGAGATGGTTAACGCCGGTGGCTTGGGCATGCGTGGAAACAGCGAAGTTGACGCGCGGGTCGTCCAGCAGCCATTTGGCATAGTCGGCCTTCTCCACTGTGGGCGCCGTGGCGAACAGTCCCGAGTAGAAGCGGATGCTTTCGGCCAGGTCTTTGACGGAGACATGGATATGGAGGCGTTTCACGGGTCGTTCCTCATTTGTTTGTCGGATACAGCACAAGGGGAGGCGGTCGCTTCGCACGGCGCCCCGGCGCAGCAGTTCTCGGTCAGAAACGAAATAAGCCCGTCCATGGTTTTGTAGTTGGCCGAGTAGATGACGAAGCGCCCTTCCTGACGGGCGAGGGTCAGCCCGGCATTGGTGAGTTCCTTCAAGTGGAAGGACAGGGTGGCCGGGCTGATGTCCAGCCGGTCGGCTATCTGGCCGGCCGGCAATCCGTTGGGACCCTGCTGGACCAGCAGGCGGAACACGGCGAGCCGCGTTTCTTGGGACAGGGCGCTAAGCAGCAGGACGGCGTTGGTGTTCTCCATATTTCGATATTATTATAAATATCGAAATGAAGCAAGTCTCCGATGGGACCTGCTATCGTCCCGGACAACCTCATCGGACACCTGTGATTGCGAGTGCCTGGAGCGCGAGAACTAGCGGCGGCGCGGTCGGGGGCTCCTGTCAGGAATGCCCCGTGCACTCCGCCACCATCCCCAGAAAGCCCGCGAAGGCGGGCTTTTTGCTGTCCGCCGATCCTGGCTGGCGGGCCCGGCGCCGTGCCGCCCGTCGGTCGCGGCGGCGCCGCAGCGTAGAGACGGCCATGCCCCAGGCGCGTTAAACTGCAGGGCTAAACGAAATCGGGCCCCATGCACCCATGCTGCAGAAACTCCGCGACAAGACCACCGGCTGGATCGCCAGCCTGATCCTGGGTTTGCTGATCATTCCGTTCGCCTTCGTCGGCGTGAACGAATACATGACCGGTGGCACCGCCGGCGACGTGGCGGTGGTCGAAGCGCCGCCGACCTGGTGGGAATCCGCTCCGCAATGGTGGCCGGTCTCGATGCTGTGGCAGCGCGAGGAAGTGACCACGGACGAATTCCGCGCCACCTTCGAGCAGGTGCGCCAGCAGCAGCGCCAGGCGCAGGGCGAGGCGTTCGATCCGCGCGAGTTCGAGAGCGTGGAGAACAAGCGCAGGGTGCTGGAGCAGCTCATCGACCAGAAGGTGCTGGCGCTGGCGTCCACGCGCGCGGGCATCCGCATCGGCGATGCCGCCGTGCAGAAGGCGATCAGCAGCGAACCCGCCTTCCAGGTGGACGGCAAGTTCAGTCCCGAGCAGTACCAGTTGCTGCTGTCCTCGCAGGTGCCGCCGATTTCGCCGCTGAAGTTCCAGGAAGAGCAGCGCGACCGCCTGCGCATGCTGCTGATCCCGCAGGCCATCGGCGATTCCGACTTCTTCACCGACGGCGAGCAGGAACGCATGTGGAAGTTGCTGGGCGAGACCCGCGACGTCGGCCTCGCGCTGTTGCCGGCGCCGCCGGAAGACAGCGCGCCGGTCGACGATGCCGACATCAAGGCGTGGTACGACGGGCACAAGGACGACTTCAAGCAGGACGAGAGCGTTGCGCTGGAGTACATCGAGATCAACGGCAACACGCTGCCGACCGATGCCCCGGTCGATGAAGCCGCGCTGCGCAAGCGCTACGAAGACGAGAAATCGCGCTTCGTTTCGCCCGAGCAGCGCGTGGTGGCGCACATCCTGATCGCGGCCGACGCCGGCGCGGATGCGGCCACCCTGAAAGCCGCCGAGGAAAAGGCGGCCGCGCTGGCGCAGCAGGCCAGGGCAGGCGCCGACTTCGCGGCGCTGGCCCGCGCCAATTCGGAAGATCCCGGCTCCAGGGACGAGGGCGGCGAACTGCCGCCTTTCGCGAAAGACGGCTCGATGGTGAAGCCGTTCGAGGACGCGGCCTTCGCGATGCAGGCCGGCGAGATCAGCGGGCCGGTGAAGAGCGATTTCGGTTACCACGTGTTGCAGCTGCGCGAGATCAGGCCCGGCACGGGCCGCAGCTTCGAGGAAGTGCGCGGCGAACTGGCCGCGGAGCAGGCCGGCAACGAACGCGAGCGTGCCTACAACGACCTGGCCGGCCGCGTGGTCAACGAGACGCTGAAGAACCCGACGGAACTGGCGCCGGCGGCGCAGGCGGTCGGCCTGCCGTTGCAGACGGTGGGACCGTTCCCGCGCAACGCGCCGCTCGGCATCGCCGCCAACCCGGCCGTGCTGCGGGCCGCGTTCTCGGAAACGCTGGTGCAGGACGGCACGATCAGCGATCCCATCGAGATCGCGCCGAACCACAGCGTCGTCATCCGCGTGACCCAGCACGCGCCCGAGCAGGCGCAGCCGCTGGAAAAAGTGCGCGACGCCGTCGTCGTCGCCATCCGCGCAGACCGCCGCGAGAAGGCCGCCGAGGCCGCCGCCGATGCGGTGGTCGCGCGCCTGGACAAGGGCGAGGCGCTGTCGGCGATCGCCGCCGCGGAGAACCTGCGCTTCAACGATCTGCCCGGCATGCGTCGCGGCATCCCGATGCCGACGGCCGAAGCGAACGAGGCGATCTTCGCCGCGCAGCGCCCGGCCGAAGGCAAGGCCATTGCCGGCAAGGTGTCGCTGGGCGACGGCAACTACATCGTGTTCGCGGTCAACAAGGTGACCGAGGGCGACATGACGGCGATGCCCGCCGAGGAACGCGTGATGATGCAGCAGCAGCTCGCGCAGATGAGCGGTGGCATCGCGTCGCAGGCGTACGTCGACGCCATGCGCAAGCGCTTCAAGGTGAATGTGTTCGAAGAGCGCCTGTAGACCCTTCGACGACGTGAAGCAAAGCCCGCCGCAAGGCGGGCTTTTTCGTGGATGGCGGCGAAGGAGTGGCGTGTACGGCCGGCGCCGTTCCCGCCGGGCTCAGGGCGCCGCTTCGTCCAGTTGCAGCACCATGCCGGGTTTCAGCACCGCATCGGCCTTCAGGCCATTGCGCACCAGGAGTTGCTGCGGCTTGAGTCCATAGCGGCGGGCGATGGTCCAGGCCGATTCGCCGCTGCGGACGGTATGCGAGCGGGCGCTTTCGCCGGACCCGGAAGAATCCTGTGCCCTGGTCCCGGCCGCGTTCCGCTCCGGACCGGCATCGGCCGCCGCAATGGGGGGCAACACCTCGTCAATGGCCTCGGTGGGCGCCAGCAGCCGCAGGGGACGCGGGCCACGGCTGAAAGTGCCGGCCAGCGCCGGATTGAGGCGTTTCAACAGGAGCGCGCTGTGTCCGTTGCGGGCGGCCCACTGCTCCAGCGTGGCATCGGCGGGGAGGGTGTGCGGCGCCAGTCGCGGCACCGGTCGATCGAGGCGGCGCAGCCATTCCATGCGATCGTCGGCCTGCTGGAAGATGCAAGCCAGCGCGTGCAGTTTCTCGACATAGGCGTAGGTGATGCCGGACAGGCCGGGCAGTTCGGCCGGGCGCGCGTTGCCGGCGTTCATGCCGGCGCGGCGCATGGACTGCAGGACCCGGTATTCGCCGGCGTTGTAGCCCATCACCGCCAGCCGCCAATCGCCGCCGAACATGCCGTGCAGGGTCTTCAGATAGCGCACCGCGGCCTGGGTGGAATCCACCGGCGACAGGCGGCCGTCGTAGCCTTCGCGCATCGGTACGCCGTGGTTGCGCGCCGTGGTGCCGATGAACTGCCACAGCCCGGCCGGGCCACCGGCGTTGCGCGCGCCGGGCTTGTAGCCGCTTTCGACGAAGGGGATCAGCGCGTACTCGGTCGGCAGGTGCGCTTCCCGCAGGGCGTCGACCACGTAGCCGAACAGCGGCAACAGATCGTCGTTGGGTTTGACCAATTGGCCGGGCGCGTGGCTGAAGTGTTGCTTCCAGCGCCCGTTGGTGGCGGCGCTGTCGCAGGTCGGATCGGCCAGCCCGTCGCGGAAGCGCTGGTAGATTTCCAGGCCGCTGCGCTGCTGGGTGGGGGGCAGGCTGGCCGGGTCGATGGGGGGCACCGCGGGGATCGCCGCCGGTGCCGCGGGTAGGGCCCCGGCTTCCGGAGCGGCCATGGGGGCGGGATCGTCGGCGGCCGCGACCATCAGCGTCGCCAGCAGCCCGGCCGCCAGGCCGGTCCAGCGCAGGGCGCGACGGGACCTCATGCGCGGAAGTCGTTCTTCCAGCGCCGCAGTTCGGCGAAGACTTCCACCCGGTCGGCGGGCGCGCGGCCCAGGCGGCGCGCCACCGCCGCCCGTACGGATGGCGTGTCCACGCGCAGGAAGGGGTTGGTGGCGGTTTCCTGGCCCAGCGTGCTGGGCAGCGTGGGGCGTCCGGCATGGCGCATGGCGCGGGCTTCCTCGGTGCGTTGGCGCAGGGCCGGGTTGTCGGGGTCCACGGCCAGGGCGAAGGCCGCATTGGACAGGGTGTACTCGTGGCCGCAGCAGACCGCGGTATGGGCCGGCAGGGCGGCCAGACGGTCGAGCGAGGCCAGCATCTGCGGCGGCGTACCTTCGAACATCCGCCCACAGCCCAGGCTGAACAAGGTATCGCCGCAGAACAGGTGCGGTGGTCCATCGCCGCCGCCGCCATGGAAGGCGATGTGGCTGGAGGTATGGCCGGGCACCGCCATCACCGACAACCGCCAGTTCTTCAGCTCGATGCGGTCGCCTTCGCCGACGCGCTGGCTGGCGTCGGGGATGCGCGGATCGTCGGGGGCGAACACCGGCAGGGTCGGCCAGCGCTCGCGCAGCGCGGCCACGCCGCCGGCGTGATCGGCATGGTGGTGGGTGACCAGGACCGCCGCCGGCCACAGGCCGTTGCCGGTGGCCGCCAGCACGGGCGCCGCATCGCCCGGGTCGATGACCAGCGCGTCGCCATCGTCGTCCACCAGTGCCCAGATGTAGTTGTCCTCGAAGGCGGGCAGGGCAAGCAGGCGCATCGACGGCGGGCTCCACGGGCTGCGGGGACGGACGCGCGGGGGTGGCGTCCTCTACAATCCCGAACATGCCTGCCTTCGCGTTCACCCGTCAACCCGATGCCCTGCCGTGGTTCGGGACCAAACGGGGCGCGCCCCTGCTGGAGGCTGAACAGGCCCTCATCGCGCAGGCCCTGGCCAGCCGCGCCCCGCAACCCTGGTTGTGGCTGTCCGCCGCCGCGGGCGAATCGACGCCCATGACCCCGCTGCCCCGCGGGTTGCGCCTGCACGCGACGGGCGCCGCGCCATCGCTCACCGGCAGCGTCCGCTGCGGTCTGCCGCTGCCCCTTCCCACCGAGGCCATCGGCAGCATCGTGGTGCAGCACCTGCTGGATGCGGGGCAGGGCGACGACCTGCTGGAAGAATGCGCCCGCGTGCTGGAGCCCGGTGGACGCCTCTGGCTGTTCACCGTGAACCCGTTCAGTCCCTACCGCCTGCGCTGGCGCCGGGCGGGCCTGCAACCCCTGGACGCGACCGGCTGGCGCCTGCGCCTGCGCGAAGTGGGATTGCAGCCGCTGGGGGATGCCCGCTACCTGGGACCGGTGTGGCGGACCGCGCGGCCGCAGGCCAGCCGCTGGCCGCCGCAACTGCGCGCCGTGTGCGTGCTGCAGGCCGAGAAACGGGTGGCCGGCCTGATCCCCCCGGCACCGGCTACCGCGCGTACCTGGCGCGCCGCGGCGCCAGCCTGATCCACCCCTCAAGGACTCCATGAAGCACATCAGCATCCACACCGATGGCTCCTGCTTGGGCAATCCCGGCCCGGGCGGCTGGGCCGCGCTGCTCCGCTACCAGGCCAAGGAGCGCGAACTGACCGGCGGCGAAGCCCAGACCACCAACAACCGGATGGAGCTGATGGGCGCCATCGCGGCGCTGGAGGCATTGACCGAGCCCTGCCAGGTCACCCTGCACATCGATTCGCAGTATGTCCGCCAGGGCATCACCGAATGGATGCCCAACTGGGTGCGGCGCGGCTGGAAGACCGCCGGCGGCGACCCGGTGAAGAACCGCGACCTGTGGGAACGGCTGCATGCGGCCGCCGCCCGGCACAGGATCGAGTGGAAATGGGTCAAGGGCCATGCCGGCGATCCCGACAACGAGCGCGTCGATGTGCTGGCGCGCAACGAGGCGATCCGGTTCCGCAACGGGGCCGTCGCGTGAGCATCGCGCTGGCGCCCGGCCAGACGGTGGTGGAAACCGGACGCCTGCGCCTGCTCGCCATGTCGGATGCCTCCGACCAGGACGCGGCGATGATGCTGCGGCTGCTGAACGATCCCGGCTTCATCCGCCACATCGCCGATCGCGGCGTCCGCACGCTGGAAGAGGCGCGCGGGTACCTGCGCAACGGCGCGCTGCGCGGCTATGCCGAACAGGGCTACGCGATGTACGCCGTGCAGGTGAAGGCCACCGGTGCGCTTGCGGGCAACTGCGGACTGGTGCGCCGCGAGGGACTGGAAGGCCCGGACCTGGGCTATGCCCTGCTTCCCGAATTCTGCGGCCAGGGCTATGCGCTGGAAGCCGCTCGCGGCGTGCTGAAGGATGCCCGCGACCGACTGGGTCTGGACCAGGTGTTCGCCATCGTCAATCCCGACAACGCCGCCTCGATCAGCCTGCTGCAGAAGCTGAGATTCGCCTTTGAGAGAATGACCCAACTGCCCGGCGTCGAGCGCGAGGTGAAGTTGTTCCGTTATCCCATCCGTTCCGTGGAAGCCCAGTCCTGATGCGCCAGATCATCCTCGATACCGAAACCACCGGCCTGGAATGGAAGAAGGGCAACCGCGTCGTGGAAATCGGCTGCGTCGAATTGCTGGAGCGCCGGCCCACCGGCCGCACCTACCACCAGTACATCAACCCGCAGCGCGAGTTCGAGCAGGGCGCGGCCGAAGTCACCGGCCTGAGCCTGGAGTTCCTGGCCGACAAGCCGCTGTTCGCCGACATCGCCGACGAGTTCCTGGCCTTCATCGAGGGCGCCGAACTGGTGATCCACAACGCCGCGTTCGACGTCGGCTTCCTGGACTACGAACTTTCGCGGCTGGGCGAGCACTACGGCCGCCTGGCCGACCGCGTGACCGTGGAGGATTCCCTGCTGCTGGCGCGCCAGCGCTTCCCGGGGCAGCGCAACTCGCTGGACGCGCTGTGCAAGCGCCTGGGCGTGGACAACACGCACCGCCAGTTGCACGGCGCACTGCTCGACGCCCAGTTGCTGTGCGACGTGTACCTCAACCTGACCGCCGGCCAGCGTGAGATCGGATTCGGCGGGGACGAGCCGGGAACGCCGTCCCAATCCGTGGCGATGCCGGTGTTCGCCGTCCCGGCGTCGGGCGAACGCCCCCGCGTGCGCCCGACCGTGGACGAGATGGCCGCGCACGAGGCGCGCCTGGAGAAACTTCGCAAGAAGGCCGGCGGGCGCTGCCTGTGGGACCCGCCAGTGCTGGAAGGCGCCTGATCGTTCGATCTTTTCCCCCTGTAGGAGCGGCTTTAGCCGCGACCGCAAGAACAGAACGAGCATTGGCCACGGATCTGCACGGATCACGCGGATGAGATGGAGCAAAAAAAGCTTCATCCGTGCTTATCCGCGTCAATCCGTGGCCGATGGCTTCCTGTTTCACGGTCGCGGCTAAAGCCGCTCCTACAACGAGGGAGTGGTCAGTGGCAGCGGACCAGGATCGCGGTGACGTTGTCCGAGCCGCCGCCGTCCAGCGCGGCGGCGACCAGGGTATCCACGCATTCCTGCGCGCTGCAGTCGTCGTGGCGCAGGGTGTTGGCGATGCTGCCGTCGTCCACTTCCTCGGTCAGGCCGTCGCTGCACAACAGCAGTTGCATGCCGGGCTTCAGCTCGCCGGTCATGGTTTCCACGTTCAGGTGGTTGGGGTCGGTGACGCCCAGCGCCTGGGTGACCACGTTGCGGTGCGGATGCGAGCGCGCCTGCTCGGCGGTCAGCGCGCCTTGGGCGATCAGTTCCTGCACATAGCTGTGGTCCTGGCTGAGCTGGGCCAGGTTGCCCTCTCGCCACAGGTAGGCGCGGCTGTCGCCGACCCAGGCCACCTCGAAGCGGTTGCCCTGGATGCGCGCGGCCACCACGGTGGTGCCCATGGGCAGGGTGTCGTTGCGCCGGCGCGAGGTGCGGATGATTTCTTCGTCGGCTATCCGGATGGCCTGGGCCAGCGGCGTGCCGTCGCGGATCTCGCGCACGATGGTTTCGCGCGCCAGCGCACTGGCCACTTCGCCGCAGGCATGCCCGCCCATCCCATCGGCCACCAGCCATAGCCCCAGTTCGCTGTCGCCGTAGTAGGTATCCTCGTTCAGCTCGCGCCTGAGGCCGACGTGGGTGATGTGGCCGAATTCGATCATGGTGCCTTGTGAGGTCGGGATGGCATTTTGCCTAACTGTTCATACGCAATGATCCGGGTGGACAGGACATGCGACAAGCACCATGGCGCGCGCGCGGGCGGGGCAGGTTCATGGGGGCGCGGAAAAGCCGTCGGATTGCACGGAACCGGCATCGTCGGCTTGTCCCGATGCGGCCCGACCCGTATCATTCACGCCCCCGGCCGCACCGGGGACCGCACGGAGAGGTGGCAGAGCGGTTGAATGTACCTGACTCGAAATCAGGCAGGCGTTTATAGCGCCTCGGGGGTTCGAATCCCCCCCTCTCCGCCAGATACGCAAGGGCCCCCGCAAGGGGGCTTTTGCGTATCTGGCGGAGAGGGGGGAGCTTGAGAGAACACCAGGTTCGACAGGACGGCAGGATTGCCGTCCTGCACGGCGAAGCCGCCCCGGAGGGGCGAGGCACATGGATGTGCCGAGTGAATCCCCCCAGGGACGTTCCCGCGCCGCGTGCCGCAAAAGGGCTTTTGCGTATCTGGCGGAGAGGGAGGAGCTTGAGAGAACACCAGGTTCGACAGGATGGCAGGATTGCCGTCCTGCACGGCGAAGCCACCCCGGAGGGGCGAGGCACATGGATGTGCGTAGGGTGCGCCCTGGCGCACCATCGCCATCGGCAGTCTCCCGACGACCATCCTCGAAGCGAACTGCCGTGGGTATGCCCCGACCGTCCGCGTTCACGGGACGATGACGAATCGGGTGCGCCTGCGGTGCGCCAGGGCGCACCCTGCGCCTACAATGCGCTTCTTTGCGCAGGAAGCTTCCCATGTCCGAAATCCTCGTCCCCGTTTCCTTCGGCGAACTGCTCGACAAGATCGCCATCCTGCAGATCAAGTCCGAGCGCATGACCGATGAGGCCAAGCTGGCCAACGTGCGCAACGAACTGTCGGCGCTGGAGAAGACGTGGCTGGCGCATCCGGCCGCGGGCCACGACATCGCCACGTTGCGCGCCCAGTTGAAGGCGGTCAACGAGCGCCTGTGGGTGATCGAGGACGACATCCGCATCAAGGAGAAGGCGCAGCAGTTCGACGACGAGTTCGTGCGCCTCGCCCGCAGCGTCTACTTCGAGAACGACGCCCGCGCGCGGATCAAGAAGGAGATCAACCTCGCGCTCGGCTCGAGCTACGTCGAGGAGAAGTCGTACCAGGATTACGGGACCGGCGCGGCGCCCTGACGCCGGTCGTCCCCTGGCGCCACCGCGGCGGGCCCGAAACGTCCTTCGCCCATCGCCCACACACGGATCAGGTGGCGTGCCATGCGGAAACGTTCCTGTTGCGCGACCTGGTCGCCATGGTCGCGGTGCAGCCGCTCCACCGCGGCGAAATCGCGCATGCCGATGGCGCCGAGCTGCGCGATCACCAGCGCATGTTCGCGCACGCGGGGCGTGATGCCCGCCGGCGACCGCAGCACCGCTTCGCCGGCCTGCCGCATGGCGGCGGGGTCACGGCGCGCCGCCGCCCGGTAGAGGGCCATGACCTGCTCCAGCGCGGGTGGCGCCTCGTCTCCCTGCCACCAGGCCGGTGCGATCCACACGCCCTGCAGGTCCGCGGCGGGCAGCCAACCCAGCGTGGCCTCGGCGACCTGCGCGGCGGCTTCCATCCACAGCGCTTCGTCCTGCGGCGCGTCTGCCGACAGGCCGCGCAGCGTCTCCACCGCCATGCCCAGTGCCACGGGCAGCGTCGCGCGCTCGATAGGGTGGACGTATTCCCCGCGCAGCAGCGCGGCCGCCAGGCCGGCGTGGCGATGGCCCAGCGTGAAGCGGTGTTCCGGCAGCGCCTTGACGACCGCGTCCGCTGGCACGGGCGACCGTCCCGTCAACAGGTCGAGCACCGGCAGGCCGTTGTCGGCCAACTGCTGCAGAGTCTGCGAGAAATCGCGGCGGAAGCGGGTGGCCGGCGCGCGCAGCGCCACGTGCTGGGTGTAGTCGCTGTGCGCGGGCGCGGCCATCGCCCGGGTGAACAGCGCCGCCACCCGGCCGTCGCCGATGTGGCGCAGCGCCAGCGCGTCGGCGCCGTGCAGCCCCACCCGCGCCAGTTCTTCGCGCAGCGCGGGATGATCCCAGCGCCGGGCATCCGGATCGTGGCGCCGGCCCGCATGCGCGACGACGATCAGGTCCACGTCGTGCGACAGGTACAGGTCCACCTCGGGGAACTCCGACTGCAATGCGGCCAGCATGCTGGCCAGCAGGGCGTCGTCGATCTCGTAGGTCTGCATCCACTGCACCAGCACGCCGTCCTCGGCCAGGCGCCCGCGCAGGAAGGCGTAGAACTCGCGGGTGAACAGGTTGGCCACGCCGCTGACCCACGGGTTGGACGGTTCGGACACGATCACGTCGTAGCGGCGCTGGCTGCCGGCGAAGAAGCGGCGGGCATCGTCGAAGTGCACGCTGGAGCGCGGGTCGTCGTAGGCCCGCGCCACGCGCGCGCCGAAGCGGCGGGCGGCGGCATGGATGGCGGGCTCGATCTCCACGGTCTCCACCCGCTCCACCACCGGACTGCCCAGCAGCGTGTGCGTGGTCAGGCCCGAGCCCCAGCCGATCACGCCCACCGTGCGCGGTGATGGATGCACGGCCAGCGGCAGCGCGCCCAGGGCGACCATCGTCAACTCGTCGCCGGTGGGCGGCGTCAGCATGTCCAGCGTCATCGCCGCGTCGGACTTGCCGTTGGTGGCCAGTGCGGCGGAACGATGGTGCGCCGAGCGCACCACGCTGACGGTCGCGGTCTTGCCGTCGCGCAGGAAGACCACTTCGTTGCTTTCGTCCAGCCGTGCCGTGCCCGTGCGGAACACGCCGCCGGCCTGCTCGCGCGGATCCGGACGGCCGACCAGCACGCCGAGCAGCAGCGCCGCGGCCGCCGCCGTCGCGGCGACGGCCACATGGCGCGGGGATGCCTCGCGTTCGCTGCGCGCCAGCAACCAGAAACCCAGCAGCACGTCGCCCAGGGCGGCGAGCATCAGGCCCCAGCGCACGCCGATGGCCGGGATCAGCAGGTGCAACATCAGCATCACGCCGACGATGGCGCCCACCGTATTGGCGGCATAGAGCCGGCCGATGCCCGCTTCGCCGCGACCGGCGCGCAGCCACGCCAGCGTGAACAGCGGCAGGGTCATGCCGGCGAAGAACGTCGCGGGCAGCATCACCAGCAGTGCGATGCCCGCGCTGCCCAGCGCGAACAGCGCATAGCCGCCGTCATTGCGGGCCAGCGCGCCCATCAGCGCGCCGACCCAGCGGAACGACTGCGCGAACGCCACCACCGACAGCAGCGCCGCCACGCCCATCGCCACCTGCGCCAGCCCGGCCGTGCGCAGCGGATCGGCCAGCCGCGCCGCGCGCCGGCGCACCCACCATCCGCCCAGGGCCAGGCCCAGCAGGAAGGCGGCCAGCATCAGTTCGAAGGCGTGCAGCGTCGTGCCGAGCGCCTGGTTGAGCAGGCGGATCCAGCCGATTTCGTAGACGAAGGAGCAGGCGCTGGACAGCAGCGCCACCATGGTCAGGGCGAACGGCGCCATCCCGCCGCCGGCGTTCGCGGCTGTGGCGGTGGACGTCTCCGTCGGCGCGACGCGTTCGTCCGCGCTGCTCGATGGGGATTCCCCGAGCCGCCGCGAGAGCCACCACGCGCCCGCCGCGACCGCCAGGTTCAGCGCGCCGGCGACCTTCAGCGTGCCGGGCATGCCCAGCGCGGGCAGCAGGGCGAAAGTGGCCGCCAGCGCGCCCAGCGCGGCGCCCAGGCTGTTGCTGAAGTACAGGCCGCCGAGCGCGCGCCCGGCATCGTCTGGCGCCGCGCGCAGGTAGCCGGCGCTGAGCAGGGGGAAGGTCGCGCCCAGCAGTACGCATGCCGGCAACAGCAACAGGATGCACGAGAGCCAGGGATACGCATGCGCCCACGGGCTTTCGCCCAGCCATGGCAGCACGTGGAGCTGCGAGGCCCGCGCATAGCCTTCGAACACGCGATGGAAGCCCAGCCCGAACAGGCCGATCAATCCTTCGGCCACGGCGTACATCCACAGCAGCCGGCGCCATCGCGCCATGCCGCGGCTGGCCGCCCACGCGCCCAGCGCCATGCCGCCCATGAAGATCGCCAGCACCAGGCTCTGCGCGTACGCCGCATGGCCCAGCACCAGGCCCAGGTAGTGCGACCACAGCGACTGGTACACCAGGCCGGCGAAACCGGAGGCCAGGAACAGCCACAGCATCAGGCCGCCGGCGCGTGCCTTCATGCGCCGGGACGATCCTGACGGTAGCGCTCGAAGGCGGCGATCGCGTCCTCGACGGCGATCAGTTCCATCACGCCGTCGTGCTCGATCTTGCTGCCCCACTTCAGCTCGGAAGCGGGCTTGCCCTTGTACTTGCGTGCGGCGTCGTCGTAACGGTCCACGCAGTATCGACGGTCGGAATACGGTCCGCTGCGCGCGGGATTGCTGGCCGCGTGCAGGCCCAGCACCTTCGCGCCCATCGCGTTGGCGATGTGCATGGGGCCGGAGTCGGGCGTCATCACCAGGTCGGCGCGGGCGAGCAGGGCGGGCAGTTGCTTCAGCGTGTCCTTGCCCACCAGGTCCAGGGCCGGCGCCTGCATGGCGGCCAGGATCGCGTCGGCGGTGCGACGCTCCAGCTCGCTGCGGCCGCCGCACAGCACCACCCGCCAGCCGCGTGCGGCGGCATGGTCGGCCACGGCGGCGTAGCGGTCGGCGTACCAGTTGCGCCGCTCATGGCTGGAACAGGGCGAGATGACCAGCGTGCGCTGGTCGTCCGCCGGCCATTGCGCCAGCGCCCATTCGTGGGCTTCGGCCGGCACGGGCAGATTCCAGGCCACCTGGTCCTGCTTCAGGCCCAGCGGTTCGCAGAAGCTGCCCATCGCATCCAGCACATGGATGCCGGGGCGGTCGGGGATGCGTTCGTTGACGAAGAGCCCATGCAGGTCCTTGGAGCGGCTGCGGTCGTAGCCGATGCGCCGCCGCGCGGGGATGAAGGCCGACAGCAGGTTGGCGCGGAACGCGACCTGCATCTGCAGTAGGGCATCGAAGCCTCCGGCCGGCAATTGCGCACGCAGCGCGCGCATGCCGGCGATGCCGGACTTCTTGTCGTAGGTATGGAAGGCCACGCCCTCCAATCCCTCCAGCAGCTTGTGGCCGGCCTTGTCGACGACCCAGTGCAGGCGCGTTTGCGGCCAGTGGCGCTGCAGGGTGCGGACCAGGGGCACGACATGGGTCACGTCGCCCAGGGCGGAGAGTCGGAGCAGGCAGAGCGATTGGGGAATCATGGAAGAACTATTGTTAGACTCGCTGGATGGTCGGATTTGACGCCTCGGAATCCCTGACGCCGTTCCGCGATGGCAGCGGATACGGTGCGATTCTGTTCGACCGCAAACACCTGCGGCAAGCGGATCCCGACTGGTTCCTGCCGGAAAAGTGGGGCGATCGCGCACGGCCGGTGGACAGCGGCGGTCGTGGCGGCGCCTGGTTCATCGATGCGCCCTCCAGCCAGTGCGTGTTGCGCGTGTACCGCCGGGGTGGGCTGGCGGCGCGCTTCAGCCGCGACCGCTACCTGTGGCACGGGCCGAACCGCACCCGCAGTTTCGCCGAATTCCGCCTGACGCGCGCGTTGCTGGCGCGCGGCCTGCCGGTGCCCAGGCCGGTGGCGGCCAGTTACCTGCGCGATGGCATGTTCTACCGCGCCGCCATCCTGATGGAACGGTTGCTGGACGTGCGCCCGCTGGCCGACCTGGCCCAGTCGCAGGGCCCGCACGCCCCCTGGGAATCCGCCGGCCGGCTGGTCGCGCGCTTCCATCGCGCCGGCCTGGACCATGCCGACCTCAACGCGCACAACATCCTGTTCGACGACAAGGGCCATGGCTGGCTGATCGATTTCGACCGCGGCAACCTGCGCATTCCCGCCACCGCTTGGCGCGAGGAGAACCTGGCGCGCCTGAAGCGCTCCCTGCTGAAGCTGCGCGGCGAGCGCGGCACGGACGAGGTGGAGCGCCATTTCGCCGTATTGCGCAAGGCCTACGACCACACCTGGTCGCGGGGCTACTGACATGGGCTGGCAACTGCGCTTCCACGGGGTGGGCAGCGCCAGCGCGGTCGAGCTCGGTTCCGCGATGGCCACGCTGGATCGCGACGGCCGGCCCTGGCTGACCATCGACTGCGGCGGCGAGGGACTGACCGCCTTCCAGTCCCACTACCACGCCTTGCCGGATACGCTGTTCGTCACCCACGCGCACCTGGACCATGTGGCGGGTTTCGAGCGCCTGTTCGTGGGCACTTACTTCGACGACGCGCGACGGGGCCGCGTGCGCCTGTACGTGCCGGCGCCGCTGGTGCCGCTGCTGCACCAGCGCGTGGGCGAATACCCCAACGTGCTGGCCGAGGGCGGGACGAACTTCTGGGATGCGTTCCAGCTGGTGCCGGTGGCCGGTGCGTTCTGGCACGACGGCGTGCGGCTGGAAGTGTTCCCGGTGCGCCATCATTGGCCGGATACCGCATTCGGGCTGCGCCTGCCGGGCAGCGTGGTGTGGACCGGCGATACGCGGCCGATCCCCGAGATGCTGGCGCGCTACGCCGATGGCGATGAACTGATCGCGCACGATTGCGCGCTGCACGGCAATCCCTCGCACAGCGGCATCGACGACCTGGAGCGCGAATATCCATCGGCATTGCTGTCGCGCTGTGTGCTCTACCACTACGCCAGCGCGGCCGATGGCGATGCGTTACGCGCGCGCGGCCATCGCGTGGCCCATCCCGGCGATGCCCTGCCGCTGGCCGAACCGCGGCGGCAGGCGGTGGAAACCGCATGAGCGCTGTCATGCCGTCGCCACGGGATGCGCATGGCCGGCCGCTGCACGACCTGCGGCTGTCGGTGATCGACGCCTGCAATTTCCGCTGCGGCTACTGCATGCCGGCCGACCGCATCCCGGACGGCCACGGCATGGATTCGAACGCGCGGATGTCGTTCGACGAGATCGAGACGCTGGCGCGCGCGTTCGTGCACCTGGGCGTGCGCAAGCTGCGCCTGACCGGCGGTGAGCCGCTGTTGCGCAAGCGCCTGCCGGAACTGGTGGCGCGCCTGGCGGCGATCCCGCAGCTGGAAGACCTGGCGCTGACCACCAACGGCTCGCTGCTGGCCGCGCAGGCGCGGGCCCTGCGCGATGCCGGCCTGCGCCGCATCACCATCAGCCTGGATGCGCTGGATGCGGACGTGTTCTCCGCCATGTCCGGCGGTCGTGGACGCATCGGCGACGTGCTGGCGGGCATCGAGGCGGCGGTCGCCGCCGGGTTCGAGCGGATCAAGTTCAACACCGTGGTCCAGCGCGGCGTCAACGAAGACCAGGTGCTGCCGCTGGTCGAGCGTTTCCGCGGCACCGGCCACGTGCTGCGCTTCATCGAATACATGGACGTGGGCACCTGCAACGGCTGGCGACGCGAACAGACGGTGAGTTCGGCCGAGTTGCGCGACCGCATCGCCGCGCGCTGGCCGTTGCGCGCGCTGGGAGCCGGCTACCGCGGCGAGGTGGCATCGCGTTATGCGTTCGAGGACGGCGCCGGCGAGATCGGCTTCGTCAGTTCGGTCAGCGAGCCGTTCTGCGGCGACTGCCATCGCGCCCGCGTGTCGGCGGACGGGCGGCTGTATACCTGCCTGTTCGCGGACGAAGGCACGGACCTGCGCGCCGTGCTGGCCCGGGGCGAGGACGCGCTGGCGGACCATGTGTCCGGGTTGTGGTCGCGTCGTGCCGACCGCTACAGCGAACTGCGCGGCCTGCCGGCGGTCGGCCAGCGCAAGCACGTCGAGATGTATCTTGTCGGCGGCTGACCGCCTCCCATACGGAATCTCCAGCGTGCCCCGCAAGACACTGACCCATATCGATGCCGCCGGCCGCCCGGCCATGGTGGATGTTTCCGGCAAGGTGGCGACGCCGCGCGAGGCGGTGGCCGGCTGCCGGGTGAAATTCCCCGCCGAGGTCGCGCGGCAGCTCCGCCGCGATGGCCTGCGCAGCGCCAAGGGCGGCATCGTCGATACGGCGGTCATCGCCGGCACGATGGCGGTCAAGCGCACGCACGAGCTGATCCCGTTCTGCCATCCGCTGCCGATCGACGGTTGCCGGATCTCCATCGACTGGGACGGCGACGCCACCTTGGCCATCGAGTGCCGCGTGCGCACGACCCACCGCACCGGCGTGGAAATGGAAGCGCTCACCGGCGCCACCATCGCCGCGTTGACCGTCTACGACATGTGCAAGGCCCTGTCGCACCGCATCGTCATCGGCCCGGCCAGGCTGAAGGGCAAGCGCGGCGGCAAGCACGACTTCGGGACGACGTGATGGCCACGGTGACGCTGCTCTATTTCGCCAGCCTCCGCGAGGCCGCCGGCATGCCGAGCGAAGTCGCGCAGACCGCCGCAAGCGATCTTGCGGGCGTGTACGCCGAGGCGCAGGCGCGGCACGGTATTGCCTGGCCCGTCGAGCATCTGCGTGTCGCGGTGGATGGCGAATTCGCACGCTGGCGCGACGCGGTGCGCGACGGCAGCGAGATCGCGTTCATTCCCCCGGTGAGCGGAGGCTGACATGCTGCATTTCCGCCTGGCCGAAGCCCCGTTCGACATCGGCGCGTTGCGTGCGCAACTGCTGGACCCGCGCGCGGGCGCCTATGCCAGCTTCGAGGGCTGGGTGCGCGACCACCAGGCAGGCCGCGCAGTGGTCGGCCTGGACTACGAAGCGTATGCACCCCTGGCCGAGCGCGAAGGCGAACGCATCGTCATCGAAGCCTCCGAGCGCTTCGACCTGCTGGCGGCATGCTGCGTGCACCGCGTGGGCATGCTGGCCGTCGGCGACCTGGCGGTCTGGGTGGGCGTCAGCGCCGTCCATCGCGGCGCCGCGCTCGACGCGTGCCGCTATATCATCGACGAAGCGAAGCGGCGCGTACCGATCTGGAAGCGCGAGCATTACCGTGAAGGCGGGGCGGACTGGCTGCACCCGCAATACCAGGAGTCCTGAAACCGATGCGTCGTGTCTCCGTTCTGCTGGCTTGCGGCTTACTGTTGTCGATGGTCTGGACGGGACTTCCGGCGCAGGCGGCCGAGCTGCTGGTGGGCAACAAGTCCGCCGATACCGTCTGGCGCCTGTCGCTGAAGGACGGCCGGCGCATCGGCGAATTCCGCACCGGCGAGGCGCCGCACGAGATCGCCGTGTCGCCGGATGGACGCGTCGCGGTGGTCGCCAACTACGGTGGCATGCAATCCGGCAACACGTTGTCGGTCCTCGACCTGGTCGACGGCAAGCCCACGCGGCACATCGACCTTGGTCAGCACAGCGCGCCGCACGGCCTGCGTTTCCTGTCCGACGGCCGCCGCGTGGTGGCGACCACCGAGGCGTCGGCCAGTCTGCTTGTCGTGGACATCGTGGCCGCGCAGGTGGAAAAGGCCATCGAGGTGGGCGGCGGCACCGGCCACATGGTGGCGCTGTCGCCGGACGAGCGTTTCGCCTACGTCACCAAGATCGCCGCCGGCACGCTCAGCCGCATCGACCTGGCCACCGGGGCGAAGACGCACGAACGGCCGGCGGGGAAGGGCGCCGAAGGCGTGGCCGTGCGTCCGGACGGCGCCGAAATCTGGGTGACCAACCGCGAGGACGGCACGGTGACCGTGCACGACCCGAAGACGCTGGCGGTGCGGCGGCGCATGAGCAGCAAGGGGTTCCCGATACGGGTGGTGTTCGACGCGGACGGTCGGCGTGCGTTCGTCACCAATGCGCGCGACGCCACGCTGGCGGTGTTCGACGCACGTACCAAGTTGCCGGTGGCCACCGTGTCGTTGCCGCGCGAGGGCATGGAGTACCAGGCCACGATGCTGGGCCATGCGGCGCTGCCGATCGGGGTGGCCGTGGCCGCGGACCGTCCACGCGCCTACGTGGCGATCAGCGGCGGCGACCGCATTGCGGTGGTCGACACCGATCGCTGGCAGGTGGTCGACTACTGGGTGACCGGCCGCGAACCGGATGCGCTGGGGATCGTGCCCGGCAAGTAACAGCCGATGCCCGGATGCCGCGCGACTCCATCCGTGGGAGCGACATGAGTCGCGACCGGAAACACCGACGTCGCGACTCACGTCGCTCCCACATTTCATTCATGACCCGGTGAAAACAAGGCCGCCGCAACGGCGCGTCCCGCGATAGTGCCGACTCGGTATGAACAAGGCCGTCGCAACGGCAGACGATAGTGAATGGCCGCTTCTAGAGCCAAACGGAATCCGGATAGCCTCAGAAAGGCGGTGGCCCCACCGGCTGGCCTCGGCACCCGCATCAGTCGATACCGTTGCTGCCTTCCGGCCCTGGCGGGGTTTTCAACCTAGCGTCGCGAGGGGCCGACGGGGCCACCATAGGACTGATGCGCGTTGCGACGCATTCATGAATCTGGCGGAGAGAGGGGGATCGAGTCAACCCGATCCTAAGCCCTTGATTCTCCTACAGGACGCAAACCAGGAATGTGTCCTGTCTTGTGTCCCGCCATTGTAGCGGCTTTAACGCTATGGCAGCTAGCCTACAGGGCAGAGGCTAGCGATAAAAAGAAGCTGTCTTGCGACACCATTGCATGGTAAGAACGACCTCTTGGGGGCGAGCCAGGTTAGCCGTCTACGACCAGCCACATAGCGATATGTGACAGATGTTCTGTTTGTTCATTAGTTTTGACATCGTGTCAAGGCCACAACTTGAACAGACTGCCATCGTGAAACGAATCATTTGGTATGTGGGTTGCTGACAGGCCATAGCTACGCAACAACCAGCGAGCCCTGCCCCCCACTTCCTTACCAACCTCAGAACGTCCATGCAGCATACGCCTATTGTCGATAATCAGAACATCACCGCCATCGATAATGACCGGCTGTGCCACTTTCGAACAGGCTTTCTCAAACTTTGCGATAGCGTTTTCAGCTGCATCGGGAGCCGAAAAGGATGGGGCTACCCCGCTGTGGCTAAAGCGGGTCCAGTAAACTCCGCCGCCTCTGTTAGCAAGAACATTGACGCCGTCGATCTGGTGCTCCTTGCCCAACTCTCGCGCCGTGCCTTCGCGAAATGTTCCTTGGCACTTGATAATGAACTGGAGCTTCTCTAGCTCGCTGATGTCTGTCGCATTAAGAAGTTCAAGTGCCTCATCCAGATTTATAATCATCGTGGGCACGCTCTGGGGATTGCGCATGCCCACAAGGCAAACGACATCGGGCGAGGGTGCAATTCTTTGATACGCGGTATCGCGCTGGCCTGGAAATGGGAAACTCACAGCGTCCGTGTGTCCACGCATACTCTTCGTGGACTTTTCAGCTATACGCCCTTCGCCGCGCATAGCCACCAGATTGACGAAGAGATGACCATCATTCTCAGAACCATACGACACAGGAGCATGGCCTAGAAGAGCATTGACCGCCAAAACGGTCAAACGGGCGGTATGAACGGGCCTACATGCCGGCAATGGCACGAAGTCCGTGGGCGAGTCGGGCATCTCCGTATCGGTGGCGAAAGCGTTTTTTAGATGAAGCAAGCCTCGGGCTATATGAGTCTCCGCTTCCTCTCGTATCTGAGCTTTGGTGACTTCTTCGAGCTGTTTCAAGACATGCTCACCAACTAGCGCCGGGTTCAGGTCGATCTTGGCAATCCAATCTGGGGCAGTGGGATCGGTCAGCACTTTGGCGACGGCTTCCCTTATTGCTACTTCCATGTGGCGCTCCATAAGCTATTGATTCAAAAAAGCTTGACTTGTGATACAATATTGATACAATGAACTCACCCGCCAACTCCGAGGTAGTGCTTTATGTCGACTACATTCCTAAACATGAATGCGCTAGCTGACGAGCTGCGAGCTCGGGCAGACCGTTTGGCGCATCTTGCCAAAACTATCCGTGTTAAAGAAAGCCGGCCCGGAAAAGCGTTTTTTTCCGCTGAAGGCGTTTCGGGCAGAGAAGTAAGCCTATCGGAGGTAAATCTAGTTAGGGTCTTTGTCCACTTTGAGGAAGAGCTGCGGCGGCAAAGCTTCGTGAGGTCTGGTTCTAGTAAGCAGAAGATTGTGACGAAGGAGCGTGCCAGGACCGTGGGTGTCTATGCGAGGTCTGGCTTGTGGGTGGCCTTGGAGAACTTGGCTGCCGAGAGAGGACAAAAGCCCTCTGTGATCTATCGAAATCTGCTCCGGTCAGGCGTTCACGACTTGAACAAGCGACTGGATAAAGAATCTTCCGCCAGAGTGTTCGGGGAGCTCACGGCGCTATTGGAAGGTTTTGATGGTGCAGAAAAGGTGCAAAAGATGGTTCGAATTGACAAGGATTTTTACGATCAAGCCATATTTATTGCCAAAGAGTTCCGCAAGTCGATGTCTGAGATCACGAGTATGTGTATGGCGTATGGGTTGAGCAAGGTGGTGACTCAGCAACCCGTTGCCGAGTCATAAGAATTCGGGACCTGCCCGATATGGCAGCTTCGATGCTCGCAGCCCGGGATCGAGAATGAGTTGGTGCCCAATGCTACCTATTGTCGGTAGATTCGCTTGTCGAGAGCAAGCTACATCTACCAGCTGTGGCGTTGTTGAAGTGGGTCTATTACCAAGCCCCACAGGATCTCCGCCGCCCCCTCCTGGGTCAACTTCTGCTCCCGCTCGCGCCCGAACGATGACATGCCCATGCTGGTCAGGAAGAGCATTTGGTCGTCGGCGTCGACTGAGAGGGACTCATTGGATGAGTTGCTGCTGGTGGTCTCGCCCTGGAGGTAGTTGATCCCGCTGAGCATGCCGCCCAGGTAGACCGTCGCCCGCGCAACGTCTTTGCCGTCCTTGTAGATCGTTGCAAAGAAACGGTTGGCATCCACGCGTCGGAACGTGCCCTGATAGCCAGGGTTCCGAGCCTCGAGCTCCGCTAGGGAGTTCTCAAAGTAGCGCGCGATGTATTCGAACGTGTCGGCCTTGAATTGGTCCTTGTCCCGTTGGGTGAAGGTCTTGGACAACCGCAGGTTGCTCGAACGGGGACCGGGCCTCGACGGGGTGACATCACCTGCGGTGATGGCTGCCTGTGAGGGAGGAGGTCCGATGGCGGCTGGAGCCTTGCTTCCTGAAAGACGTCCGGCGGCGTTCCGGACCGCTCTGGCGACATGCAGGAGGGCCTCATCCCGGTCCGGCCACTGGGTGACAGGCTTTCCGTCCTTGGGGGTGCCGAGCAGCTTGCCGAAGGGCGCATGGTGCCAATCGCAGGCCCGCAGGATGACGGGAATCACGATGGCTTCGCCAGCGTCGTGACGCTCCATGGCCCGCTTCATCTCGATGTCGTAACAGTAATCCGACGCGATGAAGTCTGGGCTTACCAAAAGCAGAATGATGTCATCGGTGTTGATGTGGTCATCGATGACCTGCCCGAGCTCCTGACCCGCGCCGATACGGCGATCGTGCCAAGTCTCAATCACCCCCTGGCGCTTGAGCATGGCCAACTGCTTCTCGAGCTGGTCGCGCAGGTCTTCGTCGGCATGGGAGTAGGAAAAGAAGACGGTTGGCAAGGGATACCCCAAGTCGGCTGGGCGCTCCGGCCCGTTAGGGCTGATTCTAGCCAAGCCTTGGGTAGGCCGCTTTGCGGCCGGTTCAATTAAACTCGTGAGCTGCCGGCCATCAGGTCCGTCTTCTGAAAGAGGTCAATGCAACGCATGAGTAAGCCGACCCTGGATTCCATCGCCACCGCCAAGGCCAAGCTGGAGGAAGAACTCCGGAAGCTCGAAGAGCAGGAGGCTCAGCTCCGCCAACAGCAAGCGACCGATGCCTTCGCCGAGGTCATGAACTTGCTCGGCCAATACGGTCAGCACTTCAGTGCCAAGCAGAAGGCCGAGATCGTGACGGCCGTGGGTGCGAGTAGCCCAGCAAAAGCCAAGAAGGAGGCAGGGACCAAAGAGGTAGCCCCGAAGTATTGGTTGCCCCACACCCACGAGACTTGGAGTGGGCGCGGTCGTCCGCCGAGGTCCTTTACGGCTTGGGAGGGAACCGCTGCCTACAAGGAGTGGAAAGCCAAGCACCCCAGTGAAAAGTTCCCCAAGTTTCCAGGGTAACTAGCGCCCGCGGGTGGCCGGGCTCGCACTCCCTAGTTAGAGCTAAGAGTGTGTCAGTTGGGCGCAATAGGTCGTTGCGCCCAGCGCTGGGTCCTCGGTGCTCCGCTACTCCGCCTTGCGGATGACCCAGTCGGTCAGTCCGGCATCGAGAGTCATTCGAGCGAGCTTCGAGGCATCAATCAGGGTGATCGTTTCGTCGTCTGAGGTGATTGAGCCGGTATGAAACACGTAGAACATTCGACTGAAGACCCCGTCCTTGCCTTCCTGAGCGTAATTGTTGAACTCCGCTTGGGTCGTTCTGGCTTTGACCTGGACAAACGCGCGTTCTCCGGTAGACGGAAGCTCCAGATCTAGATCAAGGAGCTTCCTGGTTCCGCCTGTAGCGTCGATGCGGCGCCAGCCGCTAGCGCCGAAAACCAGCTCCACGAGGACTTCGAAATCTTTCGGTCCGAGTCGTTGGATGAGCGGGATGATTGCTTCGATTAGCTCCGCTCGGCCAAGCTCGGCCCGTTGGACTTCCTTGCTCAGTTCCGCGTTTATGCGGCGGACAACGTGCTCAGCGGCCTTCACCGAGCACGAGGTGCCTCGGTAAGCCGCTAGATTGGTGATGCTCCCGGGGAGGTTGGACTTGAGTAGGGGTTTCCCATTACGGTCGACGCAGAGCCAGCCATCCCTGATTCTGCGCACCGAGCTCATGTCTTCTTCAACTGGCTCTGGACTACCTGCTTCGAGGAAGCCCCAGTAAAAGCGCTCTCCGACGAACGTTACCCAGAGATCTTCGGGTCCAGCCTCGAAATAGAGTCGGGTCTCGTTTGTGAAGCGAGTGGCTGTCCCCTGTGACTTCGCAGCGCGCCAGGACGCTGCCAATTCATCCCACTTACCGCCTTCTGCCCATCGAATAGTCTCCGGATTGCCGCTGTCTGTGCCGAAGCGAAGAGTTCCCTGTTCGATGCACGGTTTCTCCCACTCCCCACCGACCCCAAGCTTTATGTAGCGAACGCTTCGGGGGGATACCTTTGAGAATGCTTCCATGGCAGTTTTCGCTGGTTGATTGGTATGGAATGCCAGAGAATACGTCAAAACCGAATGGTGGGTGGGGAGCCCGATAGTCGATGAAAGCAAAGGTCATTGCGGATGCCGATTCCTTGTTCCTCGAACTTCAAAAGCTCTTTCAGTGGGCGGATCGAGTCGATATGGCTTTCGCGTGGGCGGGGTCCGACCAGGAGCGTGCAAGGCACTGGAAAGCGATGGATCTCGCTAAGGTCGGGCGCGCGGTCATCGGCACGGCGTTCGCACAGACCGAGCCTCGCGCACTGGAGTTATTGAGTGCTGGGTCAGATCGCCTGCGGCTGGTCATCAATTCGGAGGGAACCTTCCACCCCAAAGTTATCGTTGGACGAAAGGGCGAGTTCGCTCGGGCTATCGTCGGTTCAGCGAACTTCACCGGGGCTGCATACACCTCCAACACGGAGATCTCGGTGTTGCTTGCTGGGTCGGTGAGGGATGGGAATTTCCGAGAGATAGCAGAGTTTATTGAGGAGCATTGGAGTCTCGGCGTGCCTCTGACACCCGAGTGGCTTTCGGAGTATGCGAAAGCATGGGAAGCAGCCAAGCGACGCAAGATCGTGGTGCCTGGCGCCAAGCTTGAGATTTCATCGATCTCAAGTCTTGATATGTCGTGGGAGGCCTACTTCGCATTGATCAACTCGCAGCACAATCGTCCTCTTGCTGCAGGCAACAAGGTTCGCGTATTTGGGGACCATCCTTCCTATTTCAACGAGTTGGACGAGGCCGATCGGATCTTCGCGAGCCATGAAAGATTTGCTGACATCCCCAAACGGGATCGGCACATTCTTATGGGAATGGGGGAGTCAAGCGGCTTCATAGGAAATATGAGCGCCGCTGGGTTTGCGAAGCAGATAGTGAATGATCACCCCGAGAAGATCGGGATCGCACTGGACAAGGTTCCGGTGGCCGGCGAGATTTCATCGAACTTGGTCGAGGATGTCCTGAATCAGCTGACTGCTTTGAAGGGCGTTAGTGTCGGCGTGGCTAGTAGATTGCTTGCCGCCAAGCGGCCTGATCTTTTCGTCTCCGTCAACAATGGCAGCAAACCGCAGCTCGCGCGACTGATCGGTGGAAAGAGGGTCGACACGGTTAAGCAATATGCTGGGCTTCTTCAGAAGATTTGGGCAACAGATTGGTATCGGTCGGGAAAACCACAAGACGGTATCGAGGCCTCAGTGTGGGAGCGGCGCGCTGCTTTGCTCGATGCCGCCCTCTATGAACAAGTCTAGGTGCACTCTGCCTACGTGCCGCGTTGAAGGGATGTGTTTCGGATGAGGCTATAAATCGTTCCACCGATAAGTGGCACGACCACGTGCGCCGGCACCAAGGCCAACACCGCCAGACTGAAGATCGCTCCGGTTTGCTCGGGATACGGAAGCGCTGGCGCAAGTCCCATGCCGAGGAAGGCCATCACGTGGGTGACCAGGACCACGGCCCAGGAGACGAAGAAGCCCTTCCAGAACCCACCCTGCTTTAGCCCCTGCTGCGCGAAGTGGGAGTAGGGCTGTCGTTCGATCCAGTCCCGGCGCCGATAGGCGCGATAGCTGATCCAATACAGGAAGCCGAGAAGCAAGAGCAGACCGAGCGCCCCCGCGACGGCGAGCCAGCCGAGGGAATATCCCTGCTGGATCGCCTCGAAGCCCCCGCCAGCGAAGACCAGGCTGGCCCCGCCGAGCAGGACCGTCGCGCAGCCAACGTGCGCGTATGAGCGTGTGGTTGTCATAGGGTGCTCAGGGCCTGTGCGCCGTCCAGGTGCCGGACGCTTTCGAGAACCGAACCGGTTCCACAAACGGCCGAACCTGGGGCGTCCCAGCGATGTCCAAAACGATGGAGCCGCCCACGTCGCACACCACGCCGTCGGCCGTCTCCGACTTCCGACAGCCGCTCAGATCGAAATCCCGGTATTCCCTCACCTGGACAGCACTGCCCATCGCCCGTTCGAACGTGGCCGTGATGGCTTTCTGGGCGTCGGCGTCCGAGGGCTTGCTGCCACCGCAGGCGGTCAACGCCAAAGCAGCAGAGAGGGCGATGGCGGGGTTGCGAAAGATGGTCATGGTCTCTTCCTGGTTGAGTTGGGAGGGCAGGGCGGTCACTTGTCGCGATTGCCGTTGGAGTCGAACCCGCCAATCCACACGCGGGTGTCCCGGAAAGGCGTCAGGATTCCGGAGGGGCCCGGATAGAGGTCTTCCGCACGCAAGTAGCCCGAGATCCATGCGGCGCTGAGCGCGATCTTCCTGGCCTGCTCGGCCACCCCATCGCGGGACGTGGTGAAGTTGAAGGGCTCGCGGGGCGGGTTGGGGCCGGAGGTTCGCTGATCGCCGGTGTTGGGCTTACCAGGGCGCACCCGCAGACCGACCATCAGATCTGTGGTGGCCTTGGCGCGTGCGTTGTCGTTGAGCTCGGCCTCCTCGCCGAGGTCGTCCCGGATGGTCAGAGGGGCGTCCGCACAGGCTTGGAAGGTTTCCGTGGTGGACGCGGTAGCGCTGGTCCAGATCCGGGCTTCCACGGTCCAACAGGGCAGCGACGCGCCCCATTCCTTGTAGGTCAGCGCGACCCGGGGCCAGTCCAGGCGGCCCATTTGGGCGGCCTGGTGGTCCTCGTTCTTGTAGAGCCCATTGATGCGCCCGGCCCCATCGATGGGGGTGTACAGCGGGCCTGCCTGGATGCGGGAGCCGGAGCGGGGCTTGGCCCCGACCATCCGTTCCCCAGCGTCTTTCAGGCTGTCACCCAGCTGGCGGAAGAAGCCTGGCTTTTGTGCGGGCTGGTCTTGGGCGAGGGCAGGAGAACCGGCCAGCGCCAAAGAAAGGAGCGTGAAGGCTCCAGATCGTGCGTGCTTCATAAGAGACCCCTGTTGACCGTCTGGTCGACGGATGTTTGCCAATATGGCAAATGCGGCACAAACTTGGAACCGTCACACTGCGGGTTCAGTCAGCAACCGTTCGATCTCTGCCCCGTGCCAGCCCCAATTCCCCCTGCCCGCACTTTGGGCCGTCGCCTACGCGAGGCTCGTCAGGCACGGGGGTTAACTCAAGCCGAGCTTGGGGCGGTGCTGGGCTTGGAAGACGAGAACTCGGCTGCCCCGCGTATTTCCAGATACGAACGCGGGGATCGGATGCCGGATGAGAGGACGATGGAGGCATTGGCTGAAGCCTTAGGGCTTCCCGTCGCCTATTTCTATGCGGCTTCCGACACGCTGGCAGAGGTCATCTTGCTCGTGTCGAAGTTGCCATCAGCCAAGCAGAAAGAAGCACTGAAGCTGCTGCGGGAAATAGCAGGTTCGGAAGAACGTTAGAGCGCGGCTCGCAGCGCAAACACGGAAGTTCATTGCGCCTCCCTTTTGTTGACACCGGTCACGAACCTGACTCTAATCCGCAAAGGGACGTAGGCTGAGGACTTCTGGCGCGTGGGGACGAGGGAATGAGTTCGAACGCCATTGCGGATTTCATGGCCACTGCGCCTTTGGCGGAGGAAGGCGGCGCGATCTCATCCGATCGCTTTGACTATCAAAAGAACTGGGCACTGGCCCGGCTGTTGAGCCTCCATCAGGGGGGCGGAAACTACGTCCTGCTCTGCGAACTGCATGAGGACATCGCCGTCCTCGATTGCCCGGAGCAACCATCCAGTGCGGTCTTCTATCAGATCAAGACCAGCGATAAGAACGCATGGACTTTAAAGAAGCTGACTAATCGTAAGAAGGGCAAAGAAGGCTCTTTACTGCCATCTATCCTAGGACGCCTCTGTGCGAAGGCCGCGCACCTCAAAGGTCAAAAAGTTACGTTCCAGTTTGTGACCAATAACGGCAGCGGCTATAGCTTTAAGACGCCTACAGCAAGTCACGCCAACGAAGCATCTGGGCAGCGCCTGTTCGAAGCCCTGAATCCTGACGAATGGGAGTCGGTTCGGACATGTTTGAAAGATGAGCTAGGGGAAGACTTCGGTGACATTCTTCAAGATGGGTTGATGGTTTCCATCGCTCAGATTCCTTTGGGGATGCACAACGAGGCGACGCTAGGTCTTGTGACTGACTTCCTGGATCAGGGAGGCAAAGGCGTCCACATCAACCCTAAGGTGTTCTACCGAAGCCTTTTTGATGAGTTGCGACGAAGAACGGTGGCCAAGAGGCCGACCGGAACAATCGCGGACGTCTGCAAGGTCAAGGGCATCGACAGGCAAGAATTCGACTTGATGCTGAAAAGCGCCAGCTTAGTCGCTCCGGCAGCAGGCGCTTGGAATCATGTCTTGGCAGAGCTTCACAAAGACGGAGTATCGCTGGCCATACGAGCGAACCTGAGGGCGGCCTACCCAGACTATTTTTCCCGGATGCAAAGTCCGTTGGATACTGCATTTCGAAAGGACTACCGGCTTCTGGTCGCAGCCCTTGAGAGCGCAGTTCTCGAGAATCCTACCCTCCTGCAGTTGGCGCAAGAGGCCGTGGCCCGGGCTAGGAAAGAGCCGGGTTACGGTGCGGCTGGCCTGTCGCCCGAACAGGAACTTATCGTCGTGATGATGGCGTTCTATGAAGCCCACCCCTAACAACTTCCGGATGCTGGTGCGCAGTCTAAGGACCAGGACACATGAAAAGCTTAGTCTTTCAAAAGCTTCATCTCGTTTCCCATCGGGAGCGAAAAGCAAGGTCGATCGAGTTCCATCCCGACGTAACGGTGGTCAAGGGGCTAAATGATGTAGGCAAATCGTCTCTGGCCAAGTCCATATACGGCACCCTCGGCGCCCCGGCGGCCGAGGTCCATCCCGACTGGAAGGCTGCCAGCGTGATTTCTGCGCTCGAGTTCACGGTAAACGGCAACCCCTACGTCATGCTGAAGGAAGGCAAGACGTTTACCTTAATTCAGGCGGACAGAGTTCTGGGCTGCTACACCTCGATCACTGAGGGCTTAGCGCCGGCCTTGTATGAGCTCTTGGGTGCGAAGCTGAGGCTGAAGAACCGCAAGGATGAGGTCGTTGTTCCACCTCCCGCCTATCTATTCATCCCTTTCTATGTGGATCAGGACGCCGGTTGGAGTCAACCGTGGACTTCGTTTGATCGGTTGGATCAGTTTGCTCGTTGGCGAGAAGACGTGGTGAACTTCCACGTGGGCGTGACCGGCGCTGAATACTTTGATGCGCTTGAGGCGCAAGCAATTGCAACAGCTGCAAAAGTCGAGCCTGCCAAGCAGTTGGATGGTCTACGATCGCTCCAGAAGCGCGCGAAAGACACCATGGTCGAAGATATCGACATGGAAATCGATCCGGAGGTTTTTGCGGAAGAAATCGAACGTGTCGTCGGAATTCTCGAGTCGCTCGTGGAGGTTCGAGAGCAGGAGCGCGCCAAGCTCGCCACATTGACTGAGAGGCGACTTCAGCTCGAGGCTCAGCGCGAAATTCTTGATCGGGTGCGCCGAGAACTCCACGCGGATTACATGTTTGCAGTGAGGCATGCCGACGATGAGCTGGAATGCCCAACATGCGGACAACTTCACGAGAACTCCTTCGCGCAGCGATTTGCTCTCGCGCAAGACGAGGGCAGGGCGGACGATGTGCTGGTGGAGGTTATGGACAACCTCGCTTTGGTGTCGGGTCAGATTGCCATTAGTCGCCAACGTTTGAGGGACGCAAACGAGGATGAGCAAAAGTTCAACGAGTTGCTGACCAGGCGCAGAGGTCAGGTCACTTTCGCTCGACTCCTGGAGCGCGCAGGTCAAAAGACGTTTTCCTCGCAGCTTGACGCTCAGATGACTGATCTGGTCGCCGAAGTTGCGGATTTGGATTACCGAATTAAGCAAGCAACGGAAAGGCTAAGGAGCGCACGTTCGCCGGAAAGGAAGAAGAACATCCTTGAGACCTATAGCGGCCTTCTGAGGGCGTTCTCAAGCAAACTTAGCGTGACATTCCCAGATGCATTCCATGAGGCCCTCACAGCGAGACTTCACGAGACCGGCAGTGATCGTCCGCGAGCTGTTCTCGCTTACCTCTATGCAATACTTTGTCTGATCTGGGAGACTGAGGATGCGGTGAGGTGTCCAATTGTTTTGGACTCGCCAAAGCAACAGGATCAGGATGACTTTAACCACCTTAGCCTGCTTCACTTCATTCGAAATGATCGTCCACCGGGATCTCAGTTAATACTGTTCCTGGTGGACGATGCCGGCGTGGACTTTGGGCGTGAGCCTTTGGTATTGGATGCGAAGTATTCACTGCTTTCAGAGAGCGAATACGAAGGCGTGTCAGAGGTCATCCGCAACCTTCAGGCCATGCGTGAGATGTCTTTGCATTAGGGATGGAACTTGCTTGGATCTGCGAGCTGCCCCGCAAACTGGCCCCTTTGGTAGGCGGGTAGCGCCACCGGTGGCTGGTAGCTTGCCAGCGCCTTGATTTGCTTGGATCGGGCCACCGCCGGCTTCTTGTGGAAGTAGGCCTCATGCAGGACCGGCACCTTCTTTGACACAGAGTGGCCGGTGACCAGCGCGATGTCCTCTTCAGGAATGCCTTGGTGATGTAGCTCGGTGGCGAAGGTGTGCCGGAACGCGTGGAAGCCCACGCCCTTCGGGAAGCCGAGATCCCGCAGGTAACGCCCGAACTGGTTCAAGATGCCCTGGCTGTAGCGGGCATTGGTCTCTCCGGTCTTTCGGTTCACGCCGGCGGAGAGGTGCGGGAAGAGGCGAGGGTGCCCACATGCGCGCATGTCTTCGACGAACTCAATGAAGCCTGCATCCAGCAGGGGCTTGGGGATGGGCAAGGTCCTAACCGCGGCCTTGCCTTTAAGGCTCTGGCGGCTCCGGCCGGTGGCCTTGTGCGCCAAGTCGGCGTCGATCGTCTTTTGGATGCGGATGCACCACACGCCGCTCTCTTGAACAATGTCGGCCAACTTGAGCTGAGCCACTTCGTTGATGCGAGCACCTGTGTAGAGGCCAATCATCGGGGCCCACCAGCGGTGCGGATGGCACTTGGCCCAGGGGATGAACGTGGCGGGGGAGAAGATTCGCTTCAAATCCTCATCATCGAAGAGCCGCTCTGGCTTGTTCGGGTCGATCGCCAGATCTTTCTTGACTTCCGCGAACGGTGCCATGGGAGAGGCAGGAATGGCGCGGGTGCGAACCAGCTGATTGAAGAAGGCAACCAGGAACCGCCGGTGCCTTTCCATGGTCGCCGGCGCGGGCGCTTGGACGCTCTCCTTCTTGCCTAGGGCAATCGATCTGTCTGGCGTCAGTGCGTTGAGGTTCGGAAAGGACATCAGGCCGGTGGGTGCCCAGCGGATCACATCCCACAATTGATAGATGTGCTTGTGGTCGATGCGGGAAACCGGAATGTCGCCGCACGTCAGCTTCAGCAGCTTCAAGGTGCGTTCGGTCGCTTCGATGGTCCTGGGCTGGAGGTTTCGCCGGGCCATGTCGTTGAGATGGTCTTGCATCTCGATCGAAAGAAGGCGAGCGGGGGAGGCCACCGGGAGCGGCTCAGGGTAGCGGGTTGCGCTCTTGCTGATCCGAAGTCGCTTGGTCTTGTCGCAGGCCATCAGGAAGATCTCCTGAAGATTGATGGCGGCTTCTCGACCCGCGATAGCGACTTCCTCAATGACGACCCGTCCGATACGGACGCCTTTCATTGTGAGCAAGCCGAAGGGGCTGTTGATGTAGTTCTGAAGCGTTTGGTTGGTTGCGTGGGGTTGGTTCGACACGGTTTCACTTCCATCTGAAGATGGAAGTAAGTTCAATCAGGAAAGAAATTCGTCAACCCGGTTGCGACATTTTTCTGCAGGGCGAGTGATGACCTTAGGCATTGAGAACTTCATGGGATCAAATGGCATGCGTGCGATGCGCATTAACGTCGAGTCGCTCAATGCAATCCCAGTAAGATCAATGGTTTGCATTTTTAGCTGGCGCTTGCTTTCGGAGTCATTACCGTACTGTTTAACGAAGTAAGCTAACTTGCAGCTCAGGACTTGTTAGGGAAGATCTGTACGCTGGATAAATAGCGTGATCGGGGCCCGCCGCCTGTAGGTCGTTACGTTAGTTTATTTCTAGTTCTATACTCGGCCATGTCAAGAATGGGTAGGAGCCGGATTCGAATTCCGTCTAAAGATGGGCAAATATTGTCCGCACTTCGTGCCCACACGGTCGTCACGTTAGTGCTACTTTGTAGAACGAAATCCTCTTGGGCGATCAGTAGATGCATTCGCGACCGCCCGCTCCGCGGGACCTCTAACGCTCTCAAACGTTCCCTCTTGGCTTCTGAGCACGCCGGGGAAGTCATAGTAGTCCGCCGCGATGTTCGCAAGGTTCCATTGCTCCTCCAGATAGCTTCTGAAAGCGAGCGTCCTTTCGTAGCGATGGTCGATACGGAATGAGGCGGCTTCCTTCACCACGTCCATTCTGTGTTTCTCACTGAAAATTGGCGTATCAATGCTCATTGCATCAAGGAATGCAAATGACCCACACCAGTGGCGGATGTGATAGATGCCAATCGTGGTCGCTCTAAAGTAATGTCCCTCAATTCCTTCCTCTTCAGGGACAGGGATCTCGCGATAGTGAGCATGGGGGGTCTCGATTAGTCGCTTTGAGGCTAGTCTTCGGGCGGCCATAGCGATCTGTTCCGGAACGAACCGTTGCTTAGCTATCTCACGCAGTATCACGCTCCCGCTTACGAATCCATCATTATCAACATACCCCGTGTTTGAGCTAAGAAAGGCGACGATGAGGTGGCATAAGAAATGCTCCCTCGGATCAGCCAGGAATACGTCATAAATATTGCAGGCAACTAGCGAGGATTGCGAATTGAAGTATGCGTAGTCTCCAAGCAGGGCGTGCTTGGTGAACTCATGGAAAGGGATTCGGTAATTGTGGGTTTTCTCCTCTAACTCAACAATTCTTGTCGAATCCACATTCGGGCTACCAAAGAAGCCTGTAATAAGTTCGACCACTGCGCGCGTATTTCCGCCAGAGATGTTGCTGAGAAAGAGTTTGATTTGGTCGCTTGATCTGATTGAGCGAGAGGTCGCCCTAAGGAAATGCACGACGCTGCTAAGGTGCAGGCGTATTGACGTGAGACTGCCGGGTGCGACTTCGCCCGTGGCTACGCGGATAGCGAATAAGATCCGCTTCTGAACGACCTCATCAGCAGGCGGAGGCGATATGGTCAGAAGCTTGTTCTGATAGGCGGCCAGGGAGCCAGATGTCTTCGATTGGTAGAAGGTGCTCGGGCGCAAAGCCACAAAGACGAGCATTGCTCTGGTTGCAGCAAACTCCTGAGCAATCAGAAATGTCTCTTGCTGAACCTGAAAAGATCGCTGGTCAGCATTGTCCAGCACGAGGATGATCTGCTTCTTCCGACCGAAGACCAGGTGAGCCAGAGATTTACGAAGGTGCTCATCCTTTCTCTCAACTTTCGCTGACAGGAAATCAATCTTGTCGCGCTCGTATTGAGGGGGGTCAATATCCTTTAGCCTCCCTCTCACGCCGCTGGAAAAGTCGAGGAGATCTTGATGATATATCGACCTAACAAATCTATCCTCGAAGATGTCTACTTCATATTGCTTCTTCAAAACGGAAGGAATCTCATCAAGGATGAATCCCTTGATGTCCTCAGTCAGCGTCGCCTTTAGACCTAAGTTCAGGTGAATAAAGTATGTCGAGCTCTTTTCCGCGCCACTGAGACTTTGGAATAGGTTCTCAAAGAATGAGGTCTTTCCAACACCAATGTCTCCAACAACGACAATAGGTCTGGCGCCATGGCTGCCTATCCCAGGATCTGAAAATTTTATCGACTCTCCGGCGTTCACAACCGTTATTTCATCAAGCGCCGAAGGAGTCATTCCATCATCTGCAACTCGACGATATCGTGCTTCGATTATGTTCTTGCTCATCAGCAAGTGACGATTGTTTGCTTCTAGCGGAATATAGCACTCGCTATAGAAGTCGGACTTCAGCTCCGGATTGTCCTCGATTTCTTCGAGCAGCAAACTTGACAGTGACCTAACGTTTTCTTGGAAGTCACTTCTGTATCGATACTTGTAGGGTTCGGGAATGGAAATTGCTGCCTTCGGGGGTATGCGAGGATTACGGTGAACGCTAAGCAGCGTGTAAGCTTGGTTCTCCTGGACACCCTCCGGCGAAAGGAGCTTCCATAGCAGTGAGAAGTTGGTCAGGTAGCTCTCAAATCCATCGAATACATAGCATTCGCCTTCCAAAGGGGAGCCGCCGGGCACGAAGGACTGGAAAATTATCAACTGCGGCCCGTTGCAAATCACAGCAACATGCGCACCGCGCATTGCGCAGTAAGGTATGACCTGTCTCACCGCCGCACTCAGATTCTTGGAGTATGCGAGTAGCGATGGCAGTTTCCTTACAAGCAACTTTCCGGGAGGCATATCAAAGAGAATAGCCTCACGTTTCGCTTCAAGAACAGCATTTCGCCCTAGGTTGTAGTCGCTGTAGCCCCCAAGTGCGTCGTGGTCCTCAACTTCGATATCTGGTTTCTGCCAGCCCAAACACTCAACCAGAAGTCGGTCCACGAACTGGAAGCGGTTCTGTGCTTCGTTCCACTCGGAACTCTCTGGCGGCCTTGCTGCCAAAATGGCGGCGAGTGCCTGCCGGCCCTCTGTCATTTCTAAGGATGCGCGCACGAAGGACCCCGTTGCTTGTTTCGTTTCTCGGAATCTATACCACCTTGGTATCTAAAGGGCTAGTGGAGCGCATTTCATGCGTAGCGACCCGCCGAATCTGGCGCAATGTTGATCTGCCGCCTCTCAATGTGAAAGGGTTGATCTATCCCGCATGACATGGGCTAGCGCGTCCATAAGTTCGATATCGCTTAGCTGATCAGCGCCGCATTCAAAAACGATATCAGCTACCCGCTGGCGGCGGCGAAGCTCCTCGCGTTTGGCAGCAATTCTTGCCTGTGATTCCCGGCGCTGCTTGGCTATAAGCTCTTTGGCTTGAAGGTGGCCCAGGCGCGCGGTAGCCCGTGCGATCTGATCTTGGTAGTGATTTTTGGAAGCCATATAGTGTCTCCAGTTGTGGTCACCTCGATTCAAGCAAGGAATTCTTGGGCGTCAAGCACTTGTTGTTACGTTGAGGCCCGCAAAGTTTTCCGTCGCCAGTCTTCCAACGGCAGGGCAGGCAGGAATACAGCAAGAGCGCACATAGGCATTCCTACGGAACGCGTGCGCAAAGGGCTTCGCCCCTTGAACCCCAAGCCGCTCGCGGCTTGCGCAAATCAAAAGCCACGGCATAAAGAGCGAAGCACAAGCAGGAGCTCCGATGGCCATCTACCACGCCCGCGTCAAAACCTTCAGCCGCGCCAAAGGCCATTCGTCAGTCGCCGCGGCCGCCTACCGCGCCGGCCTGCTTCTCGTTGACGAGAAGACAGGTTCGCGGCACGACTACCGCCGGCGTGGCGGTGTCGTCGAGACCCGGTGCGTGGTTCCGGACGATGCGCCCGACTGGTCGATGGTTCCCGCGCAGCTGTGGTCAGCTGCGGAACACGCCGAGCGCCGTAAGGATGCGACTGTGGCAAGGGAGTTCGAGGTGGCGTTGCCGCACGAACTCAATGACGACCAACGGTCTGCCCTTGCCGCGGAGATCACCCGAGCGCTGGTGCAACGCTACCGGTTCGCCGCTCAGGCAAGCGTCCATGCTCCGGACGCCAAGGATGGGCTTAACTGGCACCTCCACATTCTGGCCACCACGCGCCGCCTGGATGCCGAAGGCTTGGCGGACAAGACCCGCGAATTGGATGGCGGACCATCCGGGAAGTCAGAGGTCGAATGGGTGCGGGAAATGGTGGCCAAGGTGACCAATGCCCATCTTGAGGCCGCGGAGGTTCGGGTCCAGGTGGACCACCGAAGCCTTGAGGCACAAGCCGCGGACGCGATGGCGCGGGGTGATCTGGTGGCTGCCGCACTCTTGACCCGGCAGCCCACCCAGCATGTCGGCAAGAACGCGTCCGCCCTGGCCCGCCGTGGTGAAGACGTGGACCGGGCCGAGGGCAATACGGCGATCCACGAAGCGAACAGCCAGCAGTTCGAAAGGCTCCTCGAGACCTTCGAGCCGATGGTACCGACCGCCGGCCATGGTCCGGAGCAGGCCCGTCGGGAGCGCCGTCAGGCAAACAAGCGTGCTGGCCTGGACCTGGCATTGCCCGATGGTAGCCAGATGATCGGTGTGCGGGGGCTGGTCGGCCTGTCCATCGGGCAGCTCACAGTGCCACCCAAGGCACCAGGCCCTTCGACCCAGGATATCTTTGGCGAGGCGGTTCGGTTGTGGCTGGATGGGGCGTTGGCAGCTGTCGTGGATGGGCTGAGGAGCACCCGCCGCTTCCTGGAAGAACACGCCAGCCGCCTCGCGGCGTTCGCGGACCACCCGCGTCTGCGCGCCGACCTGCGGGAGCTGGTGAAACGGCTCAAAACGCTTCGCCGATGGGCGACGGAAGGGAAGCGGCGGCAGCTGGCCGAGCGGCACGCGCTCAAGCTGCTCCACCGGGCAGAGCACGCGCTCGAGGAATTCGTGGAGAACAACCCGAAGCCGACCGACGGGACTGAGAAGGAATGGGCAAGGCGGCGCGGCCGGCGGCTGGCCGCGATCGAACAGCGCTTGGCGGCGTTGAAAGCCGCGAGGGAGGCGGTCGCGCCCGCCGCCGAGGCCGTGGGCGAGCAAAGCCTGTCCGGTGCTGTGGAGGCCGTCGAGGAGTGGAGCGACCGGATGCTGCAGAGCTATCCCATCGACTCGGACGCCTTGGCGCCTGGGTTCGGCCCCATCGACCCGGCGGCGTTGAAAGCGATCGAAGCCAATCAGTCCTCGCGCCCGCCGCGTTTGCATTGAACGAGAACGCCCCGCTGAAACGGGGCGTTGTTCGGGTGGGGTGGGGCTTTATCTTCAGTGGAGCGTGGGGCCCTTGCGGGCGGAGTCCTCTGAAGGCTTTGCGCCTCGCCCTCGACGGCCCACAAGGAGAGCGTCCAAGGGGGCGAGCGGTTCCCGCTCGATGAGGCGTTCTTTCGTCGCCGTGACCGCAGGAGCCAAGTGGGATGTGGGCGGTGAGTTCTCAAAAGTAGGAGCCCCGTGCCCGCGTTGGCGCAAGATTTCTTCTGCCAGCTCCAACGCGAGACGGATATCTTCAGAGCGCTCGCTGGTGCTGAGGTCTTTCGCTCGATGAAGATGCCCGCTCAGGAGCTGGGTGGCGATTCGGGTTTGGGCGTCGGGCATGGGCAGGTCCTGCTGCGTGGGAGTGACTTGCAGCGAAGCAGGTTTCACGTGTTTCACAAGCCCTATTCATCGGAACTTTTTCACAGTTCTAGGGTTTAGTCCACGCCGGTCATTTCTCCGAGACTCGCTTTCGCCCCGCGCGTGGTGTTGGCGCCGTGTCGAGTAACAGTTGTGCGAGCACCGGCAGATTCAAACCGAAGGACAAGGCCGTCAGGCCGGGCGTGCTGGGCCCAGGTCCATGAAGTTTTTCGCGCACAGTGAAATCGCGGCTATACGTCGAGTGGTGCTCGTCGTCGAGTTCGTGCCCCACCAGTTGAGCGCGCAGTTCCGAAGGCACGCCAGCGCCTTGAAGAGCTTGAATCACTGTTTTCCTGAGCGAATGGAAGCCTCGCTTGCCGGCGGGCCAGCTCTTCCCCACCTGCTCCAGGTGGCGGCCGAAGGCTTTGGTGATCCAGTTGCCGGCCCCATTTTTCGCATCTGCTTTGGCTGCAGGGAACAGGCGTTCGGTGCCAGCGGCCCGTAGCCCATCGACCCACTCCCGGAAGCCCAGCGCCAGCAGGTCCGGATGCACGGGCACCGTCCGTAGGCTGACCTCGGTCTTCACTTTTTGGTATTCGCCCTCATCCGACACCCGGATGCATAGCAGGCCGTCCTCTTCGATGACGTCCGCGACCAAGAGTTGACCCACTTCGGACGCCCTGGCCCCCGTGTAAAGGCCGATGACCGCAGCCCATCGGGCCGACAGGGCCAAGCTCTCGAACGCCGCCGGAGCAAACAAGGCCTGGATTTGGTGTGCGTCATAGGCTTTGAAGCCGAACTTGCGCCTGGCCCGCTTCTCCCGAATCGAATACGAGACATGGCCGGCCGCCGGATTGTCGCCCTTTGGGAAATAGCCGGATGCTTGGGCCCATTCGAAGAAGCCACTGCGACCGCCTACATACGATTGCTTGTTGGTCAAGGTAGGGGTAGAGGCACCCTCGTCGCGCATGTGCTGATACCAGCGTGCCAGATCCGTCCTAGTAACTGTGTGCAGCTTGGTCTTGTTCCCAAGGAAGCGAACCAAGGCCTCCACCGCCGTCTTCTTAATCGTGAGGGTCTTGGGCAGGGTGCTGCTCTGCAAGGTGGCCAGCCAAGCATCGCGAGCATCCGCCAGCGTGATGGGGGTGATCTTCGCCCTGGCCGCGGCGAACTCGCGGGCCGGCAGGGGAGAATTGACCGCATCCAAGAGCGGGTCGTTGGACTGATGGGCCTGCTGGAAGAGCCGCAGGTCGTCCTCATTGTCGATCTGCCAACGCTCGCTGACGGTTCCGTCCGGAGCCTTGGTTCGGTGAAGGGTCAGGTCCTTCAGGCCCTCGGTCTGCGTCAACCGAGCAATCAGCTCGTCGACCTCTTTCTTGCCAAGCTTGTCCATCCGCCGGTCCCTCAGCGAGGTGAAGGCTTGAGCATAACGCGATGCCAGCAGGATGGCGCGCAAGCGGGCTTCGCCGAGGTCGTTTGTGCGCAGGGTGCGCTTGAGCAGACGGCGGCCAACGAGATCCTGAAGGTCCGCGGGAACCCGCTGACGGAACGACCAAAGGCCGGTGGCGGAACGCGTGAGGTGGTGGGGTATACGCATCGGGAGATGTGTCCCGATTTGTGTCCTGCCAACCCACCCAGATGAAAGAAAAAAAGCCGTTGATTTTCAACGGCTTTTTTTGATCTGGCGGAGAGAGGGGGATTCGAACCCCCGAAGCGCGGTTTAGACGCTTACACACTTTCCAGGCGTGCTCCTTCAACCACTCGGACACCTCTCCGGGACCTGCCTGCGGACTTCCGGCCGCTTTCAGGGCCGTGAATTCTAGCCTTCGGCGGGTCCGGCCACAAGTAAAACCGGTCCGTGGCACCGATGGCGCAGGAGGGGCCTGGCCGGCATGGCACAATGTCGGCATGTCCTATCTCGTCCTTGCCCGTAAGTGGCGCCCCAAGCGTTTCGCCGAGCTGGTGGGCCAGGAACACGTGGTCCGCGCGCTGACCAACGCACTGGACAGCGGGCGCGTGCACCACGCCTTCCTGTTCACCGGTACCCGCGGCGTCGGCAAGACCACCATCGCCCGCATCTTCGCCAAGTCGCTCAACTGCGAAAAGGGCACCAGCGCCGATCCCTGCGGCCAGTGCGCGGCCTGTCTGGACATCGACGCCGGCCGCTACATCGACCTGCTGGAGATCGACGCCGCGTCCAACACCGGCGTGGACGACGTGCGCGAGGTGATCGAGAACGCGCAGTACATGCCCTCGCGCGGCAAGTTCAAGGTCTACCTGATCGACGAAGTGCACATGCTGTCCAAGGCGGCGTTCAACGCGCTGCTGAAGACGCTGGAGGAACCGCCGGAGCACGTGAAGTTCCTGCTCGCCACCACCGACCCGCAGAAGCTGCCGGTGACGGTGCTGTCGCGCTGCCTGCAGTTCAACCTGAAGCGGCTGGACGAAGGCCAGATCTCCGGCCAGATCGGCAAGATCCTGGGCGCCGAGGGCATCGAGGCCGACGATGGCGCCATCCGCCAGATCGCCAAGGCCGCCGACGGCAGCCTGCGCGATGGCCTGTCGCTGCTGGACCAGGCCATCGCCTACGCCGGCGGCGCGCTGCGCGATGACGGCGTGCGCACCATGCTGGGCACGGTGGACCGCACCCAGGTGGGCGCCATGCTGGATGCGCTGGCGCGCGGCGATGGCGAATCGCTGTTGAAAGTGGTCGCCACGCTGGCCGATTTCTCGCCCGACTGGGCGGGCGTGCTGGACGCGCTGGCTGAAGCGCTGCACCGCATCCAGGTGCGCCAACTGGTGCCGTCGGCCTCGATCGAATCCGAAGGCATCGATGTCGACGCCTTCGCCCAGCAACTGCGGCCGGAAGTGGTGCAGCTGTGGTACCAGATGGCGCTGAGCGGACGCCGCGACCTATACCTGGCGCCCAGCGGGCGCGCGGGTTTCGAGATGAGCGTGCTGCGCATGCTGGCGTTCCGTCCGGCGCAGGCCGGCGAAATGCGGGGCGAAGGCCGGCCGGCGGCGTTGGCCGCTGCGTCCCCCATACCCGCCGCCACGCCTGCGCCGCGTGCCGCCGCACCGGTGCCGGCCGTGCCACAGCAGATGGCGCGCCAGGAGCCCGTCGCGCCGCCGCCAGCGCCTGCACCCATGGCGGCGGACCAGCCGCCATGGGTGCCCGGGGACATCGTCGTACCGCCGGCTCCGCCCGCGTCACGCAGCGAGCCGGCCGCTCCCGCTCCTTCCTTCATGCTGCCGGATATCGGCATCACCGACGCCGAAACCTGGCTGCATTTCGCCGACAACAGCGGCCTGAAAGGCGTGGGCAAGCAACTGGTGGAGAACGCCGCCTTCGCCGCCTACGAATCGGGCGTGCTGAAGCTGTCGCTGGACCCGGGCTTCGACTACCTGCGCTCCGAGCGTGCGACGCGCGAGCTGTCCGACGCCATCGCCGCGCGTTACGGCGTGGCGCCCAGGCTGGTGTTCGTGGCCGCGGCCAACACCGCCGAGACGCTCAAGGAGCGCAGCCACCGCCAGCGCGACGAGCGGCGGAACGCCGCCGAGGAAACCTTCATGAACCATCCGGATGTGCAGCGGCTGATCCAGCAGCACGGCGCCAAGGTCGTCCCGGATTCCATCCGTCCATACGAAGAGTGATACCGACATGCGTGGAAACATCGCCCAACTGATGCAGCAGGCGCAGAAGATGCAGGAGAACCTGCAGCGCGCGCAGGAAGAACTGGCCAGGCTGGAAGTCACCGGCAACGCCGGCGGCGGCATGGTCAGCGTGACCCTCACCGGCACCAAGGAATGCCGCAAGGTGCGCATCGATCCGTCGGTGCTGGGCGACCAGGAGATGCTGGAGGACCTGGTGGCCGCCGCGTTCAACGACGCGGCCAACAAGGTCGATGCCGAATCCAAGGCCAAGATGGGCTCGGCCACCGCCGGCATGCCGCTGCCGCCGGGCATGAAGCTGCCGTTCTGAGAAGTCGGGATTGGGGATTCGGGAGTCGGGATTCGTGAAATGATGCCCGCTTTGCGAATCTCCAATCTCCAATCCCGAATCCCGTGTCCACACTCCTCGAACAACTGATCGAATCCCTGCGCGTGCTGCCGGGCGTGGGCCAGAAAACCGCGCAGCGGATGGCCTACCACCTGCTCGACCGCGAGCGGGAAGGGGGCAAGCGGCTGGCGGAGATGCTGGGCGTCGCGCTGGACAGCATCGGCCACTGCCGCCAGTGCCGCGACTTCACCGAAACCGAGCTCTGCGCCATCTGCGCCAGCGCCAGCCGCGACCGTCACCAACTGTGCGCGGTGGAATCGCCTTCGGACCGCCTGGCGATCGAACAGGCCACCGGCTACCGGGGCGTCTACTTCATCTTGCAGGGGCGGTTGTCGCCGCTGGATGGGATCGGTCCGCGCGAGCTGGGACTGGACCAACTGGCCGCGCGCCTGGCCGAAGGCGAAGTGACCGAACTGATCATCGCCACCAACCCCACCGTCGAAGGCGAGGCCACGGCGCACTACCTGGCGCAGCTGGCGCGCCAGCATGGCGTGCGTCCCAGCCGGTTGGCGCATGGCGTGCCGCTGGGTGGCGAACTGGAATACGTCGACCGCGGCACGCTGGCGCATGCGTTCGGCGGGCGCAGCGACATGCCGTGAAGGCCGGGATGGGAGATTGGGGATTCGGGATTGGGGGAAAAGCGCTAGGCTAATCTCCAATCCCGAATCCCGAATCCCGTCATGACCGACACGCTGTTCGCCAAGATCATCCGCCGCGAGATTCCCGCCACCATCGTCTATGAGGACGACGACGTGCTGGGTTTCAAGGACATCGCACCGCAGGCGCCGGTGCATGTGCTGTTCGTGCCGAAGAACGAAGCCATTCCCACGCTGGACGACCTGAAGCCGGAGCAGGCGCCGCTGGCCGGCAAGCTGATGCTGGCGGCCGCGGAGTACGCGCGCCGCGAAGGCTTCGCGCAGGACGGCTACCGCGTGGTGATGAACTGCCGCGAGCATGCCGGGCAGACCGTGTTCCACATCCACCTGCACCTGCTGGCGGGCGCGCCGCTGGGACGCTTCGGCACGCCGGGCTGATCTGGCGGTCCAATGGGGTGATGTCGGCCGTACAGGGCCGATTCGTAGTGTGGGGCTGCCACTCGTCCAGGCTTTCCTTGTGGGAGCGACGTCAGTCGCGACGTGCATCAGAAAGCGTTAAGGCTTGGCAGTTCGCCATCCGGGCGCGCTGCGGCGCGTTTGTCCTCATGCACAGGGAGGGCCTACCGGGGCCCGTCGCGACTGACGTCGCTCCCACAATCAAAGCGGGCGGGCCCTGTACGGCCGTTCGGGCAGGACCAAATCCGTGGACACGAAAAAGCCGCTCGGCGAGCGGCTTTTCGTTGCAACCGAACCGGTTACCACCAGCCCCAGCGGCCCCAGCGCGGACCCCAGAACGGGTCGTAGTACGAGTACGGATAGGGATACGGGCGCACTTCGACCTCGCGCACTTCCGGCCACAGGTAGACCACGTCGGCCGCCACGTGCGGCAGCTGGTAGTCGTAGTCGCCGATGCGGGTGGACTCGTAACCGTCGATGCGTCCGACGAAGGTCACCTCGCGGCCCTCGGCGAACACGGCCGGGTCGTAGAAGCCGGCGCGGCAGGCGATGAAGCGGCCGTCGGTGGCGTCCGGCGCGCTGCTCAGCGGCCGGCCGGTGCCCGACAGCGGGCGCGACACCAGTTGGAAGCAGGTGGAGTTCTGTCCCGGCGTGGTGGTGATGATGCGGCCGCCCCAGCGTACCGGCGCGCCCACCTGTGGCGCGGCGACGGAGTCGCGCGGGTTGACCTCGGTGAAACTGCCCTGCAACGGCTTGGGTGCGGTGGCGCAGGCCGCCAGGGTGGCGGCTGCGGCGGCGAGGAATACGGTACGAAGTTTCATGGCCAGTCTCCGGTGAGTCATGGGTGGTGCCGGCGCAGGTCTTCGATCAGTGCGCGGTGATCCCCCTCATTGGCAGCGTAGCGCGCCGCAGCGAAACGGCGGCTGAGCGAGAACAGCACGCTGGCCCCCTGCGGCCGCCTGGCCGCCACCCGGCGCGCCCAGTCGCCGGCGGTTTCATGGGGTTCGCGGGCCAGGCCCAGGCGAGCATAGCGGGCGCCCAGCCGGTGCCAGGCGCGCAGCAGCGGGTCGCGTTCGCGCTCGCCGCGGGCCAGCAGCCAGGCCATCCAGCCCAATGCCAGCAAGGCGAACAGGCCGAACAGCACGCCGAGTCCGCCGCTTCCCAGGCCATGCGCGCCCAGTCGCTCCAGCATGCGGGTCTGCCGGGACGCGTCGAAGCCCAGCACCAGGTCGTTCCAGCCGCGCCGCAGCCAGTCGCTGACGTTGCCGAAGTTGGTCAGGCCCGCCAGTCCGCCCACGCCGCCGGCCAGGGCGCGGTCTTCCAGGGTGTCGTAGATGCGCTCCGGCGCCACCGCGGCGGTCGGGTCCACGCGGACCCAGCCGCGCTCCGGCAGCCAGACTTCGGTCCAGGCGTGCGCGTCCAGCTGGCGCACGATCCAGTACCCGCCCAGCGGGTTGTAGATGCCGCCGGTGTAGCCGGTGACCACGCGCGACGGCACGCCGGCCGCACGCATCAGCACCACGAACGCGGAGCTGAAGTGTTCGCAGTAGCCCTGCTTCTGGTCGAACAGGAATTCGTCCACCGCATGGCGCCCCGGCAACGGCGTGTCCAGCGTGTAGGCGAACTCGGCGCGGATCCACGCCAGCGCGCGATCGACCAGCGCGGCATCGTTGGCGCCCGCTTCCCGCCGCCACTGCGCGGCCAGGGCGCGGGTGCGCGGATTGGAATCCTGCGGCAGTTGCAGCGCCTGCTGCCGCAGCGCCTGGGGCAACTGCGGGTCGAACCGCGACGGGGGCGCGGAGCGCATCCGCCACCGCGTCAACGAACTCAGTGGCACGCGCACGCGCATGGCGTAGTCCATCGAGAGCTGCGCGCCCTCCGGAACCGTCGTCGGCAGGTCCAGCGCCACCAGTTGCCGGCGGTCGGTGGGTTCCACCTCGATCTGGTAGTCCCAGGCCGTGTTGTCCGGAGTGACAGGGGCGGGGGGGAGGGTCCGCAACCAGGGCGATGGGGTCCAGCTGCGGCCATCGAAATCCCACAGCACCGGCCCGCGCCAGTACATCTGGTCGGTCCTGGGCGTGGCGCCGAAGAACTGCACCCGCAGTGCAGGGGACTCGTCGGTCATCAGGTCCAGCCATCCGCCAGGCGTCATTTCGTCGCTGAGTCCCGGTCGCGCCAGCGCACGCTCGGGCACGCCCCACAGGGGCGAGGAGAAGCGGGGGAACAGCCAGAACGCCGCCAGCATCAGCGGCAGCCCGATCACCACCAGCTTGCCGACCAGGCCAAGCCGGCGCAGGGGCGGTGGGCCGTCGGCGATGGCATCCGCCTCGGCGTCGGCCAGCCGCTGCAGCGCCACCAGGCCGCTCAGCACGCCCAGCAACCCCAGCGACATCGTCAGCGGCCCCTGGTCCAGCAGGAAGGCCGCGAACGGCGCGAACATCGCGAACCCCAGCAGGCTGCGGCTGTCGCGCAGGCTGCTGGTCTCGGTGGGCTTGATGGCCAGCATCGCCGCCAGCAGCGCGCAACCGGTGTCGCGGCCGAAGCGCAGCCCCGTCACCGACAGCACCGCGGCCATCATGGCCGTGGCCAGGACAATGCGGAGCAAGACGGGCAACGGACGACGCCAGGCCGCCGCCGCCATCACGGCGGCGGTGGCGCCCAGTCCCCAGGCCAGCGAGGCGGGCAGCTGCACCAGCAGGCTCAGCAGGCAGACGGCCGCCGTCGCCAGCGTCCATAGCCGGCTGCCGGTATCCAGGGCCACGTTGGCGTCAGCGGGTTTCGGCATGGGGCAACAGCGCCAGCGCGCGCAGGCAAAGGTGGCGGTGCGCCGCACCGTGAGACGGCCCCAGCGGCGGTTGGCCGGGCAGGGCCAGCCGATAGCGGCGCCCTTCGCGTTCGGCCAGGTCCACCCAGTGCGCCAGCCGGCGGATGCGGTGCTCGTAGGGCAGGGCGGACAGGCTGTGCCAGTCCAGCGGCACTTCCGCTCCCAATGGCTGTTCGTACTCGCGCACCAGCAGCGTGTCGCGGCGCGCGGTGGGTTTCCACGCGATCGCGCGCCGCGCGTCGCCGGGGCGATAGGCGCGCAGGTGGTGCACGTCATCGCCGGCGGGATGCAGGCGCGACTGCATGCCCGTGCCCTTGCCTTCCGGCAGCGGTGGACCTTGCGGTTCCGGTTGCGGATAGACCAGCAGCGGCGTGGAAGGCCACACCCAGGCCCAGGCGCGGGCCAGCCCCAACGGCTGCGTGGTGGACAGGCGCACCCGGTCGAGGTCGAGCCAGCCACGTCGTTGTGTAGGCAGCGACAGCTGCGCCACCACGCCTTCGCCCGAAAGCACCGGAGCGAAGCCATGCACGTCGCGGGCATCCAGCCGCAGCCCGCGGCGCACGCGTCCGTCGCGGGCCGCCAGGGCGACGTGCACCAGCAAGGGAGAGCCGGCGGCGACGGGCTCGGCCGAGATCGCCTCCACCCGCAACCCCGCCAGTTGCAGGTGCGCGGCGATCAGGCTGGCCATGGCGGTGGCGGCCAGCAACAGCGCCAGCAGCAACGCGGGGTTGTTGTTGTAGTTCAGCGCCCCCAGCAGCATGGTGGAAAGCAGCGCGGCGAAGAACAGCCCGAATCGCGTCGGCAGCACGTAGATCCTGCGCCGGTCCAGTTGCACGGGCAGTGTTTCCGGCTGGCGCGGCCGCGCCAGCAGCGCGAACCGCCGGGCCCATGCCGCGCGTGGCGTATCCGCCACGGTTCAGTCCACCGGCACGGCGTGCAGGATGGCCTTGGCCAGCGCCGCGGCCGAGGACGACTCGGCTTCGGCCACCAGCCGGTGCGCGGCGACGGCGGCGAACAGCGCCTGCACGTCCTCGGGCAATACATGGTTGCGGCCCAGCAGCAGCGCGTAGGCGCGCGCCGCGCGCAGCAGCGCGATGCCCGCGCGCGGCGACAGGCCGACGCGCACCCCCGGATGCTGCCGGCTGCGCGCCAGCAGCGCCTGCACGTAGCCGATCAGCGCATCGCTGGCATGCACGGCGTCGACCGCCTGGCGCAGCGCCAGCACGTCCTCGGAGGACAGCAGCGGCATGGCCTGGGCGATCAGCATGCGGCGGTCGCTGCCGGACAGCAGTTCGCGCTCGGATTCCGCGCTCGGATAGCCCAGCGCCAACCGCAGCAGGAAACGGTCCAACTGCGAATCCGGCAGCGGGTAGGTGCCGGACAGGTCCACAGGATTCTGCGTGGCGATGACGAAGAACGGCTCCGGCAGCGCATGGGTCACGCCGTCCAGGGTGACCTGGTGTTCCGCCATCGCTTCCAGCAACGCGCTCTGGGTGCGCGGCGGCGCGCGGTTGATCTCGTCCGCCAGCAGCACGTTGGCGAACACCGGGCCGGGGTGGAAGGTGAAGGCGCGCGCCTGCGCGTCGTAGACCGACACGCCCAGCACGTCGGCCGGCAGCAGGTCCGAGGTGAATTGCACGCGCTGGAAGTTCAACCCCAACGTCGCGGCCAGCGCGTGCGCCAGCGTGGTCTTGCCCAGCCCGGGCAGGTCCTCGATCAGCAGGTGGCCGTCGGACAGCAGCGCGACGAAGGCCAGCCGCACCTCGTGCGCCTTGCCCAGCACCAGCGAGTTGACCTGCGCCTGCGCGCGCTTGAGGGCGTCGCCGAGGGCATCGGATAGCATAGGGCGGGTGCTGGGAATGGCGGACATCGCGCTCTCGGTTTCCGATCGTGGGTTCAGGGAAGTGTAGCGAGATGCAGGAAGAACAACGCGCCAGGCAATGGTTCATCGCGCTCTGGGTGGCCGCGACTGTGATCAAGGTCGTGATTGCCGCACGGCTGCCGTTGTTCGTGGACGAAGCGTTCTACTGGCAGGAAGGCCGGCACCTGGCCGCCGCCTATTCCGACCTGCCCGGGCTCACGGCATGGTTGACGCGGCTGGGCACCGTCGTGGGCGGCGACCACGTGCTGGCCTTGCGCGCGCCGTTCCTGCTGCTGGCCGCGCTTTTGCCGTGGCTGGTGGCGCGCGGCACCGCGCACTGGTTCGGTGCCGCGGCGGGCTGGCAGGCCGGGACGCTCACGGTGTTGATGCCGCTGTCGGGCACGCTGGGACTGCTGGCGCTGCCCGACGTGCCGATGGCGGTGGCCGCCGTGCTGTGCGCCGACGCCGGCGCGCGCCTGCTGCGCGAGGCGGATGCGATGTCCGCCGCCGAACTGGCGCTGGGGCTGGTGATCGGCGGATTGAGCCACTACCGCTTCATCGGCGTGATCGGCGTGGGCCTGCTGGCGCTGCTGTGGTTGCCGGAAGGCCGCCGCCTGTTGCGCGATGCGCGCGTATGGGTGGCGCTGGCGTGCGGCGTCGCCGCTTGGGCGCCGTTGCTGGCCTGGAACCTGGAATACGCCGACGCCGGCCTGCGCTTCCAGTTGCTGGACCGTCATCCCTGGGCGTTCCATGGCGACGGCGCGCGGTTCCTGCTGGTGCAGGCGGCGATGGCCACGCCGCTGCTGTTCTGGGCGATGCTGGTGGCATCGGTGCGGGGATTGCGTGGCGGCGGTCCTTCGTTGCCGCAATGGCGTTACTTCGCATTGCTGGGCGCCGTTTCCACGTTCGGTTTCTTCGTGCTCGGCTTCTTCGCCGATGACGAGCGCGTCAGCTTCCACTGGCCGTTGCCCGGCTATCTGGCGCTGCTGATGGCGGTGCCCCTGTTGCTGCGGGAATGGCCGTCGGCGTGGCGCAAGGCGACATGGGGGCTGGCGGGCATCGGCGCGGTGTTGATGCTGGGTTATTACCTGGCGGTGTCGGTGCCTGGCCTGCGCGCGCAGCTGGCCGGCGACAAGTACTACCCGTCCAACTTCGCGGGTTGGAATGAGTTGGCGGAGGAAGTGCGCAAGGCCCGCGAACGGCTTCCCGCCGGCACCACGCTGCTGGCCGACAACTTCAAGACCGGGGCGGAACTGGGTTTCGCGCTGGGCGATGCCGACATCCCCGTGCTGGACCACCCGCTCAACCACAAGCATGGCCGCGCCCCGCAGCTGCAACTGTGGAAGCTGCAGCACGATGGCCAGCGCAGCGCGCCGGCGTTGCTGGTGGTGGGGGCGACCGACGTGAAGTTCAGCGCCCTGCTTGCCCACTACCAGGCGCTGTGCCGGATGGTCGGCCCGTTGCCGCCGCCGCAGGTGGTGAACATCGACCACGGCGCGCGCCGTTTCCTGCTGTTCGCGTTGCCGGCGCAGCGCGCGGAAGGCGAATGCACCACGCCGGTCGTCGCCAATATAGATGCGCCTGAGGTCGGCGCGAGGGTGCCGAAGCGCTTCACGGTCAGCGGCTGGGCGGTGAAGGACGTGGCGGGCGTGCGTCGGGTAGAGGTGACGCTGAATGGCCGCGTGGTGTCGCAGGCGCAGGATGCCGGCGCCAACGAATGGCTCGGCGGCTTCCTGAAGGACGGCTCGCGCGATCCGCGCATGCCGCGGGTGCAGTTCAAGGCCGAGGTGGACGCCAGCGCGTTTCCCGCGGGACGCCATTGGCTGGGCCTGCGCATCACCGGCGGCGACGGCAGCGAGGAGGAATGGGCGGAGCAGCCGGTGGTGCTGGAATAGGGCGCGCTGGCCTCGAAGCCTGTTCACGATCTCGATAAGCGCGGCCGGTAGTCGAGAAAAAAGACCCCTCATTCCGGCTTGACCAGCCATTCGGCTGTTGAAAGCCGCCGGAATGACGAACTCCTTTTTCGAGATCGTGAACAGGTTCTCAGGGCAGCTCGAAACCCGCTTCCCGCAACATCCGCGCCAGTGCGATCAACGGCAGCCCCACCAGCGCGGTGGGATCCTTCGACTCGATGGCGTCGAACAGCGCGATGCCCAGTCCTTCGGCCTTGAAGCTGCCGGCGCAGTCGAACGGCTGCTCGGCGTCCACGTAGCGCTCGATCTCCTCCGGCGTCAGCGTGCGGAAGCGCACCGTGGTCGTGTCCAGCGCCTCCAGCGCCTGCTCGTCGCGCGCCAGGCAGACGGCCGTGTGAAAATGCACCTCGCGTCCCGACATGGCGGCCAACTGCGCGATGGCGGCGTCGCGCTGGCCGGGCTTGCCCAGCGGCTGGCCGTCCAGTTCGGCGGCCTGGTCCGAGCCGATCACCCAGGCCTCCGGCTGCTGCCGGGCGATGGCCCCGGCCTTGGCCCGGGCCAGCCGGGCGGCCAGCGCCGCGACGCTTTCGCCCGGCAGCGCCGCCTCGTCCACCTCCGGCCGCGCGATATGGAACGGCAGGCGCAGTCGTTCCAGCAGTTCGCGGCGGTAGCGGGAGGTCGAGGCGAGCAGCAGGGGCATGGGGGCGGTCGGGTCGGCAGGGGGCGGGGAGTCTGCCGGGTGCGGGGCTGGCCGGCAAGCCATGCTGCGGTGTGGTGCCCGTTTGACAGCTCGGCGTTCCATCCTTAACATTCAGCGGCTTATGTCCGCGAATACGCCCGAGATGTTGGATGCTTGGCGCATGGTCGCGGCGCGGCGCAGTTTCGAAGGTCGCCTGCCGTTGTCCGCCATGACGCGCCTGCAGGGCCTTCTGGTCGATACCGAAGGCGAGGATGTGCGCTACGCGATCGAGTTCGATCGCGATGCGCTGCAAGTGCCGTATGTCGAGTTGCGAATCGACGCCGGCCTGCCGCTGGTCTGCCAGCGCAGCCTGCAGCGGTTCGTGTTGCCGGTCGGCATCACCCAGCGACTGGGCCTGGTGCGGGACGAAGCGGAGGAATCCGCGCTCCCGCCCGGCTACGAGGCGCTGCTGGTGCCGGAAGACGGCATGCTGCGGCCGGCCGAGCTGGTCGAGGACGAACTGGTCCTCGCCGTGCCGGTGGTGGCGGTGTCGCCCGGGTCGGAAGCGGTGGAACGCGACTGGCCCGCGCAGGAAGAGGAATTGGCCAAGGCCAGCCCGTTCGCGGCGCTGTCCTCGCTGAAGAAGAACTAGCCGCTGCGGCGGTCTGGCAAGACGAATCGCAAGGTTCATTTCAAGATCGGTTCATTACAAGTTTAGAGCTGGAGCAATCCCATGGCTGTGCAGAAATCCCGCGTCACCCCGTCCCGCCGTGGTCAGCGTCGCTCGCACGACGCGCTGACCGCCAAGCAGCTGTCCACCGACCCCACCACCGGCGAGATCCACCTGCGCCACCACGTGACGGCCGACGGCTACTACCGCGGCAAGAAGGTCATCGCCACCAAGACCAATTCGGTGGTCGAGGAAGATTGATCCGTGCGGCGCGCCCCTGCGGCGCGCCATCCGCATGATCAACGACAGCCAGGGCCCCGCCGTGGGCCAGCAATGGGAGCGTGCATGAGCGAGCCGGGTAACAAGGGGCGCATTTATGCGCGCATCGCCGGAACGGGCAGCTATCTGCCCGAGAAGGTGCTGACCAACGAGGATCTGTCCAGGCTGGTGGATACCAGCGACGAATGGATCCAGTCCCGTACCGGCATCCGTGAGCGCCACATCGCCGCCGACGGCGAAACCGCCGGCGACCTGGGCTACCACGCCGCCGTCCGCGCGCTCGAGGCCGCGGGCGTCGATGCGTCGGAAATCGACCTGATCGTGGTGGGCACCACCACGCCCGACCTGATCTTCCCGTCCACCGCCTGCCTGATCCAGGCGCGGCTGGGCGCGGGCGGCTGTGCGGCGCTGGACGTCAACGCCGCCTGTTCGGGCTTCATCTACGCGCTCAGCGTGGCCGACAAGTTCATCCGTTCCGGCGACGTCAAGACCGCGCTGGTCATCGGCACCGAGACCCTCAGCCGCATCGTCGACTGGACCGAGCGCACCACCTGCGTGCTGTTCGGCGACGGCGCCGGCGCGGCGGTGCTGAAGGCCGACGCCGAGACCGGCGTCCTCAGCACCCACCTGCATGCCGATGGCAGCAAGAAGGAACTGCTGTGGAACCCGGTGGGCGTGTCCGCCGGCTTCAAGCCGGAAGAGCCCAACAACGGCATCCGCATCAACATGAAGGGCAACGACGTGTTCAAGTACGCCGTCAAGGCGCTTGATTCCGTCGTCGACGAGACGCTGGAAGCCAACGGGCTGGACAAGCACGACCTGGACTGGCTGATCCCGCACCAAGCCAACCTGCGCATCATCGAGGCCACCGCCAAGAGGCTGGACATGTCGATGGACCAGGTGGTGGTCACCGTGGACAAGCACGGCAACACCTCGTCCGGTTCGGTGCCGCTGGCGCTGGACACCGCGGTGCGCTCCGGCCGGGTGCAGCGCGGCCAGTTGCTGCTGCTGGAGGCCTTCGGCGGCGGCTTCACCTGGGGCTCGGTGCTGCTGCGCTATTGACGCGGGCGCAGCGCTCCCGCTGCGCGGCTGAATGCCGGATTATCGTGATATCGATCACAAGCGCCCATCGGCTGCGATAGGCGTTATTTTATCGTTATGGTCGAAGCCATCACGCTCGCCGGCCGCCGCGCCTGGCTGAAGAAATACGGTACCCACCACCGGGGCGCCGCGCTGCGCATGCTCGACGGACTGGCCACGCGGATGGACATGACCGCGTTGCGGCCGCCGCCGCACTACGACGGCGAACAGGCCAAGCAGACCGAGGCCCGGCGCCTGGCCGAACTGCGCGCGCAGGACATCCTCGTGCCGGAAGTGCTGGGGGAAGGCAAGGCGTCGCTGATCCTCGGCGACCTGGGCGAATCGCTGTCCGCCCGGATGCGCGAAACGGCCCACGACGGCGCGCGCCTGGACGAACTCACGCTTGCGGCCGCCGGCGCCATCCGCCAGGCGCATCGCGCCGGCGCCTATTTCGGCCAGCCGGTACCGCGCAACATGACGTTCGATGGTGCACGCATCGGCTTCATCGACTTCGAGGAAGATCCGCTGGAAGTGATGTCGCTGGAACAGGCGCAGGCGCGCGACTGGCTAATGTTCAGCTATGGCGCCGCCAAGTACTACGACGACAGGCCGCAGGCATTCGCCGAACTGCTGCGGCGCCCCCTGGGCGAAGAGCCTGACGCAGTGAGCGCGCACGCCCACCATGTCGCCGGAAAGCTGCAGAAACTGGCGCGCCTGAGCCGTCATCTGGGCACTTCCGCGCGCTCGCTGGCGCACGCGATCCTGGTCGTGCATGCGGCGACCACCTTCACGCTGATGCTGTCCGTGTTGCTGCTGTTCGACTGGTTCAGCGATGGCGACCTGGATCTGTTGCAAGCGCTGATCTGACCGGCGTCGCGGCGCCGCGCATACGCACCAGTACAGACGCAGGCCCGGATTCGGCCGTATCATGCGCGGCCTGTTTCCGTAGCGGATGATCGCGTGACCGACTCGATGCCTGTCCTTTCATTGGCCTTCGTCTTTCCCGGCCAGGGTTCCCAGTCGCTGGGCATGCTGGCCGAACTGGCCGAACTGCATCCGGTGGTCCGCGAGACCTTCGCAGAAGCCTCCGAAGGCGCCGGCACCGATCTGTGGGCGCTGTCCCAGGGCGGCCCCGAGGAAATGCTCAACCGCACCGAATACACCCAGCCCGCGCTGCTGGCCGCCGGCATCGCCGTGTGGCGCGCGTGGGGGCGGCAGGGCGGTGCGCAGCCGTCGCAGCTGGCCGGCCACAGCCTGGGCGAATACACCGCGCTGGTCGCCGCCGGCGCGCTGTCGCTGCGGGACGGCGCGCACCTGGTGCGCCTGCGCGGCCAGCTGATGCAGGACGCCGCGCCGCAGGGCGTCGGTGCGATGGCCGCCGTGCTGGGCGCCGAGGACGCGCTGGTGGCCGAAGTCTGCGAGCAGGCCTCGAGCAGCAAGGTCGTGGTGCCGGCCAACTTCAATTCGCCCGGCCAGATCGTCATCGGCGGCGATACCGAAGCGGTGGACCGTGCCATCGCATTGTTGACCGAACGCGGCGTGCGCAAGGTGGTCAAGCTGGCCGTCAGCGTGCCCTCGCACACGCCGCTGATGCGCGAAGCCGCCAACCGCCTGGCCGAAGTGATGGCCGGCTTGGCGTGGCAGATGCCGTCGTTGCCGGTGGTGCAGAACGTCGATGCGAAAGTGCATGACGGCGTCGATGCCATCCGCGACGCCCTGGTGCGCCAGTTGTATCTGCCGGTGCGCTGGACCGAATGCGTGCAGGTGCTGGCCGGCAACGGCGCCACCCGCATCGTGGAATGCGGCCCGGGCAAGGTGCTCGCCGGCCTGGTCAAGCGCATCGACAAGTCGCTGGATGCGCGCGCCATCGGCGGCGTGGGCGACTTCCAGTCCGCGCTCGCCGACTGGCAATGAATGCTTCGCCACGGATCGCGCGGATGAACGCGGATGGAAGCAAGCCCGTATAAACGGCTTTATCCGTGGTTATCCGCGCAATCCGTGGTCAAAACAGTTTCGAGGACATCGCAATGAGCAAACCCCTGCAGGGTGAAATCGCGCTGGTCACCGGCGCCAGCCGCGGCATCGGCGCCGCCATCGCCGACGAACTGGCCGCCCAGGGCGCCACCGTCGTCGGCACCGCCACCACCGCTTCCGGTGCGCAGGCCATCGGCGAGCGCCTCGCCGCTGTCGGCGGCCATGGGCGCGAACTCGACGTCACCGATGGCGCCGCGGTCGATGCGCTGATCGATGCGGTCGGCAAGGAATTCGGCGGCATCTCCATCCTGGTCAACAATGCCGGCATCACCCGCGACAACCTGCTGATGCGGATGAAGGAGGAGGACTGGCAGGCCATCCTGGATACCAACCTCACCAGCGTGTTCCGCACGTCCAAGGCGGTGATGCGCGGCATGATGAAGGCGCGCAAGGGCCGCATCATCAACATCGCCTCGGTGGTCGGCGTCACCGGCAACGCGGGGCAGGCCAATTACGCGGCGGCGAAGGCCGGCATCATCGCCTTCTCCAAATCGCTGGCCAAGGAAATCGGCAGCCGCGGCGTCACCGTCAACGTCGTCGCGCCTGGCTTCATCGCCACCGACATGACCAAGGACCTGCCCGAGGAATCCAGGCGGGCGCTGTCGCAGCAGATCGCGCTGGGCCTCCTGGGCGAACCGTCCGACATCGCGCATGCGGTGGCGTTCCTGGCCGGCCCGGCCGCCAGCTACATCACCGGCGAGACGCTGCACGTCAACGGCGGCATGTACATGCCGTAGGCAAGTCGTATCAGGAAGCGGCTGTAAGTCGTTGATTCAATGGTGATTGGCGAGGCCTGCCCGTCGCCGGCGGTTTCCACTACACTATCCACCGGTTTGCCATCGCCCCACCGTGGCAATCTCCTACAAGTCACCCAATCTCCGTCTGGAGCGAATCCATGAGCAGCATCGAAGAACGCGTCAAGAAAATCGTCGTCGAACAACTCGGCGTTAAGGAAGAGGAAGTCACCACCAGCGCATCGTTCGTCGATGACCTGGGCGCCGACTCGCTGGACACCGTTGAACTGGTGATGGCGCTGGAAGAAGAGTTCGAGTGCGAGATTCCGGACGAGGAAGCCGAGAAGATCACTTCGGTGCAGCAGGCCATCGACTACGTCAAGGCGCACGTCAAGGCGTAAGTCCCGCGTCCGCGAGGAACCGTGTCGGGGCCGCGCATGCGGCCCCGCGCGTATCCGGCCCCCATCCGCCTGCGTACTGCGCACGGCGGCAGCAAGGATCCACAGGAGTCCGCTATGAGCCAGCGTCGTCGCGTCGTCGTTACCGGTATGGGCTTGGTCTCGCCCCTGGGCAACGACATGGCCACCAGTTGGGACGGCATCGTCAACGGCCGTTCGGGCATCGGCCCGGTCGAGTCGTTCGATGCGTCCGCCTACACCACCCGGATCGCCGGCGAGATCCGCAATTTCGATCCCGCCGCCTTCGTGTCGCCCAAGGACGCGAAGAAAATGGACCCGTTCATCCACTACGGCATCGCCGCCTCGTTCATGGCGCTGGACGATTCCGGGCTGGAGATCACCGAAGCCAACGCCGAGCGCATCGGCGCCATCGTCGGTTCCGGCATCGGCGGCATCCACGGCATCGAGGAACAGACCATCAGGATGCACGAAGGCGGCCCGCGCAAGGTCTCGCCGTTCTACGTGCCCAGCACCATCATCAACATGCTGCCCGGCCAGCTGTCGATCCTGAAGGGCATCAAGGGCCCCAGCTTCTCGGTGGTCTCGGCCTGCGCCACGTCCAACCACTCCATCGGCGTGGCCATGCGCGCCATCCAGTACGGCGATGCCGACGTGATGGTCGCCGGCGGCGCCGAACTCGGCTCCTCGCCGACCTCGATGGCCGGCTTCTGTTCGATGAAGGCCATGTCCACCCGCAACGACGCGCCGGCCAAGGCCTCGCGCCCGTGGGACAAGTACCGCGACGGCTTCGTGCTGGGCGACGGCGCCGGCGTGCTGATCCTGGAAGAGTACGAACACGCCAAGGCGCGCGGCGCGCGCATCTACGCGGAGCTGGCCGGCTTCGGCGCCAGCTCCGACGCGCACCACATGACCGCGCCCAGCGAGAACGGCGAGGGCCCGGCGCGTTGCCTGGTGGCCGCGCTGAAGGATGCCGGCATCAATCCCGAGCAGGTGGAATACCTCAACGCGCACGGCACCTCCACGCCGCTGGGCGACCTGGCCGAGACGCTGGCGCTGAAGCGCGCGCTGGGCGACCACGCGTACAAGATCATGGTCAGCTCCACCAAGTCGATGACCGGCCACCTGCTGGGCGCGGCCGGCGGCGCGGAAGCCATCTTTTCCGTGCTGGCGATCCACCACGGCATCGTCCCGCCGACCATCAACCTGGACGAGCCGGGCGAAGGCTGCGACCTGGACTACGTGCCGCACACCGCGCGCCAGAAGAAGATCGACATCGCCGTCTCCAACGGCTTCGGCTTCGGCGGCACCAACGGCACGCTGGTGTTCAAGCGCATCTGATGCGTTGGCCTCTTCCCCGCATGCGGGGAAGAGGCTGCCCCGTACTCGACATGGGTGCATGAGAAGCTTGCCCCGGGCCTGGTCCGGGGACGGAGGGGGCTGCGGAGTCCAACCCCTTTGATGCATTCCGGACCCGGGCAACATCCTTTACGTCATCCCGGCGAAGGCCGGGACCCAGCGACTCAGGCTTTACCCGAACAACAAGGCACTGGGTCCCGGCGTTCGCCGGGATGACAAAGCGATGATCGAAACCCGCGCCCTTCCGCCCGACACCGACCTGCTGGCCCTGCACCGAGGGGATCCGCGCCGCTATCCCGTGCTGCTGGAATCGGTGGCCTCGGGCACCGCGCAGGGGCGTTGGGACCTGCTGCTGGTGGCCGATGGCGGCGGCCTGCGGCTGGATGCCGATGGCATCACCCGCGACCTGCGCGGCAATGTGGAGCCGGGCGATTTCCTTGCCGTGCTCGACCGCCATTGGCAGGCGCGGCGCATCGCGCGCGAAGAACCACGCTGGCCGTTCCGCGGCGGCTGGGCGCTGCTGTTGGCCTACGAACTGGCGCAGCAGGTGGAACCCGTGCTGCGGCTTGCACAGGGTCCCGCCACGCAACCCGTCGCGCTCGCGCTGCGCTGCCCCGCTGCGGTGCTGCGCGATCGCAGCACCGGCGACTGCGTGGCGGTGGCCGAGGCGGGGCAGGGCGGCCTGACCGCCACCATCGCCGACGACGTCGCCACCGCGGCACGACTGCCCGCATTGCCGGCGTGGCGGCCGCCCGCCCGCATCGACGAGGACGAACCGCGGCGCTTCACCGACGGCGTGCAGCGCATCCTCGACTACCTGCGCGCCGGCGACATCTTTCAGGTGAACCTGTCGCGCGCGTGGCGTGCGCATTTCGACGCGCCGCTCGATCCCGCCGCGCTGTACGCGCGCCTGCGCACCGCCAATCCCGCACCGTTCGCCGGCCTGTTCGCGGCACCGGACTGGACCGTGGTCAGTTCCTCGCCCGAGCGGCTGGTGTCGGTGCGCGGCGACGTGGTGGAAACCCGCCCGATCGCCGGCACCCGCCCTCGCTTCCCCGGCGACGACGATGCGGCACGGATCCGCGAACTGGTCGGCCACCCGAAGGAACGCGCCGAGCATGTCATGCTGATCGACCTGGAACGCAACGACCTGGGCCGCGTCTGCACGCCCGGCAGCGTGCAGGTGGACGAGCTGATGACCGTGGAGAGCTACACCCACGTCCACCACATCGTCAGTAACGTGCGAGGCCACCTGCGCGGTGATGCCACGCCCGGCGACGTCATCCGCGCCACCTTCCCCGGCGGCACCATCACCGGCTGCCCCAAGGTGCGCTGCATGCAGATCATCGCCGAACTGGAACAGGTTCCGCGCGGCGCCTACACCGGCGCCTTCGGCTGGCTCAACCGCGACGGCGACCTGGACCTGAACATCCTGATCCGCAGCGCCGAGATCGTCGCCGACGGGACCGGCAGCGTAGCGCGCTTCCGTACCGGCGCCGGCATCGTCGCCGATTCGATCCCGGACAAGGAGCTGGACGAGACGCGGGCCAAGGCGCGTGGCGTGCTGAAGGCGCTGGAGGGCTGAGCCTGAGGCCATGGAACGGTGAGAGCCCCTCCCCCGTTTACGGGGGAGGGCAGGGTGGGGGCATTCGAAGCACGCACACTTACACCGGCGCGGACATACTCGAAGTCGATGACCATCGGCTTCGGCATGATGGATCGTGTGTTGAACCGCGCACCTTCGTCGCGCCCCCACCCCAGCCCTCCCCCGCATTGCGGGGGAGGGGGCAGGCTGCGAACTGCGCCTACAGCCTGAGACGGCGACCGGGTATCCTGCACCACCTGTTTCGTTCCCCGAGGATTGCGTGGCGTCAGCTCTCAAGCGCGGTTGCCGCTTCATCGTCATCGCCTTCTTCCTGCTGCTGGCCTTGGCGGCGGGCGCAGCGCTGTGGCTGTGGCAGGACTACCGCAACTTCGCCGACGCGCCCATCGGCGGCGTCGCGGCCGGTTCCACGGTGGAAGTGGACCGTGGCGATGCCTTCCCCACCGTGCTGCGCAAGCTGCGCGCGCAGGGCGTGGCGCATGGCAACGATGCGCAGTGGCGCGTGCTGGCCCGGCAGACCGATACCGCCAGCCAGCTGAAGGTGGGCGAGTACGCGCTGGAGCCCAGCCTGACCCCGCGCCAACTGCTGCAGCGCATGCGCGAAGGCCGCACGCTGCAGTACCGCTTCACCATCGTCGAAGGCTGGAACATCCGCCAGCTGCGCGCCGCGCTGCGCGCCGCCATGCCGCTGCGGCAGGAGACCGCGCAGATGAGCGATGCCGAGCTCATGGAAGCGCTGGGGCATGTCGGCCAGCATCCGGAAGGCCGTTTCCTGCCGGAGACCTACGTCTACACCCGCCGCGAATCCGACCTGGACGTGCTCAAGCGCGCCCACGCCGCGATGGAAAAGGCCGTCGAAGCCGCATGGACCGCGCGCGCGCCTGGCATTCCGCTACAGTCGGCCGAGGAAGCGCTGATCCTGGCCTCCATCATCGAAAAGGAAACCGGCATCGCCGAGGAACGCCCGGCCATCGCCGGGGTGTTCGCGCGCCGCCTGAAGATCGGCATGCCGCTGCAGACCGACCCCACCGTCATCTACGGCATCGGCAGCAGCTACGACGGCAACATCCGCCGCCGCGACCTGACCACCGACACGCCGTACAACACCTACACGCGCAGGGGCCTGACGCCCACGCCCATCGCCATGCCCGGCGCCGATGCGCTGAAGGCGGCGGTTAATCCCGCCGACGGCACCGCGCTGTACTTCGTCGCCGTGGGCGACGGCAGCGGCCGGCACGTGTTCTCCGCCACGCTGGCGCAGCACAACGCGGCCGTGGCCAGGTACCTGATCACTCGCCGGCAGACGCTGGACAAGGCGGCGCAACCATGACCGAAGCCCTGCTCACCCAACCGCGCCTGATCACGCTGGAAGGCGGCGAGGGCGCCGGCAAGACCAGCGCGATCGCCGCCGTGCGCGAGCTGTTGCAGTCGCAGGGCCACGAGGTCGTGCTGACCCGCGAACCGGGCGGCACGCCGCTGGCCGAACGCATCCGCGAGCTGCTGCTCAACCCGCAGGACGAAGCGCTGGTGCCCGAGGCCGAACTGCTGCTGGTGTTCGCCGCCCGCGCCCAGCATGTGCGCCAGGTGGTGCGCCCGGCGTTGCAGCGCGGCGCGTTCGTCGTCAGCGACCGCTTCACCGATTCCAGCTACGCCTACCAGGGCCAGGGCCGTGGCCTGGATGCCGAGTGGATCGCCGCGCTGGAACGCCGCGCGGTGGGCGTGAAGCCCGGCCTGACCCTGCTGCTGGACCTGGACGTGCGCGAAGGCCGCGCGCGCACCGCCGGCCGCGACCTGTGGCCGGACCGCATCGAGAGCGAGCAGGACGATTTCTTCGAACGCGTGCGCGCCGGTTTCCGTGCCCGCGCCGCCGCCGATCCCGCGCGCTTCCGGGTGATCGACGCCAGCCAGCCGCCCGCCGGCGTGGCCACGTCCGTCACCGGTGCGCTCGGCACTTATCTGGCCACCTTGACCGACAGCGACCTGGCATGAGCCGCGCACCGTTCTCGCCCTGGCAGCAACGCGCCTACGACCACGCGGTCGCCGCGCTGGAAGGCGGCCGGCTCGGCCACGGCCTGCTGGTCTGCGGCCCGGACGGGCTGGGCAAGCGCGCCGTCGCCGACCGGCTCTCGCGGCGGGTGCTGGCGCAACAGCGCGACGCGCATGGCGAACCCGCGCCCGACGACCGCAGCGCGCGCCTGATCGACGCCGGCACGCACCCCGACCTGCAGGTGGTGTCGTTCGTCGCCACCAAGGACGGCAGCAAGCTGCGCACCGAGATCGTCATCGACCAGATCCGCGAGGTTTCGCAGAGATTGTCGCTGACCCCGCAGTACGGCGGCGCGCAGGTGGCCATCATCGACCCGGCCGACGCCATCAACCGCTCGGCCTGCAACGCGTTGCTGAAGACACTGGAAGAACCCTCGCCGGGCCGCTACCTGTGGCTCATCAGCGCACAGCCCGCGCGCCTGCCGGCCACCATCCGCAGCCGCTGCCAGCGGCTGGAGTTCCGCCTGCCGCCGCGCGACGAAGCACTGGCCTGGCTGCGCACGCAGGGCCACGACGCCGCCGACGCCGCGCGGGCGCTGGACGCCGCGCGCGGCCATCCCGGCCTGGCCGACGACTGGCTGCGCAACGACGGGCTGGCGTTGCGCGAAACCGTGGCGCGCGACTTGCAGCGATTGGAGAAGGGCGAAATCGGCGTGGTGGAAACCGCGCAGCGCTGGGCCAACGACGAACTGGCCGATGCACGACTGCGTCACGCCGCGGATGTGGTGCTGGCACAGGCCGCCGCCGCCGGCTTGACCGATCCTGCGCGATTGAACAAGCTGGCCGCCTGGTTCGATGCCGCCAACCGCACCCGCGACCTCATGCGGACCACGGTGCGTGGCGATCTGGCCATGGTGGAACTGCTGCTGGCCTGGGCCGGCACGGAACGTAGCCGCGCCGCAGGGGCGCGCCGCACCTGATTCGATGCACTGAGGAGGCTTGGGGATGAATGCAGCAGGTGGACGGCAGGGCATCCTGTCATTGGCGGTCAAGGACAAGGCTGCGCTGTACAACGCCTACATGCCGTTCATGAAGGGTGGCGGCATCTTCGTGCCCACGCCCAAGCGCTATTTCCTGGGCGACGAAGTCTTCCTGCTGCTCACGCTGCCCGACTCCAGCGAACGCCTGCCGGTGGCCGGCAAGGTGGTCTGGGTGACGCCGGTCGGCGCGCAGGGCAACCGCACCGCCGGCATCGGCGTGCAGTTCGCCGACAGCAGCGAAGGCGAGGCGGTGAAGAACAAGATCGAAACCCTGCTGGCCGGCACCCTCAACGCCGAGAAGCCCACGCACACGATGTAACGCCGTCGTCCCGGCGAGTTCCTTCTCTCTGCGAGTGGGGAGAAGGCTTGCCTCAAGCCTGATCCGGGGACCCACGAGAGGCGAACGGCGGCGCATCGCCCAACGCCTCCGTAAGCCGCCCATTCCGCGCTACCATCGCCGCGTCGCACGCCTGCCTCCGTCCCTCGCGCCCCACCGGGAGCCGCCTGATGAAGACGTTGCCGCTGCTCATGAGCCTGCTGTTGTCCGTCGCCCCGGCGCATGCGACCGAGGGCGCCACGCCGTTGCGCGACCGCCTGCAGGCCCGGCACGAGGCCATCGCACGGGCTTTCCTTGCGGAGGATGTCGAAGCGCTGGCGCGCCACTACGACGGCGACGCCATGCTGATGCCCGAGCATGGCACGGCGCGCAGCGGCGCCGGCGCCATCGCCGATTACTATCGCCAGTGGTTCGCCGCCGCCGATGCCAGCGCCTTCCAGCGCACGCCCTACGAAGTCCTGGACCTGGGCGACCACGCCATCGAGACCGGCAGCTTCACGCAGACCTTCACCCGCACCGGCGCGGCACCCTACGAGTACGTGGGCAAGTACATGGTGCTGTGGGACCTGCGCGGCGATGCGCCGCGCATCGTGTCGGAACTGTGGGGCGCCAACGCGCCGTTCGACCGCGCGGCGCTGCCGGCCATCCCGCCCGCGCCACCGGTCACCGCACAGCCGTTCGAGAACGATCCGCAGGTGGCGCGGGAAATCCGCGCACGCAACGCCCTGATCGACACGCTGGTCACCGAGCGGCGGGGAGACGAGCATGCCGATCTGTTCCTGCCCGATGCGATCTACCTGACGTACTACACGCCACCACTGGTGGGCATCGCCCCGATCCGTGCGTACTTCCTCGAGCACGAGCAGCCAGGCGAACTAACGATCGAGGCGCTGGAACTGGATGCCGCGCGCATCCATCCGCTCGCCGGTGGCGAGCTGCAACTGGAGGAGGGTTTCTACCGGGTGGACTGGCAGGCCGGCGGCGACCGCGGCACGGTCACAGGCAAGAGCCTCAACCTGTGGAAACGCAGCGCCGATGGCGTATGGATGCTGTACCGGCAGGCGGTCAACCACGACTGACGGCGCCGTCGTCCCGGCGAAAGCGTGGGCACGGCGACTGGCTTCTCCCCGTCCTTTTCCGCGCTACCATCAGCCCGGGGGATCTCCGGGAAGGAGGCAAGGGGCATGGCCATCGCTGCCGGATTGCGTCGCATTGTCTGCGTGGCGGTGTGCCTGTGCGCGACGTTCGGCGTACAGGCGGCCGAACTGGCGGGGCTGCGCATATTGCCGCGGTCCGATGCCGGCCATTCCTTCCCGGGCTGGCAGAGCGAGGGCGCGCTGCCGTCGTCGTCGACCGTGCCACTGGAACTGGGCGACGAGATCCACGGCGCCACGCTGCAACTGCAACCGTCACGGCCCGGTGGGCAGTACCGGGTACGGGTGCAGTACGAAACCAGCATGGGCCTGAGCGCGGAAGGTCCTCACCTGGACCTGGTGGACTGGAAGCATTGCGTGTCGGACTGGCAGCCGGCGGAAGCATCGGATGCGCTGTCGTTCGTGTTGCCCGAGCCCACCGAGGAACAGTCGTCGTGCTTCCCCCCGTATGCGCCTGCGGAACTGGAGCAGGCGGTACGCGACCTGGGCCGCTCGATGGGCGATCCGGCGATGGCCGAGGCCTGGCTGGACGACCTGCGCACGCCGTCGTCGGTGATCGGCGTGTCGCCGTTCGTGGCGATCAGCAAGGTGCGGGTAAGGGTGGAAGTGTTGCGCGACGGCAAGTGGGCGGACGTCGCCACGGTGGCGTTCATGCCGGCGATGGGGTGTTGAAGGCCTTCATTCGTCCGTGGAAAGCGCGTCCAGCAGATCCTTGACGCGATACGGCTTCTTCAGGAACCGCGTGCCGGGGGGAATGGGGGGCAATTGCGACCTGGCGTATCCGGAAACCAACACGGTGATCGTATCGGGCGAGGAATCGCGCACCGTCTGCGAAATGTCTATCCCCGACACGCCCGATGGCATGCTGATGTCGCTGACGACATAGTCGAACCGGGCGCCCGTCAGTTTCGATCGGGCATCCACGCCGTTCACGGCCTCGGTAACCTCGTATCCCGCATCTTCCAGCGCCATGCTCGTCACCGAGCGCAGCAGTGCATCGTCTTCCACGTACAGGATGCTGGGCTTAGGCATGTGGCGTCTCCGCTGCTGGAATGGCGATCGTTACGGCTGTGCCTTCACCCGGCGTGCTCTCGATTGAGGCGAATCCGTCGGACTGGGCGGCGAATCCATAAACCTGGCTCAGGCCGAGGCCGCTTCCGCGCCCCACGTCCTTGGTCGTGAAGAACGGTTCCATCGCCCGCAACCGCACTTCCTCGGTCATGCCGGGCCCGTCGTCCCTGACGGTGACGCAGACGTATTCCTTGCGGCCATCCGCATCGGGGTGGAGGCTGCTGTCCGGTGTGCAGGTGCCGGTCGAAATGACGATACGGCCACCCGACATGGCATCCCTTGCATTGGAGACCAGGTTCATCAGTGCAGCCTCCAATTGGTCGGCATCGACCATGATCTTCGGCAGGTCCGGTTTCAGGTCGCTTTCGCAGCAGACGATCGCGCCCGCCACCTGCCGGTATCGTTCCATAGAGCGGGTGACGAGCTCGTTGAGATCGTGGAGCCGGGGATTCAACTCCTGAGCGCGCGAAAACGCCAGCATCTGGCGCGACAGGCGGCTGCCCCGTTCGGCCGCTTCCATCGCGGCGCGGATGAGCTGGCTGCTCCTGTCGTCCTTGTGCGTGGCGGACAGCAGGTCGAGGCAGTTCATGACGACCGTCAGGAGGTTGTTGAAATCGTGGGCGACGCCCAGCGTCAGCTTGCCGATGGCGTGCACCTTCTGGGCCTGCGCCAGGACCCGCTCGGTCCGCTGGAGGTTCTGCTGCGCGTTGTATTTTTCCGTGATGTCGCGCGTCACCTTCGCGAATCCGAGCAATTCCCCGTCCTGCCGGATCGGATCGATCACGATGCTGGCGCGGAACAGCGAGCCATCCTTGCGGACGCGCCAACCTTCCGCTTCGTAGCGGCCTTCGGACCGGGCGATGGCCAGGCTCCTCTCCGGATCGCCCCGCCTTATTTCCTCGGGCGCGTAGAAGCGCGAGAAATGCTGTCCGATGATTTCCGTGTCGAAATAGCCCTTGATGCGCTCGCCGCCCGCGTTCCAGCTCAGCACGAAGCCCTGCGGGTCGAGCATGTAGATGGCATAGTCGGTAACGTTCCTGAGCAACAGGTGCTCGATATCCAGATCGAATGTCGTGACCGCTTTGGACATGGCAAGGATGACCGGTGAACGCGATCACGCAGGCTAGTCGGGCAGAGGTTAACGCCCTGTCTTCCGGCCCCTGTTGGCCGCCGCGGTGCTACGGATCCACTACGGCCCCATGGCCCGATGCCAAAGTGCGTGTGGCCGTGTTCGATGGCCTTACCCGTTCGACTCCCTATCTGTCCGAAGTGCCGTTCTTGAGTTCATTTCCTGCCGACGGAAAGGAGATTGAAGATGCCCCTTGACGAAAGAGAAATCGATCAGGTGAGACGCCGGGTCTTCCACATGTACATGGACACGATCGAAACCTTCAGGTTGATGACACGACACGCGGACGAGTTGTTCGGAACGCAAGGGCCGATGGTTCGTAGCGCCCTTGAAGAGTGGCTGCGTGATTTTGTCGACGACACGGGAAGTTCGGGGGAGCGACATCCGGAGAGCCAGGTGTACGGAGCTTCGAGGGAGAGCCTGCAGAAGGCGGGCTTCTATGGCGCCCAACTGGACCTGAAGGAGCGTCAAGTCAGTGAGGCCAATACGACGTGGCGCGAGAGGATGAGGAACCTCGGGCGTGCCTGGAGGAGGCCATTCAAGAAGTGGGTGGATGTCATCAACAATTTCCTGGGCAGCCTGATACCGGCAGTAGGAGCGGGTGAGGCCTTGAAAGAGTTGAAGGACTGCATGAGGGACCAGTTGCCCGATGATGAGTGACGGGTTTGATTGAGCTTCGAGTGCCCATGGCAGCGATCAGGCAACCATGCCCACTCCTCGCAGGCGGGGAGTGGGCTACGTGGAGGTCGATGGCGAGCGACGCCCGAACTGTGCCACCCTGCCTGTGCGTGGATTCCCGGCAGGTGGGGTTGTTGCGATGCGACATCGCCTTCCCGGGTCGCGGCGTCTTTCACGCATGCGTAACCGCGTTCACGAAAACGCACCGATCGTCGGAAGAACCGGCCTCATGTAACACATCCGGCACATCACGCCTTTACCCTGCAGTCATGGACACGTTAGCCGACATCCGGGCCGTGCTGGCCACGGCAGGTGAGCACATCGAACGCGGGACACTGCGCGAATCGCCGCGGCAGTTCATGGACCGGTTGTGGAAGGGCGTGTACGACGCCGCGCCGGAAGACCTGCAACCCTACGTCTGGGCGCGTCTGGTCGATTTCTCCGCGCAACTGGGCGTGATGGTCGAAGGCCGCGGCGATCGCATCCCCGTGCGCGCGCCGCCGGACGTATTCGCCCGGCGCTAGGGCAAGGTGGGTGGGTTGCCATCCCGCGGGCGGATTCCAACTCGTCTCGATCGCCGCCGTACCGCGTGGCGGTCTGCCTGCCCAGCCGATGACGCGCATGGCCCGCGCTGACCTCTTCGCTGCCGCGCCTGCGTTGTTTCCCATGAGACAAACACAGGGAAACGTGCGCTGCATGAAAGCCGGGACCGTGATCCGCCCCGCGCGGTTGTCGGAAGCCGCCGAACTGTCCGCGATGATGCGCCGCACCTTCGTGGCGGCGAACGGTCACTGCAGCACGCCGGAGAACGTGGCCGCGCACCTCGATGCCATGTGCACGCCCGAGCGGCAGGCGCAGGAAATCCGCGACCCGGACACGCTGACGCTGATCGTGGAGCAGGACGGCCGGTGGGCCGGCTACGCGCAGGTGCGCTGGGGCACGGTGCCGCCCGCGGAGGTCGCGCTGCGCCCGACGGTGGAACTGGCGCGCATCTACCTGGATGCGGCCTTCCACGGCCAGGGCATCGCCGCGCCGCTGGTTTCGCACCTGCTGGCCGCCGCCCGCCTGCGCGGTTCGCGCTCGGTGTGGCTGACGGTGTGGCAGGAGGCCGAGCAGGCTATCCGTTTCTGGCGCAAGCACGGTTTCCAGATCGTCGGCCGTTCCACCTACCGCGTGGGCGACGATCCCAAGGACGACTGGGTGATGATGCAGGCGCTGCCGGTGGGGTGAGGTTGTACATCTCCCTCTCCCCGCAAGCGGGGAGAGGGAGACGGCTACCCGCCAGCCCATGCAAAATTCCGGATACCCCAAAAAAAACCGGGCCGTTCCCACGAACGGCCCGGTTTCGGTTGCCTGCGTTACATCGTCGGCTGCCGCAGCACCGGGTTGTCCCAGCCGGGACGCGGAGCGAAACGGTCGCCGTGGCGGGCTTGCAGTGCCTTGAGCTTCTCGACCAGCGCGTCGGGACCCACCGCCTTGATGTGTTCGATGGGGCCGCCGCGGAACGGGGCGAAGCCGGTGCCGAAGATCACGCCCGCGTCCAGCAGGTCGGCATCGGCGACCACGCCATCGTGCAGGCAGGCCACGGCTTCGTTGAGCAGCGGCAGGACCAGGCGGTCCTCCAGATCGTCGGGCGCCTTGTAGTCCTTCGGCACTTCCGGCTTCACCGGCTTGCTGCCTTTATCGGTTTGCTCCCACTTGTACAGGCCTTGGCCGTCCTTCTTGCCGCGCTTGCCGGGCTCCACCGAGGCCAGCGCCGCCGGCAGTTGCAGGCCGAGGAAGGGCGACAGTTCCGCACCCACGCCCTGCGCCACGTCCAGGCCCACGGTGTCGATCAGTTCGATCGGCCCCATCGGCATGCCGAACTTCACCGCGGCCTTGTCGATCACCGGCGCCGGGATGCCTTCGGCGTAGGCGGTGGCGGCTTCGAGCATGTACGGGAACAGCACGCGGTTGACCAGGAAGCCCGGCGTGCCGGCGACCGGCACCGGGAACTTGTCCAGCGCCTTGCAGAACGCCGCCAGCCGCTTGACGTTGGCCTCGTCCAGCGCGTCGTGTTGCACGATCTCCACCAGCGGCATCAGCGCGACCGGGTTGAAGTAGTGCAGGCCGGCGAATTGCGCGGGACGCTGGATGTGTTCGCGCAGTTCGACCAGCGGGATCGACGAGGTGTTGGTGGTCAGCAGCGCGTCGGGCTTCAGGCGCGGCTCGACGGACTGGTACAGCTCGCGCTTGGCTTCCGGGTTCTCGATGATGGCTTCGATGACCAGGTCGGCTTCCGGCACGCCGTCGCCGCCCAGGTCGCTCTTCAGGCGCGCGGCCACGGCGGGGCGCTTGCTTTCGTCCTTCACGCGCTTGGCGAACAGTTCCTGCGCGCGCGCCAGGGCGCCGTCGATGAAGCGCTGCTCGCGGTCCTGCAGGGTGACGTTGAAGCCCTTGTAGGCCGACCACGCGGCGATGTCGCCGCCCATCACGCCGGCGCCGACCACGTGCACGTTGGCGATGCCGTGGTCCTTGCCGCCCAGGCCCTTGAGGCGCTCGGTCAGGAAGAAGATGCGAATCAGGTTGCGCGCGGTCGGCGTGCCGGCCAGCTTCACCACCGCCTTGCGCTCGGCGTCCAGCCGGCCCTGGATGCCCTTGCCGCCGGACTGCTGCCAGGTGTTGATCAGCGCGTACGGCGCGGGATAGTGCGCCTTCGGCGCCTTGCGCGCGACCTGCTTGGCCATCTGCGGGGCGAGGATCTTGCGCGCGATCCACGTATTGCTGATCCAGCCGGTGAACTTCTGCTTGAACGCGCGCTGCGGCGGGGATTCGATCAGGCCGATGGCGGTGTCGATCAGCACGGCCGGTTCGGCGACCTTGTCCACCAGCCCCATCGCCCTGGCGGCGCTGGCCGACAGCGTGCGGCCGGTCAGCATCATGTCCATCGCCTTGGGCGAACCGATTAGCCGCGGCAGGCGCGCGCTGCCGCCCCAGCCGGGGAAGATGCCCAGCTTCACCTCGGGCAGGCCGATGCGGGTGGACGGATCGCTGCTGGCCACGCGGTAGTCGCAGGCCAGCGAGATCTCGGTGCCGCCGCCCATGCAGAAGCCGTGGATGGCCGAGACCGTGGGGCAGGGCAGTTCGGCCAGTTTCTGGAATACCGCCTGGCCGCGGCGGATGGCGTCGTTCACCGTGCCCTTGCGGTCGAATTCCTGGAATTCCTTCAGGTCGGCGCCGGCGATGAAGCCCGAGGCCTTGGCCGAACGCAGCACCACGCCCTTGGGCGGATCGATCGACAGGCGCTCGACGATGTCGGCCAGTTCGATCAGCACATCCTGCGAGAATGCGTTGACGCTGGCGCCCTGGCGGTCGAAGCCGAGGATGACGATGCCGTCGTCGCGCAGTTCGGTCTGCCAGTGACTGAATCGCAGCCCATCGAAGTTTGCGGCCATGTAAGGACCATCCGTTCACGTATGGATAAGACCGCTATCATCCCGAGGTTGTTTAACCCGCGTCAAATCCGCATATCGGTTTGACGGCGCTATCCAGGGCGTGACCGGCGGCAGGGGTGATGTTCCTGCGGTGCGGGTTAAATTCTTGATATGCCGACGATTTTGGTGCGGCGTTGAACTTTCCTCCGCGAGCGCGGTCACAGTGCCCGGCCATGGCCGAGCTGACAGGAGTGCGGCCCGGCATGGCCGAAACAGATTCAACCCAGGAGCTGGACCTCGAGCTGGTCAGGCGCGTGCAACGCGGCGACAGCGCGGCCTTCGACCTGCTGGTGCGCAAGTACCAGCATCGCGTGGTGGCGCTGATCGGGCGTTACATCCATGACTGGAGCGAGTGCCAGGATGTGGCCCAGGAGACGTTCCTGCGCGCTTACCGCGCGCTGGGCAACTTCCGGGGCGATTCCCAGTTCTATACGTGGCTGCACCGTATCGCCGTGAACACCGCCAAGAACCACCTGGTCGCCCACAACCGCCGCCCGCCCACGGGCGACGTGGACGCGGCCGATGCCGAGCAGTTCGACATCGGCGCGCGCCTGCGCGACACCGACACCCCCGAGCGCGAGCTGATGCGCCAGGAACTGGAGCAGACGGTGATGAAGGCGGTGGACGCGTTGCCGGAAGAGCTGCGCGCCGCCATCACCCTGCGCGAGGTGGACGGCCTGAGCTACGAGGAAATCGCGCAGAAGATGGACTGCCCCATCGGCACCGTGCGCTCGCGGATATTCCGTGCCCGCGAGGCGATCGATGCGCAACTGCGTCCCCTGCTGGATACCGAAAGTGCAACCCGCGAGCGTGCCCGCCAATGACTGCCCGTAACGATTCATTCGCCACCGACAAGCTCGACCTCCATTACCGCCAGCAGCTGTCCGCGCTGATGGACGGCGGCCTGGCCGCCGACGAGGCGCGCTTCCTGATGCGCCGCCTGCAGCACGACCGCGAACTGACCGGTTGCTGGGAGCGCTGGCAGCTGTGCGGCGACGTGCTGCGTGGCCAGGCGACGGCTCCGGCTCCGGCCGGATTCGCCGAGCGCGTGGCGCGGATCGTGGCCCTGGAAGCGCCGCTGGCGGGCGAGCCGGCATCGTCCGAGGCCCGCCGCAACCGTACCCTGCTGACCCGCTGGGGCGGTGGCGCGCTGGCGGCGTCGGTGGCGCTGGTGGCCTTGTTCATGGCCCGCCAGCAGGCACCGCAGGACGCCCCGGCCGAAGGCCCGATGGTGGCCTCGCAGCAGGCGACGGCTTCGCCGGCCCCCGCCTCGCCCGACATTCCCGCGCCCGAGCCGGCCGCGCCCGATGCGGAGGCCTATGCCGCCGTCGCCGCGGTAGCCGTGGCCAGCGTGCCGCGCCGGCAGGACAACGCAGCCCGCCGCAGCGCCACCCGCAACCAGCAGGCTGCCCGTGCGGCCGCCCGCGTGGCGCAGGCCGAGGCGCCGCCGGTACGTGCGCTGGCCGCATCGCCGGCCACCGCGTTGGCGCCTCCGCCGCTGGCGGTACCGGCCAATCCGTTCTCCAGCCCGCGGGAAACCGTGCCGCAGGCGCGGCCATGGCCGCGTTCCACGCTGTCCGGCTATCCGTCGGCGGGCGGGCTGACCACCGGTTATGCCAACGACTCGGCCGAACGCACCTTCTATCCGTTCGAGCCGCGCCTGCCGGCCACTCCGCCGGTGGCGCCGCCGCAGGATTGATTGCGGCAGAACGAAGTCGCCGGTCCCGGCTCCGCCGCCAGGGCGGGGGAGTCCCCGCTCCCGGCACCCCGCAACCAAGAACCCGCAATCCGGAATCCCGGTTTTCACCTACTCTTCGAGGCATGCGTTCGATGACCCCCAACGCCCGTACCAGTCTGTTGACCCTGCTGATGCTGACCATGCCGCTGGCCGCTTGCGCGCAGCAGTCCGATGCGCCGGCCCCGGCCGTGGCGCCCACGCCCGCGGTGGCGCAGTCGCCGGCCCCCCAACTGGTGGCGGGCCTGCCGGATTTCACGCAACTGGTCGAACAGGTCGGGCCGGGCGTGGTCAACGTGGAGGCGACCATCGGTTCGCGCCGCACCGCGCAGGCCGACGACGAACAGATCCCCGAGATCTTCCGCCGCATGCTGCCGCCGGGCTTCCAGATCCCCGGCCCGGGGCAGGGACCGGGCGGGCGCCGCGGCACCTCGATGGGGTCGGGCTTCGTGATTTCCGCCGACGGTTACGTGCTGACCAACCATCACGTGATCGATGGCGCGGATGAAGTGAAGGTCACCCTGCCGGACCGCCGCGAGTTCACCGCCAAGGTAGTCGGCAGCGACCAGCAGTACGACGTGGCCCTGTTGAAGCTGGACGCCAAGGGCCTGCCGACCGTGCGCCTGGGCAACTCGTCCACGCTGAAGCCGGGGCAATGGGTGGTGGCGATCGGCTCGCCGCTGGGCCTGGACCATTCGGTCACTGCCGGCATCGTCAGCGCGGTGGGCCGCAGCGCCTCGCCCGAGCAGCGCTACGTGCCCTTCATCCAGACCGACGTGGCGATCAACCAGGGCAATTCCGGTGGCCCGCTGCTGAACACGCAGGGTGAAGTGGTCGGCATCAATTCGCAGATCTTCTCGGTGTCCGGCGGCTACATGGGCATCAGCTTCGCCATTCCCATCGACCTGGCGATGGGCGCGGTGGACCAGCTGAAGACCAGCGGCCGCGTCAGTCGCGGGCAACTGGGCGTGCAGGTGGGTGCGGTGACCTCGGACGCGGTGAAGGGCTTCGGCCTGCCGGACAATCGCGGCGCGCTGGTGAATGACGTGGTCGGCGGCAGCCCGGCCGAAAAGGCCGGCATCGGTCCCGGCGATGTGATCCGCTCGGTCAACGGCCGCGCCGTCAACGACTCCAGCGACCTGCCGCCGATCATCGGTGCGATGGCGCCGGGTACCCGGGTGACGCTGGGCATCCTGCGCGATGGCAAGCCCCGCGACGTGCAGGTGACGCTGAGCGAGCTGGAGGAAGGCGCGGGTACGGCCAGTACGCCACCCATTGCACCGGACAAGCCGGCGGCGCCGACCGGGAAGAATCCGCTGGGCATCCTGACCCAGCCGCTCGACGCCGATACCCGCAAGCAGTTGGGCCTGGAATCCGGTGACGGCGTGCTGGTCAGCCGGGTGGAAAGCGCCGCCGCGCGCGAGGCCGGCCTGCAACCGGGCATGGTCATCCTGCAGGTGGGCCGCAACAAGGTGAACAGCCCGGCCGCGCTGGACCAGCAACTCGCCGGCGTGAAGGCGGGCGATACGGTGATGCTGCTGGTGCGCCACCGCGGCGTGACCCGGTTCGTGGCGGTGACGGCCGACAAGGCCGGCTGATCGCGCGGACCGGTGGAATCCGGCCTCTGTTCCGTCGAATCCCCCCACCCCGTGCCGGCCACGGGGTGATGCCGTTCCGGGCCCCGGGCGGGGCGTTTGCCTGCCGCGTGGGCGCAAAGGCCAAGCCCGGGCCGTCGCCGTGCGATAATGTGCCGTTATCCTGACGACGGCACAGGCCGCCGCCCCCATGTCCCTTGATTCCATGCGGAATATCCGCAATTTCTCCATCATCGCGCACGTCGACCACGGCAAATCGACCTTGGCCGACCGCATCATCCAGCTTTGCGGCGGGCTAGAGGCCCGCGAGATGGAAGCGCAGGTGCTCGACTCCAACCCGATCGAGCGCGAGCGCGGCATCACCATCAAGGCCCAGTCCGTGTCCCTGCCGTACAAGGCCAAGGACGGGCAGGTCTACCAGCTCAATTTCATCGACACCCCCGGCCACGTGGACTTCAGCTACGAGGTCAGCCGCTCGCTGGCCGCCTGCGAGGGCGCGCTGCTGGTGGTGGACGCGGCGCAGGGCGTGGAAGCCCAGTCCGTGGCCAACTGCTATACCGCGGTGGAGCAGGGCCTGGAAGTGGTGCCGGTGCTGAACAAGATCGACCTGCCCACCGCCGACATCGAGCGCGCCAAGGCCGAGATCGAGGCCGTCATCGGCATCGACGCCGAGGATGCCGTGGCGGTCAGCGCCAAGACCGGCCTGAACGTGGACCTGGTACTGGAGGCCATCGTCCAGCGCATCCCGCCGCCGCAGCCGCGCGACACCGACAAGCTGCAGGCGCTGATCATCGATTCCTGGTTCGACAACTACCTGGGCGTGGTCAGCCTGGTGCGCGTGATGCAGGGCGAGATCGCCCCCGGCAGCAAGATCCTGGTCATGTCCACCGGCCGCACCCACCTGGTCGACAAGGTCGGCGTGTTCACCCCCAAGCGCAAAGAGCTGAAGAAGCTCGGCGCCGGCGAGGTGGGCTGGATCAACGCCTCCATCAAGGACGTGCACGGCGCGCCGGTCGGCGACACCCTGACCCTGGCCGGCGATCCGGCGCCGAAGCCCCTGCCGGGCTTCCAGGAAATGCAGCCGCGCGTGTTCGCCGGCCTGTTCCCGGTGGACGCCGAGGACTACCCCGCGCTGCGCGAAGCGCTGGAGAAGCTGCGCCTGAACGACGCCGCGCTGCGCTTCGAGCCGGAGAGTTCCGAGGCGATGGGCTTCGGCTTCCGCTGCGGCTTCCTGGGCATGCTGCACATGGAGATCGTGCAGGAGCGCCTGGAACGCGAATACAACCTCAACCTGATCACCACCGCGCCGACGGTGGTGTACGAAGTCCTCAAGACCGATGGCACTGTCCTCTCGCTGGACAACCCGGCCAAGCTGCCGGCCGTGAACCAGATCGAAGAAGTCCGCGAGCCGATCATTCGCGCCAACATCCTGACCCCGCCGGACCACGTGGGCAGCGTGATCACGCTGTGCGAGGAAAAGCGCGGCAGCCAGATCGGCATCACCTACATGGGCAGCCAGGTGCAGATCGCCTACGAACTGCCGATGGCCGAAGTGGTGCTGGATTTCTTCGACAAGCTCAAGTCGGTCAGCCGCGGCTACGCGTCGCTGGACTACCACTTCCTGCGCTTCCAGGCCGGTCCGTTCGTGCGCCTGGACACCCTGATCAACGGCGACAAGGTCGATGCGCTGTCGCTGATCGTGCACCGCGCCCAGGCCGATCGTCGCGGCCGCGAACTGTGCGAGAAGATGAAGGATCTGATCCCGCGGCAGATGTTCGACGTGGCCATCCAGGCCGCCGTCGGCTCGCAGGTCATCGCCCGCAGCACGGTCAAGGCCATGCGCAAGAACGTGCTGGCCAAATGCTATGGTGGCGACATCACCCGCAAGAAGAAGCTCCTCGAGAAGCAGAAAGAGGGCAAGAAGCGGATGAAGCAGGTGGGCCGCGTGGAGATCCCGCAGGAAGCCTTCCTGGCGGTGTTGCAGGTGGACAGCAAGTAGTTGAAGCCGGGATTGGGGATTCGGGATTCGAGGCGGTGACGCCGCCCCCGTTCTTGCGAATCCCGAATCCCCAATCCCAAATCCCGTTCCAAAGGAACACAGATGGTCTGGTTCGAAACAATCCTCGTGGTGCTGACGCTGCTGACCGGTGCGGTGTGGCTGGCCGACAAGCTGTTCCTGGCCAGGCGCCGGGCCGCGCGCAGCGGCTTGCTGGACGAGGAACCGGTGCTGGTGGACTACTCGCGGGCGTTCTTCCCGGTGCTGGCGGTGGTGCTGGTGCTGCGCAGCTTCATCGCCGAGCCGTACAAGATCCCGTCCAGTTCGATGATGCCCAATCTGCTGATCGGCGACTTCATCCTGGTCAACAAGTTCTCCTACGGCCTGCGCCTGCCGATCAACAACCGGAAGTTCCTGGCCATCGGCGAACCGGCGCGCGGCGACGTGGTGGTGTTCAAGCCGCCGCACGATCCGCAGAACAACTGGATCAAGCGGGTGATCGGCCTGCCGGGCGACAAGGTGGGTTTCCACGGCGACACCGTCTACCTGAACGGCCAGCCGCTCAAGTACCAGTCCATGGGCGAGTACGCCGGCAAGGACGAGCGCACCGAGATGAGCGGCGCCACCCTGCTGCGCGAAGAGCTGCCGGGTCGCCCGCATACCATCCTGGAGTGGGTCGGCAGCCCGCCGCCGGGCGGTGGCGAAGGCGACTGGGTGGTGCCGCCGGGTCATTATTTCGTGATGGGCGACAACCGCGACAACAGCCTGGACGGGCGATTCTGGGACTACCATTTCCTGCCGGAGGAGAATCTCCGCGGCAAGGCGTTCCTGATCTGGCTGAACTGCGAGGGCTGGTTCTGCAAGAATGGCTTCGACGGTTCCCGGATCGGGAACGGCATCGAGTAGGCAATCGGACGATCACCGCGTTATCGCAAGGGGGATGGCAATGAAGCGCAACCAGAGTGGCATCACGTTGATGAGTTTCCTGATCGTGCTGGCGGTGGTGGGGTTCGCCGCCTTCATCGGCATGCGTTTGTTCCCGATGTACCAGGAGTACTACGCGGTCAAGTCGTCCCTGAAGGGGCTGGCGGGCGAGCCGGGAGTGGGCGACATGGATCCGGCCAAGATCCAGGACCTGTTCTTCCGGCGCCTGTACATCAATTACTCCGAGAACGTGAAGCCGGGCAACATCAAGATCGAGCGCATGGACGGCGGCTGGAAGATGAAGGTCAACTACGAAGTCCGCCGCGAGCTGGTCGGCAACCTGGACGTGGTCGGCAAGTTCGACGTGTCGCAGGACCTGACCCGCAAGGGCGTGGAATAAGGGTTTGGGGGTTGACCGCATCGGCCATGCGTTCGCCGAACAGGGCCTGCTGGCGCAGGCCCTGACCCATCGCAGTGCGGGGGCGCCGCACAACGAGCGGCTGGAGTTCCTGGGTGACAGCGTGGTCAACCTGCTGGTGGCCGAAGCGTTGTTCCAGCGCTGGCCCAAGGCCGATGAAGGCGCCCTGACCCGCGCCCGCGCCGAGCTGGTGCGCGAAGCGGCGCTGGCCGTGATCGCGCGTCAGCTCGACCTCGGTGCCCGCCTGACGATGGGGCCGGGCGAAATGAAATCCGGCGGCCACCGCCGCGATTCTATCCTGGCCGACGCACTGGAAGCGGTGGTCGCCGCCATCTACCTGGATGCCGGCTTCGAGGCCTGTCGCGCCGTGGTGCTGCCGTGGTTCGAGGAATCCCTGGCCGCCTTGCCGGTCGGGCGGCCGGAAAAGGACGCCAAGACCCGTTTGCAGGAATGGCTGCAGGCGCGCCAGCGGCCGCTGCCGCTGTACGAGCTGGTGTCGGAAAGCGGCGACGACCATGCCAAGCAGTTCCAGGTGCGTTGCAGCATCCAGGACCCGCCGCTGACCGCGGAGGGCGAGGGCACGTCGCGCCGCATCGCCGAACAGGCCGCCGCCGCGGCCGTGATCGAAAAACTTGACCCATCGAAGTGAACACATTCCCATGAGCGTATCCCGGTGACCGGCACTCCTTCCCATCGCAGCGGCAGCGTTGCGGTCATCGGCCGCCCCAACGTGGGCAAGTCCACGCTGACCAACGCACTGGTCGGCGCCAAGATCAGCATCACCTCCAATCGCCCGCAGACCACCCGGCACCGGCTGTTGGGCATCGCCACGTTCCCCGCGGCCAAGGACCACCCGGCCGGGCAGATCGTGCTGGTGGACACGCCCGGCCTGCACAAGCAGCAGGGCAAGTTCTCCGCCTCGGCGATGAGCCGGGTGATGAACCGCGCCGCTCGCGGCGCGCTGGAAGACGTGGACGCCGCGCTGATGGTGATCGAGGCCGGCCGCTGGGACGAGGAGGACACGCTGGCCTTCAACGTGCTGCGCGACGCCGGCATCCCGGTGGTGCTGGTGGTCAACAAGATCGACCGGCTGAAGGACAAGACCGTGCTGTTTCCGTTCCTGGCCGAGGTCGGCAAGGATCGCGAATTCGCCGCCGTGCACCCGGTGTCCGCGCTGAAGCGCAACGGCCTGGAGGCGCTGGTCAAGGACGTACTGGCGCTGCTGCCCGAAGCGCCGCCGATGTTCGGCGAGGACGAGATCACCGACCGCAGCGAGCGCTTCCTGGCCGGCGAACTGGTCCGCGAGCAGCTGATGCGCCAGCTGGGCGCCGAACTTCCCTACGCCACCACCGTGGAAATCGAGCGCTTCGCCGAGGAAATCACGCCCAAGCAGGAAGAACTGCTGCGCATCGGCGCGGTGATCTGGGTGGAGCGCGAAAGCCAGAAGGCCATCGTGATCGGCAAGGGCGGCACGCGGCTGAAGGAGATTGGCAGCAAGTCGCGCGTGCAGATGGAGCACCTGTTCGGCCGCAAGGTGTTCCTGGAAACCTGGGTGCGCGTGCGCGAAGGCTGGTCCGACGACGAGACCGCGCTGAAGGCGTTCGGGTACGAGTAGCCGGGATTCGTGATTCGGGAGTCGCAGAAGCGAGCCCTTCCGGTCGGCATCCCCGTTCCCTACGATCATCCCGAATCCCGAATCCCGGCCCCCATGCGCATCACCGACGAGCACGCTTTCGTGTTGCACGCCCGGCCCTGGCGCGAGACCAGCCTGCTGGTGGAATTGCTGGGGGAGACCCACGGCCGCATCGGCGTGATCGCGCGCGGCGTGCAGGGGCCGAAGAAGCACGTGCTGCGCGCGGCGTTGCAACCCCTGCAGCGGGTCCGGCTGGATTTCGAGCAGCGCGGCGAACTCGGCCGGCTGGTGGCGGCCGAGGCGCTGGATGCCGCCCCGCAACCGGCCGGCGACGCGATGCTGGCGGCCTTCTACATCAGCGAACTGGTGCTGCGGCTGGCGCCTCGCCACGACCCGCTGCCCGACCTGTTCGACGCCTATGCGCGCACCCGCGAATGCCTGCGCAGCGGAGAGGCGCTGGCATGGACGCTGCGCCGGTTCGAGCGCGACCTGCTGGACGCGATCGGGTTCGGTTTTTCGCTGGAACAGGATGGCGATGGCGAGGCCATCGACCCGGCCGCGCGCTACCGCCTGGACCCCGAGCACGGCCCGCGCCGCCTGCTGAGCGACCGCGGCCACGACGAACGCAGCCACGCCGCCACCGGCCGCGCGCTGCTCGCCCTAGCGCGCGACACGCCGCCGCCCCCGGACGATCTGGCCAGCCTGCGCCTGGCCTTGCGCGCCGTGCTGTCGCACCACCTGGGCGCGCGCGGATTGAAGTCCTGGGAAATGATCGGCGACCTCAACCGCCTGAAGCCGCGCAATCCGGCGGCGTGAACGCGACGGGCGGCGAACGCCGGGAGGCTACCGCGGTTGCAGGGCGTCCGCCGCCGCATTGAATTCATCGCGCAGCAGGGCCGAGGTGGGCGCGGCCTGCCAGCGCGCCACCGCATCGGCCAGCCGTGCGGCGCCGACGAAGCCGCAACTGGCGCGCAGCTTGTGCAGCGCATCGCGCAGGCGGGTTTGGTCGCCCGTATCGAATGCCGACGTGCATGCCCGCCGCGCCGAAGGCAGCTCGGCCAGGAACAGGCTGCGCAGTTGCAGGACATGTTCGCGCTGGCCGCCCAATGCCTTCAGCGCGGTGTCCTCGTCCCAGTCGGGGAGCGCGGTCGCCGCGGATGCGGTGGCCGGCGGGGTGTCGTCCATGCCGCATCCCAGCGCAGCGCCGACGATCCGGCGCAGCGAGTCCGCGGTCAGCGGCTTCACCAGCACGTCCGCGAAACCCGCGCGCAGCAGCGTTTCGCGGAGGAGGGGCGATGGATCGGCGGTATGCGCCAGCGCGACGGTGCCGGGCGATGCCGTGCGCAGTCGGTGCAGCAGCCCGATGCCATCGCCATCGGGCAGGTTGGCGTCGATCAGCCACAGGTCGAAACGGGTGGAAAGGCGGGTGGCCTCGGCGCAGTCGGCGGCGGTTTCGACAGCGGCGGGCAGGGCCGACAGTGCCGCGGCCAGGAACTCGCGGCTGATCGGGTCGTCTTCCACCAGCAACAGGCGTGGCGTCATGCCGTCGGGGAGTGACATGGTGATGGCTTCCTGCGGTACGCCCGCATCTTACCGCCGCATGCGCGGGCGGGGACAGCGCGAGGCTTGCCGGTTCCGCCCCATGCGACAATACGCGCCCGCAATCGCACGCAGCCTTCGCCACGTGGCCCGTACCCGCTCCCCCCGCATCGACAAGACCCCGTTCGAAGCCAATATCGTCGACCTGACCCATGATGGCCGCGGCGTCGCCCGCCGCAACGGCGAGGCGCCGGGCGAAGGCGGGAAGGTGACGTTCATCGCCGGTGCGCTGCCCGGCGAACGGGTGATGGCCGAGCAGACCGCGAAGAACCGCCACTTCGACGAAGCCCGCACGCTGGACGTGCTGGAGGCCTCGCCCGACCGCGTGGTGCCGCGCTGCCCGCATTTCGGCACTTGCGGCGGTTGCGTGCTGCAGCACCTGGACGAAGGCAGGCAGATCGAAGCCAAGCAGCACGTGCTGATGGAGAACCTGGAACGCATCGGCCATGTCGCGCCACAGGCCGTGCTGCCGCCGCTGACCGCCGCCGCCTGGGGCTATCGCCGCAAGGGCCGCTTCTCGGTGCGCCGGGTCAACAAGAAGGACAGGACGCTGGTCGGTTTCCGCGAGCAGGATCCGCGCTTCGTCGCCGACCTGTCCGAATGCCATACCGTCATTCCGGAAATCGGCGGCAGGATCGCGGCGCTGGCGGCACTGGTGGAGAGCCTGCAGGCGCGCGCCGACATCCCGCAGATCGAGTTCATCGCCGGCGATGCCACCGACGAGTTCAGCGGCATCGCGCTGGTGTTCCGTCACCTGCAACCGCTGGTGGAGGGCGATCGCGAGAAACTCATCGCCTTCGGCCGGCAACATGGCTTCGCCGTCTTCCTGCAGCCCGGCGGCGTGGACAGCGTGCATCCGCTGTGGCCGGAAGCGCCGCGGCTGGCCTTCATGCTGCCGCAGTGGAACGTGGAGCTGGCGTTCCGTCCGCTGGACTTCATCCAGGTCAACGCGACCCTGAACGAGAAGATGATCGCCCGCACGTTCGAACTGCTCGACCCGCAGCCGCAGGACCGGGTGCTGGACCTGTTCTGCGGGCTGGGCAACTTCACCCTGCCGATGGCGCGGCGGGTCGGCGAAGCGGTCGGCGTGGAAGGCGAGGCCGGGCTGGTGGCGCGCGCGCGGGAGAACGCGCAGCGCAACGGCCTGGCGAACGCGCATTTCCACGCCGCCGACCTGACCCGGGACCAGCGCGGCACGGCGTGGATGCGGCAGGGCTTCGACAAGCTGCTGCTGGACCCGCCGCGTTCGGGCGCCATCGAGGTGCTGCAGCAACTGCCGCTGAAACAGTTCCAGCGCATCGTCTACGTCAGCTGCCACCCCGGTTCGCTGGCGCGGGATGCGGGCTACCTGGTCAACGAGCAGGGCTACACGTTGAAGTCGGCCGGCGTGATGGACATGTTCCCGCACACGGCGCATGTGGAGAGCATCGCGCTCTTCGAGCGCGTGTGATTGGGGATTCGGGATTGGAGATTCGAAGATGTTTCCCTTCCCCGACCAGTGGTCCCGCTGGCAGGCTTTTCCCAAATCCCGAATTTCGAATCTCGAATCCCATGCCTTTAGAAATCGAACGAAAATTCCTGGTGACCGGCGACGACTGGCGCGCATCCGCGCACGAGGTCGTGCCGATGGCGCAGGGCTACATCAACGACATGGGCGCGATGGACCGGGGCGAACAGAAGGCGTCGGTGCGGGTGCGCATCCAGGGCGATACGGCGTTCCTGAACCTCAAGTCGCGCGAGCTGGGGCACACCCGGCAGGAATTCGACTATCCGATCCCGGTGGCCGATGCGCGCGCGCTGCTGGCGCTGTGCGTGGGCGGGGTGGTCGACAAGCGCCGCCATTACGTCCGCCACCAGGGCCACCTCTGGGAAGTGGACGAGTTCCTGGGCGACAACGCCGGCCTGGTGGTGGCGGAAATCGAACTGGAAAGCGCCGATGAAGCCTTCGTGAAGCCGGCCTGGGCCGGCAAGCAGGTCACCGACGCCGTCCGCTATTACAATCTGGCCCTGGCGTCGCGGCCTTACGCGCAATGGTCGGACGAAGAACGCGCCGCCACCGATATCCCATTAGGAAACCTCTGAATGCTCGTCATCGGCATCGCCGGCACCGAACTCACCGCGCGGGAGCGCGACTGGCTGCAGCACGACGCCGTCGCCGGCGTGATCCTGTTCACCCGCAACTTCGCCTCGCGTGCGCAGGTGGCGGAACTGTCGCAGGCGATCCGCGAAGCCGCGCCGCGCCCGCAACTGGTCTGCGTGGACCAGGAAGGCGGCCGCGTGCAGCGCTTCCGCGACGGCTACAGCGCGCTGCCGGCGCTGGAAGGCTTCGGCAAACTGTACGCACAGGACCCGCAGGCCGCGTTGCAGCGCGCCGAGGAGCACGCCTGGCTGATGGCCAGCGAAGTGCGCGCCAGCGGCGTGGACCTGAGCTTCGCGCCGGTCGTCGACCTGGCCCGCGGCAACCGCGCCATCGGCGACCGTGCGTTCGACGCCGATCCGCAGGTCGTCGCCGCGTTCACCCGCGCCTACGTGCGCGGCATGCACAGCGTCGGCATGGCCGCCACGCTGAAGCACTTCCCGGGCCACGGCACGGTGCTGGAAGACACCCACTTCGACGATGCCGTCGATCCGCGTCCGCTGGACGTGCTGTGCGCCGAGGACCTGGTGCCGTTCGTGGCCGGCATCGACGCCGGCGCCGATGCGGTGATGATGGGCCACGTGAAGTATCCGGCGGTGGCGCCGGAACCGGCGGGCTACTCGCCGTTCTGGATCCAGCAGGTCCTGCGGCAGGAGATGGGCTTCCGCGGCGTGGTGTTCTCCGACGACATCGGCATGGCGGCGGCATTCTCCGCCGGCGGCATCAGGCAGCGCATCCACGATCACCTGGATGCGGGTTGCGACGTGGTGCTGGTGTGCAAGCCGCCCCAGGTGGAGGAATCGTTGAAGGCGGTGGAAGGACGCGTCCTGAACACCGCCGCCGTGATCGGCCTGATCGGTCGGGGCGCGCTGGGCTGGGACGGCCTGATCGCCGACACGCGCTACGGCGATGCGCAAACGCGGGTGATCGACAGCCTGAAGGGAGTGGCGTGATGACGACGATGGGCAATCCGCGGCCGAAGCTGGCCGATGCGCTGGCCAACGCCGAGCTGCTGGTCGACCGCGCCGCGATCGACCGCGCCATCGCCGGGATGGCCGCGCCGATCGCGCGCGATTACGCCGGCGAGGTGCCGGTCTACCTGACCATCATGCATGGCGCGCTGCCGTTCTCCGGCCAGTTGGCGCTGGAACTGGGCGCGCGCGGGCTGGACCTGGAATTCGACTACCTGCACGCCACCCGCTACCGCGGCGAGACCAGCGGCGGCGAACTGGTGTGGAAGCACCGCCCGGCCACCGCGCTGTACGGCCGCCGCGTGCTGCTGGTGGACGACATCCTCGACGAGGGCCACACGCTGCTGGCGGTGAAGCAATGGTGCCTGGAGCAGGGCGCCACCGACGTGCGCATCGCCGCGCTGACCACCAAGCTGCACGCGCGCGGCGTGCCGGGCATCCACGCCGACTACGTGGGCCTGCAGGTGCCGGACCGCTACGTGTTCGGTTTCGGCATGGACTACCACGAGCAGGGCCGCAACCTGCCGGGCATCTACGCGTTGAAATGAAGAGAGCGGAAGCGGGAACAGAGAATGGCGCTTCCCTGTAGGAGGGGCTTCAGCCCCGACCGGGGAATCGCGGAAAAGCGGTCGGGGCTGAAGCCCCTCCTACAAAGGAGCGTTTCCCTCCCGACCACCATCCCCATTCCCCATTTTATGATTCCCATCCCATGACCCAACATGACATCGCACTGGCCGTGATCGGCGGCACCGGCGTCTACAGACTGGCCGACCTGCAGGATGTGGAAACGCGCGACCTGGATACCCGCTTCGGCAAGCCGTCCGGTCCGGTCCGCATCGGCACGCTGCATGGACAGCGGGTGGCGTTCCTCGCGCGCCATGGCGAAGGCCATTCGGTGCCGCCGCACCAGGTCAACTACCGCGCCAACCTGCAGGCGCTGAAGGACATCGGCGCCACCCGCGTGCTTGCGCTCAACACGGTGGGCGGCATCACCGAGCGTTTCGGCCCGCGCGTGCTGGCCTGCCCGGACCAGTTGATCGACTACACCTGGGGCCGTATCTCCACCCTCTGCGAGGAGCCGGGTAGCGACGTGCTGCACGTCGATTTCGGCGATCCGTACACGCATTTACTTCGCCAGCGGATCCTCGCCGCCGCCGCGAGCACCGGCGTGGCGCTGGTGGACGGCGGCTGCTACGGCGCCACCCAGGGGCCGCGTCTGGAGACCAAGGCCGAGATACGGCGGATGCTGCGCGACGGCTGCGATCTGGTGGGCATGACCGGCATGCCGGAAGCCGGTCTGGCGCGCGAACTGGGGCTGGATTACGCCTGTCTGGCCATCGTCGCCAACTGGGCGGCAGGCTGCGGCACGGACGAGGAGATCACCATGGAAGAGGTGCTGGCGAACGTGGCCGCGGCCTCGGCCGGCATACCGGCACTGGTGGGCGCTTTGGCACGCGGGTGATTGTCAACTCGCGTCAGGCTTTGCATACTCGGCGCGTGTGACGACCTGTCACACATTCCACCCGCATCCAGAAAAGGAAACGCAAGCGCTATGCCGTACGGTACCGTGAAATGGTTCAACGACGCCAAGGGCTTCGGATTCATCGCGCCAGAAGATGGCAGCGCCGATGTCTTCGCACACCACACCGCGATCAACAGCAAGGGCTTCCGCAGCCTGCAGGAAGGCCAGCGCGTCAGTTACGAGCTGACCCAGGGCCCGAAGGGCGCACAGGCGTCCAACATCACGCCGGCAGCCTGATCCATACGATTTTCTTGAACCCCGCTCCGGCGGGGTTTTTTATGGGCTCCGATCCTCCGGCGCACGCGGTGACCCAGCACTCCCTCGCTCAGGTACATGCGTTTACCAAGGAGCGGATGCTCCGTCCATCGGCGTGCCGCGCGCATCGCCGCGCCATCGCCCGGGAAAGGACCCGACACGTCATGCAGGCATTGCACATCGCCATCATCGGTTACGGCACCGCCGGGCAGGCGGCCGCCTTGCTGCTGTCGCGCGACGGGCACCGGGTGGAGGTGTTCGAGCAGGCGCCAGCGCCGGGGCCAGTGGGAGCGGGATTCCTGCTGCAGCCGACCGGCCTGCAGGTGCTGTGGGAAATGGGCCTGCTGGGGACTGCGCTGGCGCATGGCCGCCGCGTGCGCCGGTTGTATGGCGAGACAGCGTGCGGCCGCGCGGTGATGGACATGCGCTACGCCGGGCTGGATGCGCGCCTGTCCGGCCTGGGCATGCAGCGCGGCGCGCTGTTCACGCTGCTGGACGAAGCGGTGCGCGGCGCGGTGGCGCTGCATGCGGGCCAGGCCATCGAGGCGGTCGGCGACGATACGCGGCGTGTGCGCGATGCACGGGGCCGCTGGCATGGCCCCTTCGACCTGGTGATCGCCGCCGATGGCGCCGGTTCGCGCCTGCGCGGCGCCACGCGGCAGGTGAAGGGCGAGGCGGTCTATCCGTGGGGGGCGCTGTGGTGCCTGGTGCCGCAGGGCGACTGGGGCTGGGGCGACGAGCTGCGGCAGCGCTACGTGGCGGCGCGCAAGATGATCGGCATGCTGCCGGTGGGCACGCGGCCGGGCGACGACACGCCGCGGCTGAGTTTCTTCTGGAGCCTGCCCGCCGGCGATTTCGACGGCTGGCAAGCGCGCGGTCTGCCGGTCTGGCGCGAGGAGATCGCGCGGCTCTGGCCCGATGCGGATGCCCGTCTTTCCGGCATCGTCGATGCCGCGCAACTGGCGCGCGCGACCTATCGCGACGTCAGCGTGCGCGGCTGGCACCGCGACCGGCTGGTGCTGCTGGGCGATGCGGCGCACGCGATGAGCCCGCAACTGGGGCAGGGCGTGAACATGGCGCTGATGGATGCCCTGGCGCTGCGCGATGCGCTGCGTGCGCAGGCCGGCGTGCCCGCCGCGCTGCAGGCGTACCAGCGGCAACGGCAGGCCCATGTGGCGGTGTACCAGTTCTGGAGCCGCTGGCTGACGCCGTTGTTCCAGTCCGACCGCGACCTGGTCGCCAGGGCGCGCGATGTCGCCTTCCTGCCGCTGGGCAGGCTGCCGGGCGGGCGCGGCCACATGCTGCGCGTGCTCAGTGGCACCCAGCAGGGGTTCTTCGGGAAGCTGGCGCTGAAACCGGAGTTCCTGGAGGCGCTTGGCGATCCGGCGCTTCCGCCTGTGGGAGCGACATAAGCCGCGACCGCGCGGCCAGAATGACGGCTGGACAAGATCGTTCGCCATCCGGACGCGCTGCGGCGCGTTTGGAATCGTGCATCCTGAATTGCCTCGCGGCGCGGTCGCGACTTACGTCGCTCCTACAGTGAGTTGGGAATTGCGCGAGAATCGGGATGGGCAGCGGGAGCCGATGATGAACGATCTTCCTTCTTTTGAAACGCACGTGGTCGAGAACCAGCCGCCGCCGTTCGAACCGCGCGACCTGTGGGCCGACGACGCGGTCCTGCGCGAAGCGGTGCGGCGCGAAGGCGCGGACGCGTTCGCGGATCGCCTGGCCGCTTACGCTGCGTTGGCGGGCGACGAGCTGTACCGGATCGGATTCGACGCCAACCGCGACCGGCCGCGCCTGAAGACGCACGATCGGTTCGGCCAGCGCATCGACACGGTGGAATTCCACCCGGCCTATCACCGGTTGATGGAAGCGGCGAAGACGCATGGCGTCGCCGGGCTTTCCTGGCATGAGACTGCGCCCGGCGCGCATGTCGCGCGCGCGGCGCTGAGCTACCTGCACCACCAGGTGGAAGCCGGCACCAGTTGCCCGCTGACGATGACGCACGCGGCCGTGCCCGTGCTGCGCCGCGAAACCGCATTGCGCGAATGGGCCGACAAGGCCGCCGCACCGCACTACGATCCGCGCGAGGTGCCCATCGCCGGCAAGGCTGGCATCACCCTGGGCATGGGCATGACCGAGAAGCAGGGCGGTTCGGACGTGCGCCGCAACGCCACCACCGCCACGCCGCAGGCCGATGGCAGCTATGCGCTGGTCGGCCACAAGTGGTTCTTCTCCGCACCGATGTGCGACGGCTTCATGGTGCTGGCGCAGGCCCCGGCGGGCCTGAGCTGCTTCCTGCTGCCGCGCCGGTTGTCGGACGGACGCAAGAACGCGTTCCGCCTGATGCGCCTGAAGGACAAGCTGGGCGACTGGTCCAACGCGTCCAGCGAGGTCGAGTTCTGCGGTGCGCTGGCGCATCGCGTGGGCGGGGAAGGCCGCGGTGTGGCGACCATCATCGAGATGGTGATGCTGACGCGGCTGGACTGCATGCTGGGTTCCGCCGCCGAGATGCGCATGGCGCTGGCGCAGGCGCTGCACCATGCGCGCCATCGCGTCGCGTTCGGGAAATCGCTGGCCGAGCATGCGTTGATGCGCAACGTGCTGGCCGACCTGGCGCTGGAAGCCGAAGCGGCGCTGGCGTTCTCGCTGCGGGTGGCGCGCGCGGTGGATGCGTCGGCGGACGATCCTTCCGAGGCGGCCTTCGCCCGCATCGCCACCGCGGTGGGCAAGTACTGGATCTGCAAGCGCGCGCCGGCCTTCGTCAACGAAGCGCAGGAATGCCTGGGAGGCGCCGGCTACGTGGAGGAATCGATTCTGCCGCGGCTTTACCGGCAGGCGCCGCTCAATTCCATCTGGGAAGGCAGCGGCAACATCCAGTGCCTGGACGTGCTGCGCGCGTTGTCGCGCGAGCCCGATTCCGGGCAGGCCGTGCTGGCGGAACTGGCCTCGGCGGCGGGACGCGATGCCACGTTCGACGCCCATGTGGAACGCCTGCGGAGCAATCTGGCGTCCGCGACGGAAAGCGGCGCGCGCTTGCTGGTCGAACGGTTGGCGCTGGCCCTGCAAGCAGCGGTACTGCTGCGCGCGCAAAGCCCGGCCGCCGCGCTGTTCGTGCGCAGCCGGCTGGGCGGCGAGCACGGGCTCGCCTTCGGCACGCTGCCGGACAGCGACGATGTCGCAGTGATGCTCGACAGGGCGTTGCCTGCCTGAAGCGTATACACAAGTGTGGAATCGACCGTGATCGCCACGCCGAAGGAATAAAGGACTTGCCGAGTGGGAGCGCCGTCCCGGCGCGAGCTCCTGCCGGAGTCATGCGAACAAGCGTGGCTTTTACCTACATGACCATGAGGATTATCCCTGTATCGCCACCGTGGATTCCAATCGATCATCTGTCTTGCATCCGAAGGAAGTGGCTTGAGTTCTGGCCGGATCCCACCTGTGATCTGGATGGAGGATCGCGATGTCTTATTCGTCCAGTCGGCTCAGGAATGGCCGGTGCAGCCAAACCGGCCACGCTTACCTGCTGACCACCTGTTGCCATCGACGTGGCAGGTTGCTGGAACATGCCGGTGCAGCATGGACGGTGTTGGAGTCGGCAAAGTGGCTGGACAGAGAAAGACGCTGGCAACTGATCGCGGTAGTGGTCATGCCGGATCACGTGCACCTCGTGGGCAGCCTGATGGACGTTCCCTTGACTGCGTTGATGCATTCTTTCAAGGGCCATACTGCGCATGCGATCAACGCCTTGCAGGGACGATCAGGGCGTGTTTGGCAGGCTGGTTACCATGACCGCAGCATCCGGAGCGATGCCGCTTTCCGTGCCAGCATTGACTATTGCCTGCAGAATCCCGTTCGTGCGGGCCTGGTCGAAGACTTTCGTGACTACCCGTACTGGTGGTGCCGCTGGGAGGTCTGAGCGGAACCGGACGGACCAAGGGAACGCTCGCGGCCGGAGGCCGCTCCCACAAGTCATGCCAGGTCTCAGCTGCGCGCGATCGCCCGCGAGCCGGTGATGATCATGCGCACCATCTCCGACAATTGGTTGATCAGTTCCGCGTCCCTCTCCGGCGGCAGGTCCATCGCGGTGGCGCCCATCGCGAAGACCAGGCGGGTGATCGCCTTGGAGACCAGCGCCGGTTCGTGGAGTTCGGCGTTGTCGCGCGCGGCCAGCCGCACCAGGTCGATGCACAGTTCTTCCTCGAAGAACTGCAGCTCGCGTTCCACCGCGTGCTTGAACGCATCCGAGCCGACATTGCCCTCGCGCAGCAGCACGTGCAGCAGCTTGTCGTCGGCGCGCAGCTGTTCGATGAAGGCCTCCACCGAGCCGCGCACCACGCTGCGGTCGCTGCTGGCGGCGCGGTGGCGCGCCTCGCCGATGATCTTGCGCAGCGAACGGCCGGCCAGGTCGATCAGCGCCACGGCCAGTTCGTCCATGTCGCGGAACTGGCGGTAGAAGCTGTTGGGCGCGATCCCGGCCTCGCGCGCCACTTCGCGCAGGCTCAGCGTGGACACGCTGCGGTGCGGGCCGAGCAGCTTCAGCGCCGCCGCCAGCAGGTCCTCGCGGGAGATCGTGGCCTTGCGGCCGGGGCCGTGGTCGTCGTGCAGGGAGTGGGGGGCTGGGGGCACGCGGAGAGCGTCTTGGATGAATGGCGGCATCATAGCCTTCCTGATTAGTGTACAGTTGTATACACGAGTGTCTTCACATGGGTATAGTGGCGCCATGAACGCCCAAGTCCGCCCCGCCGGCCGTCGCCGGCACGGTCCGTTGAAACGCCTGGTCCATCCCCTGGTCAAGCCGGATGTCTTCGATTTCTGGGCCGCCCGGCTCAACCGCAGCTGGACCTGGGAGCGTCCGGTGGCGCGCCTGGTCGGTCGCGAGACCGCTTCCCGCGACGCCGTGACCCTGTTGCTGAAGCCCAACCGCCACTGGGCGGGACACCGGGCCGGCCAGCACGTCAACCTGGGCGTGGAGATCGACGGCGTGCGGGTCACCCGCAGCTACAGCCTGACCGCGCCGCCGCGCGCGGACGGATTGCTGCCGGTCACCGTGAAGGCCATCCAGGGCGGTCGCGTCAGCCAGTACCTGTGCCATGAGGCCAGGCCCGGCACGGTGTTCGAGCTGGGACAGGCGTTCGGCGACATGACCCTGCCGGCGTCGCCCAAGGGCGGTTACCTGCTCCTGGCCGCCGGCAGCGGCATCACCCCGATGATGGCGCTGGTGCGCCAACTGGCTGGGCAGGGCATGCCGGTGGACCTGGCGCTGACGTACTGGGTGCGCCGGCGCGATGAGGCCTGTTTCCTCGACGAACTGCGCGCGCTGTCGGCGCGGCACCCGCGTTTCCGCTTCCGGTTGATGCTGACGCGCGAAAGCGCCGGCGCCGCCGATGAAGGCGAAGGCCGCATCGGCGAGGCCGCGTTCGCCGCCTTTGCGGACGACCTTGCCGCCCGGCAGGTGCTGGCCTGCGGTCCGGGCGGTTTCGTGGAAAGCGCTCGCGGGCTGCTGGACGGGCGGGCGGCGTCGTTCCAGGCCGAAGCGTTCACGCTGCCGCCCGTCACGGTCGTCGACGAAGGCGAAGTCGATGTGCGCCTGCTGCGCAGCGGCCGCACGCTGCGCGTGCCGCGCGGGCAATCGCTGCTCACCGCGCTGGAAGCGCAGGGCCTGAAGCCCGCGTCCGGCTGCCGCATGGGCATCTGCAACACCTGCGCCTGCGGCAAGTCCGCCGGTACCGCCCGTCACCTGCCCAGCGGCCTGCTGGCGCATGAACCGAGCCAGGCGCTGAAGCTGTGCATCCACAGCGCCGCCACCGACCTGGAACTGGATCTCTGATGACCGCCTCTCTTCCCGTCGCCCGCAACCGCAAACTCACCGCGGAAGAACTGGACCGCTTCGGCGAGGAACTCGACGCGCTGCGCGCCCGCACCGTCGCCTCGCTGGGCGCGCGCGACGCGCGCTACATCCGCAACGTGGTCAAGGCCGTGCGGTACACCGGACTGGCCGGGCGCGCGCTGCTGTTCGCGGCCGCCATCGCCGGCGGGCTGTGGCTGGCCGGCACCGCGATGGGCTGGCTGTTCTGGGTGTTGTGGGCGGCCGGCGCATTGGCGCTGGGGCTGGCCAAGATCCTGGAGAACATGGAGCTGGGCCACAACGTCATCCACGGCCAGTACGACTGGCTGGGCGATCCGCAGTTGAACGGCAAGACCTACGACTGGGACATCGTCGCCACCGCCGACAACTGGCGCTACACGCACAACTTCCGCCACCACACCTACACCAATGTGCGCGGCATGGACGACGACATCGGCTATGGCCTGCTGCGCATCTTCCCGGAACAGAAGTGGAAGCCGTTCTACCTGCTGCAACCGGTGATCGCGGTCTTCTTCGCGCTGTATTTCCAATGGGGCGTGGCCATCCAGAACCTCAAGCTGGGCCGCTGGTGGCACGGCAAGATGACCACCAGGCAGCTGCGCATCAAGTCCGCGCCGGTGGTGCGCAAGATGCGGCGCCAGTTGGCGAAGGACTACGTGGTCTATCCGGCGCTGGCCGGCCCGTTCTTCCTGCCGGTGCTGCTGGGCAACCTGGTGGCCAACGGCCTGCGCAACGTGTGGACCTATGTGATCATCTTCTGCGGCCATTTCACCGCCGATGCCGAAACCTTCCCGAAGGAATCGATCAAGGACGAATCGCGCGGCCATTGGTACCTGCGGCAGTTGCGCGGCTCGTCCAACCTGCGCGGCGGGTTCCTGATCAACGTGCTGTCGGGCAACCTGAGCCACCAGATCGAGCATCACTTCTACCCGGACATCCCCGCCAACCGCTACGCCGAGATCGCCCGCGAAGTACGCGCCATCTGCGCGCGCTACGGTCAGCACTACAACACCGGCACGCTGCCGCGCCAGTTCGGCCAGGTCGTCTGGCGCATCCTGCGCCACGCCTTCCCCAGCCGCCCGCGCCGCGCGGTGCCGCTCATGCGGGCGGAAAACGCCGCGTAGGGTGCGCCCCGGCGCACCACATCCGCGTCGTCTTCCGATGTCCACGCCAGATGGATAGGCATGGTGCGCCAGGGCGCACCCTACGCATTGGGGGCGGCCGTTCCGATCAGAAGTCACTCGCCTTCGCGGCGGCCTCGGCCAGTGTCCGCATCGCGGTGAGATAGGGGCCGGGTCCATGGCTGATGCGGGCCACGCCCAGTTCGGCCAGTCGCGCAAGCGCGGGGGTGCCCGCGCCCACCATGACGTTGACCGGCAGCGGCAAGGCTGCGACCAGATTCGCGATCAGGGTTCCATCCACCAGTCCGGGCACGAACAGGCCATCCGCACCGGCCGCCGCATAGGCACGGGCACGTTCCAATGCCTGCGCGACCATCTCCGCATCGTGCGCCTCCGCCGGCTTCTGGAAGAACACATCGGTGCGCGCGTTGATGAACAGCGCGACGCCCGATGCGTCGGCGGCCTTGCGTACCTGCACCAACCGTTCCACCTGTTCGGCCAGCGGACGCAGGCGGCCGTCGGCGGGATGGCTGTCCTCCAGGTTGCAGCCCACGGCGCCGGCCTCGATCGCGCGCTGGACGGTGCGGCCGACCTCGGCGGCGGTGGCGCCGTAGCCGCTTTCCAGGTCCACCGTGACCGGCAGATCGGTGTTGGCCACGATCCGTGCGAGGTTGTCGAGCGCCAGTTCCAGCGGAAGGTGTTCGCCGTCCTTGTAGCCGTTGGCGGCCGCCACGGACCAGCTGCCGGTAGCCAGCGCGCGTGCGCCGGCATCGGCGACCGCCTTGGCGCTGCCGGGATCCCAGATGTTGAACAGCACCAGCGGGCGGTCGCCCGCATGCAGCGAATGGAACAGCCGGGCCTTGTCGGTTTGCGTGGTCATGCCTTGCCTCGTGTGGGATGGGAAGTGAGCGAAGCCTGGGCCACGGGCGACCTGGCATCAATGACGCGCAAGGTCATGTCGTCATGACCTGCCAGGTCATGGCCTTGCGCAAGCCGCGCGGCTTATCCTCGCCGGCATGGACGCCCGCATCGCACGCCGCCCTTCGCTTTCCGCCGCCCCGGTGGGCGCGTTGCTGCGCGAATGGCGCGCGGCGCGGCGCCTGAGCCAGTTGGACCTGGCGCTGTCCGCCGGCATCTCGACGCGCCACCTGAGCTATGTCGAGACCGGCAAGGCGCAGGCCAGCCGCGACACCGTCGCCCGGTTGGCCGACACGCTGGAAATGCCGCTGCGCGAGCGCAACGCCCTGCTGCTGGCGGCGGGCTATGCGCCGGAATACCCCGAGACCGCGCTGGGCACGCCGGAACTGGCGCAGATGCGGCGCGCGATCGATCTCATCCTGGCGCAGCAGGAACCGTATCCGGCCTTCCTGATCAACCGCCACTGGGACGTGCTGATGGCCAACCGGGGCGCCGAGCGCGTGAACCGCTTCATGCTCGGCGGCCGGCCCAGCGCGCATGCCAACATGGTGCGGCAGTTCTTCGACCCGGACGACCTGCGCGCGTCGGTGGCGAACTGGGAGGAAGTGGCCGGCGAAATGATCCGGCACCTGCACGACCACGTGGCGGCGACGCCCACCGATCATGCCGCTAAGGCGTTGCTGGACGAAGCGCTGGCCCGTCCCGGCGTTCCCGCGCGCTGGCGGCACCGCGACCTGTCGGCGATGCCGTCCCCGCTGCTGACCACCGTGCTGCATCGCGACGGCGTGGAACTGCGCTTCTTCTCCACCATCACCACCTTCGCCACGCCGCGCGACGTCACCCTGGACGAAGTGCACATCGAATGCTGCTTCCCGATGGACGAGGAAACGGCGGGCCACTGCCGGGCGCTTGCGGACGGAGGATGAAGGCCCGGCGCGATGTGTGCGCGTCGAGGATTCGACGGGCGGCGCGCGCGTGCGGCAGGGCAGGGCAGATACTTCCCGGCCGATGCCACAGGGAGTCCATCGCATGCTCAGGAAGATCGCCTTCGTCCTGTATCCCGCCACCGATGTGCCGCGTGCACGGAAGTTCTACGAGGAAACGCTGGGATTGGAACCCGGGCTGGCCGGATCCACGGCCCGCGCTGCCGCATGCGCGTGTGCCTGGACAGCGAGGGCAATGCGATCCTGCTGCACCAGCTCAACCCATCCTGAGCACGATGGTCCGGCCGGACCGCACCGGGATCTCCCGGTGCGACGGCAGGTGGGTTCCGGCATGCCGGCGATACCACCCTATGCGGCAAGGGCATCCTCGCGGGCGAGTGCCTCGAGCGCATCCTGCAGGCTGACGTGCCCCTGGAATCCGCCCGCGCCGGTGGCGGCTGCCTGTTCCTCGATGGCATGGGCGAAGGCCACCGCGGGGTCGGTTTCCAGTTTGTCGTACAGCCGCTGCAGGCGGGAGTAATCGCGACGGTCGACGGCATCGTGGTACTTCGTCCAGCGCGCGATGCCGATGTAGTACGCATCGGCCAGCGTGCGCCGTTCGCCGAGCAGCCATGGCGCGTCGCCGAGCATCGCTTCCAGTTGGGCATGCGCCTTGATGACGTTGTCGCGGCCATAGTGCGTCAACGCATCCTTCGCCGCGCCTTCCACGCCGTGCTCCAGCGCGTACCACAGCGGCGAGAACGCATTGAAGAACGTGGTGTTGAGGTAGGCCAGCATGCGGTTGAGCAGGTCGAAGTCGCGCGTGCCCTGCGCGAAGCCGAGGCCGCGCCCGATGCCCAGGCCGCCGATGTGGTTGAGGATGGCCATGCTCTCGGTGAGCGCATGGCCATCGGCGGTGATGAGGGCCGGGGTTTCAGCGATCCGGTTCACGCGCAGGTAGTCGGCAGTGAAGCCTTCCGGCATGTCGACGCGACACAGGCGGTAGGGCTGGCCCAGCCATTCCAGCGCGACGATGGAACCGAACGAGCAGGCGGAGGGGACGCCGTAGAAGAGGATGGGGGACATGGTGTTCTCCAAAGGTTGTGGACGCGAAGGTCCGGGCAGTGGGAACACGGTAACTGTGTGGACATTGATCGTGTAGCAGGGTGAAAATGGACTTATCGTCCATGAATGAGGACTTTAGGCGTGCTCAACCTGAACGACCTGCTGATGTTCGCCGCCGCCGTGGAGCACGGGGGCTTTGCCGCGGCATCGCGTTCGCTGGGCATTCCCAAGTCCACGCTCAGCAAGCGGGTCGCGGCACTGGAAGCGTCGCTGGACGCGCGGTTGATCCATCGCACGTCGCGCAGCTTCACGCTGACCGAGGTGGGCCGGGATTTCTACGAACATGCGCGCGCGGCGCGGATCGAGATGGAGGCGGCCGAGGACGTGGTGCGGCGGCGCGTGGCCGAGCCTAGTGGCACGGTGCGGATCACCGCCTCGGTGCCGACGGCGCAATCGCTGTTGGCCGAACTGCTGCCGCGGATCGCGCGCGCATTCCCCAGGTTGCACATCGACCTGGACGTGACCGACCGCTTCGTCGACGTGGTGCAGGAAGGTTACGACATCGCTCTGCGCAGCCACTTCGCGCCATTGCCCGACTCGGGGCTGGTGCAGCGGCCGTTGGACGTGGAGCACATCGTCCTGCTGGCGGCGCCCGGCTATCTTGCCGAACATGGCGAACCGCTGGCGCCGGCGGAGCTGCAGCAGCATGCCGGCCTGCTGGTCGGCAGCCATGCGCGCGAATGGACCTTGACCGATGCCGATGGCAGTCGCGTGACGGTGGCGCCGCGACCAAGGATGACGGCGAACGAGTCGGTGGTATTGCTGGGCGCGGCCGAAGCCGGACTCGGCATCGCCTGCCTGCCCGAGCATATCTGCCGCGACGCGCTCGCCTCGGGCCGGCTGCTGCGGGTGCTGCCGGGCTGGCACGCGGGCCGGGTGACGACCACGATCGTCATGCCGCATCGCCGCGGCTTGTTGCCGGGCGTGCGGGCGGTGGTGGACGGGCTGGTCGAGCACGCCGGCCAGCAACGGGCCGGGTAGCGCTACGCAGGGGCGTTCAGTCGAGGAACTGCAACCGCGCCAGTTCCGCGTACAGGCCGTCCTGCGCCAGCAGTTCCTCGTGCGTGCCCTGCGCGACGATGCGGCCGCGGTCCATCACCACGATGCGGTCGGCCTTCAGCACGGTGGCCAGGCGATGGGCGATGACCAGCGTGGTGCGGCCGTCCATCAGGCGTTCCAGCGCGTGCTGCACGGCGCGTTCGCTCTGCGCATCCAGCGCACTGGTGGCTTCGTCCAGCAGCAGGATGGGCGCGTCCTTCAGCAGGGCGCGCGCGATGGCGATGCGCTGCTGCTGGCCGCCGGACAGGCGCGCGCCACGCTCGCCCAACTGGCTGTCGAAGCCTCCGGGCAGTTCGCGGATGAAATCGTCCGCTTCGGCCGCCTCGGCCGCCGCCTGCAACTCGGCATCGGTGGCGTCCAGCTTGCCGTAGCGGATGTTCTCGGCCGCGCTGGCGGCGAAGATGGTCGGCTGCTGCGGCACCAGCGCGATGTGCTCGCGCAGTCGCGCCGGGTCCAGTTCGCGCAGGTCCACGCCGTCGATGCTTATGCCGCCGGCCTGCGCGTCGTGGAAGCGCAGCAGCATCGAGAACACCGTGCTCTTGCCCGCACCCGAAGGCCCCACCAGCGCCACGGTCTCGCCGGGACGCACGGTCAGGTCGAAGCCGTCCAGCGCCGGCAGGTCCGGGCGCGAGGGATAGCGGAAGACCACTTGGTCGAAACGGATCTCGCCGCGCAGCGGCGAGGGCAGGGCACGCGGCTGCGCGGGGGCGCGGATCGCCGGGGTTTCGCCCAGCAGTTCGGCGATGCGGCCCATGCCGCCGGCCGCGCGCTGCAATTCGTTCCACACCTCCGCCAGCGCGCCGACCGATCCGCCGCCGATCAGCGCGTACAGCACGAACTGCCCCAGCGTGCCGGCGCTCATCGTGCCGTCGATGACATCGTGCGCGCCGGACCACAACACCAGCGTGATCGCGCCGAAGATCAGGGTGATGGCCGCGGCCGTCACCCAGGCCTGCGCGCGGATGCGCTTGCGCGCGGTTTCCACCGCGGTGGCGACGGCGGCGCCGAAACGGCCGCGCTCGTACGGTTCGCGCGCATGGGCCTGCACGGTGCGCACGGCGCCCAGCGTTTCGCTGGCCAGCGTGTTGGCGTCGGCCACGCGGTCCTGGCTGGCGCGCGAGGCTTTCTCCAGCCGCCGCGCGCCCAGCACGATCGGCAGTACCGCCAGCGGGATGCCGATCAGCGCGAAGGCGGCCAGTCGCGGGCTGGTGACGAACAGCATGGCCAGGCTGCCGATCACGGTGACGCTGCTGCGCAGGGCGACCGACATGCTGGTGGCCACCACCGTGCGCAGCAGTTCGCTGTCGGCCGACAGCCGCGAGACCAGTTCGCCGCTGCGGGTGCGGTCGTGGAATTCGGCGTCCAACCCGATCAGGTGGCCGTAGAGCTGTCCACGCAGGTCGGCGACGACCTTTTCGCCCAGCAGCGAGACGAAGTAGAAGCGCGCGGCGCTGGCCAGCGCCAGCACGACCGCCACCACGAACAGGAACACGAAGGCGCGGTTGATGTTGGCGCCGTCGGTGAAGCCGTTGTCGATCATCTGCCGGAACGCCACCGGCAGGCTCAGGGTCGCCGCCGACGCCAGCGCCAGCGCGCACAGCCACGCGGCGAACAACCCGCCGTGCCGGCGCACGAAGGGCCACAGGGCGCGCAGGCTGCCCAGTCTGGCCTTGGGCTTGGGGGGCGTGCGGGTGTCCGGGTTCCCGGCGCTGTCGTTCATTGGGTTTCCATGGTCAAGGTGGCTGTGGGAGGGGCTTCAGCCCCGATGGGCCACCATGCCTTCCGGTCGGGGCTGAAGCCCCTCCCATAAACACCTGTCACCTTATCGTGATCGGCTCATTCTGCCGCGTCGAAGAAGCGCACCCGGTTACGGGTGGCGTCGCGCAACTGGGTTTTCAAGGCATCCACCTGGTCTGCCGGCAGCAGCAGGCTGAGGCGCGCCCCGGTTTCGTCGAAGATTTCGCCCTGTTTCTCGACCTTATGAGCGGTCAGCGCCGCATGCACGTGGCCCAAGTCGTCGAAGGGGCAGGCCAGTTCCAGGGCCTGCATGGCGATCAGCGGCTGCCGCTCGGCCAGCCGCAGGCATTCGGCCGCCGCGCCGCCATAGGCGCGCACCAGCCCGCCGGCGCCCAGCTTGATGCCGCCATACCAGCGGGTCACCACCACCATCACCCGGTCGTAGCCCTGTCCGTCGATGGCGGCCAAGATCGGCCGGCCGGCCGTGCCGGCGGGTTCGCCATCGTCGCTGGAGCGGTATTCCGCCCCGATCCGGTAGGCCCAGCAGTTGTGGGTGGCGTCCGCATCGCCCACCTGCCGCAGGAAGGCGAGCGCTTCGTCGGGCGTCGCCACCGGCGCGGCCTGGGCCAGGAAACGGCTGTGCTTGACCTCCAGTACGTGCGAGGCGGGTGCGGCCAGCGTATCGGTCATGGTTCGCCCAGCAGCGGGCGCAGGTCTTCCGGGACACGCTGGAACGGGTGCTCCTGCACGAACAGCTGCAGGCTGCGGGTGGCGTTGGCGGCATCGCCCAGGTCACGGCGCAGGCGGATGCGGTCCAGCCATTCCCCGGGCGGCAGGTGGGTGTCCTGGTCCACCGGCAACTGCAGGTCGGTGCGGCGCAGCGCGGTGCGGGCCGCGCTGGGTTCGGCGTTGCTGCCGGCGCTGGCCGCCGGGGCGGGTGGCGGCGGTGGCGCGGAAGCGGGAGCGTTGAGGCCCCGGGTCCGGTAGCCATCGGCGGCATCGGAGGAGCGGATACGCGTCCCGGTGACGACGACCTGTTCCAGCTTGCGCGCTTCCGCCGCCGTTTCCTCCTCGCGCAGCGCCAATCCGCGCGCGTCCCGCTGTTCGTGTTGTTGCGCCTCTGGTGCGCGGAACAGGATGGCTTTTTCACGCGTTTCCGGTACGGCCACCGGGGCAGGTGGGGAGGGAGGCGGCGGCGGGAGGCGTGCCGCGACCCGGTCGAGCGCATCGTCCCGTGCCGGTGGTGCTTCGGGGAAGGCTTGCGGCGCCGCGCGACGGGCAACGGGCGGCGGCGATTCCGCCGGAACCGGCAGGCCGGGCACGGCGGGAATGATCGACAGCGGGCTGCGGCGCGGCGCGCTTTCCTGGCGCGCGGCCGCTTCGGCGTTCTGCCGGGCCGGGTCGGTGGCGGCCACGTCCTGCGCCGGTTCGGACACGAGGCCGGCATTCTTTTCCGCAGGCGCGCCCGCGTCGGCCGCCGCCGGCGCCGATACCACCGCTGCCGGCACTTCGCTGGCCACGGGGACCTCTTCCAGCGGCCGCAGTTGCCAGGCCACGCCGACGGCCAGCAGCACCGACGCCGCCACGCCCAGCCGCAACGGCCAGCGTGTACGGGGCGCGCGGGCGGCATCCGTACCCTGCACGGCGGTGCGCGCGGCCGACAGGATGCGGGCGTCCAGTTGCGGCGAAGGACCGCCATGCGGCCCAAGCCTGGACAGCTGCGCGGCCAACTCGCGTTCTTCCGGCGTCAGGGGTTCGTGGGGCGTCTTCATTCTTTCAGTCTCATCCGCAACCGGTCCATCGCGTAGCGCAACCGCGACTTGACCGTTTCCCGGCCGACGCCGGTGATTTCGCCGATCTCCTCCAGGGTCAGTTCCTGTTCCAGCCGCAACTGCAGCACTTCGCGCTGCTCGTCCGGCAGTTCGTCCATGGCCAGCTGCAGCCGGCGGCGCTGTTCGAAATCGGACAGTTGCCGCTCGGGGGTGTCCGGGTCCGGCACCCGCGCCGTGCGTTCTTCGGCGTCCTCCGGTGCGGCCGGCCGGTGCTTGAGTCCGCGCCAGTGATCGTTCAGCCGGTTGTGCGCGATCCGGAACAGCCAGGTGCCGAACGCGGCTTCCGGTTTCCAGCCCTGGCGCGCGGCGATCACCCGCTGCCAGACATCCTGGAAGAACTCGTCGGCCAGCGCGTTGTCGCGCAGCTGCCGCAGCAGGAAGCGGTACAGCGGCCCGCGGTGGCGGGCATAGAGTTGTTCGAAGGCCGACGCATCGCCGGCGGCGTAGGCCAGCATCAGGGTCTCGTCGGCGGGTTCTGCTAGGTCGTTCACCGCCGCCAGCGTAAGCGGTCCGCGCGTGGCCGTGAAGCCGTCCGCCGTCCGCCGGTGCGGCCGGTTCAGCCGTCCGGGCGCCGGGGCGCCCGCAGGGGCAGAGTGGAAGGCGATGGCGCTGCGGTCGGACACAGGTTTCTCCAACGGCCCATGGGAAGGCATGGGGTTCGTCCGCCCGTTTCCGTTCAGGGGGCGGCTGGCGGTATGCTCGCCAAGGGGAATCCAGACACCACGCCGCACCGACTCCACTGGAACCGGTCATGTCCACGCGAACCATCAGCGCCGACCAACCGGCCGCCGAGCCTGCCTCGTCGCCGGCCGACAGGATCGTCACGATCCTGCGCGGCATGCTGCCCGAAGGGGCGGAACTGGCCGTGTGCTGGCGCGACTGGGCATTGGGCAATGGCGGGGCGGCCACCGCGGGCGCGACCGGCGCGCTGCGCCGGCGGGCCGAGCAGGCCCTGGCCGACCCCCAGGCCGAGCACGACAACCCGGAACTGCGCGTGCACGCCTGGGACAATGCCGACGGCAATGCCCGCGTCGCCCTGGCGGTGTCGCTGCCGCGCCCGCTGCCGGCGGAGGAAGAAGAGCCCTGGCTGCTGCTGGCGCGCACGCTGCTGGTGACGTCGCTGGACGCCACCCGCGCGCAGGCGCGCATCGTCTCGCTGGAAAAATCCAAGCGCCTGCAGCAGGCGCTGTACGAGATCGCCGACCTGGCCGGCGCCGACCTGGAGATGCCGGAGATGCTCCGCCGCATCCACGCGGTGGTGAACTCGCTGATGTACGCGGAGAACTGCTACATCGTGCTGTACGACGACCAGCGCCGCACGGTGCGGTTCCTCTACTTCGCCGACCAGCGCGACCCCTATGTGGCGGAGCCCGATCGCGAGTTCGGCGAAGACGAGATGGCCAACAGCATGACCTTCGCGCTGCTGCGCCATGGCCAGCCGCTGCGGGGGCCGTCGGCGGTGATCCGGCAGAAACTGGGCGTGATCCGCGACCCGTCGCACGGCCCGGACAGCCTGGACTGGCTGGGCGTGCCGATGCGCCGCGACGACCGTGTCTGCGGCGCCATCGTCGTGCAGAGCTACGACACGCCGGCCAGTTATGCCGACGAGGACCGCGCCCTGCTCGGTTACGTGGCCCAGCACATCCTGACCGCGCTGGACCGCAAGTACGCGCACGTGGAACTGGAGAACCGCGTCGAGGCGCGCACCCACGAACTGCAGCGCATCAACCGCGAGTTGCAGGCCGAGATCATGGAGCGCAAGCGCGCCGAGAAGCTGCAACGCGCGCTGTTCCGCATCACCGACCTGGCCATCACCTCCGAGAGCCTGGAGCGTTTCTACGCCGACGTGCACGTGGTGGTGGACGAACTGATCAACGCGCGCAACTTCTACATCGCGCTGGTGTCCGACGACGGCGACACGCTGCAGTTCCCGTATTCGATCGACGAGCGCGACCCGATGCGCAAGTCGCGGCGGATGACCAACGGCCTGACCGAATACGTCATCGCCACCGGCAAGCCGTTGCTGGCCGACCGCGCCGTGATCGGGCGCCTTGCCGAGGAGGGCAAGCTGCTGCAACACGGCCCGCCGGCCTTCAGCTGGCTGGGCGTGCCGCTGTTCCGGGGCGAGGATGTCGTGGGCGCGGTGGTGGTGCAGAGCTATTCCGACGGCGTGGCGTTCAACACCCACGACCAGAGCCTGCTGACCTTCGTGGCCCACCACATCGGCAACGGCCTGGACCGCCAGCGTGCGCAGGAGCGCCTGCGCAGCGCGCATGCCGAACTGGAGCGCCGCGTCGACGAGCGCACCCGCGAACTGGCCGAAGCCAACCACCAGTTGCGCGCGCAGATCGGCGAACGCCTGCGCGCCGAGCAGCAGCTGACCTACCAGGCCACCCACGATGCGCTGACCGGCCTGCCCAACCGCCCGCACCTGCTGGACCGCCTGTCCGCCGCCATCGAGCGCGCGCGCCACGGCGACGGACAGGCGTTCGCGGTGCTGTTCCTGGACCTGGACCGTTTCAAGCTGGTCAACGACAGCATGGGCCATGCCGCCGGCGACGAACTGCTGGTGGAAGTGTCGCGCCGCATCACCATGACGATGCGCGGCAACGACGTGGTCTCGCGGCTGGGCGGCGACGAGTTCGCGATCCTGGTCGAATACGCCGACGGCGTGGAGAACGTGCGCGACCTGGCGCAGCGCCTGCTGTCGGTGCTGGGCCGGCCCATGTGGGTCGCCGGGCGCGAACTGTTCCCGTCGGCCAGCCTGGGCATCGCCGTGTGGCATCCGCGCTACCGCAACGGCGAGGAACTGCTGCGCGACGCCGACGCGGCGATGTACCGTGCCAAGGAGCAGGGCCGCGACCGCTGCGCCATGTTCGACGAAGCGATGCGCGAAGCGGCGATGCAGAGCCTGGACCTGGAAGCCGACCTGCGCCGCGCCATCAACCACCGCGATTTCCTGCCGTTCTACCAGCCGATCCGCCGCCTCGACGACGGCAAGGTGATCGGCTACGAAGCCCTGCTGCGCTGGCAGCATGAGCGCCGCGGCCTGCTGCTGCCGGCGGAGTTCATCAGCCTGGGCGAGGACAGCGGCCTGATCGAACAGGTCGACTGGCTGCTGTACGAACAGGTGGTCAAGCAGATCGCGCGGGGCGGCGAGGGCTACGTGTCCGTCAACGTGTCGCCGCGCCATTTCCGTTCGCCGGATTTCGCCGACCGCCTGCTGGCGATGTTCGATGAACAGGGCGCGGACCCCTCGCGCCTGCGCGTGGAAATCACCGAGGTCGCGTTGCTTGACGATGCGCCGCGCACGCTGCGCATCCTGCGCACGCTGCGGCAACACGGCATCCTGGCGCAGCTGGACGACTTCGGCACCGGTTTCTCGGCGCTGTCCTACCTGCACCGCTTCCCGATCTCGGTGCTGAAGATCGACCGCAGCTTCATCGCCGGACTGGGCGTGGAAGCGCGCCCCGAAAGCCTGGCCCTGGTGCGCGCGATCCTGGCCCTGGCCGGCACGCTGGGCATCGAGACGATCGCCGAAGGCGTGGAAACCGACGAGCAACGCCAGGCCCTGCTGGAACTGGGTTGCCAACTGGGCCAGGGCTACCTGCTGGGCCGGCCCGCCGCCAGCATGGACGACATCGCCGACGGCACCGCGCCCGCGTAGGGTGCGCCCCGGTGCACCGGCGCTGTGCCCGGATCATCCGCCGCATGCCGAACGTCCAGAGTCCGCGACACGGTGCGCCAGGGCGCACCCTACGGGGATATCCCTTGTGGGAGCGACGTCAGTCGCGACCGGAGACCAAGCGTGGAACCACATGCCCCATCTTCCCGTGCACGCCTGACCGCCCTGCACGGCAAAGCAGCATCCCTGTAGGAGCGACGTGAGTCGCGACCGAAGGGGCTGAGGGAGCACTGGAGATGAGTTCAGGCGAGATGAGGTTAAAGAGAGCACCCCATCCGATTTCATCCGCGTGGAGCCGTGTCCAGTTCCTGGGCTCTCCAAATTTTGGTCGCGACTGACGTCGCTTCCACAAGGGAGGCGTGGAGCAGGGCATCCTGCTCCACGCCCGAGGCATCGATCACTCGCCCGCGATCGCCGGTGCGTCGCTTTGCGCGGACGTCAATTGCCGTGCCTGTTCCACCATGCCGACGAATTCGGCCTTCAGGCCGTGCGGGTCGCTGCCGACAGAACCGCGCGCGGCACTGGCCACGTCGTTCCAGTTCCAGTTCTCGATGCGCTGGCCGCCGCGCAGCAGGTCGGCATAGGCGGCGACGGCGGTGGCGAAGCGGAACGAGGCGCTGGGTTGGCGGGTCAGCGACGCGCGTGCGATCGGCGTCTCGATCAGCTTGCTCGCGTCCTCGCCAGGCAGCTTGTAGCGCAGGCGCAGGTGCGCCAGCTCATCGGTGTCGCCGCCCGCCGTCGCCGCATTCTTTGCGCCGTAGCGCAACGCCGGCAGGCGGTCGGCGCCGGAACCCACCGGCGTGATCTCGTACAGTGCGGTGACCTCATGGCCCGCGCCGATATCGCCGGCATCGACCTTGTCGTTGGCGAAGTCCTCGTTGGCCAGCACGCGGTTCTCGTAGCCGATCAGCCGGTATTCGGAGACCACGGCGGGGTTGAACTCGACCTGGATCTTCACGTCGCGGGCGATGGTCAGCAGGGTGGACTGCATTTCCTCCACCAGCACCTTGCGGCCTTCCCGCAGCGTGTCGATGTAAGCGTGATTGCCATCGCCCACGTCGGCCAGCCGTTCGGCCAGCGCATCGTTGTAGTTGCCCTGGCCAAAGCCCAGCGTGGTCAGCGCGATGCCGGACTTGCGCTGGTCGGCCACCAGCGTTTCCAGCGCCTGCTGGCTGACCGTGCCCACGTTGAAGTCGCCGTCGGTGGCCAGGATCACGCGGTTGACGCCGTCGGGAACGAACGCCTGCTTCGCCATCGCGTACGCCAGCCGGATGCCGTCGCCGCCGTTGGTGCTGCCGCCGGCCTGCAGGCGGTCCAGCGCGGCCAGGATCTCGTCGTGGCGGTCGCCCGGGGTGGGCGGCAGCACCAGTCCGGCCGAGCCGGCATAGACCACGATGGACACGCGGTCCTGCTTGCGCAGTTGCGGCACCAGTTGCGCGAAGGATTGCTTGAGCAGCGGCAGCTTGTCCGGCGAGTCCATCGAACCGGAGGTGTCCAGCAGGAACACCAGGTTGGCCGGCGGCAGCGTGGCCTTGGGCACGTCGTAGCCCTTGATGCCGATCATCAGCAACTGGCGCTTCTCGTTCCATGGCGCGGGCGCCAGTTCGGTGGTCACCCGGAACGGCCGGCTGCGGTCGACGGGCGCGGCATGGCCGTAACGGAAGTAGTTGACGAATTCCTCCGCGCGCACGGCGTCCGCCGGCGGACGCACGCCATCGCGCAGCATCCGCCGCACGTTGCTGTAGCTGCCGGTGTCCACGTCCACGGAGAAGGTGGAGACCGGCTGGTCGATGGTGCGATGGACGGGATTGTCGTCGCGCGCGGCGTACTTCTCGGTGTTGGCCGGCTGCGCTTGCGGGTAGGGCATCGTCGGCGCGACCAGGCCCGCAACGCGGTATTGAACGGACGCAACCGACGCCGGGGGTGGAGGCGGGGAAGCGGGAGCATAGGCGAGTCGCGCGGCCTTGGCCTCGGCCTGGATGCGCGTGCCGGTGACGACGACACTGTCCAGAGCCTGCCGTTCGCGGCGCGTGGCATAGGCATCGGCAGCGCTGGCGGCGGCTTCCGCGGCGGCGACAGCGGCCGAGGCCGCCGCTTCTTCGGCCGGCGCATCCTGCGCGGTGGGGCTGGAAGTGCTGCAGCCGGTCAGAATGGCGACGGCCAGCAGCGTGTAATAAAGGCGACGGTGCGACATGGCGGGACTCCGTGGTTGGGACGGAGGTTTCAACGCGCCATGTGCGGGAGTGGGGTTAACCCGGGTTCGGTCCTGTGGGAGCGACGTGAGTCGCGACCGGATACGCAAGGGTTTTTAACTCAGCCATGAGGCCGGGGGTGGTTAGGGTTACATGACGGATTCGGGGTTTGCAGTCGCGACTCACGTCGCTCCCACGGAGAAGGTTCATTCCACCCGCAGCTTGAGGGTGCCGTCGCTGAGGCGTGCATTGACCGCATCGCCGGCCTGCACCTGATTCACCGAACGCACCAGCGTTCCGTCTTCCTGCGTGACCAACGCATAGCCACGCGCGACGGTAGCCAGCGGGCTGACCGCTTCCAGCGAGCGCGCCAGTCCGCGCAGGCGCAGGGCATCGCGTTGCAGCGTGCGGGCCACGGCGGCTTGCGGGCGGGGTGCCAATGCCAGCAGGCGTTCGCGCAATTGTTCAAGTCGTCGTTGCGGCGCATGCGCTCGCAGGACCGTGGCGGCGTGGCGCAACGCAGCCAGCCGGCGTGCGTGCTGGTCGCGCCACAATGCATGCAGGCGGCGCACGGCGTCCTGTTCGCGCCGGCGCAGCATCTCCAGCCGTGCCTGCGGGCGCAGCGCCTGCAAGCGCAGCGCGGCGCGGTCGGCGCGCTGCATGGCCTGGCGGAGCCGATGCGTTTGCGTGGTCGCCAGCCGCTGTTGCAGCACGTTCACGCGCGTCAGCAGGTCGCGCCGGTCGGGCACCAGCAGTTCCGCGGCGACCGACGGCGTGGGCGCGCGCAGGTCGGCGGCGAAATCGGCCAGGGTGAAGTCGGTCTCGTGACCCACTGCGGAAACCACCGGCACCGGCGAGGCGGCGATGGCGCGCGCCAGCCGTTCGTCGTTGAAGGCCCACAGGTCTTCCAGCGAACCACCCCCACGGGCGACCAGCAGCGCGTCGTAGCGGCCGCTGCGCGCGGCGCGTTGCAGCATGTCGACGATCTGCGCCGGCGCGGCCTCGCCCTGTACCTGCACCGGCAGCACGTCCACCTGCACCAGCGGGAAGCGGCGTTCCAGCACGCTCAGCACGTCGCGCACCGCGGCGCCGCTGGGCGAGGTGATCACGCCCAGCCGTTGCACGTGCGCCGGCAGCGGGCGCTTGCGCCCGGCGTCGAACAGGCCTTCGGCCGCCAGCTTCGCCTTCAGTTCCTCGAACGCGCGCCGCAATGCGCCTTCGCCCGCTTCCTCCAGGTGGTCGACCACCAACTGGTAGTCGCCACGCGCCTCGTACAGCGTCAGCCGCCCGCGCGCCAGCACGCGCAATCCTTCGCGCGGCGCGAACTTCAACCACTGGCTCTTCGGCTTGAACATCGCGCACTTCACCTGCGCGCGCGCATCCTTCAGGGTGAAGTACAGGTGTCCGGAGGCCGGGCGGGTGACGTTGCCCAGTTCGCCTTCCACCCAGATCAGCGGGAACGCGCTTTCCAGCAGGTCGCGCGCCAGCGTGTTCAGCTGGCTGGGGGTCAGGACGTCGCGGGCCGGGTCGGTCATGCGCGCACCGTAACGCAGCCGGGGTTTCGTTCCAATCTTCCGCCGCGCGCGGATTCGGTGTAAGGCTGCGACACACCGCCGCAGCCCAACGGGCGCCCGGTATGCTGCAATGGCGGCTCGGGCCAGGCGACGGGAAAGGGCGATGACGGCACAGGCAAGGGGGCGTTGGAGCGGGGCGATCGTGCTGGGCGTGGCGCTGGCCATGCTGGCCGCATGCGGCGCGCCGACGGCGGAATCCGCCAGGGAAAACGAAGCCCCCGCCGTCGCGAAGCCGGCAGTACACCCCTGGACGTTGCCGGTGGGTGCAGGTTCCGCCCAACCGGACCTGGCGGTGTCGCCGGACGGCGGGTTGCTGTTGAGCTGGGTCGAACCGGTGGGCGAGGGCCGTCATCGCCTGCGGCTCGGCCGTACTTCACCCCTTGGAGAAGGCAATGCATGGGACGCCCCGCTGACCATTGCCGAAGGCGATGACTGGTTCCTCAACTGGGCCGACACGCCGCATGTGTATGCCCTGCAGGATGGTTCGCTGTGGGCGCACTGGCTGCGCAGCACCGGGCCGGGCCGCATGGACTACGGCATCGACCTGGTGCGTTCCGGCGACGGTGGCGCGACCTGGACGGCCCCGCGATTGGTGCATCCGGCCGGCACGCGTGGCGACCACGGTTTCGTGACCTTCTGGCCGCAGGCGAGGGACCGCTTGGGCATCGCCTGGCTGGACAGCCGGCAGAAGGCCGCAGTCGGCGGACATGAGGGCCACGACGACGGACACGGCCACGGTGGCGGTGCGGCGATGATGCTGCGGGCGGCCGTCCACGATCCGCAGGCCGCGCAGCAGGGCGAATGGCCGCTGGATGCATCCACCTGCGACTGCTGCACGACCTCGTCGGCGATGACGGAGCGTGGCGCGGTGGTCGTCTACCGTGGGCGCACGCAGGATGAGATCCGCGACACCCGCATCGTCCGCTTCGATGGCATGGCCTGGACCGCGCCGCGCGACGTGCATGCCGATGGCTGGCGGATCGCCGGCTGTCCCGTCAACGGTCCGGTGGTGGTCGCGGAAGGCGGCACGGTCTGGGCGGCGTGGTACACGGAAGCCAGCGGCGAACCGGAAGTGCGCGCCGCGCGCTCGGACGATGCGGGCGATACGTTCCAACCCCCGGTCACGCTGGCGAAGGGAACCCAGGTACTCGGGCGCCTCTCCCTGGCCCTGGGCGGAGAACGGCTGCTGGCGGCCTGGCTGGAGCAGGCGGAAGACGACTCGCAACGGCTGGTGCTGGGACGCTACGACCTGCACTGGAGCGAGCCCGAACGTATCGAGGTGGCGACGGTCGCCGCGCGCGGGCGCGCCAGCGGCATGCCGCGCTTGGCCTGGGCCGGCGATGCCGCCTGGCTGGCATGGACCGACGTGGCCGATGGGAAGCCGCTGGTGCGCGGCGCGACCGTGCGATGAGACGGCATGCGCGTGCGACGTTTTGTCGCACCGGTCCCGGTTCTGCCGAATGCGGCGACCGGGCACAATGACCGGCGTCGATGCCACCCCCTGATATCTGTCTTGCGCGCGTGATCCGTTCCCGGACATTCCTCCGCACCATGAGCCGGCTGGCGCTGGTCGCCGTGCTGTCGATGGCGTTCGCGCCTTCGATCAGCCGCGTGCTGGCCAGTGGCACGACACAGGTGCTGGCGGGCTGGAACGAGCTGTGCACCACCGCGGGGCTGGCGTGGGTGGATACCGGCGCGCAGTCGCCGGCGAAGAAGTTGCCGGTTCCCGATGGGATGCCGGCCGGCGACGATTGCGCCTACTGCCCGCTGGCGGCATCGCTGCCGTTGGTACTGCTGGTCTTCTGCATCCTGTTCCCGCGCATGGGAACAGGCGACGTCGCACGCATCGCCACGCCGCGATTGCGCGCCGCGGCCAACCTCCGCGGACTGGGCGGCCAAGGTCCGCCGATCCTGCTCTGAATCACAAGAACGCGCTCATTCCCATGCGGCTGCCATGCCGCACCCTTGTGCTTTGGAGTTCCCATGTCGATTTCCCTTCGCAGGACGCCGCGTGCGTCGTGCCTGTCCGTTGTCGTTGCCATCGCATCGTCTTTTCCCCTCGTCGCCATCGCCCAGACCACCACGCTCGACACCCTGGAGGTGAAGGGCCGCAAGAGCGGACTGGACAACACGGCCGGCACCGCGACCCGGCTGTCGCTGAGCGTGATGGAGACGCCGGCGTCGGTGACCGTCATCGACCGCGACACGCTGGATGCGCGCGGCGCGCGCAACACGCAGGAAGCGCTGTTCGGCATCCCCGGCCTCACCGTGGCCTCGCCGCCCGGCAACGGCAATGCGGTGACGTACCGAGGCTTTTCCGGCAGCCAGATCACGCAGTTGTTCAACGGCATCGACGTGCAGTACGCCGGCATCGCCGCGCGCCCGGTGGACGCCTGGCAGTACGAGCGGGTGGAGGCCGTCGGCGGTCCGTCCAGCTTCCTCTACGGCGCGGGCGCCGTCGGTGGCACGATCAACTATGTCACGCGCCTCGCGCGGCTGGACCGCGACGAAGCCGCGCTGTTGGCGTCATGGGGTTCCTTCAACGACGGCACGCTGGCGATGGGCGCCAACCTGCGCCCGGGCGGCGACCAGGCGCGGCAGGCCGTGCGCCTGGACGTGAGCGCGCGCGACGGCGAGAGCGCCATCGACGCCCAGGAACGCGAGGCGCTGACCGCGGCGGCGTCCTGGCTGGTGCAGCTGACACCCCTGTTGCGCCACACGTTGGCGCTGGAATACCAGCAGGAGCACAGCCACCGCCCCTACTGGGGCACGCCGGTACGGCAGCCCGCGGAAGGGCGCCTGTCGGTGCTGCCGCAAACCATCGGCCGCAACTACAACGTCGGCGACGGCTACTACGGCCAGGACGTGCTGTGGGCGCGTTCGCTGCTGGAGTGGACGCTGGGCGATACCGATACGTTACGCAACACGGTCTACCACTACGATGCGTTGCGCGACTACCGCAATGTCGAAAGCTACCGCCTGACCGCCGACAACACCGGCGTGGTCCGTTCCGGCACGCTGCTGCAGCGCCACGACCAGCAGGTCTACGGCAACAAGCTGGAATGGGCGCACGACGGTGCACTGGGCGGCCTGTCTTCGCGATGGAATATCGGCCTGGACGTGAGCTACAACCGGCAGACGCGCTTCCCGCTGTCGTTGCCGGCCACGGTGGATACGGTGCCGCTGGATGCGGTGGCGCCGGGCCGCTTCCTCGATGTGCCGGGCGCGGCCATCGTCTACGCGCCGGATCGCACCAACCGACTGCACACGCAGGCGCTGTTCGTGGAGAACCTGACCGAGTTGACGCCGTCGATGTCGCTGCTGACCGGGCTGCGCCGCGACCGCATCCGGCTGGACGTCGCCAATCACCGCGCGGCGACACCGACCAATCCCGCCCGCTTCGAACGGGAGTACACGCCCACCACCGGACGCATCGCGCTCAACCGGGCGCTGACGCCGCAGGCCAGCGTGTATGCGCAGGTCAGCACCGCCGCCGACCCGCCGGCCGGCATCCTGAGCACCGCCAACTTCGCCACGCTGCGCGACTTCGACCTCGCCACCGGTCGCCAGGGCGAGATCGGCGCGAAATTCCAGTCGCGCGACGGGCGTAGCTTCGCCACGCTGGCGGCCTACCGCATCGTGCGCCGCAACCTGGCCATCACCGACCCGGCCAATCCCGGCCAGACCTTGCCGGTGGGCCGGCAGTCCGCGCGCGGCGTGGAGGCGGGTTTCGGCTGGCGTCCGGTCGAGGCGTTGAACGTGCAGGGCAACCTGGCCTGGGTGGACGCCACGCTGGACGACTTCCACGAGAACGTCGATGGCGCGGCCGTGTCGCGCGCGGGCAACAGGCCGACCAACACGCCTTCGCGCGTCGGCAATCTGTGGATCGACTACGCCTTCGACGATCGCTGGTCGGCCGGCATCGACGTCCGCGGCGTGTCCTCGCGCTACGCCAATGCGGCCAACACGCTGTCCACCGCGGGCTACGCGGTCTGGGGCGCGCACGCGGGCTGGAAGTGGAACGATTCCACCGAGCTGATGCTGCGCGGCCGCAACCTGGGCGACCGCACCTACGTGATCCATGCGCTGGGCGGCACGATGGTCTACCTCGGCGATCCGCGCGGCTGGGAAGTGGTGCTGCGCAGATCGTTCTGAGCGCGCGCTCGCCGCACCCGCCGTCTCCGTCCCGGCCATCGCACCGTCACGGCACCGTCATATGGCGCTCCTACGCTGCCGCATTCCAGGGGGCAGGGCGGTACGGTGGCCGAACAGGCAAGGCGGGGCTTGGCGCGCATGTTCGCGGAACACGGACCGGTGCTGCGCGGGTTCTTCACGCGCCGCGGCGCGAAAGAGGAGGCCGAGGACATGGTGCAGGAAACCTACCTGCGCCTGCTGCGGGCGCACCAGTGCGAAGGCGGCGCCATCGCCAATCCCGAGGCGTATCTCTTCACGGTCGCATTGAACCTCGCGCGCGAACAGGCGATGCGCCGCCGCTGGTCGCTGGTCCCGATCGAGGAACTCGAGAACGTCGCCACGCTGCTCGCCGCCGAAGAGAGCGTCGAGGACGCGGCCGACCGCGCGCAGCGGCGGCAACGCCTGCAGGCCTTGCTGGGCACCTTGCCCGAGCGTACCCGCGCGGTGCTGGTGATGCAGTACCGCGACGGCATGAGCTACAAGCAGATCGCCGAACGCCTGGGCGTGTCGCCGCACATGGTCAAGAAGCACGTGGTGCGCGGGTTGTCCGTATGCCGGCAGGCACTGGCCGCCACGGAGGCGCGATGAACCGACCTGGATCCCATCCGCAGCGCGCCACGCAGGAGGCCGCACACTGGTATGCGCTGCAACGCCAGGGCGGGTTGAGCGCGATGCAGCAGGCGCGGTTCATGGACTGGCTGGTGGCTTCGCCGGAGCATCTGCGCGAATACCTGGCCGTCGGCAGGGTGGCGGGGGAGCTTGGCGACGCCATGCGCGCGATGCCGATCGACCTGGAGGCGCTGATCGCCGGGAAGGAACCCGCGCAGGCGGTACCCGACAACGTGGTCGCATTGCCGGCCAGGCGCTCCTCGTCTCCGCCTGCCGCGGCCCGCCCGCGTCGCCGCCGCCTGCCTCGCGCGGTCGCGGCTGCGGCCGTGCTGGTCTGCCTTGGCATCGCGGCGCACGTCGCGTGGCCGCAATCCCGGCACTACGTCGCCGCGCATGGCGCGCCACGCAGTTTCGAACTGCCCGACCGCACCGTGGTGCACCTGAACGCCGAAAGCGAATTGTCGATGCGCTTCGGCCTGTTCCAGCGCCGCGTCGAACTGGCGCGCGGGCAGGCCAGCTTCGTCGTCGCCGCCGACCGGCGTCCCTTCACGGTGCAGGCGGCCGGCCTGCAGGTACAGGACATCGGAACGACATTCGATGTTTCGCTTCGGCGCGAACAGGCGCGCATCGACGTGGCCGAAGGCCGCGTGCGCGTCGTCGGCGACGCGGGCGCGGGCCGGCTCCTGGCCGACCTGCGCGCCGGGCAGAGCGCCCGGATCGATTACCGCGATCACGCCGTCAGTGTGAGCCACGAGGATGTCGGCATGATGACGGCCTGGTGGGAGAGGCGCGTCGTCTTCCGCGACGAACCCCTGCGCGATGTCGCCGACCAGTTCAACCGGCTGAGCGCGGTCCGCCTGCACGTGGAGGATCCCGCCGCGGGCGCACTGCGCCTGACCGGCAACCTCAGCGGCGACGACCTGGAATCGCTGCGCGCCTTTCTCGACGAGCAACCCGCGTTGCGGACAGTGGTCACGGCGAACGAGATCAGAGTGCAAAGCCACGCGCGTTGAGAAGAGCAGGGGCCGGAGAGAAGCCAGCGAACCTACGCCTTCCCCTGGCCTATGGTCCCCGGTCCCTGTCCCCTGTAAGAAAAAATTCATCGAAAAAACGGTGCCCGGTTTCCGCTCAACGCAATCGTAGTCCAGGCATGCGCGAACGATCGCGCGTCGCGCCGCCCACACCACCCCACTGGACCCCACGATGCGCCGAATCCTGTTCCTCTCGATCGCTCTTGCCCTGCAAACCGCCGCCACGACCGCCAACGCGCAGGAAACCCGCGTCGCGACCGAGGCCATTCCCTCGCAACCGCTGGATCGTGCGCTCAATGCGCTGTCGCGCCAGACCGGCCTGCAGTTCGTCTACAGTGCGCAGGCGGCCGGCAATCCGCAAACCCGCGCCATTCCCGCCGGCCTGCCGCCGGAGGAAGTGCTGGAACAACTGCTCGACGGCACCGGGCTGCGCTACCGCTATCTCAACGCCACCACGGTGACCATCGAGGCGGAAACCGCCGAGGCCGTTCCCGCGGCAGCGCCGCCGACAACCGGCACCGCGCCGGACGGCGCCGCATCGCTGCAGGCCGACGTCGCCCCGCAGGAACTGGAAAGCATCGAAGTGGTCGGCAGCTACAGCCGCAGCCTGGAACAGGCGGTCGACATCAAGCGGGCCAACATCGCGTTCTCCGATTCCATCGTCGCCACCGATGTCGCCGACTTCCCGGAGCAGAACCTCTCCGAAGCCCTGCAACGCATGCCCGGCGTGACCATCGAACGCAACAAGGGCCTGGGCACCCGCGTCAACGTGCGCGGCCTGCCTTCCGAGTTCACCCACGTGTCCATCAACGACCTGGCGACGGCCTCGGGCAGCGGCGGACGCGACGTGGAGTTCGACATCTTCGCTTCCGAGATCATCCAGCAGGTGACGGTGCAGAAGTCGCCCACCGCCGCGGACGAAGAGGGCGGCATCGCCGGTTCGGTGCAGATATCCACCGCGCGCCCCTTCGACTACAACGGTCGCAAGCTGGTCGCTTCGGCGGAAGGCGCCTACAACTCCATCTCGGAAGAGACCGACCCCAAGTTCTCGTTCCTGGCCAGCGACACGTGGGGCGACTGGGGCGCGCTGGTGTCCTATTCCAAGGCGCAACGCACCAACCGCACCGACTCCACCTCCGGCATCAACTTCCGGCCGATGTCGCGTTTCTTGGAAGCCACCGGCCCGCGCGCGGACCAGGCCGCGGAAGTCCTCGAGCGCGATGCCGGCGTCATCGTCCGCAATCCGCTGGACCGGGACGAGACCAACCGCATCATCTTCCAGGACAAGGTCGGCGACCGCATCTACCTGAACGACCAGGACAAGTGGGGCGCCACAGCGTCGCTGCAGTACAAGCCCAGCAGCAACTTCAGCCTGACCTTCGACGCCATGGTGGGCGGCTACGACACCGTCGAGGACGAGTACGACGCCGCGGCCTATTCCGCCTCCAGCCGCAGCACGCTGGATACCATCCACGAGTACGACGACACCACGCTCTCCAAATACGGCATGGTCGTGCTGCGCGACGTGTCCTATACCGCCACCCAGCATGAATTCCTGAGCAAGGAATTCATCAAGAATACCGACTACAGCCAGTACAGCGTGGCCATGGACTGGAAGACCGGCACGTGGACCATCGATGCGCTGGTGGGCTATTCCGGCGCAGAGAAGACGTCCGATTTCGCCAACCTGAAGCACGTGGCCTATGCGCCTTCGCGCACGCGCTGGACCGGCAGGAGCGGCGAGACCATTCCCAGCGCCGACCCGGCCAGCTTCGACATGTACGACTCGCCGGAGCGTTACCTGTTCGAGGCCTACGAGACCACGCTGGAGAAGGTGACCGACGACAAGTACGCCGCCGAAGTGAACTTCGCGAAATCGCTCGACCTGGCCTTCCTGCCGGCGTTGAGCAGCGTGCAGTTCGGCGCGCGCTACACGGACAAGTCCAAGGAGCGCTACTACGGCGCACTGAACATCCAGGGCCCGGGGCCGGGCGACAGTTCCTGGGTCAACACCCGCACCCTGGCGGACAGCGAACTGCGGTGGGTGACCGACATCGTCCCGGGTGGATCCTATCGTCCCAAGAATCTCGACTGGAGGCAGGCGTCCAACGACTATGCCCGCAGGACCTTCCGCTACCCGGGCTTCGTCACGCCGTTCGACGACGGCCAGTACTACCGGGTGGACGAGGAAGTGGCCAGCGTGTATGCGATGGGCAATTTCCATTTCGACGTGGGCAGCGTGCCAGTGGTCGCGAATGCCGGCGCGCGCTTCGTGGACACGTCCGTCCTTTCCTCCGGCTTCCACCAGATCCAGAATCCGGACGGCTCCTCCGGCTACACCGATGCGCCGGTCTCGAAGAAGGGCAGTTACTCCGACCTGTTGCCCAGCCTGAACATGACGGCCGAGCTATCCGACGGCCTGCTGCTCCGCGCCGCGGCCTCCGAGACCCTGATGCGCCCGGCGTTGACCGACATCGCCTACAAGCGCACGGCCAGCTGGAACTCGTTCCGCTTCACCGACGGCAACCCCGACCTGAAGCCCACCAACGCCAAGCAGTGGGAAGTGGGCCTGGAAAAGTACCTGCAGAACGGCGGCCTGCTGGCGGCGTCGTACTTCTGGAAGGAGATCGAGGGCGTCGTCCGCAACGAGTTGACCGGCGTGGTGAGGAACGTGGAGAAGCTCAACGCCAACGGCACGCTCGACGGTTACTACGACTTCGACGTCTACCAGCCGGTCAACGCCGATGGTTCGTACGAGGTCAACGGCATCGAGCTGATCGCGCAGTTGCCGCTGAGCATGTTGCATCGTTCGCTGGAAGGCTTCGGCATCAACGCCAACTACACCCTGCTGGACACCTCCCTCACCGGCGAATCCGACCTGGGCATCCCCACCCCGCCGGTGGGCCTGGCCGACAAGACCTACAACTTCACCCTGTACTACGAGAACGACCGCTTCGATGCCCGCGTCTCCTACAACTACAAGGACAAGTACGTCGAGGGCATCGGCTACGAGATGTATCCCATCTGGCGCGATGCCTACGACCAGGTGGACATCTCCATCGGCTACAAGCTGACCGATCGCGTCAAGATCAGCCTGAAGGGCATCAACGTGACCGACAACGAGACGACCGGCTACACCATGGATCCGTCTTTCCCGACGATGTACGAGTTCTCGGGTCGTCGCATCAGCCTGGGCCTCCGCGCCGATTTCTGATCCTTGCCGATGTCCGTCGCCTCGGCCGTGGCGGTCTTCCCGACCGCCACGGCCGCTGTCCGCGGCGGTCGCCCCTGCGCCTGCAGCCGGTGCCGCCGATCCTGAAGAACGAAGGAAGACCCTGATGCGTATCCTGTCGCTCCTGCCGATCGTGGCGTTCATGGCATGGGCAAGCCCGGCCCAGGCCACCGACCACGACGACGACCGCCGCTGGCAGCCGGGCGACCACCATGTGCACAGCGAGTGGAGCGTGGACTGGGACCGGTCGACATCCCCGCCGACGCCGATACGCGGCGGCGACTCGCCCTACAGCCGCGCCCGCAATGCGCGGCAGGCGGTGGCGCACGGCCTGACCTGGATGGTGCATACCGACCACGGCGGCCCGGGCCACTCGGCGGTGACGCGCGACCATGCCTGGCCCGCCCTGCTGGAAGCCAGGCGGGAAGTGCCCGAGCTGATCCAGTTCAACGGCATGGAGTTCGACGTGCCGGCCGGCGAGCATGCTTCGCTGATCATCGCGCCGGGACCGGACGAGCGCGACCAACTGGTGACGATCGAACGCGAATACAACCGCAATGAACCCTTGGAGCCGGGCACCCGCGACGACGGGCAGTCGATGCTCGACGCCCTGGCGCACATGCGGGCGCTGCCGGCGCCGCCGCTGGTGTTCGTCAATCATCCGTCCCGCACCGCCACCGGCGTCGGCCGCTGGGGCGAGGTGGAGCCGGCCGAACTGCGCGCCTGGCACGATGCCGCACCGCGGGTGCTGGTAGGCATGGAGGGCGCGCCCGGACACCAGGCCGCTTCCGCCCATCGCGGGCTTTACCGGCACGCCGCCGCGCCCACGTTCGGTGGCTTCGACCAGATGACCGCGCAGGTGGGCGGCGTGTGGGACACGATGCTGGCGGAAGGCCGGCGGTTCTGGATCACGGCGACCTCCGACTCGCACGTGAACCTGCGCGATGGCGGTCGCGACTTCGACCCCGGGCAGTACAGCAAGACCTATGTCTGGGCACGGCCTGAAGCGGAGGACATCCTGGATGGCATGCGCGAGGGACGGATGTTCGCGGTGACCGGCGATCTGATCGATGCGCTGGAACTGAGCGTCGGCATCGCCGGCGACGCGAAGCCCGGCGCCACCATGGGCCAGGCGCTGGCCGTCCCGGCGGGCGCCACCCTGCGGGTGGAGCTGCGGGTGCGCCAGCCGTCGCATCCCAACTTCAACGGTGAGCGACCGGCGCTGGACCACATCGAGCTGATCGTGGGAACCGCGGACGGCGAGGGAGCGCCACGGATGCAGGTCGTGCGCTACGGCCCGGACGCTTGGCAAGGCGAAGGCCAATGGCGTTCGGTGTCCTGGGAGTTGCCGGCGCCGCAGCGCGGGGGCTTCGTGCGTGCGCGGGGCACGAACACCGCCGAGGCGACGCCCCTGGCGGACCTGCCGGGAGAGGACCCCTGGCAGGACCTGTGGTTCTATTCCAACCCGGTGTTCATCGAGCCCGTGCGCTGACCGAACATCGAAGCGCGGGCCCATCGAGCACCGCGTCTTTCATCGCGAAGCCTCGATCTACTTTCCGCGCGTTCGGTCGGGCAATGCGTATGCGATGACGTAGTCGCCCACGTCGGGAGAATGGCTGGCGCCGCCGGCGGAGATCACAACATACTGCCTGCCGGTGGCGGGGGACTGGTAGACGAGGGGCGCCGCCACGGCGCCCACCGGTAGCCGGCCTTTCCAGAGTTCCCTGCCCGTGGTCGCGTCCAGTGCGCGCAGGTAGTAGTCCTGCGTGCCGGCGAAGAACACCAGGCCCGACGCGGTCGATGTAGGGCCGCCGAGCGTCGGCATGCCGATGGGCATGGGAAGGTGCGTCTTGATGCCCAGCGGGCCGGTGTCCTGCACCGTGCCCAACGGCACCTGCCAGACCAACTGCCTGGTCCTGAGATCGATGGCGCTCATCGTGCCGAACGGCGGAGCGGGGCAGGGCACGCCCAGCGGCGATTGCAGGATGTCGATGCGCACGCCGCCGTAGGGGCCGGCCAGCTGCGGACGGATCGTGCCCATGAAGCCGGGCACCTCGTCGGTGGAGATCTTGTACTGCTTCGCTTGCTCGCGGGTGACCAGCGACATCCGCAGCGCCATGCGCGTGTCGTTGACGAACATCAGGTTGCGCGACTCGTCGATGGAGATGCCGCCCCAGTTCATGCCGCCGAGCAGGCTGGGCCACTCGATGTAGGGCTTTTCCGTCGGCGGCGTGAACGCCCCCTGGTAGTGGGAGTCCTTGAACTTGATGCGGCAGTAGAGCTGGTCGAAGGGGGTGATGCCCCACATCGAGCGCTCGGTCAGCGGCTCGGCGCCGATGACCGGCATTCCCACCGAGAAGGGCTGGGTCGGCGACAGGCGCTCGCCTTGCGCGGCCGGGGAGGTGGGCACCGGCCTTTCCTCCACGGCCGTGACCGGCTGGCCGGTGCGGCGGTCGAGCACGAAGATGTGGCCGGTCTTGGTGGTCTGGATCAAGGCCGGAACCTTCTCTCCCCGCGCGTTCTCCACGTCGTGGAGCACGGGTTGGGAGGGAATGTCGTAGTCCCAGACATCGTGGCGGACGATCTGGTAGACCCACCGGGTCTTCCCGGTCGCCGCATCCACCGCCACGACGGCCGAACCGAACTTTTCCTTCACCGCGTTGCGATCGCCGCCCCAGTAGTCGGGCGGGCCATTGCCGGTGGGCAAGTACACCAGGTTCAGTTCCCTGTCGTAAGTCGGGATGCTCCAGACGTTGGGCGTGGCCAGGGTGAATTCCCGGTCGGTTCGGTCCGTATCGGCGCTCTCGGGAGCGCCCACGTCCCATGCCCATGCCAGCGAGCCATCGCGGACGTCGAATGCGCGCACCACGCCGGAAGGCTCGCCGTCCTCGATATCGCGGACCCAGCCGCCGATCACGGCTAGATGGCCCATGACGACCGGGATGGAGGTCGGGTGGTATCGCTTGCTGTCCTGGGTCGGGCCCATGTTCTTCTTGAGATCCACGAACCCGTTCTCGCCGAAACCGGGACAGGCGCCGCCCGTCCGCGCATCGAGCGCGAACAGCCGGGCGTCCACGGTCGAGACGAGAATGCGCTGGCGGCATTGCGTGTCGATACCGATGGCGTTCTCCGCCGCGCCCGGGTTTTCGTCGTGCTCGATGTCGTGGTAGCCGACGCCGCGGCAGGTCACGTGCTCCGCGGTCCTCGCTTGCGGGTCGAATTTCCACAGCGGGCGCCCGGTATCCGCGTCGAGGGCGGTCACGATGTTTTGCGGCGTGCAGGAATACAGCACGTTGCCGATCTGCAGCGGCGTGTTCTGGTCGACGCCGGCGGCAGGCCCGGTCGTCTCCCTGCCGGTCCGGTAGGTCCAGGCGACCTGCAGGTCCTTCACGTTGTCCGGCGTGATCTGCGCATGCGGCGCGAAGCGCGTTCCATGCGCATTGCGGCCGAAGAATTCCCAGTTTTCGGGATGCGGGGTGTCGGCCCGGGAGCGTTCCGGGGAGCGAGCGATTTCCACTGGGTTCGATATTTTCCCGTGCGGGAAGAAGGCGGCCACCAGCGTGGCGAGCAAGGCGAAGAAGACGACGAGTGCGGACCGGTTGGCCCATTGCCGCGTGCGGGGCCGGGTGGAGGGAAACGTTGCGATCAGCCACAGGCCGAGCATGAAGATCAGGGCGGGGACGACGAGGCGGGGAAGCAATTCCCAATACTTCAGGCCTTGGACTTCATACAGCGCCCAGACGCATGTCGCAAGGAAGATGGCCGCGGACAGGTGAAGCGCGAAACGGTTCCGGATGGACAGCATTACCGACAAGGCCAGATACGCCAACCCGGCGATCAGGTAGTAGCTCGACCCTCCCAGGTACAGCAACCGGGCGCCTCCCGCCAGCAGCGCGAACGAGGCGCACAACGTGAGGGCGATGAAACCCCATTTGCATGCCTGATACAGAATGCGTCCCTTGTGGCTGTCCATGGTTTCTACTCCGGTACTTGCAGGTTTCTGCGGGTCGGAACATCGATTTCCAGACAGCGGGCGGCAGGGATTCGACGTGTGCTGGCCGGGCAGTGCCGCGCAGCGGGGTGGCGGGACGTGCCGGGAGGAGTGCGGTTCCAAGGTGCCGCCGGACATGGAGCCGCGCATCTTCGGGATGCAGCCACGTTCGACAGACCCACGGGAATTCTTGCGCCTCGCGGAAGCAATGGTATTCCCCAAATGGGCGATGCTGTTCGCCTGGACGGCCGTCGACCATGCACAAGCGTGGCGCGCGTGCGTGAATCCCGTTCATTCCGAAGATGAAGAGCGTTCACGCTGCGTCCTGGTGGACGTGCATGGAGTCGCTGCGCGACTATCGCGGCTGGCTCCCGGCGAGGGCGGGCTTCCGTATCGGGCATCACGAATGAGCATGCGACGCATCGACCTCAACCTGTTCCGCGTGTTCGAGTCGGTCATGAGGCATCGCAGCATCGTGGGCGCCAGCCGCGATCTGCGCATCACGCCATCGGCCGTGAGCCATGCGCTCACGCGCCTGCGCGCCACGCTGGAGGATCCGCTTTTCGTCGCCAGCGAAGGCGGGATGGAGCCGACGGCGCGCGCACTGGAACTGGCGCCGCGCATCCGCGAAGGCCTGGCCCACATAGACCAGGCCATCTTTCCCGCCAGATTCGTGCCGGCACTGGCCAGGCGAACATTCCGCATCGCCATGTCCGAGTATTCGGCGTCCACCCTGTTGCCGGGCCTGGTCAAGACGGTACGCGAGCAGGCGCCGGGCATCGACATCCGGATATTCCCGTTCAGCCGCACGGATACGATGCGGCACCTGGACGACGCCCGCATCGATCTGGTGGTGGGTTGGTTCACCGACCTGCCCGAGCGGCTGCGCCGCCGCCGCCTTTGGGAAGACCGCGAAACCATCGTCGTCCGCAACGGACACCCCCTTGCGGGATGCCGGGTCACCCAGGAAGACCTGCTGCGTTTTCCGCACGTCGTCATCGAACTGACCGGCTCGGGCGAGCACCACGACAGCGGCTTCCTGGTCGAGCGCGGTGCGTCCCGGCGGGTATGGATTGAGCGCGTGCTGCTGGGTGGGTGCGAGGACGGCGGTGCGGCACAAGGGCGCGTCGCGGTGTCGATCCCCCACTATGCGGTCGTCGTGCCGATACTGGCGGGCAGCGACCTGGTGGCGACGCTGCCGGCCAGCTACGCGGCGCCGCACATACGCGCCGGCGACATCGTCGCGCTGGAACTCCCGTTCGAGCCGGTGACGGGCCACCTGGATGCGATCTGGCACCAGCGCAGCGACGACGACGAAGCGTTGCAGTGGCTGGTATCGGCGGCCGCCTCGGTTCCCGGCGCAAATGCCTGATGCGCATCCGGATCGCATGCCCACCCATTGCCACGAAATGGAGCACGGTTCCATGGACTCTTCCTTTCCATCTGCACTCGCCGGATCGCTGGGTGCGGCGATCGGTGGTCTTGCCTGCTCCGCCGGTAACTGGATCGCCCGGCCTGGCCCGCTTCGGCGGGTCCTGCCGTTTGCAGTCGTACGGCGATGTCCCCCTCCGCGCCGGCCGGGCCATGGCGGCCCGGCACGATCCACATGCGCGGGGATGACGGCGATGGTCGCGAGCAAACCTGTCCACATCCATCGCAACGCGGTGCTGCGCGGGTGCCTCGCCTTGGCCGGCGCCGCCTGCGCCGCCCATGCCGGTGCGCAGGCGCCTGCGGCCATCGAGCTGAGTTTCGACCAGGCCAGCGAGCGGCTCCAGCAGGTATCCGACGCCCTGCGCGCCGCCGAGGCCAATCTCGCCGGCAAGCACGAACTGGCGGAGGCGACGCGCCATCTCCGGCTTCCCGAGGTGACGGGCGAGTTGCGCCGGCTGGAACTGCAGAAGACCCTGGAGCTTCCGTTGGGTTCGCTGGCGCCGGTGGCGGAGGAGTACGGCATCGGTTCGCCGCTCGTGTTCTCCGAGCGGGCCTGGCATACGCGCCCCATCGTCACCGCGACCCTGCCGATCTACACGGGCGGCATGATTCCCGCCGCCCAGCAGGCCGCCGATGCGGCGCGGCGCCAAGCCGACGCCGAGCGCGATCTGCAATCGCAATCGCTGCTCGTGCCGCTGGTGCGGATGTATTTCGGCCAGCAGCTCGCGCAGGAAGTGCTGGAGGTGCGCCAGGACACCCGCGAGGGATTGGATCGCCATCTGCGGGATGCGACGCGGCTGGAGGACGCCGGCTTCATCAGCCGGGCGCAGCGGCTGCAAGCGGGTGTCGCGCGCGATCGCGGCGAACGCGAACTGGAGCGCGCACGCAACGACCTGGCGTCGATCCAGGCCGGGCTGGCCACGCTGCTCCGCGCGGGCGCCGATGTCCGCTCCACCACCGGACTCTTCGTCAGCCGCGCGCCCGCGGGGAGCCTAGATGAATTCGTCCAGGCCGCACTGCACGGGCATCCGCAGATCGCCCGCCTGCGCGCCATGGTCGAACAGGCGCGGCAGGGCATACGCGTGCAGCAGGCCAAGCTCAAGCCGCAGATCTACGCGTTCGGGCAGTACGACTTCAAGCGCGGCGATGCCCTGCTGACCGAACCGGACTGGGTGTTCGGCATCGGCCTCAAGTACACGTTCCTTTCCGGCAACGGCCGCCTGCACCAGGTGGCGGCGGCGCGCGAGCAGCACGAGCAGGCCGAATCGGCTCTGCGCGAGGCGGAAAACCAGCTGACGATCGCGGTAACCCAGTCGTGGCACGAGGTGGAGACCACGCGCCACCAGTTCCGGCTGCTGGACAGCGCGATCGAACAGGCGCAAGAGAACCTGCGCCTGCAGGAGCTTTCCTTCCGCGAAGGGCAGGCGACGTCGCTGGACGTGATCGACGCGCGACTGGCTCTGGCCGGCGCGCGGGTGGAGCGTCTCCAGGCCGCCTACCAGTACGATCTGGCGCTCGCGCTGCTGCTGGAGCGCAGTGGCCAGGCGTCCCGCTATCTTGATTACCTGCACAAAGCCGACGAGGTGCACCTGCCATGAGTGATGATGCGAACAGCCCGCCGAAGCCCCGCGACGACGATGCACCGGTACGACCCGACGCGCGCGCGCGGCGCCTGCGACCGCTCGTGTTGCTGGCCTTGGGCGGGATCGTGGCATTGGGTGTCTGGCTGGCTTTCCGCGGAGGACAGGACCTGGTGCAGGGCATGGCCGATGCCGACAACATCAATGTGTCGGCGAAGATCACGGCGCGCGTGCGCGCGCTGCATGTCCACGAAGGCGACCGGGTGAAGGCCGGGCAGGTGCTGTTCGAACTGGACAGTCCCGAGGTGAAAGCGAAACAGCAGCAGGTCGAGGCCGTGCTGGAGGCGGCGCAGGCGCAGGCGGACAAGGCCGAGGAAGGCGCGCGCACGGAGGATATCCGCGCGGCGCGGGCGAACTGGGAACGAGCGGTGGCGGGCAACGTGCTGGCGCAGTCCACGTGGAAGCGGATGGACGCCCTGCATCGGGAGGGCGTGGTCACCCGGCAGCGCCGCGACGAAGCCTTGGCGCAGGCACGCAGTTCCGCCAGCATGGAGGCGGCCGCGCGCGCGCAGTACGACGAAGCGCTGTCCGGCGCGCGGCGGCAGGACAGGGAGGCGGCGCAAGCGCAGGTGCGGCAAGCCCAGGGGGCCGTGGCCGAGGTGAAGGCCGCCGAGGACGAAACGCTGGGCAGGGCGCCATCGCCGGGCGAAGTCGGCAAGCGCATGGCGGACGTCGGCGAACTGGTGCCGGCGGGCTTCCCCGTCTTCACCCTGGTGGACCTGGAGCGGATGTGGGTGTCGCTGAACCTGCGCGAGGATCAGTTCAAGGGCATGAGCATGGGCAAACGGCTGCACGGCGACATTCCTGCCCTGGGCCTTGAGGCGGTGGAGTTCGAGGTCTACTTCATCAGTCCCGCCGGCGACTACGCCACCTGGCGAGCCACGCGCCAGTCCAGCGGTTACGACGTCAAGAGCTTCGAAGTGCGGGTGCGACCGGTCCAGCGCGTGGCGGATTTCCGTCCCGGCATGAGCGTGTTGTTCCCGTGGCCGCAGTCGTGAACGCCGCGGACGCGCGCAGGGCGATGGGAAATGCCTTGCGGCGCGAGCTGCGATTCCTGCGCGGCAGTCCCGCGGACCTGGCATTGATCACGGTGTTCCCGTTGCTGCTGCTGGCGATACTGGCGTGGCTGCTCGCCAGCGCCGTCATCCGCGAACTGCCGATCGCCGTGGTGGACCTGGACCGCAGCGCGGCCAGCCGTTCGCTGTTGCGGCACCTGGATGCCAGCCCCAACCTGAGCGTCGCCCTGCAACCCGACACGCTGGAGGACGCGTGGTCGGCGGTACGCAGCCTGCACGTATACGCCGTGGTGCTGGTGCCGGACGGCATGGCCCGCGACCAGGAAAAGCTGGGCACGGGCACGGTGTTCGGTTATTACAACGCCAGCTACCTGACCGCCGGCCAAGGCAGTGCCCGCGACATCGCCGAGGCCGTGGCGGCCTTCAACCGGCGCGCGACACAGGAACAGGTCGCCCTGCGATCCGGCCCCGCCATCGTGCGCGCTCCGCCGGTGGCGGTGCACGCCAGCATCCTTTTCAATGCTCCGCGCAGTTTCGAACGCTTCCTGCTCGGCATCCTGTTTCCGGCGATCCTGTCGCTGGTGGCGTGCCTGGCCATGACCGGCGCGCTGGGGCGGGAAGTACGCGACGGCAGCCTCGTTGCATGGTTGTCGGATAGCGGGCATCCGGCGGCCGCACTGGTGGGCAAGCTGGTGCCGTACATCGCGATTTTCGCCTTCCATGGCGTGATGGGGCTGGCATACCTGGCGCAGGCGGGCGCGGGCGGCATCGACGGCAGCGCGTGGATGCTGGTGGCCGGGCAGTGCCTGCTGTACGCCGCCTGCGCGGGCATCGCACTGCTGTTCGTCGGTGCGACGCGCGACATGGGCACGTCGCTGTCCCTGGTGGGGCTGTACGTGGGTACCGCGATGGCGTTCTCCGCCGCGACGTTTCCCGTGGTCGATGCGCCCGTCTTCACGCGGGCATGGAGCGCATTGCTGCCGTTGACCGCCTACATACAGCTGCAGGCCGAGCAAGCGTATGCCGGAGTCCCGCCTGCGGAATCGCTGTGGCCGATGGTGCGCCTGCTGCTGTTCTGCCTGGTCCCGGGCGGCATCGGGGCCTGGTTGCTCGCACACCGGACAATCGAAGAGCCGGTGCCAGGGCCATGAGCGTGTTCCTCGCCGCCGTCCGCGATACGTTGCGCACGTTGTTCGCCGAGCGCTACGCGGTGGTCACGATGATCGGTGCGGTCATTCTGTACTCGGTGTTCTATCCCAGCGCGTATCGGCATCAGGTCGCCAGCAATCTGCCGGTCGTGGTGGTCGACGACGACCACAGTCCGCTGAGCCGGGACCTCGTCCGACGCGTCCAGGGCGTACGCGCGGTCCATCTGCGCGCGCAGGTTCCGACGATGGACGAGGCCCATCGGATGATCGCAGCCGGGCAGGTGGAGGGAGTCCTGTGGATCCCGGCGGGCCTGCAGCGCGATATCCTGCGCGGCGGCACCGGGCATGTCGCCATCCAGGGCAATGGCGCCTATCTCAGCCGCGCCAGCACGGTCCTGGCCGGCCTGGGGGATGCCGTCGCCGGGTTCGCCCCCGAGGCCGCGCGCAAGCAGGCCATGTTCGCCGGGGCGCCTGCGCACGCGCCCTATCGGCTGGTGGCCAGGCCCTTGTTCAATACGCGCGAGGGATACGGCAGCGCGATAGTGCCGGGGGTGGCCGAACTGATCGTGCACCAGACGCTGCTGATAGGCATCGCCGTCATTCTGGGCGGCCGTCGCCGTGACACCGGCTCGCGGGTCCGGATGGGCGCTGCGCAGTTGGCGGGAATGGGTACGGCGTTCTTCTGCGTGGGATTGTTCGGTCTTTTCCTGTACAGCGGCATCACCTCCTGGGTGCAGGACTATCCCCGTGGCGGCAACCTGCCCGGCCTGCTGCTGGTCGGCAGCCTGTTCCTTGCCGCCACCGTCCTGTTCGCGATGTTCCTGGGCAGCTTCTTCGTCAGCCGCGAGAGGGCATTCCAGTACATCACCGCCTCTTCGCTGGTCCTGTTCTTCCTGGCCAACCTGTCATGGCCCATCACCTCGACGCCGCCGGTCCTGGCGTGGGCCGCCAAGCTGCTGCCGACCACGCCAGGCATCACCGCCATGGTGCAGCTCAACCAGATGGGGGCGTCCGTGTCCGAGACCGCACCGCAGGCGGTCAACCTGCTGGCGCTTGTCGTCATCTATGCTGGACTGGCGATGTGGCGCTTCAGAAGCCGGGCATGATGTTCGTTTTCCGCCAGACGTGGACGTCGCAAGAAGAGGCGAGGGCACTCGCCCCTCATGACAGAGCTGCCTCCGTCGCACGACAGTGGATCGACGCGTGTCACGACGGTGTAGCAAACAGCCATTAGAAATGGCGAACCCTGCGGAGGCCGCCCGGCGGCTCGCGGGAGATCAGGCGGACACACCCTAAAGTTCCCTGAAACCGTGCCGATATAGCTGCGTCGTTTTTTGTCTGGACGCATGCCATGCCGGCCATCCCCCACGATCTGAAGCATCTCACCGCCGGCTCCCGTTCCGTGTTCCGCCAACTGGGCGGACGCATGGGGCACCTGTTCGGCTCCGGCCGCCTGGCGCGCATGACCATCCGCCAGAAGATCCATGCCAGCCTGCTCGTGTCGGCGGTGGGCCTGTCGTTCATCGCGCTTGCGTACTGGCGCGCGAGCGTGGGTACGGAACGGGCGGCCGAGGCCTTCGCCGTGCATCGCGAATATGCAGCACTGACCGGGACACTGGCCCAACAGATTGCCGAGGCGCGTCGCCTGCAGACGATCTATGCGGCCACGCTTCGCTCGGAAGACAGGGCGGCGCTGGGTAGCGCGCAGACCCGGTTGCAAGCCACCGTCGCGGACCTGCGCGATCGCGCCAACGCGCAGGAAAGCACGGAGTCGCTGGCCGGCGTGATGGTGCGTGTCGACGAATTCGCCGACGGCATCGCTTCCCTGAACCAACGGGTGGACGAGATGGGCAGCGACGATGCCGGCCTGCTGAGCCAGCTGGAAAGTGCCGGGCGCGCGCTCGAGGAGACGGTCGATGCGCAGGAGGACGCCGTGCTGGCGGGCCTGCTGCAGAAGATGCGCCGCAGCGAAAGCCAGTTCCTGCTGACGGGCGATTCCAGCCATGCCGACCAGGTCAGCGAAGCGAAGCTGCCGTTCGATCTTTCGTTGGGCAGCCGCGGCCTGCCGGTCTCCATGCAGGAAGAATTGCGGCAGAAGATGGATGCCTACCAGGGCGCCTTGTTGGCCTACACCGCCGCGCGGGTCGGGCTCGACCTCGAGGCCGGGGCGCTGGAGCAGACCGCGCAGGCCATCACGCCGGCGCTGGAAGAACTGGACCGGACCCAGGCCCAGGCGCTGGCGGCTGCTCGCGCGCGCCAGCGGGACGAGGCGCGATGGATGGACGTCATTTTCGCTCTGACGCTGGTGCTGGTCTCGGGGGTGCTGATCACCGCCCTGCTGATGGTGTCGAAGGCCGTCAGGAAGCCGATCGAAGCCACGCTGCGTTTCGCGCAGGAAGTCGCCGACGACCGGCTGGATGCGGTGATCGAGGTGCACAACCCGCATGACGAGATCGGCCACCTGGCCGAACGGTTGATGCACATGCAGGGCCGCCTGCGCGATCGCACGCAGGCCGAGCGCGCTGTTGCGCGCGAGAACCAGCAGGTGCGCCAGGCGCTCGAAAGTGCGCAGACGGGGTTGATGATGCTGGACATGGAAGGGCGGGTCGCCTATGCCAACGCATCGCTGCGCAAGGATCTGGTCTTGGGCGACGCCACACTGGTCGGCTTGCCCGCCGAACAGTTTCACCCTGCTTTCGCGGAGGTATCGTCTGTGCTGGCCGCGGAGGCGGCGGCATTCGAGCGGGACATCGCTTACCACGACACGCGCTACCAGTTGGCGGTGAATCCGATCGTGGTCGACGGCCAGCGCTTGGGCGCGGCGGTCGAATGGCGAAGCCGGGCGTTGGAGACCATCGTGGAACACGAGATAGCCGCGCTGGTCGACGCCGCTGCGCTGGGCAACCTGGGCGTGCGCATCGATGCGTCCGGCAAGGAAGGATTCCTCAGGACGCTGGCGGCCAGCATCAACCGCCTGCTGGACACCTTCCAGGGCAATCTGGCCAGCCTGCAGGTCGTGCTGGCGTCGCTGTCGCAGGGCGACCTGACCGCGCGGATGGAAGGCGACTTCCACGGCGTGTTCGCCCGCATGCGCGACGACGCCAACGCCACCGTCGCCCAGCTCACCGACATCGTCGGCCGTATCCAGGACGCCTCCACCTCCATCAACACCGCCGCCGGCGAGATCGCCTCGGGTAATAGCGACCTCTCCCGCCGCACCGAGCAGCAGGCCGCCAACCTGGAGGAAACCGCCGCCTCCATGGAGGAACTGACCTCCACCGTCCGTCAGAACGCCGAATCCGCCCGCCAAGCCAACCAGCTCGCCATCGGCGCCGCCGGCGTCGCCTCCCAGGGCGGCGAGGTCGTCGGCCAGGTCGTCGTCACCATGCGCGACATCGAGCAGTCCTCCCGCAAGATCGCCGAGATCATCTCCGTCATCGACGGCATCGCCTTCCAGACCAATATCCTGGCCTTGAATGCGGCGGTGGAAGCCGCCCGCGCCGGCGAACAGGGCCGGGGCTTTGCCGTGGTCGCCTCGGAAGTACGCACCCTGGCCCAGCGTTCGGCCAACGCCGCCAAGGAGATCAAGGGCCTGATCGAGACCTCGGTGGACAAGGTCGCCGACGGCTCCAGGCTGGTCAACCAGGCCGGCACCACCATGGGCGAGATCGTCGCCTCGGTGCAGCGGGTGACCGACATCATGGCCGAGATCAGCGCTGCCTCGCAGGAGCAGTCCGCCGGCATCGAGCAGGTCAACCAGACCATCACCCAGATGGACGAGACCACCCAGCAGAACGCCGCGCTGGTGGAAGAAGCCAACGCGGCGGCGCGAAGCCTCGAAACGGAGGCGTTGGCGCTTGAACGCGCGGTTTCCGCATTTGTGCGGGAGCATCGCGAGCCTGTTGGGAAATACCGGAGACGCATGACGGCATGACGGCAGGTGCCCGCTTCCAGCCCAATGCGAACATCGACTCCTGAATCAAACCGACCCGCGAAGCGGGTTCGGCTTGAATGAATTGCCAAGCGGTGACGGCCCGGAGGCCCGGATACGCAGGCCGCCCCCTGCAGGAGACTTTACCGGACACCATCGCCATCACGGCGGGCAATTGCAACGACAATGCCGTTGGTTGTAAACATTCCGCCCACCCGATTGCAGAGGAGACGCAGCATGAGCCGATTCACGGGTGGTTGCCTGTGCGGCAACGTCCGAATCGTGGCGTCGGGACTCCCATACCGGGTCGGCCTTTGCCACTGTCTGGACTGCCGCAAGCATCATGGCGCCCTTTTCCATGCTTCCGCGGTGTTCCCTCAGGATGCGGTGGCCATCGATGGCGAAACACGCGATTACGCCGGAAGGTTTTTCTGTCCCCGCTGCGGCTCGTCGGTTTTCGCACGCACCGCAGACGAAATCGAAGTGAACCTGGGATCCCTGGATGCCCCCGACCAACTGGTGCCAACCTACGAAAGCTGGATCGTCCGTCGCGAGTCCTGGTTGCCGCCGTTTCCGCTGACGAGACGATACGACCGCGATCGCGACGCCACCAGTCGCTTTGAGGAGTAGATCGCACGAATCGTGGGGCGGCACCGTTTGACTATCTGGTAGGCGGGTCTTGGGATCATGCGGCTTGTCCACGACGCCCTGCATGGAAGCCCATCCCTCGGTGCCGATCGATCCCGGGTGGTTCCGGTTCGGAGGAATATCCGATGGATCTTCGCCGGTCAGCGCCCCTTCGCGTCGCTTCCCCGCAAAGTCATCAGCGTGCTGTCCATCCTCGCCACGGCCTTGCCGTCTTCGCGCATGATCTCGCATCGATAATGACTGAGGGTCCTGCCCCGGTGTTCCGCCCATGCATGGGCGCGCAGACGGGATTGCCAGACGGGGCGCAGGAAGACGGCCTTCAGGTCGATACTGGCAAAGCTCTCGTCCTCGCCGATCAGCGTTGAATGAGCCGTTCCGATCGCCGCATCGGCCAGCTCGCAAAGAAGACCGCCATGCACCGTTCCCTGCTGGTTGCCATGAAGCCGCGGGTCGGTCTCCAGTTCGATGGTCGCCATGGCCTCTCCTGCCGCAACGATGCGAAAGCCCAGCAGTTCGGAGATCGCCGTGGGATACCGCATATGGGTCGTGTCGCCCGGGGAGAGGGAACCCGAGACATGGCGCCGCAAGTACTCCAGCACGGGCAAACGACGGGTGGTTCCTGGAATGTTCAAGTCCGACTCCTATCGAGGATGCGGTACGCGACCGCGGAAGCGCCCGACTGTTCAGAACAGGGGGCGTAAAGCCAGTTCCGACCCGAGCACGAACAGGAGCAGCAGGAAACACCGCCGAAAGACGACCTGGCTGATCCGTGCCCGGATCCTTTGCCCCACCCACATGCCGGCCAACGCCGGCACGACGGCCAGGGCGGACAGTCCCAGTTGCCCGGGTCGAAAAGCGCCGTGGCCCCACAGGCCGGTGGCCAGTGCGACGGTGGAGACCGTAAAAGACAGGCCGAGCGCCTGCACCAGTTCGTCCTTGTCCAGACGCAGCGACTGCAGATAAGGCACGGCGGGCATCACGAACACGCCCGTGGCGCCGCTGATCGCTCCGGTGACGAGTCCGACGACCGGGGACAGCCAAGGCTCGGACCGGCGCGGAACCGATGCCGAAGGCGAAGCCAGGGCGTAGCCGGCGTGGCCCATCAGGGCGACGCCCAAGGCCAGGCCCGTCCACAGCGGATCCATCCTGACCAGCAGCGCGGATCCAGCGACGGTGCCCATCACGATGCCCAGCATCATCGGCCACAGTCGCCGCACCAGGCCCACGGCGGCCGGCCCGGATGCCAACTGCCAGGCATTGGTGACGAACGAAGGAACCACCAGCATCGTTGCCGCCGCGACCGGCGGCATGAGGGCGCCGAGCAGTCCCATGGCGATGGTGGGCAGGCCCATGCCGGTCGCGCCCTTGACCAAGCCTGCGATCAGGAACGTCGAGACGATGATCCACACCGGGAACCCAGGCATATCCATGCCCGCATTGGAACCGGCACGGCACACGGGCACAATGCGGATTCCTTGCCCCACACTTCGGATATTCCGAAGCCAGACAGGAGCGCCGAGGCCATGCGACTCGATCTAGCGGATCTGCGTCTTTTCCTCTGCATCGTGGACGCCGGCAGCATCACGCGCGGCGCGGCGGCGGCGAACCTGGCGCTGGCGTCGGCCAGCGAACGCTTGCGGAACATCGAAGCCGATGCCGGCACTCCGCTGTTGGAGCGTCGCCATCGCGGCGTGGCGACGACCGAGGCCGGGGAAGCGTTGGCGCACCACGCGCGTTTGATTCTCCGGCAGCAGGCGTTGTTGAAGGGCGAGTTGCGGGACTTCGCCGCGGGGAACCGGGGCACCCTCCATCTCTACGCCAATACCGCGGCATTGACGGAGTTCCTGCCCCGCAGGCTCGCGCCATGGCTCGCCCGCCGCCCGCGCCTCCGCGTCGAGTTGCGGGAACGCACCAGTGCGGAAATCGTCAAAAGCATCGAGGGCGGACTCGTGGAGGCCGGCATCGTGTCCAATGCGGTGGAGTCGGGCGGACTGCATCTGCAGCCCGTGGCCAAGGACCACCTTTCCCTGATCGTGCCCGCCGGGCACAGGCTTGCGACGGGCGGCGCCGTACGATTCGGCGATGTGCTGGGCGAGCCCTTCGTCGGACTGGCGCCGGGAAACGCGCTTCAGGAGCACATCGAAGAACACGCGCGCGCCGCTGGACGTGTGCTTGCGATGCGCATCCGCATGAAGACCTTCGAAGGCGTGTGCGAGATGGTGTCGCACGGTATCGGCGTGGGAATCCTGCCGGCCACTGCCGCCAGCCGGCTCCGGCGCCGCCATGCCTATCACGCGATCGCCCTGACCGATGGCTGGGCACGCCGGAGTCTTTGCCTGTGTTACCGGAAATGGAGTGGGCTCTCGCCGACCATGCGCAGCCTGTTCCAGCATCTGGGGGCCTTGCCGCGTCCTGGCGAAGGATCGCGCGCGCGATAGTCGCGTGGGAAATCCCGACAGGCATTCCATGATCGCGAAAGCGGCGTGCCCGCGAGGTTCCTGCGGCCGCTTTGCCGGGAGGGGATCGTATCGGCAACGTGTCGGTTATCGCTGAATCCAGGGCCAGAAGCGGACATCAAGGCAACAATGCGCCGTACTGGGCCTATCGGGGCTTCGCGGATGGGACGCGATTGACCAGATCCATGCGGATACGCTGTAGCCATTTCCAGATGTGGGCGCGGTCTTCCAGCCGCGCGGACTCACTGATCATGGCGGCGATCACTGCAAACGCCTGCATTCGATCCGCATCGGGCGTGCGCTCCAGCATTGTGGGCAGGTCGACCTCGAGGGCAAAAAGCACTGAATCCAGCAGAAGCCTGGTCGTTTTCATACGGGCAGACTGGTCCGGTTGCCGTGAGCCTGGTGTTATCAATCGCGGAGCTGCGAAAGAGGGTCGCCCGGGCGCAGTGGCATGGTGCGTTCATCTTTGCAACGGGTCTCGTTCAGGGGTACCCGCCTATGGTCGGGTTGCGCTCAGGAGTCTGCATCCTCATGAACTCTGAAACCACCACCCTCTGCAAGTTCCTTGGCAAGGAATTCGAAGTGTCGGTCAGGCAATGGGAACACAGGCTGTTTACGCTGCGATGGGCGTCCATCCCGGCGCGCGATAGCGGAACCGATTTCGAGCACTATCGCAGTTTCAACGATGCTCATGAAGCCGGCGTGCGGCTTGGCCGCGCAGCGATTGCCGGGACTGGATTGTTGTAGTGGCTGTGAAGCCTTGGGTCGAAGCCGGGCATGGCCTTGCGGAGAAATTCGTCAGCTCGGACTGATGTGGTCGCAACTCCGCCCACGTCGTTCAGGCCGGGCGAATCGGCCGATGATTCTCGCCGTGGCGTGCGCAGCCCGCTCCTGCACCCGGGGGCCATGCCGTTCACCCTGGACGTACCGCGCGATTCCGACGGCGCCGGCGCCACAGACGCCACAGCACGGTGCAGCCGGCCAGCAATCCCAGCATGGCCGCGCCCAGTATCGCCATGCGCACCGCGACGCCATGCTGGAACACCACTTCTTCGCCCTCGCCGTCGAGGGTGTAGGCGATCACGTAGTCGCCCATCGGCCCCAGCCCCTCGCGTCCGCCTGCGGCGATCGCCACGTATTGGCGGCCGGCCACCGCGTATACCGACGGTGTCGCCTGGCCGCCGGCGGGCAGCTTGGCTTGCCACAGGGTCTTCCCGCTGGCGCTGTCGAGTGCGCGCAGGCGGGCATCCGCGGAAGCCCCGATGAAGGTCAGGCCGCTGGCGGTGGTCACCGCGCCGCCCAGCAGCGGCATCCCGACCTCCAGCGGCAGCCAGGGCAGTTCTTCTTCCAGCGTGCCCAGCGGGCGTTCCCACGCCACCTTGCGGGTACGCAGGTCGACCGCCACCAGGCGGCCCCACGGCGGTTTGATGCACGGCGCGCCTTTCGACGACGCCAGCGTGCCGCGGCGCATCCCATAGGCGGTGCCTTCCATGCTGTTGAACTCCTGATGCGGGTGGTGCTTGCGATCGTCCCAGTCGAATTGCGCACGCGGGATCAGTGCCACCTGCATCGGCAGATCGGATACCGGCAGGATCGCCAGTTGGCGTTGCGGGTCCACCGCGATGCCGCCCCAGTTCACGCCACCGGCCCAGCCGGGCAGGGCGATGGTGCCGCGCACGCTGGGAGGCGTGAAGATGCCTTCCGATCGCAGCCCGGCGATCAGTCGTTGGCATTCGCGGCGCTCACCCGGGGTCGGGCCCCAGGCATTGGCGGCGGTCAACGGTCCGTGCCGCGCCAGACGCAGCCCGGGTTCGGGCATCGGCTGGGTCGGCGATGCCCGCTCGCCGGGTACGTCGGAGGCCGGCACGGCAACCTCGCTCAGCGGGAACACCGGGCTGCCGTCGCGGCGATCGAACGCGAACAGGAAGCCGGTCTTGGTCGCCTGCAGCACCGCGTCGCGCGGGCCGTGTGCGGTCTCCACCGTCGCAAGCACCGGCTGCGAGGCGAGGTCGTAGTCCCAAAGGTCGTGGTGCACTAGCTGCTGCGCCCACACCCGGCGGCCGCTGTGCAGGTCGAGCGCGACCAGCGAGTTGGCGTCGCGGTTGTCGCCGAGACGCTCGCCGCCGTAGTAGTCCGGGCTGGCCGAGCTGGTCGGCACGTAGACCAGTCCCAGCGCGGGGTCCACGGACAGCGGCGCCCACGCATTGGCTGCGCCGACCGTGGCCGCCTGTTGCGGCTGCCAGCCGCGTGCGCTGGCTTCGGCCGGATCGCGTGGCACCGGATCCCAGCGCCACAGTTCGCGGCCGCTGCGCGCGTCATAGCCGCGCACCACGCCTTGCTCGAGGGCGTGCGCGCGGTTGTCGCCGATCGAGCTGCCGACCACCAGCACGTCGCCGGCCACCACGGGCGGCGAGGTCACCGCGTAGTTGGACCAGGTGCCGTCAGCCTTGTCCTGCAAGGCGATGCCGGCGCGCAGGTCGACCGTGCCGCCATCGCCGAACGCGGCACAGGGCCGCCCGTCGGCGGCGTCCAGCGCGATCAGGCGCGCGTCCAGCGTGCCGAACACGATCCGCTCGCGGCACGCACCGGTGCTGGCCTGCGGGTCGCGCCAGAAGCTGACGCCGCGCGACGCCGGGTCGCTGTAGCGCTTGTCGCGCGCCACCTTGGCATCGAACGACCACAGCTCGCGGCCGCTGGCCGCATCCAGCGCGAACGCGATGCCGGTACCGGTGTTGAGGTACATGCGCCCGTCCACGACCAGCGGATTGGCCTCGAAGCGCCGCCGCTCCGGGTCGGGCAGGCCCGCACCCAACTCGCCCGTGCGGAAGGACCAGGCGATCCGCAGCCGGCTCACGTTGCCGGGGGTGATCTGCACCAATGGCGAATGCTGGCCACCGCCGGGCGCGCCGGCATAACTGGACCAGTCGTCCGGTGCCGCTGCGTACAGCCCGCCGGTCCCCATCGCCAGTGCGGCGCCACATGCCACCGCATGCCATGCCTTGATGTTCATGCCTCTGGTTTCCTTGTCCGGAACCGGCAACCAGTGTGGACTTCGCCGGCTCCGCTGGCAGGGCGAAGGGACGATTGTGGTCGCTGCGGTGACCAGTCGCGGCCTGGCGGGGACGAATGGTGGGGCCATCAGACGGAATGGCCGCCGCCGTGACGGCACAGCCGAGCAGATGCCGCGGCGCGGCAGCCGAACGGGCGGCCCAGGAAGACGCCGGGCCATGGGATGCCGGCCGGGCGATACCGACGAACCGTTGCGTCGATCGGTTGAGTCCAAGGCCGCGAGCAGGCATTGCTCGCGCTAAGTCGCCTTGCCGCTGCTTCTTTTTCTGAACCGGGTCGCTTTGTGGCGATTTCCGCACTGGGCCATGCTGCACCACCGACGCTTGTGCGATTTCGTACGGTCGTAGAACCAGAGGATGCAGTCGGGGTGCTCGCATTGTTTGACGAGGGCGAAATCGCCCTCTGCCAGCAACTGCGCCACGGCTTCGGCGACAGGGCCGAGCAAAGACGAGATCGCATCGCCGCGCGCGATGCGAGCCAGCGCGAAGTTGCCCTCACTATCGCGCTCCAAATGTGGCGCGCTCAGGTAGGCGTGCAAGTATTCGTTCAGGCCACGGATGTCTCCAGCCTTTTCCTCCTTGCGCCTGGCGATCAGCTCGCGCGCATGCCTCCGCAGCGCCCTCCCGCGCAACAGCAAATCTGCAGGTACGGCGCTCCCGCTTCCCGAGGGCGGAACGACACCGTGCCGCTCCAGCCACCGGAGCACGTCTTCGCCGGTGTTCCAGTAGTCGACGACCTGGCCCTGGCTGCGCGCCTCCGTATTGAGCAGATCCATCGCCAGATGGTCACCCACCATCGGTGCCTCGGTCGTGTCGCCCTTGCCGCCTTCACGCTGAGTCTCTGAGCTCGTCATCGAATAACCTCTAAAATCAATATTGACAGGTTACCAGAGTCCGCGCATACTCCGCTCAAGTAACCTTTAAAAATAATTAATACAGGTTATTTATCTGTCGCGCCAACCCTACTTCAAGGAACAGCCATGAGCGCCAAAAAATTGCTTCTTGCAGCTGCCGCCCTCGGCAGCGCCTTCACAGCCACGGCTGCGGACAGTCCTGTGCAGGTCCACTACCGGACGATGGACATCCAGGGCGTCAGCCTCTTCTACCGTGAAGCCGGGCCCTCGCAAGCGCCAACCGTCCTGCTGCTGCACGGGTTCGCCGCCTCGTCGCACATGTTCCGCGAACTGATACCTCGACTGGCCCGGGAATATCACGTGATCGCTCCCGACTTGCCCGGCTTCGGCCAGACCACGGTCATGCCTGGCGTCGAGTTCGACTACACCTTCGACAACGTGGCATCGGTCATCGACGCGTTCACCGTCGCCAAGGACGTCGACCGCTATGCCATTTACGTTTTCGATTACGGCGCTCCGGTCGGTTGGCGCCTGGCGGTGAAGAATCCGCAGAAGATCAGCGCGATCGTCAGCCAGAACGGCAATGCCTACGAGGTCGGCCTGAGCGAGGGCTGGGCCGACATGCGCAAGGCATGGAACGAGCCCACGGCGGAAAATCGCGAGGCCCTGCGCCGTTTCAACACGCCCGAAATGATCAAGTGGCAGTACACCGAAGGAGTACGGGACGCCTCGCTGATCGCGCCCGAGAGCTATCAGCTGGCCTCCGCGGCCATCGAGCGCATCGGCGTCGAAGCGCAGGTGGACCTGCTGCTCGACTACGGCCAGAACATCAAACAATACGCGGAACTGCACGAGTTCTTCCGCCGATACCAGCCGCCCACGCTGGCGATCTGGGGCCAGAACGATCCCTTCTTCACCCCTGCCGGTGCGGAAGCATTCAAGCGCGACAATCCGAACGCCGAAGTGCGGTTCCTCGATACGGGCCACTTCGCCATTGAAACCCACGGCGAGGAAATCGCGGCACGGATGCTGGATTTCCTCAACCGCAACATCCAGCGCTGAGCGGCATCGCGTTCGCGGCAAGGGCAGTGGCCAGTCGGCCACTGCCCTGGTGGAATGGAAGGACAGAAGTCCGTCTGGGGTCGCAGAAGATCGAAGTGCTGGATGTCCGCTTGCGGCCAGACGCTTCGCTCATGGAAGTGCGAAGCGGAGTAAGCCAGCAGCGCATATCCGCAGTATTCAGAATCGAAGCGTGGCCACGACCTGTGGCCCTTGGTTCTTCAGATTCAGCTTGCCGGTGAAACGGCTGCGTTCAAAGTCGAGATCCGCGTCGTTGTAGTTGTAGCGAAGACCGAAGCCGAAGTGCTCCCACGGGAAATACTCCAGGTGCACATTGACATCGATGGCATCGCCCGAGGTGTCGCCACCGGACTTCTTGACATAGGAGATCTGCCCGCCCATGCGCCAGCGCTCACCCAGCGAATGGTGGTACTCGACCCGCAGCATGGGGGCCCAGGCATCCTCGTCCAGTCGCTCTTCCGCGGTGATGAGTCCCTCGCCGGTTTCTGCCGCGGCGGCCAGGTCGGCCGTGACGTCGTAGCGCACGGCGCCGATCCCCACGCCGGCCGCGCTGCGGTCGTTGCGATGGAACAGCCACGTGTACGCGACTCCGGCCATCCTGACCTCCATGTCCCCGGAAAAAGCCGCATCCACCGGGAACTGCGAGTCATGGATGTTGAAGTCCTCGGCGAGCAAACGCTGTCCGCCGCTGTCGTAGCGGTAGCCGAAGGCGGAGAACTTGTGGTGTTCGCCGAGTACGCCATCCAGCGACCAGAAGACATCGGTCCTGGAGTCGTCGAAACCCAGGTCGCGATGAAAGTCGATGTCGCTGCCCGTGCCCACCGTTTCCGAGTCCCAGCGCAGGTCCACGTCGTGCTCGATGATGTACGAACCCACGGACACTTTGAGCCGATCCACGGGCTCGATGGCGCCTGCCCGCCCTGCCATTCCACATGCCACACCTGCCGCTGCCAGAACGAATATCCGGGACTTCATGACAACTCCTTGGTTTCCCGATGGGGCCAGTACATGTTGACGGTTCTTCGGTGCTGCCGGCGGTTCCCGGGAGTAGATCGACGCGCGGCCCGGCTTCCAGGAGATGTACTCAGTCAACGGCTCAGCGACAGGCGCTGGCCGGTCGCTGCAACGCGGCCAACCCATACATCGCCACCACGCGGCCAGAAGGTGGCGTAGACATCGCCCGCCGACGATGTAAGCACGATCGAGGGCCCGTCGAAGTCCCACCGCGTGACCTTCCACAGGTCCGGGCAACCTGTCGAAGTGACGGCGAAATAGCCATTGAAGTAGGGGTTGTCGGTCAAGCGGACCGTGCAAAGGAACGGCCCGCTCTTTGCGGAGACGCGATAAGTGCCGTCGATCTGCTCGGGCTTGGGCCGGGAGGGATGAGGCTTCGACCATGAAGGTTGATCATCGTCGTTCTCGTCGTTGTCGCGGCCGAAACCGATACCGAAACCGCTGTTGCTGCTGGAAGATTCGCTTCGCGAGTTGCTCTTGATCCACTCCGTCATCTCGGCAGAACTCTGGTTCTCCGGAGGATCGTTTGTCGAAGAAGTGTCGAAACCCGAATGGGTGGTAGTGATCGAGCTGCTGGATTCGCTGCTGCTCTGCGAGCTCTGGCTCAAGGAACCGGCATTGTCTTGGGCGAACGCCGCGCCGGCGAGGGCGACGGCGGCTACGAAGAGGGTCGATCTGCGCATGCTGGCGTCTCCGGTTCAGTTGTTTTCGTCGGACGGAGGATCGACGTCGCAGCCTACGCCATGGCACCCGATCCAGTTGCCATGCGTGTCGAAATTCGGATTGCCCTGCTTGTCGAAAGACGGCCTGGTGTCGATGGCATTGGAATTGCGGTCGTCTGCCGGGGGGTCCACCAAACAGCCAACGCCGTGGCAACCATCGTAGCCGCCGTGTGCGTAGGAATGGGTGTCGGAGCGGTAGTTCGAGTGGTGCTCGTGCTGGTCGGAAGAGGCGAGCGCGGCGCCCGCGATGGAACCCAGTACAAGCATGCCGATATCACGGCCCCGATCGTCGTACCGTCGACTGCCGGGATCAAAGCTGCCATTGCGGCCATGGTGATAGCCCCCCACATCGGCGAACACGCCTTGGCAACCTTGATCGACCCACAGCCGTTGCCGGCGGCGATCGAAGCCCCAGGTGCGATTGAGGATGCAGGAGCTGCCGGAAATCTGATGGATCAGCTGAGGTGCGCGCAACGGGGCACGGCACTCGCTGTATTGGTAGCCGACCGAGTGGCACTCGACCGTCACCGTGCCGCTTTGCGCTAACGCTGAAGCCGAAGGAAAATACATGGGCGCAAGACAAGCCGCCACGAAGACCATACGCCCTAGACCCGTCATTCCACTCTCTCCTTGTTGGCTGACACGGATAAACCGGTTGGCGCTGCTACATCCTCGTACTTGTACCCCGTAGCTCAATCGTGCAACCGATTTGTGCCCATTTCAATATCCTTCGGCCGCTTATGGGGTGCGCGCAGACTGCCGTGTCTGCACACAGCGGGTGTTGAGCGCTCACGGCCGACGAAGCCGGCGCATTCAGCTTTATAAAATCGCCTTCACTTCCCCGCGACACATCTCCTAGTCTCCGCTTCAGGTCGGAAGCCGCCTCACTCATCCACCCAGCGCCGTTCCGGCCCGGGCCGCTTGGCCAGCTTGCGTTGCAGAGAGCGGCGATGCATGCCCAGCAGGCGGGCGGCGGCGGAGATGTTGCCGTCGGTTTCGGCCAGCGCCTGCTGGATGTGTTCCCACTCCAGCCGGCTCAGCGGGGTCATGGTGTCGTCGGCGGACGGCGCATCGCCGGGCGTCGCCGGCACATCCACTCCCAGGGCGCGCAGGATGGTGGGCACGGTGGCCGGTTTGGGCAGGTAGTCGTCGGCACCGCGCTTGATCGATTCCACCGCGGTGGCGACGCTGGCGTAGCCGGTCACCAGCAGGATGCGCATGTCGGCGCGCAGGGCGCGCAAGGGTTCGATCAGGGCCAGGCCGGAATCGGCGCCCAGCTTCAGGTCCACCAGCGCGAAGTCGGGCAGGTGTTCGCGCGCGAGCACCAAGGCGCTGGCGGCATCGAACGCGATCGCCGTCTCGATGCCCCTGCGCGCCAGGCTGCGTTGCAGCGTGCGCGCGTAGAGTTCGTCGTCGTCGACCAGCAGGCCTTTCATGGCGTTTCCTCGTCGGCGGGCGAGACGGGCAGGCGGAACTGCACCTGCACGCCCTTCGGCAGCACGGCCTTCATCGTCATCCTGCCGCCCAGCCGTTCCACCGTGGCGTGCGACAGCGCCAGGCCCACGCCCATGCCGTCGGGCTTGCTGGTGCGGAACAACTGGTCGGACTGGAACGGCAGCGCTTCGTGGAAGCCGTTGCCGTAGTCGCGCACCGTGCCCACCAGTTCGTCGTCTTCGCAATGCAGGTCCAGGTCCACGCGCGGCGACCCGGCCTGGCGGCTGGCGTCGGCGGCGTTGTTCAAAAGCGCCTGCAGCAGATGGCCGGTGGAGGCGTCCACCGCCAGCCATGGCGGCAGGTGGCCGCTGCGCTGCAGTTCGACGGTCGGCCGCACCAGCCGCCAGCGCTGCACCACTTCGTCCAGATCGACGCTGGCGCCGGCGCCCATGTCGGCGGAGGCGGCCAGCGCACGCACGCGGTCGCGGCACAGGTCGATCAGTTCGCGCATCGTGCCTGCGTCCTCGCGCGTTTCGATGTCGGCGGCGTGTTCGCGGATGTCCTCGGTCAGCAGCGTCATCGTGGCCAGCGGGGTGTTGAGTTCGTGCGCCACGGCCGCGGCGTGCGTGGCCAGCGCCACGATGCCCTCGTTGCGGGCGAAGCGTTCGCGCAGGCGGGCCAGTTCCTGCTCGCGCTGGCGCAGCGCGGCGACCAGCCGGGTGGAGAAGTACAGCACCACGCCGGCCGACAGCACGAAGTTCACCGCCATGCCCCACAGGTGCACGTTGAAGCCGTTGCCGTGCAGGTGCGGCAGCGGACGGCCGAACGCCGCCGTCGATGCATAACCCAGCAGGCAGGCCACGCCGGTGGCCAGGACCCAGCGCAATGGCAGCGCCAGCGACGACACCACGATCAGCAGCAGGAACATCGAGCTGAACGGATTGCTGATCCCGCCGCTCCAGCCGACCAGCCAGGCCAGCACCGCCACGTCCACCAGCATGTGGCAGAAGGCCTCGCGCGGGGACTCTGCGCCCGGACGGCGGCTGCGCCAGCTGGCGTACAGATTGAACGCAGCCAGCACCGCGATGCCGCTCCACAACGGCGCCCGTGGCAGCGGCAGGCCCATCGGCCCGGTGGCGACCAGCACCGTCACCGCCTGGCCGACGATGGCGACCCAGCGCAGGTTGCACAGCGCGCGCAGGAAGGAGGGGGCGGTGCCGGGTGCGGCGGACATCCACCCATGCTAAACCAAGCGGTGCGGGCAGGGGCTGCGACCGGCGGTCGCAGCGGCGCTTCAGTGCCTGAGCACCAGCAGCCGTAGTTCGCTCATGTCCTCTATGGTGAACTTCACGCCTTCGCGGCCCAGGCCGGAATCCTTGACCCCGCCGTAGGGCATGTTGTCGACCCGGAAGCTGGGCACGTCGCCGACGATCACGCCGCCCACTTCCAGCCCGTCCCAGGCGCGCAGCGCGTGCGCCAAGTCGTTGCTGAACACGCCGGCCTGCAGGCCGAAGTCCGAATCGTTGACCGCGGCGATGGCGGCATCGAAATCGTCGAAGCGCTCCAGCAGCGCGACCGGCGCGAAGGCTTCCTTGCGCTGCAGTTCGCAGTCGCGCGGCACGTTCTCGAGCAGCGAGGCCTGCAGCATGTTGCCCTTGCGCGTCCCGCCGACCAGCAGGGTGCCGCCGGCCCGCGTGGCGTCCGCGATCCAGCCTTCGATCTTCTTCGCCGCGGCCTCGTCGATCATCGGGCCGATGAAGGTGTCTTCCTGCCTCGGGTCGCCCATCGCCAGGCCGCCGATCTTCGCCACCAGCTTCTCGCGCAGGGCGTCGTAGACGTCGGCGTGGGCGAGGATGCGCTGCACGCTGATGCAGCTCTGCCCGGACTGGTAATAGGCGCCGAAGACCAGGCGCTCCACCACCGCGTCCAGGTTGCCGGCCTGGTCGGCATCGACGATGCAGGCCGCGTTGCCGCCCAACTCCAGGGTGACCTTCTTGCGCCCGGCGCGGGCCTTGAATTCCCAGCCGATCAGGCCGCCGGTGAACGACAGCAGCTTGATGCGGTCGTCCTCGATCAGCGGTGCGGCATCGTCGTTGGAACAGCAGAAGATCGAGAACGCGCCCTTGGGCAGGTCGGTCTCGGCCAGGATCTCGCCGATGATCAGCGCGCCGACCGGGGTCTTGCCGGCCGGCTTGAGCACGAACGGGCAGCCAGCGGCGATCGCCGGCGCGACCTTGTGCGCGACCAGGTTGAGCGGGAAGTTGAACGGAGTGATCAGGCTGCACGGGCCGATCGGCACCCGCTTCCAGATGCCGCGGTAGCCGCGGGTGCGTTCGGAAATCTCCAGGTTGATGGTCTGGCCCTCGATGCGCACCGATTCCTCGGCGGCGATGCGGAAGGTGTCGATCAGGCGCGAGACCTCGCCGCGCGCGTCCTTGATCGGCTTGCCGGCCTCGATGCACAGGGCCAGCGCCAGTTCCTCGGCACGTTCGCGGAAGCGCTTGACGCAATGCTCCAGCACCGCCTGCCGCTTGTACGGCGCGAACGCGGCCATCGCCGGCGCCGCGTCCACCGCCGCGGCGATGGCTTTCTCGATGATCGCCGCATCGGCCATCGCCACGCGGGTGGCGATCTGGCCGGAATACTTGTCCAGCACGTCCAGATCGGTATTGGCGGCGACCGCGGCGTTGGCCAGGTACAGCGGGTAGCTCGGTTTCAGCATGGGAGTGTTTCCTTCGTGGAGGCCGCGTTGCGGTCGGTCAGAGCGCGTCGGCGCGCTCGCGCAGTTCGTGGTTGAGGATGGGGCCGTTCTGCGAATAATCCACCGGCAGGTCGATCAGGTCCACGCCGTCGCGCGCCAGGCATTGCGCCAGCAGCGGCGCGAAGGCCTCGGCCGACTCCGGGCGATGGCCGCGCGCGCCGTAGCTTTCGGCGTACTTGACGAAATCCGGGTTGCCCATCGTCATCGCGTAGTCGGCGAAGCCCATTTCCTCCTGTTTCCAGCGGATCATGCCCATCGCGTCGTCGCGCAGGACCAGCACGGTCAGGTTCAGGCCCAGCCGCATGCAGGTTTCCAGTTCCTGCGAATTCATCATGAAGCCGCCGTCGCCGCACACCGCCAGCACCTTGCGTTCCGGATGCAGCAGCGCCGCGGCCATCGCCGACGGCAGGCCGGCGCCCATCGTCGCCAGCGCGTTGTCCAGCAGCAGCGTGTTGGGACGCGCGGCCCGGTAGTTGCGCGCGAACCACAGCTTGTAGATGCCGTTGTCCAGGCAGACGAAGTCCTGTTCGCCCATGCACTGGCGCACGTCGGCCACGACCCGCTGCGGCAGCATCGGGAAGCGGGGATCGTCGGCGCCTTCGCGCACCTGCGCGCACAGCGCTTCGCGCACGCGGTCGAAGAACGAGAAATCCCAGTGCGGCTGCGGCTCGAATTCGTTCTGCAGCCGCCACATCGTGTTGGCGATGTCGCCGACCAGTTCGATCTGCGGGAAGTAGACGCTGTCCACCTCGGCGCTGACGTAGTTGATGTGGATCACCGTGCGCCGGCCCTCGCGCATGAAGAACGGCGGCTTCTCGACCACGTCGTGGCCGACCACCAGGATCAGGTCGGCCGCGGCGATGGCGCGGTGCACGAAGTCGCCGTCCGACAGCGCGGTGCAGCCAAGCCACAGCGGATGGTTCTCGTCGACCACGCCCTTGCCCATCTGGGTGGAGCAGAACGGAATGCCCAGCGTATCGACGAAGCGCTGCAGCATGCGCGAGGAGGTCTTGCGGTTGGCGCCGGCGCCGATCACCAGCAGCGGATGCCTGGCCTTCTCCAGCGCGCGCCGGGCCCGCACGATGGCCTTCTGGTCGGCGACCGGACGCCGCGCCTGGCTGGCCGGCGGCAACGGCGCGTCGCACTGCTCGCGCGCGATGTCCTCCGGCAGTTCCAGGTGGGTGGCGCCGGGACGCTCCTCGGACGCACGCCGGAACGCCTCGCGCACCTTGGCCGGGATGCCGGCCGCGGCGACGATCTGGCGGGTGTACTTGGTGAGCGGCCGCATCATGTCGACCACGTCGACGATCTGGAAGGCGCCCTGCTTGCTGCTGCGGATGGGCTTCTGCCCGGTCAGCATCAGCATCGGCATCGCGCCCAGCTGGGCGTAGGCCGCGGCGGTTACCAGATTGGTGGCGCCGGGCCCCAGCGTGGACAGGCAGACGCCGGGCCTGCCGGTCAGCCGGCCCAGGGTGGCGGCCATGAAACCGGCCGCCTGCTCGTGGCGGGTGACCACCATGCGGATGGGGGAAGGGTGCAGGGATTCGAGCAGGTCCAGGTTTTCCTCGCCCGGCACGCCGAAGATGTACTCGACACCCTCGGCTTCCAGTGCGCGGACGAACAGATCGGAGGCTTTCATGCAGGGCAATGGTCCGTTACGGGCTCGGTTCCCAGTATGCCCGCCCGATCATCATCGTCATGTTACGGACGGGTTCAGGCTGCCCGCCCGCGCCGGTACATGACGTGCGGAAGCTTGCCCGTAACAGTCTAAAATAGCCGCATGCACGACGCCGTCACTCGCCCCACGCCTCCCGCCGGCGCCGCCTGGCCCCGCCGGATCACCCAGGCCGTCGCCATCGGCGGCATCACCGTGGGTGGCGGCCACCCGGTGGTGGTGCAGTCCATGACCAACACCGACACCGCCGACGTCGCCGGCAGCGTGAAGCAGGTGGCCGAGCTGTGGCGCGCCGGATCGGAACTGGTGCGGCTGACGGTCAACAATCCCGAGTCCGCCGCCGCCATCCCGCGCATCCGCGAGAAGCTGGACATGATGGGAGTGCCGGTGCCGCTGATCGGCGACTTCCACTACAACGGCCACCAGTTGCTGGCGGGCGAGCCGGCCTGTGCCGAGGCGCTGGCCAAGTACCGCATCAACCCGGGCAACGTCGGCTTCGGCAAGAAGCGCGATACCCAGTTCGCGCAGCTGATCGAATTCGCCATCCAGTACGGCAAGCCGGTGCGCATCGGCGCCAACTGGGGCTCGCTGGACCAGTCGCTGGCCGCGCAGCTGATGGACGAGAATTCGCGGCGCGAAGATCCATGGGACGCCGGCCGCGTATTGCGTGAGGCGTTGATCCGTTCGGCGCTGGATTCGGCCGAGCGCGCGGTGGAGATCGGCTTGCCGCGCGACCGCATCGTGCTGTCGGCCAAGGTCAGCGGCGTGCAGGAACTGATCGCCGTCTACCGCGACCTGGCCCAGCGTTCGGATTTCGCGCTGCACCTGGGATTGACCGAGGCCGGCATCGGCAGCAAGGGCATCGTGGCGTCGAGCGCCGCGCTGGCGGTGCTGCTGCAGGAAGGCATCGGCGACACCATCCGCATCTCGCTGACGCCCGACCCGGGGCAGTCGCGCACGCAGGAGGTCATCGTCGCGCAGGAACTGTTGCAGACCACCGGCCAGCGCGCGTTCACGCCGATGGTCACCGCCTGCCCGGGTTGCGGGCGCACCACGTCCGAGTTCTTCCAGGAACTGGCGAAGGTGGTGCAGAACCACGTGCGCGGCAAGATGCCGGAGTGGAAGATCACCCATCCAGGCGCGGAGAACATGACGCTGGCGGTGATGGGCTGCGTGGTCAATGGCCCCGGCGAATCGCGCCACGCCAATATCGGCATCTCGCTGCCCGGCACGGGCGAGGCGCCGGCCGCGCCGGTGTTCGTCGATGGCGAGAAGAAGGTCACCCTGCGCGGCGAGAACATCGCGCAGGAGTTCGTCGCGCTGATCGACGGCTACGTCGAGAGCAAATACGCGCGTGGCGCCGGCTGAGGCGCTGGCCCAGGGCCTGCGCTTCATCGCGGGCCTGTTCCGCCAGCACGGCGGCCGTCTGGTCCTGCTGTTCCTGTGCCTGCTGGCGCCGCTGTGGCTGTTCGTCGAACTGGCCGACGAAATACACGAACTGGAAGCCTTTCATTTCGACGACCCGCTGTTGCGGTGGGCGCAGGCGCTGGCCGGTCCGGCGCTGGACCGCTTCTTCGTCTTCATGTCGGCCATCGGCTACCAACGGGGCGTGGTGCCGGCGGACATCGCGCTGACGCTGGGCCTGCTGGCCGCGCGCCGCTGGCGAGAGGCGACCTTCGCGGGCGTGTCGTTCGCCGGTTCGGGGCTGCTGAACCTGGCCACCAAGCAGTACTTCCGGCGCGACCGCCCGTCGTTGTGGGAATCCATCGCACCGGAACACACCTTCAGCTTCCCCAGCGGCCACGCGATGGGGTCGATGACGCTGGCGATGGCGGTGACGCTGCTGTGCTGGCACACGCGGTTCCGCTGGCCGGTGGCGGCGCTCGCGCTGCTGTTCGTGCTGCTGGTGGGCGCCTCGCGCATCTACCTGGGCGTGCATTACCCATCGGACATCCTGGGCGGATGGGCCGCGGGCATGGCCTGGGTGGCCGGCGTCTACCTGGTGCTGTTCCGCATCCGCGAGCGGCCCTGGCAGGTGCGGTAGGGATATCGTTGTAGGAGCGACGTGAGTCGCGACCGCAAGAGCAACACCACCGTAAGTCCGAATCGCATGGATGAATGCGAACGAGGCGTTGGTCGTCGGCCGGGATTTGCCCAGTTTATCCGAGGGTGCAGGCCGTTTGGTTTTTCCGGTCGCGACTCACGTCGCTCCTACAGGGGTTTCTTCAAGGCGCGTACGCGCGTTCGCGTTCCTGTTGCAGGCGTTGGCGCAGGTACTGGTCGCGGGTGAGTCCCGCCGGTACCGTCGGCATCGCCATCACTTCCGCCACCACTTGCGCCTCGCGCGCCTTGTAGGACTGGAAGCGCGGGTCGTTGCGCTGCCGCTCGGCGAACGCCGCCATGCGCTGGTCCGCGTGCGCACGATAGCGATCTGCGATGGCCGCGACTTCCTCGGCCTGGCGCACGGGGTCGTCCACCGTGGCCTTCACCAGCGCCGTGCGCAGCAGCACAGCTTCGCCGGCGGAAAGTCCGCCGGTGGCTTCGTAGCGGTCGATCTGGCGCGTGAGCGCGTCGGCGCGTTCGCTGCGTTCCACCGCGCGCAGCGAGGATGCGTGGGCGAAGAAGTCGCGCGCTTCCCGTTCGAAGCGCATGCGTTCGCGGTGCGCCTCGGCCTGCGGGCTGGCCTGCAACGCGGCGAGTTCGGGCGGGGCTGGGGCGCGTGCGTCGTCGTCGTGGCCGGCGGCCTGTGGCGAGGCGGCATCGGACGAGCGCGCCATCCACGCACCGCCTGCGGCGAGGGCGGCCGCGCCCAACAGGATCGCCAGGGGCAGGGTCTTCTTCACGATCGCTCCTCCGGATGCGTGGACCGTCGTGCGGCGACGGTCCACGCCGTGCGTCTCATCCCAGCAACTGGTCCACCAGCCAGTACAGCAGGTTGAACGGCTTGGCGCGATCGGCCTGGTCGTCCTGCTCGCTGGCGTCCAGCACCTTGCCCTGGCCGTCCAGCACGCTGTCGATGAAGTGTTTCAACTGCAGGTTCTGCGCCTGGATGTCGGCGTTCTTGAAGTCGACGATGGTAGTGCAGTGGCTTTCGTTCAACGCGCGGTATTGCGGGAAGTATCCGCCGAAGTTGTCCAGCGTGTTCAAGCGGTCGCGCAGGCGGGCGGTATCCGTGTCCCAGCGGGCGTGGATACGCGCTTCCTTGGTGGCCTGGTCCGGTGCGTTGGCGATGTCGGGATGGAAGCGCTCGTACGAATAGGACGAGTAGTTGAGGTCCTTCCAGAAGTGCGTGTGGCCCAGCCGGTCGCTGGGGTACTTCGCCGAAAGCGCGGGATACAGGCTGCCCAGTTCGCCCAGGTCGAACTGCGGCATGCCGCTGGCCAGGTAGGGCAATGGGCCGTTGGGCTGGTCCAGGCCCCAGGCCTGGCGGATCAGCGCCATCAGCGGCTGCGACGGATAGTCCACCGGACTGCCGTTGGCCGGGGTGGGGAAGATGGGGCCGGAGTCGTCGATCAGGAAACCGCGCGTCGGCGCCATGTCGCGGCGCAGCGGGTGGTAGCTGGTCAGGCTGCCGGCGCCGCCGGCGCTGCAGCCGGTGGACAGCATCTGCGTGGGACGCGGCAGGTTGTCCTTCAGCCAGCCGACCACCGCGCGCACGTTGCGCACACCGTTGTGGTGCCAGACCAGCGGCGCCTGCTGGCCGCTGGGGTCTTCGTACACGGCCACGCGGTCGCCGCTGTAGATGTCGCCGGTGCAATAGGGGATGTAGACCATGTTCCAGCCCTGCGTCTTCACCGCGTCGAACGGACTGACGCGGGTGACGAACGGGCTGACCAGGCTGGCGCCGGGATTCAGCAGGCTCATGTAGTCGTCGGGAATGCCGTTGGGATTGCGCGCGCCGCGGATGCCGCTCTGGCCGCTGCAACTGGCGTAGTCCCAGCAAGCGCCGCCGCCTTCCATGTAGAGGATGGTGTTGCGCGTGTCGGCCACGCGGTTGACGAAGAACTTGAACGGTGAACCGTCGCCGCACACCGCACCGGTTTCCGGCGCCAACTGGATGGTCTGCCATTCGCTGTAGCGGCCGGGCCGGAAACCGTCGTTGAAGCCGGAGGGATTGGCCAGCAGGGGATACGCGCCGGTGCGCTGCGCGGCGGTAACCTTGTTGTCGGCCTTGGGCGGCGAGACCAGGTTCACCAGCGTCTGCCAGAAGCTGTAGTCGCCTTCCTCGGCTTTCAGCGGCGAGGCGATGAGGACGGTGACGGCGGCGGCCGCCACCATGACGGGAATACGCGCGGGACGTGCAGCAATGGCCATGATCGAACCCTCCGTAACAGCCAGGTGGACAAGGACAACAACCGGGATGGGGGCGTGGTGCGGGCCGCGCGGGCGGCTCCGTACAGCGGCGCATGGTGGGCGGTGAGGCCGCGTTGGGGATTAAGCGCGCGTGATGAGGGCGGGATTGGCTGCGCAAACCCCCCACGGTGGCCGCTTATGCCCCGCCAGAGCGCATGCCGGGGGCGGGGCTACGCGCGTGAATCATGCGCCGCAGCATGCCTTGGCGCCTTTCAGTCCTGCGCTAGGCAACGCATCGCGGCGGCCCGCGCGTGCAGGGTGGTGGTATCGAAGGTGGGCACGCGGGCGTCGCCCGGTTGCACCAGCAGCATGATCTCGGTGCAGCCCAGGACGATGCCTTCGGCACCGCGCTCGACCAACTGCGCCATGGTGTCGCGGAATCGTCGGCGTGAGCTTTCCGTCACCCGGCCCAGGCACAGTTCCCCGTAGATGATGCGGTGGACCGCTTCGCGCCCGGCGGCGTCCGGCACCAGCGTCTCGATGCCGTGGCGCCGCAACCGCGCCGGGTAGAAATCCTGTTCCATCGTGAAGCGCGTGCCCAGCAGGCCCACCCGCGCCAGTCCGGCGGCGCGGATGGCGTCGGCGGTGGCATCCGCGATATGCAGCAGCGGCAATGGCGTGGCCTGCTCGATGGCCGTGGCCACCTTGTGCATGGTGTTGGTGCACAGGACCAGCAGGTCGGCGCCGGCGGCCCGCAGCGCCCGGGCCGCGTCCGCCATCGCCTGGCCCGCGGCATCCCAGTCGCCGGCATGCTGCAGCCGTTCGATGTCGTGGAAGTCCATGCTGTACAGCACCAGCCGGGCCGAATGCAGGCCGCCGAGTTGCGCGCGCACGGTTTCGTTGACGACACGGTAGTAGGGCAGGGTGGATTCCCAGCTCATGCCGCCGATCATGCCGAGGGTCTTCATGGAGGTGCGATGCCTGTGCGCCAGGGGGCGAGTCTGCCTGCCGGTCCCATCGGTACGCCAGTGCGCGATCGGCGGCTGTGACGCATCGTTGCGCGATTCCGGCTTGCCGCCGGCATGCGCTCGGCGGAACATGTCGCCATCGTCCGCGGCGCAGGCGCGGCGCGTCCATCCCCTGGGGAACCGATGCAGGAACTGATCGACAAGTACGGCTTGGCGCTGGTCTTCGTCAACGTGCTGGCGTTGTCGCTGGGCCTGCCCGTGCCGGCTATGCCCACGCTGATCCTGGTCGGCGCGGGGCTGGCGTTGCAGCCGGACCCGATGTGGCTGCCGCTGTCGGGCGTGCTGGCGGTGTCGGTGGCGGCCAGCCTGATCGGCGACAGCGTGTGGTTCTACGCGGGGCGCCGCTACGGCAACCGGACGCTGCAGTCGCTGTGCCGGCTGTCGCTGTCGCGCGACACCTGCATGAAGCGCACCGAGCGCTTCTACGGGCGTTTCGGCATCCGCGTGCTGTCGGTGGCCAAGTTCATCCCCGGCCTGTCGATGGTGTCGGTGCCGATGGCCGGCGCCATGCAGGCCCGGCTGCCGCCCTTCCTGCGCTACGACGGCCTGGGCGCGGCGCTGTGGGCCGGACTGGGGTTGACCCTGGGCGTGGTGTTTTCCGCGCAGGTGGAGACCGTCATCGACACCCTGTCGCAGCTGGGCACCGGTGCCGGTGCGCTCGTCGGCCTGCTGCTGGCGGCATACATCGGCTGGCGCTGGTGGCGGCGGCGCACGCTGTTCAAGTCGCTGGAAGCCGCACGCATCGAGGTGCGGGAACTCGACCGCCTGATCCACGACGGACAGCCGCCGGTGGTGTTCGACATCCGCGCGCCGGGCTTCCGCGACGTGGACCCGTACGTCATCCCGGGTGCCGTGTTCGCCGACGAGCGCGAACTGGAAGGCATCCGCTCGACCTATGCGCGCGAACGGAAGATCGTCATCTACTGCGCGTGCCCGGACGAGGTCTCCGCCGCCTGGATGGCCGGCCAGCTGCGGCGCGCCGGTTTCCGCGACGTGCTGCCGTTGCGCGGCGGCATCGATGCCTGGCGCGCGGCCGGGTTGGGTGTCGAGCGCATTGCGGCCCCGTTGGACCGCTCCGGCATGGCGGATGAGGCGATACCGTCCGGACCGCCCTAGCGGTTCTCGCAGACCGCGCCCGCACAGGTCAGGGTGTTGAAATCGTAGATGGCCGAATGCCCCGGGTTTCCTGTCGGTCGCGGCACGCCCTTCGGCACGATGAAGGTCGCCGAATGCGCGCCGTACAGCCCGGCGGGCAGGATCATCGGCTTCAGCACCACGTAACCGTTGTGCAGGCTGCTGTCATGCGATGCGACAGCCCGCCCGGATTGCCCCGCGATCGGCGGCAGCGTTCCGGCGCTGCGATCCACCGCGGCGCGAGCCTGCTGCCAGGCGTCCATGTCCGAGCGCCGCGCCTCGCGCAGCAGGCCCTTGGCGACGGCGTCGCGCAGGCCCGCTTCGCCGGCGAGCGGTGCGGAAAGGTCGCGGAAGGAATCGGGCGCAATGCGCGGGGAAGTCACCAGCGACTCCGCGGAAACGGCATCGCCGATGGTCACGCTGCCCTCGCGCGCCAGGTACACCATGTCCACCGGACGATCGAAAAGCCGGGTCGCGATGGGGTTCAACTGGGCCAGGCGCTTCTCCGCGACGTAGAAATAGCCGCAGGCGCCGCGATCGTCGTGGGTGCTGACCAGCACGGGCACGTCGGCGGGCAATCCCGCCACTGCCTGGCGGTGGTAGCCGCTGACCAGCACCGCGGCGATGCGGGTGGAAGGGAGACCAGCCGATGTTCCAGACCGTGGGTTCGTAGGCGCCCAGCATCAGCACGACCGGTTCCCGCGCGTGGTTGACCGCCACGTCCATGCGGGTGGCCTGATGGCCGCTCTGGTCGATCTGGTAGTCCAGTTTCCGGCCGGCATAGGCGCCCGCCGCGAATACCTTGAACTGCGTCGGCGGCACGAAACCCGGCATCTCGCAGGTGGCGGCCGAGGACGTCTCGGCCACCTTGCCGGTGAAGCGCACCAGGGCGTCGCCATCCGCCTTCGGTGCCGTCCTCGCGACGGCGGGGGATGACGCAGGCGATGGCGGATCGACATCGGATGCCGGCATCCAGCGGGTCCGCTGGCCCACAGCCGGGTCGCGATGCCGTGCGCTGGCGTCCTCCGCTTCAGTCTGGGCTTGTTCCGTCGAGGCCGGCTGGCGCTGTTCCGCCTGCGGATAGTCGCAGCCGGGCAGCAACAGCGTCATGACCAGGCAGAAGGGGAAGGCGGGGTGTTTTAGCTGCATGGGAACTCCTTTCCGGCAGTGATGAAATTTCAGTGTTCGATGCACACCCGGTTGCGGCCTTCGCTCTTGGCGCGGTACAGCGCGGCGTCGGCGGCGGCCATCATGCGGCTGCAGGTGTCGCGTTCGGGGGTCAGCTCGGCGATGCCGATGCTGACGGTGATGGACTGCGGCTCGCCGCCGGGGCGGAACACCACGTTGGCCACCGCTTCGCGCAACCGTTCCGCGAAACCGTAGGCGGCATCCGCGCCGCACTCCGGCAGCAGCACCGCGAACTCCTCGCCGCCGATGCGCGCGGCGGCATCGTCGTTGCGCACGTGGCGGCGCACCAGCGTGGCGATCTGCTTCAGCACGTTGTCGCCAGAGATGTGGCCGTAGCGGTCGTTGACCGGCTTGAACAGGTCCACGTCGATGATGCACATCGTCAGCGGGCGCCGGTGGCGCATGGCGCGGGCGATTTCCTTCTCCACCGTCTCGATGAAATGGCGGCGGTTGTGCATCTCGGTCAGCGCGTCGTGCGTGGCCAGCTGGTAGATCTCTTCGTGGTAGTGCGCTTCCACGCTGCTGTGGCTGATGAACTTGACCATGCTCTCGCCCAGCGCCAGGTGGTCGCCGTCGCTCAGCGCCGCTTCGTGCACCGGCTTGTCGTTCAGCCGCGTGGTGTTGGTGGCGCCCAGGTCGCGCACCCAGTAGGTGTCGCCGTCGCGCCAGATTTCGCAATGATGGCGCGAGACGCTGCTGTGCGGGATGTGCAGGTCGGCCTCCTGCGAACGCCCCACCAGCACGCGCCGCAGGTCGATGTCGGCGCGGCGCCCCAGCCCTTCGCCCTGGATCACCACCACGCACGCCGAGCGCGGCGACAGCGCGCGCGGGCCATCGCTCAACACCGTGCGCTGCGTGGTTTGCGGATCTCGCTTTTCCCGGGACATGCGCTGGGGGCTCGCAGGGAGTCCGCCGAGTGTAGCCGGATCGGCCCGCGGTCGCAGGCTTCCGCTACCATGGCGCCCGTCCACAGGGGGAAGTGGCATGACCTCGCAGCACCCGCACGACGACCAGGCGCCGACCGAAAGCCTGGCCACCCGCCTCGAAGGCGCGGCGACCGCGCCCGACGGCACGCTCGCCCCCGGCGCGCGCCTGGGCCGCTATCGCATCGAGGGCCTGCTGGGCCGTGGCGGCATGGGCGAGGTCTACCGCGCGGCGCAACTGGAGCCGGTGCGGCGGACCGTCGCGCTGAAGCTGTTGCGTTCGCAGCGATTGCAGGCGCGGCACCTGGCCTATTTCGAAGTGGAGCGCCAGTTGCTGGCGCAGATGCGCCACCCGGCCATCGCGCAGATCTACGACGCCGGCGCCACCGAGGAAGGCTTCCCGTTCTTCGCGATGGAACTGATCGAAGGCAGCCCGCTGACGCGCTACTGCCAGGAGCACGCGCTGCCGCTGAACCAGCGCATCGGCCTGTTCATCCGCATCTGCGAAGGCGTGCAGCACGCCCACCACAAGGGCGTCGTCCACCGCGACCTGAAGCCGGCCAACCTGCTGGTGGACACCATCGATGGCCGGCCATTGCCGAAGATCATCGATTTCGGCATCGCCACCGCCGCCACGCTGGCGCTGGGCGATGCGGCGATGGAGCGCGCCGGCACGCCCGAGTACATGAGCCCGGAGCAGGCGCACGGCGATGCCGCGCAGCTGGATACGCGCAGCGATGTGTATTCGCTGGGCGTGGTGCTGTACGAACTGGTGGCGGGCATGCGTCCGGACGCGGTCGGCGAGACCTGGTCCGCCGATACGGTGACCGCCATGGCCCCGTCGTCGCGGCTGGCGGCGCTGCCCGCCGCGCAGGCGCAGGACGCGGCGCGCGACCGAGGCCTGAGCCTGCCGCGGATGCGCCGGCTGCTGCGCGACGACCTGGACTGGATCGTGCTGAAGGCGATGCAGCACGACCGCAACGCACGCTACGACTCGGTGTCCGCGCTGGCGGAGGACCTGCAGCGCTACCTGGATGGCCGGCCGGTGCAGGCAGCGCCCGCCACCCGCCGTTACGTGTGGAGGAAATTCGCCGGTCGCCACCGCACCGCGGTAGTGGCGGCATGCGCGGTGCTGCTGGCATTGCTGGGCGGCCTGGGCCTGTCGCTGTACGGCTTGCAGCAGGCACGCACGCAGCGCGCGATGGCCGAGGCGCGCAGCGCCGAACTGGCGAAGGTCGCGGCGTTCCAGCAGTCGATGCTGGAAGACATCGACATCGAGACGATGGGGGTGGGGCTTTCCGAGGGGCTCTACCGCCAGGTGGAGAGTGCCGATCCGTCGGCCGCCGACGCCTTCGGCAAGGCGTTGGCGAAGGCCAGCACCGGCGACCTGGCCCGCAGCCTGGTCGACCGGCAACTGCTGGCTGGCGCCGAGGCCGCCATCGAACGCGATTTCGCGGACCAGCCCGACGTGGCCGCCGACCTGCGCGAATCGGTCGCGCGCGTGTACGCCGCCATCGGCCTGTACGACAAGGCGGCCGCGCAGTTCGGCGAGGTCGCGGCCTACCGGAGCCGCACCCTGGGCGAGGCCGCGGAGCCCACGCTGCGCGCGCAGCAGGCGCAGGTGCAGGCATTGCTGGAGGGCGCGCACGTCGATGCGGCCGATGCCGTGCTGCGCACCGCGCTGCCCCGCGCGATCTCCTTGCCCGTCAACGATCGCACCCGCGTCAAGCTGGAACTTGCGCAGGTCCAGGTCATCTCGGCGCGGGGCGACCGCGAGCGCGCCAAGGGCATGGCGCAGGCCGTGCACGAGCGACTGGTGGCGGCCGTCGGCGAGCGCGACCTCGCCGCGATGGAGGCGCTGAACGGATTGGCGGCCGTGCAGCGATCGGTGGGCGACATCGAGGCCGCGCGCGCCAACATGGAGAAACTGGTGCCGCTGCGCACGGCCGCACTGGGGCCGGACCACGAGGAGACCCTGTCGGCGATGGGCAACCTGGCCGTCATGCGCATCATGAGCGGCGAGAAGCAGGGGGCCGTGCAGATGCAGCGCCAACTGACCGACATCTACCTGCACAGGCTGGGCAGCGAGCATCCGGTGACGCTGCAGGCGCGTGCGACGCTGGCCACGATGATGGTGGATTCAGGCCAGGCCGCCGAGGCGTTGCCGATGATGAAGGAGGTGCTGGCGGCCCGTGAACGCGTGCTTGGCCAGGATCATCCGCAGACCCTGCGTACGCGGCTCAACCTGGCGACCGCCCATGCGCGCCTGAAGGACTTCGCATCGGCGCTGCCGCTGGAGGAACAGGTGATCCGTGCGCGCAGCAGGCTGCTGGGGCCCGCCCATCCCGACACCCTGTCGATCCTGGTCAACCATGCCGGCACGCTGCTGAACGACGGTCAGGCCGAGGCGGCGCTCGGGCTGCTCGGCGACGTCCAGCCGCTGGCGCTCAAGGCGCTAGGCGGCAAGCATCCGCAGGCCCAGATCGCGATGGTCATCCGTGCCGAAGCGCTGCGGACGCGGGGACAGCGGGAGCAGGCGCTCGTCCAGTACCGGGAACTGTTCGATCTGCGCCGTACGCTGCTGGGAGAGGAACATGTCGAGACGCGCGTCGCGGCCTGGAACCTGATCGACGTGTATCGCGAACTGGGCCGCCCCGCGGAAGCCGAACCGCTGTACCAGCGCTACGTGGCGCCGTTGCTGGCGGCGGATGCGAAGACGTTGAGCGAACCCGAAGCGGAATTCGTCGCGCTCTACCGCGAGGGCCGGCGCCCCGGCAAGCAGTAGTCATTCGCCCGGCTTGGCCGCCGAACTGGCGGCTTCCGAGGCGGACTTGCGCGACAGCACGGCTTCGCGGTGGGCGATGTAGGCGTTGGCGCCGAAGATGATGCCGGCGCCCACCAGCGTCCAGCGGTCCAGGCCTTCGCCGAACAGCCACCAGCCGAAGATCGCCACCACCGGCAGCTGCATGAAGCTGATCGGCGTCAGCGCGGACACTTCGCCCTGCTTCAATGCGCGCGTCCACAGCATGTGGCCGCCGGTACCCAGGAAGCCGGCCGCGACCACCCAGACCCAGGCGATGCCCCGCGGCCACTCCCACACGGCCAGCGCGGGCAGCAGCGACATCGGCACCCACAACAGGGTGGTGTAGATGACGATGCGGTCGGCCGGCTCGGTGTGCGAGAGTTGCTTGATCTGGATGGCGACGATGGCGCTCATCACCGCGGCCAGCACCGCGATCAGCGCGTCCACGCTGAATTCCGCCGAGCCCGGCCGCACGATCACCAGCACGCCGATGAAGCCCAGGATCACCGCGCTCCAGCGGCGCGCGCGCACCTTTTCGTTCAGCAGCGCAGCCGCGGCCAGGGTGACGAAGATGGGGGTGGAATACGACAGCGACACCGCCTGCGCCAGCGGCAGGTGGCCGATGGCCCAGAAGCCGGCCAGCATCGAGCAGATGCCGATCACGCAGCGGAACAGGTAGCGGGGGAACTGATCCGTTTTCAGGAAGCCCGGTCCATGCCGGAACAGCAGCGGCAACGCCGCCAGCAGGCCGAAGAAATTGCGGAAGAACGCGATCTCGAAGGTGTGCAGCGTCTGCGACGCCAGGCGGATCGCCACCACCATCAGCGCGAAGAGCACCGTGCTGCCCAGCATCAGCAGCGCGGCGCGGAAGTGGGTGGGGATGGCGGGCATCAGCGGCAGGAACCTGCCCCTTCCCCCGCGTGCGGGGGAAGGCTGGGATGGGGGCGGACGGAGCCGGGAAGCGTGGATGCGCCGTCGATGGGCTGCCGGACGACGGATCGCCGCACTCGCCGCCATCGCGGGCGGGTGAAGGTATCGGCTCCGGCTTGCCCCCACCCCAGCCCTCCCCCGTGAACGGGGGAGGGGGTGATTCCAGGGGTAGGGGTGTATGTCATGGGAGGGGCTGCCAAGCGGCGTAGCTGTGGATGTGCAGTGCGGGCATCAGCGGCAGGAACCTGCCCCTTCCCCCGCACGCGGGGGAAGGCTGGGATGGGGGCGGACGGAGCCGGGAAGCGTGGATGCGCCGTCGATGGGCTGCCGGACGACGGATCGCCGCACTCGCCGCCATCGCGGGCGCGTGAAGGTATCGGCCCCGGTTTGCCCCCACCCCAGCCCTCCCCCGTGAACGGGGGAGGGGGCGGTGAGCGGGTGGGAGAAGCGCACCATGGTCTGCTACCAACTCGCCCCGATGACCTTCGGTTCGGGCTCGATGGCGATGCCGAAGCGTTCGTGCACCGAGGCGGCGATGCGCCGCGCCAGCGACAGCAGTTGCGCGCCGGTGGCCCGGCCGTGGTTCACCAGCACCAGGGCGTGATCGGCGGAGACGCCGGCATCGCCGTCGCGATGGCCCTTCCAGCCGCAGGCCTCGATCATCCACGCGGCCGACAGCTTGCGGTTGTGCGCGGCATCGCCGCGGAACACGGGCAGCGTCGGGTAGTCCGTCTGCAAGGCCTCGGCCTGCGCCTGCGACACGATCGGGTTCTTGAAGAAGCTGCCCGCATTGCCGACCACTGCCGGGTCGGGCAGCTTGCGGCGGCGGATGCGCACCACCGCGTCGGCGACGTCGCGCGCCGTCGGCGACGCGACCCCCATCGCCGCCAGTTCCTCGCGGAGGCCCGCGTAGTCCAGCCGCAGCGCGGGCGTGCGCGGCAGGGCGAATTCCACTGCCGTCACCAGGTAGCGGTCCGGCTGGCGCTTGAACACGCTGTCGCGGTAGGCGAACGCGCAGGCATCGCGGCCCAGCCGCCTCGGTTCGCCGCTGTGCCGGTCCAGCGCCTCCACCGCGCGGATGAATTCGCCCACCTCGGTGCCGTACGCGCCGATGTTCTGGATGGGCGAGGCGCCGGCGGTGCCGGGGATCAGCGCCAGGTTCTCCAGCCCGCCCAGACCGTGCTCCAGCGTCCACATCACCAGCGGATGCCACGCCACGCCGGCATCGGCACGCACGATGGCGTGGCCGTCGTCCTGCGACAGCATGCGGATGTCGCGGGTGGACAGCGAAATCACGGCGCCTTCCGGGTCGCCGGCGAACAGCAGGTTGCTGCCGCCGCCGATCACCAGGGCGGGCGCCTGCGCGACCTGCGGCAGGGCCAGCACGTCGGGCAGTGCGGCGGCATCGTGGATTTCCACCAGCCATGGCGCGGTGGCGGCCACGCCGAAGGTGTTGCGCGCCTGCAAGGGCGTATTCGCGGTCAGCCGGAAAGCGGGCGTCATTCCGGCGCCACGGGACCGCGGCTGGGCGCCTCGCGGCGGCGGCGGATGGCTTCCACGCATTCGTGGATCAGTTCCGGCCCCCGGTACACCAGGCCGGTGTAGCACTGCACCAGCGACGCGCCGGCGGACATCTTCGCCACCGCGTCGGCGCCGGACAGGATGCCGCCCACGCCGATCAGCGGGATGTGGTCGGGCAGGCGCGTGCGCAGGCGCCGCAGCACCAGCGTGGCCTGGCCCATCAGCGGCGCGCCGGACAGGCCGCCGGTTTCGTGCGCATGGCGATGGTCCTGCACGCTGATGCGCGAGACGGTGGTGTTGGTGGCGATGACGCCATCCACCCGCATGTCGCCCAGCACCCGCGCGACGGCGTCGATGTCGCTGTCGGACAGGTCGGGGGCGATCTTCACCAGCATCGGCACGCGCTTGCCGTGCTGCGCGGCCAGGTCCTCCTGCGCCTCGCGCAGCGCGCCGATCAGCTGGCGCAGCGCCTGTTCCTCCTGCAGCTCGCGCAGGCCGGCGGTATTGGGCGAAGAGATGTTGACGGTGACGTAGTCGGCCAGCGGGTAGACGCGCTCCAGGCAGTACAGGTAGTCGCTGGCGGCCCGTTCGTTGGCCGTGTCCCTGTTCTTGCCGATGTTGATGCCCAGCAGGCCGCGGTCGCGGCGCGCCGCTTCCACGTTGCGCACCAGCGCGTCGACGCCTTCGTTGTTGAAGCCCAGCCGGTTGATGATGGCCCGGTGCTGCGGCAGGCGGAACATGCGCGGCTTGGGGTTGCCGGGCTGCGGCCGCGGCGTGACCGTGCCGATTTCCACGAAGCCGAAGCCCAGCGCGAACAGCGCGTCGATGTGCGCGCCGTTCTTGTCCAGGCCGGCGGCCAGGCCCACCGGGTTGGGGAAGGTCAGCCCCATCGCCTTGGTCGGCATCGGTGCGATGGGGCGCGCCAGCAGCGGGCTGGTGCCGGTGCGGTAGGCCAGGTCCAAGGCCTTGAGGCCGAGCCCGTGGGCGCGTTCCGCATCGAGTCCGAACAGGAAGGGGCGAGCGAACCGGTACATGGATCAGTGATTACCCAGCCAGAACAGGCCACCGAAGAACAGCACGAAGATCAGGATGCCGACGATCCACGTGGCCACCGACAGCCAGCCCAGGATCAGTCCGGCGACCGCCAGTCCGTCGCCCTGCAGGCGTTGCGGTTCGCGCCTGATTTCCGCGCGCGCCAGGTGCCCGGTGATGATGGCGCCGATGCTGCCGAGGAAGGGCAGCAGGGTCCAGCCCAGGATGCCGGCGACCAGGCTGATGATGGCCAGCGTGCTGTTCTGGCGGACGGGAACATTCATGGGAGCGGCTCTTTGCTGGAGGGGGCGGTGGCGTCGTCGAGTGTGCCGACGAACGCGCGGGTGTCATAGTCCAGGCGCACCCGGCCCGCTTCGGCGGTGGCCTCGAACAGCCGCCGCAGGGCTTCCAGCATGGGCGCGTGGGCGGGATGGCCGAGTTGCGGGGCGTAAGAGGAAGACAGCAGGCGTCCGCGCAGCCCGGCGAAATCCATCGACTGCGCGTGCGGGAAAACCACGCTGCCGCGCCATCCGTCGCCGAACCATCGGCGCATGGCGTCGTCGTCGGGGTGGCGCTCGGCGACGGCGGCGTAGTCGGTGCCGTATTCGGACAGCAACGCCTCGTAGCCCGCCAGGAACGGCGTGCCGGACAGCCGGCGCGAGTTCCAGTAGACGACCGCCAGCCCGCCCGGGCGCAGGATGCGTGCCCATTCCGCCCTGACCCGGACCGGGTCGAACCAATGGAACGCCTGCGCGGCGGACACCAGGTCGACGCTGGCGTCGTCCAGCGTGGTCGCCTCGGCGCTGCCGTCCACCGCGCGGAACCCGGGGAAACCGGAAAGCGCTTCGACCGCCGCCGCGCGCATCGCCGCATTGGGCTCGACGGCGGCGACCGCGTGGCCGGCTTGCAGGAACATGCGCGAGGAGATGCCGGTGCCGGCGCCGATGTCGGCCACCCGCCAGCCGGCCTCGACGCCGTGCTCGCGCCGCAACCAGTCCAGCAGCGCCGGCGGGTAGTCCGGCCGGTGGCGGACATAGTCCTCGACGCGGCTGCTGAAGCGTTCGGTGGGGGCGGTCGCGGTCATGGAGGGTTTCCTGGCAGGCGTGCTCCATGAGTGCGACCGGACATCCCGCTGGGCAAGCGTCCGGTCGCGCCCGGTGGGCACTTCTTCAAACGGCCGTTACAGGTCGAACTTGATGCCTTGGGCCAACGGCAGCGAATCGGAATAGTTGATCGTGTTGGTCTGGCGGCGCATGTAGACCTTCCAGGCGTCCGAGCCGGACTCGCGGCCGCCGCCGGTCTCCTTCTCGCCGCCGAAGGCGCCGCCGATCTCGGCGCCGCTGGTGCCGATGTTGACGTTGGCGATGCCGCAGTCGCTGCCGGCCGCCGACAGGAACTGCTCGGCCGCCTTCAGGTTCTGGGTGAAGATCGACGAGGACAGGCCCTGCGGCACCGCGTTCTGCATCTCGATGGCTTCGTCCAGGGACTTGTACTTCATCACGTACAGGATCGGCGCGAAGGTCTCGTGCTGGACCACTTCGTCGGAGTTCTTCAGCCCCGTGACGATGGTCGGCAGCACGAAGTTGCCGGGGCGGTCGATGGCGGTGCCGCCGGTCTCGACGGTGCCGCCGCTGGCCTTGGCCTTCTCGATGGAGGCGAGGAACTGCTGCACGGCGCCCGGGCTGTTCAGCGGACCCATCAGGTTGGCCGGGTCCAGCGGGTCGCCGATCTTGCCTTCCACCTGCTTGTAGGCTTTCACCAGCGTGGACAGCACGGTGTCGTGGATGGATTCGTGCACGATCAGGCGGCGGGTGGTGGTGCAGCGCTGGCCGGCGGTGCCGACCGCGCCGAACACGATGCCGGGGATCGCCAGCTTCAGGTCGGCGCTCTCGTCCAGGATGATGGCGTTGTTGCCGCCCAGTTCCAGCAGGCTGCGGCCCATGCGGCGGGCGACGCGCTCGCCGACGGTGCGGCCGACCTGGGTGGAGCCGGTGAAGCTGATCAGCGGGATGCGGGTGTCGTCGACGAACCGCTGCGCCAGTTCCACGCCGGCGTCGTTGATCAGGAAGAAGATGTCCGGGAAGCCGCCGGCCCTCAGCGCGTCGTTGCAGATCTTCATGCTGGCGATCGCGGTCAGCGGGGTCTTGTTGGACGGCTTCCAGATGCAGATGTCGCCGCAGATGGCGGCCAGGAACGAGTTCCACGCCCACACCGCCACCGGGAAGTTGAACGCGCTGATGATGCCGACCAGGCCCAGCGGGTGGTACTGCTCGTACATGCGGTGGCCGGGGCGCTCGGAGTGCATGGTGTAGCCGTACAGCATGCGGCTCTGGCCCACGGCGAAATCGGCGATGTCGATCATCTCCTGCACTTCGCCGTCGCCCTCGGGCTTGCTCTTGCCCATTTCCAGCGCGACCAGCGAGCCCAGCGCGTCCTTGTGCGCGCGCAGCGCCTCGCCGCACAGGCGCACGGCCTCGCCACGGCGCGGGGCCGGCGTGGTGCGCCATACCTTGAAGGCGGCCTGGGCGCGCTCGACGATCTTCTCGTAGTCGGTCTGGCTGCTGGCATGTACCTCGGCGATCACCTCGTTGGTGGTCGGGTTGATCGACCGCAACAGGCCGGCATCGGTGGTCGGGGACCATTCGCCGCTGCCGAGGTAGGTGCCGGAATTGGTGCTGCCAAGGCCAAGCGCCTTGAGAAGATCGGTGGGCATGGTTGCTCCAGGAATGCGGTGTCGGGCGCGCGGGCGTCCAGGGGAACCGCAATTTTAGCAGAGCGGGCAGGTCCGCCGGCCCATCACGGACCGGCGCCGGCCGGGCCGATACGCGTTGCGCGGCTTCGTCCGCGCCGGCGATCGTGCGAGAATGCCGTCCAAGGCCCCGTAGCTCAGCTGGATAGAGCGTCCCCCTCCTAAGGGGAAGGTCGTGCGTTCGAATCGCGCCGGGGCCGCCATTCTTCGCCGCATGGCCGGCGTCGCGCCCCGCGCGCGCGGGAGGGCAATGGAGATCCGCGTCGATCCGCTGCAGCACCCGGCCGTCCTCGCGCTGCTGCGGGAACACCTGGACGGGATGCACCGGCTTTCGCCGCCGGAGAGCGTGCACGCGCTCGACCTGGACGGCCTGCGTCGCCCCGACATCACCTTCTGGACCCTGTGGGACGGCGACGCGCTGGCCGGCTGCGGCGCCCTGCGCCGACTCGATGCGACCCATGGCGAGATCAAGTCGATGCGCACCTCGCAGTCGCATCTGCGCCGCGGGGTGGCGTCCCGAATGCTGGACCACATCATGGGCGAGGCCAGGCGCCGCGGTTACCGGCGGCTGAGCCTGGAAACCGGTTCGATGGATGGCTTCGCCCCGGCCCGCCGCCTGTATGCCGGGGCAGGCTTCGTGCCGTGCCAGCCGTTCGGCGACTACGTGGAAGACCCCAACAGCGTCTTCATGACGCGCGCGCTGTAGCGTCGGCACCGATCGTTTCAGATGCATCCATCGGGTCGGGGCGGATTGTTGCATTGCAACGCTTGACAGCCCCCCCGGGCTTCATGCTTCCCTTAGGCCATGCGTGCCCGCGTCCGACTCCCGTCGACCCTCTCCGCCCCGGCCCCCCGGCCGGCACGGGATGTCGCGGCCGGCGCGGCCCTTATTACGACCACCATTACCACCCTGACTCGTCGGGTGCGGCTGGTCGTGTTCGCGTAATTCGCAAACCATGGCCCCGCACCCGGATCAGGATGCAGGGCACACCCACCTCCTGATGCGCGCCGGGCCTCCCACCTGAGGTTCCAGACCCATGCCGTCCCGCAGCGCCGAAGTCGAACAACCCAAGCTCCGCACCGTCGTCCACAAGTTCGGCGGCACCTCCGTCGCCGACGCCGAACGCTACCGCCACGTCGCCCAGCTGCTGCTGGCCCGCGACGAGGAGGTGCAGGTCACCGTGGTCTCGGCGATGAAGGGCGTCACCGACGCGCTGATCGAACTGGCCGGACTGGCCGCGCGCGGGCAGGAGGAATGGCGCGAGCGCTGGCACGAACTGCGCGCCCGCCATCGCGGCGCGGCCGTCTCGCTGCTGGGCGAGCACGCCGGCGCCACGCTGGAGTGGCTGGACGAGCGCTTCGACCAGCTGGCGCAGATCCTGGCCGCGCTGGGCGTGATCGGCGAGCTGCCGCGCGAGGTGCTGGACCGCGTGCAGGGGCTGGGCGAAGTGCTGTCGGCCCGCCTGCTGGGCGACTACCTGCGCACGCTGGGCCAGGACTGCGCGGTGCTGGACGCGCGCGACGTGCTGGTGGTGGACCGCAGCGACCTGGGCGTGGACGTGGACTGGGCCATCAGCGCGCACCGGTTGGCGGAATGGCGCGGCATGCATCCGCAGCGCCGCGTGGTCGCCACCGGCTTCGTCGCCCGCGACCGCAACGACCGCATCACCACGCTGGGCCGCAACGGCAGCGACTATTCCGGCGCCATCTTCGCCGCGCTGTACGACGCTTCCGAACTGCACATCTGGACCGACGTGGACGGCGTGCTGTCGGCCGACCCGCGGGTGGTGCCGGAAGCGGTGCAGTTGGAAACCCTGAGTTACGACGAGGCCTGCGAACTGGCCTACTTCGGCGCCAAGGTGGTGCATCCGCAGACCATGTCGCCGGCCATCGAGCGCGGCCTGCCGATCATCATCCGCAACACCTTCCACCCCGAGCACCCCGGCACGCGCATCACCGCCGACCGCGACGTCAGCGGCCCGGTGAAGGGCCTGACCCTGAGCCCGGATCTGGCCGTGCTGAACCTGGAAGGCACCGGCCTGATCGGCGTGCCCGGTACCGCCGAACGCGTATTCGCCGCGCTGCGCGATGCGCGCGTGTCGGTGGTGATGATCTCGCAGGGTTCGTCGGAGCATTCGATCTGCTGCGTGGTCAGGCGCGCCGAGGCCGTGCGCGCGCAGGGCGCCCTGCTCAATGCGTTCGCGCACGAACTCGCCATCGGCCAGGTGCAACGGGTGCAGGTGACCGAAGGCGTCAGCGTGCTGGCGGCGGTGGGCGACGGCATGGCCGGACAGCCCGGCGTCGCCGCGCGCCTGTTCGAGTCGCTGGGCCGCGCGCGCGTCAACATCCTGGCCATCGCGCAGGGCTCGTCGGAGCGCAACATCTCCGTGGCCATCGACAGCGCCGACGCCACCAAGGCACTGCGCGCCGCGCATGCGGGCTTCTGGCTGTCGCCGCAGACCTTCGCGGTGGGCGTGATCGGGCCGGGCAACGTCGGCGCCACGCTGATCGAGCAACTGCATGCCGCGCAACCGCAGTTGCTCGGCAAGGCCAACCTGGACCTGCGCCTGCGCGCCATCGTGTCCAGCCGGAAGATGCTGCTGGACGAACGCAGCATCGGCGGCGACTGGCGCGGACGCCTCGACGCCAGCCCGCAGGCGGTGGACCTGGACCGTTTCGCCCAGCACCTGCTGGCCGCGCACATGCCGCATGCGGTGATCGTCGATTGCAGCGCCAGCCCGGCCGTCGCCGACCGCTATGCCGAGTGGTTGGCCGCCGGCATCCACGTGGTCACGCCCAACAAGCAGGCCGGCGCCGGTCCGCTGCCGCGCTATCACGCCATCCGCGAGTCCGCCGCCACCAGCGGTGCGCGCTTCCGCTACGAAGCCACGGTGGGCGCAGGCCTGCCGGTGATCTCCACGCTGCGCGACCTGCTGGACACCGGCGATGCGGTGGTGTCGGTGGAAGGCATCCTGTCGGGCACACTGGCGTGGCTGTTCAACAGGTTCGACGGCAGCGTGCCGTTCTCGCAGCTCGTCGCCGAGGCGCGGGGGCTGGGCTACACCGAGCCCGATCCGCGCGACGACCTGTCCGGCACCGACGTGGCGCGCAAGCTGGTGATCCTGGCGCGCGAAGCCGGCCGCGAACTGGCGCTGGAGGACGTGCAGGTGGAAAGCCTGGTGCCCGGCGCGCTGCGCCAGGCCAGCGTGGGCGATTTCATGGCGCGGCTGGGGGAGGTGGATGCGGTGTTCGCCGGACGGCTGGACAAGGCCCGCGCCGCCGGCAACGTGCTGCGCTACGTGGCCCGGCTGGATGCGGAAGGCAAGGCGAGCGTCGGCCTGGTCGAGGTGCCGGCATCGCACGCGTTCGCCAACCTGCGCCTGACCGACAACATCGTGCAGTTCAGCACGCGCCGCTACTGCGACAATCCGCTGATCGTGCAGGGGCCGGGCGCCGGCCCGGAAGTGACCGCCGCCGGCGTGTTCGCCGACGTGCTGCGGGTGGCGGCGGGGCAGGGAGCGAAGCTGTGATATCGAGTGGAATGCGGTCGGGCCGTGGATTCGCGCGGATGGACGCGGATGAAGCGGGAGCAGGAGATGGAATGCATGATCGCGACGGAGCGGAGGGAATCCGTCATCGTCGCCGCTTGCGACAGCGGCTGGGTGCTTTTGCCGATAATTCGTCCGCGATGATCCGCGTCGATCCGTGGCCCCAGTGCTCCCGTGCGGCCGGATCCGCAGGAGCGGGCTATGCCCGCGATGCTTTTCGCGCGGTGACGGGAAAGGCTCGCGGGCATGGTCCGCTCCTACCCGCGGCCTTCGCGCGGACGGCAGGAGTATCGGCATGAAGGCGCAGGCGACGGCATTCTCGCCGGCGTCGGTCGGCAACGTCGGGGTGGGATTCGACATCCTAGGCCATGTGATCGAAGGCGTCGGCGATACCGTCACCGTACGCCGCATCGCGTCGCCCGAAGTGCGGATCGCCGCGATCCGCGGGGTCGCCATGGACCTGCCGCTGGATGCGCCGGGCAACACCGCCGGCGCGGCGCTGATCTCGTTGCGCGAGGCGCTGGCGCTGCCGTTCGGCTTCGAGGTCGACATCGACAAGGGCATCCCGCTGGGATCGGGCATGGGCGGTTCCGCCGCGTCGTGCGTCGCCGCGCTGGTGGCGGCGAACCAGTTGCTGGAATCGCCGCTCACGCGCGAGCAGTTGTACCCGCACGCGCTGGTGGGCGAGGCGGTCGCCAGCGGCGGCAGGCATGGCGACAACCTGGGGCCGATGCTGCTGGGCGGGCTGGTGCTGTCCACGGCGGACCGACTGGTGCGCATTCCCGTGCCCGAGCACTGGCACAGCGTGCTGGTGCATCCGGACGCCATCCTGGAAACGCGCCGCGCGCGCGCCGCGTTGCAGGGCAGTTACGAGCTGAAGGAGTTCGTCGCCCAGAGCGCGCAACTGGCGCTGGTGCTGGCCGGCTGCCATGCCGGCGACGCCGGACTGGTCCGTGCCGGCCTGCGCGACGTGCTGGTGGAACCGCGCCGCGCGCCGCTGATCGTCGGCTTCGACGCGGCCAAGCAGGCGGCGCTCGACGGCGGGGCGATGGGCGCCAGCATTTCCGGCGCGGGTCCCAGCGTGTTCGCCTGGTTCGATGGCCGCGAAGATGCGGAAACCGCCGCGCCGCGCATCCAGGCCGCGTTCGCCGCCGCCGGCTTAACCAGCCAGGCCTGGGTATCGCCGATCAACGCCACCGGCGCGGAAGTGCTGTCCGAGTCCTGACCGAATCCGCTTCCGCCGTCCTTTCCCCTTTGCCGAATCCGCACGATGAACTTCATCTCCACCCGCAATGCCTCTTCCGCCGCCACGCTGAGCCAGGCCATCGCCGCCGGCCTCGCACCGGACGGCGGCCTGTACGTGCCCGAGGCGTTGCCCGCGGCGCGCGACCTGCGGGCGGGGCGCGATATCGCCGAAACCGCGGCGGCGCTGCTGCAACCCTTTTTCGCCGGCGACGCGCTGGAAGGCCAACTGGCGTCGATCTGCCGCGAGGCCTTCGACTTCCCCGCGCCGCTGGTGCCTCTGGCCACGCCGGGCGATCACGTGCTGGAGCTGTTCCATGGGCCGACGGCGGCGTTCAAGGATTTCGGCGCGCGCTTCCTGGCCGCCAGCCTGGCTCGGCTGCGCCGCGACGCCACCACGCCGCTCACCATTCTGGTCGCCACGTCGGGCGATACCGGTGCGGCGGTGGCGGCGGCGTTCCACCGGCAGCCGGGCCTGCGCGTGGTGGTGCTGTATCCGGATGGCCGCGTGTCGCCGCGGCAGGCGCACCAGTTGGGTTGCCTGGGCGACAACATCGCCGCGCTGCGCGTGGCCGGTTCGTTCGACGATTGCCAGGCGCTGGTGAAGCGCGCGCTGAACGATGCCGACCTGCAGGCGCGGGCGCCGCTCAGTTCCGCCAACAGCATCAGCCTGGGTCGGTTGCTGCCGCAGATGAGCTACTACGCGCACGCCGCGCTCGCGCATAGCGCCGCGACGGGCGGGGTGCTGAATTTCGTCGTGCCCACCGGCAACCTGGGCAATGCGCAGGCGGCGATCCTGGCGCGCGCGCTGGGCGTGCCGCTGGGGCGGATCGTGCTGGCGACCAACGCCAACCGGGTGCTGCCGGATTTCTTCGCCGGCGCCGACTATGCGCCGCAGGCCAGCGTGGCGACGCTGGCCAATGCGATGGACGTGGGCGCGCCCAGCAACTTCGAACGGCTGCGCTGGCTGTACCGGGGCGACGACGCGGCCTTGCGCGCGGCGTTCGCGTCGGCCAGCGTGGACGACGCCACGATCCGCGAGGTCATCGCGCGCCGCCATCGCGAATACGGCGAGATCCACTGCCCCCATACCGCCACCGCGGTGAAGGTGCTGGAGGACCTGCGCGCGGCCGGCGAGGGCGGCGACTGGGCGGCGGCCGCCACCGCGCACCCGGCCAAGTTCGAGAGCGTGGTGGAGCCGTTGATCGGCCGCGCGGTGGAGGTTCCGCCCGCGCTGGCGGAACTGCTTGCGCGGCCCGCGCATGCCGAGCCCATTCCAGCCGAATACGCAGCGCTCCGCGACAGATTGTTGGCGTAGGAGCGGGCCATGCCCGCGATGCCTTGCGCACGAAGAGCAGGAGCATCGCGCCCATGGGGCGCTCCTACAAGGCGTCGGAAGGTTGTAGGAGCGCCCTTGGGCGCGATGCCCTTCGCGCATCCCATCCAAGGCACTGTACCCGGGAACGTCCTGCGCGCGTCCGCGCGGATCCGATCTGGGCTAAGCTGCGTGCATGTTGAAAGCCTGCCTGTTGACCTGCCTCCTGGCCATGCACCTGTGGGTCGCGCCATCCATGGCGCAGGCGGTCGGGCCGGTGGCCGATGCGCGCGCGCTCGAGCCGGGCCAGTTCCTGTGGTATCCGCAGGTCGCGCCGGAAGGTCCCGTCGTGCTGGTGGTCAGCCTGGACGAGCAGCGCGCCTACGTGTACCGCAACGGCATCGCGATCGGCGTGTCCACCATCAGTTCCGGCAAGCCGGGCAAGGACACGCCGACGGGCGTGTTCACCATCCTGCAGAAGAACAAGGACCACCGCTCCAACCTCTACAACAACGCGCCGATGCCGTACATGCAGCGGCTGACGTGGGACGGCATCGCCCTGCACGGCGGCAACCTGCCGGGGTATCCGGCCTCGCACGGCTGCGTGCGGCTGCCGCAGGAGTTCGCCGAGAAGCTGTTCGCCATCACCCAGCGCGGCGATTCGGTGGTGGTGGCAAACGCCAAGGCGTCGCCGGCCAGCGTGGTGCATCCGGCGGTGCTGGCACCGGTGACCGCGGGCGGGCAGGCGGCGTCCTTGCCCGCCTCGCGCTACGAGGTCTACTGGGACGAAGCCGCGTCGCCGGAAGGGCCGGTGAGCGTCCTGGTCAGCCTGTACGATGCGCGCGTGTCGGTGCTGCGCAATGGCGTGCTGATCGGTTCGGCGCCGCTGCAGATGGTGCGCGATTTCGCCTTGCACGGCACGGTGCTGCTGGTGATGACCACGGAGATCGAGGACATCCCCAGCCTGCTGGACCCGCAGCAGAAGGAACATCGCTGGATCGCCCACCGCATCCTGGGCGAAGAGGGCGCACCGATGCCGCCGCTGCGCGAGTTGGGCGAGTCGTTCTGGATCCCGCAGGACTTCGCGCGCCGGCTGTACACCATCCTGACGCCCGGGACCACCGTGCTGCTGTCCGATCTGCCGGGCGTGCGCGCAACGCCGGCCGAACAGGAAACGGCCCCGGTCTTGGAATCGGATGGCGATGACCCCATCCAAGCCCCACGCTGAACCTCGCGGAAGGAGTCGTTCAGGCAGCGTGCCTTCCCGTGCCTGCCGGTTCCTTGCCATGACCCGTTCCAGATGGTTTTCCCTGTTGCCTGCATTGCTGGTCGCCCTGCCGGCGGCGGGTTCGGCGGAGCCGCCGCAGGCGAACCCGCCCGAGGGCATCGTCGATGCCCTGCATCGCGCCGCGCCCGCGCTGGACCGCAAGGTACTGTCGATGGCCGCGCGCGCGATGAGCTGTTCGCTGAAGCGCGGCGATGCGGTGCCGATGCGGCGGCTCAGCGTCATCGACTATTCCCGACCCTCCACGCAGCCGCGGATGTGGGTGTTCGACCTGGAGCGCCAGCGCCTGCTGTTCGAGGAATGGGTGGCGCACGGCCGCAACACCGGCGAGAACCTCGCCACGCGCTTTTCCAACGCCACCGGCAGCTACATGTCCAGCCTGGGCGCGTTCCAGACCGAAGAGTCCTACCAGGGCGCCAACGGTTACTCGCTGCGCCTGCGCGGGCTGGAGCCCGGCTTCAACGACAAGGCGCGCGAGCGCGCCATCGTCATCCACGGCGCGCCCTATGTCAGCAACGACCTGATCCGTTCGCAGGGCAGGCTGGGGCGCAGCCTGGGCTGTCCCGCCGTGCGCACGGCGGTGGCACGTCCGCTGATCGACACGATCCGCGGCGGCTCGTTCGTGTTCGCTTATTACCCCGATCCGGACTGGCTGCGCAGCTCGCGGTTGCTGAGCGCCGATTGCGGCACCGGCGCCGCGGCATCAGGACACGCCACCGCGCATGCGGGCGGCCGCTGACGCAGCAACCGACTATTCCGCCGGCGGCGACAGGGGAATCTTGAGATAGCGGGTGCCGTTGTCTTCCGGATCCGGCAGGCGGCCGGCGCGGATGTTGACCTGCAGCGCCGGCAACAGCAGCGCCGGGGCGGGCAGGGTGGCGTCGCGCTGTTCGCGCATGGCGACGAAGGCATCCTCGTCCACGCCGCCGCCGATGTGGACGTTGCGGGCCCGCTCTTCGCCGACCGTCGTTTCCCAGGCGTAGTGGTCGCGTCCCGGCGCCTTGTAGTCGTGGCACATGAACAGCCGGGTGTCGTCCGGCAGCGCCAGCAGCTTCTGGATCGAGCGGTACAGCGTGCGCGCGTCGCCACCCGGGAAATCCGCGCGCGCGGTGCCGTAGTCGGGCATGAACAGCGTGTCGCCGACGAACACCGCATCGCCGATGCGGTAGGCCACGCAGGCGGGGGTGTGGCCGGGCGTGTGCAGCACCTCCACGCGCAGGTCGCCCAGCGCAAAGGTCTCGCCATCGACGAAGAGATGGTCGAACTCGCTTCCGGTCCCGCTGACGTCCGGCAGGTTGAACACGGGAGCGAACACCCGCTGCACATCGCGGATGTGTTCTCCGATGCCGATCCGGGCGCCGGTCCTTGCCTTCAGGTAGGGCGCGGCGGAGAGATGGTCGGCATGGGCGTGGGTTTCCAGGATCCAGGCGATCGTCAGATCCTCGGCAGCGGCGAAGGCCAGCAGTGCATCGGCCGATGCGAAGCCCGCCGCGCCGGTGCGAGGATCATAGTCCAGCACCGGGTCGAGCACGGCCGCGGTGCGTGTGGCCGCATCCCACGCCACGTAGCTGACGGTGTGGCTGGCGTCATCGAAGAAGGCACGCAAGGACGGCGAGGCCATGGAGTACTCCGGGAAAACTGGCCGTCAATCTAGGCAATGCCGAATGAATGGAATGCTAAATCGTCCTGCGTCCATGCCTGGGTCCAGTCCGCGCTACTGCCCGCAGGTGAGGAGGATTGCCGGAGATTCCTGACGAGGGACGCATGCCCAAAAGCACCGCGTTTCGGCTGAATCGTGATCACCGGCAACCGTCGGGTCGATGCCATGGACCCTGCGCGATGCGATGATGGCACCGGAACAGCCTTCTTCTGCGCACGGAGCCCCTCATGAGCGAGACCCAGACCATCCGCCTGACCCTGGAACAGGAAGACGACTACGCCTTCCGCATCCGTTTCGACGAAACCGACATTCCCGACCTGCTGACCGACGAGCCCGCACCGCTGGGCGCCGGCGCCGGACCGAACCCGACGCGGCTGCTGTTGTCGGCGGTGGCCAATTGCCTGTCGGCCAGTCTGTTGTTCGCCTTGCGCAAGTTCAAGAACACGCCCGGCAGGCTGGTCACCACGGCCACCGCCGAACTGGTGCGCAACGAGCAGGGCCGGTTGCGTGTGGGGCACATCCACGCCGACGTGCGGCTGGCGGAGGCGGGTACGGCGCACCAGTCGCTGGAGCGCATCCTGGCCCAGTTCGAGAACTTCTGCGTGGTCACCGAAAGCGTGCGCAGCGGCATCGAGGTCTCGGTCAGCATCACCGATGCCGAGGGCGTGCAGCTCCACGGCGCGACGCGGACCGGTTAGGCAGGTCCCGAGACGGAGGGACGGACCGTGGGAGCGACGCAAGTCGCGATGAAGCTTTACCGGTAGCCTTTCGCGACTCACGTCGCTCCCACAAGGGGGCATGGGAATGGCGGGGCAGGGGAAGCTGCAAGCGTCTGCTTGGCCGCCGCGGATCGCCGCCGGCGGGCGGGCATGGCATCATCGGCTTTCTGGACGTTCCGCCGCAGACGCAATCCGTGACCGCACCGATCAAGGGTAAAGCCACTTCGCTGGACATCGCGCATCTGGCCGGGGTGTCCCAGCCCACCGTCTCGCGCGCGCTGCGCGGCAGCCCGATGGTCAACGAGGAAACGCGCAAGCGCATCCTTGCCATCGCCGAGCAGCTGAACTACAAGGTCGACAAGAACGCTTCCAACCTGCGCCGACAGCATTCGGGCACGCTGGCGCTGCTGTTCTTCGAGGATCCCACGCCGGACGAGTCGGCGATCAACCCCTTCTTCCTGTCCATGCTGGGCAGCATCACCCGCGCCTGCGCGCTGTGCGGCTACGACCTGCTGATCTCGTTCCAGCAGTTGTCCAACGACTGGCAGGCCGATTACGAGGACAGCAAGAAGGCCGACGGCATCATCCTGCTGGGCTACGGCGACTACCTGGAATCGCAGTCGCGGCTGGAGCGGCTGGTGCAGCAGGGCACGCATTTCGTGCGCTGGGGCGCGGTGCTGCCGGACACGCCGGGCATTTCCATCGGCTGCGACAACGCGCAGGGTGGGCACGACATCACCGCCCACCTGCTGGCGCAGGGCCGGACGCGCATCGCTTTCCTCGGCCACGCCTCCAACCATTACCCGGAATTCTTCGAGCGCTACCTGGGCCACCAGCGGGCGCTGGAAGCCGCTGGACTGTCCGCCGACCCGGCGCTGCAGGTGGACGCCATCACCACCGAGCAGTCCGGCCACGAAGCGGCCAGTGAACTGCTGCGGCGCGGGGTGGCCTTCGATGCGATCTTCGCGGCCAGCGACCTGATCGCGGTCGGCGCGATGAAGGCGCTGCACGAACAGGGCTTGCGGGTACCGGACGACGTGGCCGTCGCCGGTTTCGACGATATCCCGCTGGCCAGTTTCACCAATCCGGGCCTGTCCACGGTGCAGCAGGACACCAAGCGGGCCGGGGCCATCCTGGTGGAAAGCCTGCTGAAGCTGATCCACGATGAACCGGTGGAGAGCCAGACCATCCCGGTCAGGCTGGCGCTGCGGGGGTCCACCGGGGAAAAGCGGTAAGGGGTAGGAGCGCCCTTGGGCGCGATGCTCTTCCCCACCACGCGTGCCCGGTCCCAAGAGCATCGCGCCCAAGGGCGCTCCTACAGAGGCGCGGCGTACGAAGGGCGGTAATGCGCCGCGGACGCAAAACGTTTCTCCTTGCAGGCGGCGCAGCCGCCGGCTTCCCCCTCACAGCTCGCAGCTGTGGCGACTTCCCGCACCGATTGCCTGAAAGGGGCTTCGACACTAGAATAAGAATGATTCTTATTTCTTGTTGGTGGCGGCAGCGGCTTGTCCGGCGCTTCCTTCGCCCGCGATACCCACCGGCAGGCGGGGTCGTGGGCCACCGGCCGCTGTCCGTCGAACTCCCCAAGGCCCCCATGTCCGCTTCCTCCCCCCGCGTCGTCCTGTCCGTTCGTTCCCTCAGCCTGTCCATCGCCGTCGCGCTGGCCGCGCCCCTCGCCGCGTTCGCCCAGTCGGGCGAGGTGGCCCCCTCCGACGCCACCACGCTGGATGCGGTGCAGGTGCAGGCGCCCATCCCCAGGAGCACCGGCACCGCGACCAAGACCGCGACCTCGCTGAAGGAAATCCCGCAGTCGATCTCGGTGGTCACCGACCGCCAGATGCGCGACCGCGGCATCCACGGCGTGGAAGAAGCCGTGTGGTTCACCGCCGGCGCGCAGGGCGGCGGCTATGGCAGCGACAGCCGCAGTGATTGGCTGCTGGTGCGCGGTTTCACCCCGGCGCGCTACATGGACGGCCTGACCCTGCCGGAAGGTTCCGGCACCGGCATCACCCGCATCGAACCCTACGGCCTGGAGCGGGTGGAAGTGCTGAAGGGCCCGGCTTCGGTCAACTACGGCGCGATGCCGCCCGGCGGCCTGGTCAACTACGTCAGCAAGCGCCCGACCGAGGACACGCTGCGCGAAGTGGAAGTGCAGGTCGGCAGCGACGACATGAAGCAACTGGCCTTCGATTTCGGCGGCAAGCTCAACGACAGCGGCACGCTGCTGTACCGCCTGACCGGCCTGGGCCGCAACAGCGACACGCCGGTGGATTTCATCCACGACGACCGCTACTTCCTGGCCCCGGCGATCACCTGGAAGCCGGACGAGGCCAACGAACTGACCGTGCTGGCGCGCTACCAGAAGGCCGACACCAAGGGCGGCGCGGGCTTCCTGCCGGCCGAGGGCACGCTGCTGCCCAACCCCAACGGCAAGATCAGCCCCAGCCTGTACACCGGCGAGCCCAACGCCAACGACTACGTGAAGACGATGAAGTCGCTGGGCTACGAATTCCGCCACGACTTCGGCGGCGGCGTGGCCTTCCAGCAGAGCGCCCGCCTGGTGGATGCGGAGGTCGAGCCCAGCGTGTCGGTGGGCGCGTTCGGTTTCGCGCCCGGCAGCCAGACCGAACTCAGCCGCTACCTGTGGTCCACGCGGGAGGACGAGAAGACCTTCGGCCTGGACAACAACCTGCAGTGGCGCTTCGCCACCGGCCGTGCCGAGCACACGGTGCTAGCGGGCCTGGACTACCGCCGCACGCGCTACGACTACGACTCCAATTTCGTGTTCGCCGCCACCGGCCTGGACGTGTTCAACTCGGTCTACGGCTCGATGCCGGACTTGCGCCCGGACTTCGATCCGCTGACCACCGCCAGCACGCGGCAGACGCAGTCGCAGGTGGGCCTGTACGTGCAGGACCAGATCAAGCTGGATCGCTGGGTGTTCACCGTGGGCGGGCGCCAGGACTGGGTGGGCACCGACAGCAATGGCGACCACCAGAGCGACGACGAGTTCTCCGCGCGAGTGGGCGTCAACTACGTGTTCGACAACGGCCTGGTGCCCTACGTGGGCTGGTCGCAGTCGTTCCAGGCCACCATCGGCGCGGAGCATGTCGACCGTGGCGGCCGCGCGTTCGTGCCCACCACCGGCGAGCAGATCGAGGCCGGCTTGAAGTACCAGCCGGCCAGCGGCAAGGTACTGGCCACGCTGGCGCTGTACGAGATCACCCAGGAAAACACGCTGACGGTCGACCCGGAGCACACCCTGTTCCAGATCCAGCAGGGCGAGACCAGGGTGCGCGGCGTCGAACTGGAGGGCCGCTGGAACATCGGCTCCGGGCTGAGCGTGTACGGCGCGTACGCCTACATCGATTCGGAAGTGACCAAGAGCAACGACGCGAGCACGCTGGGCAAGCAGATCGCGTTGCAGCCCAAGCACGCGGCCTCGGCCGGCGCCGACTACACCTTCACCGGCGGTGCGCTGGCCGGCCTGGGCTTCGGCGCGGGCGTGCGCTACACCGGCGAGCACTTCGGCGATGCGCCCAACGAGTGGGAGACGCCGTCGTACACCCTGTTCGACGCCGCCGTGCACTACGACATCGCCAACTGGCGCCTGCAGCTGAACGTGCAGAACGTGGGCGACAAGGAATACATCAGCGCCTGCAACGCGATCTACTGGTGCTACTACGGCTACGAACGCACGGTGACCGCCACGGCGCGTTACCAGTGGTAAGCCGCTGAATCCCCACGGGCCAGCCGCCGCCATGCCTTCGTTGCTCCTGATCGTCGCCTTCGCCACCGCCGTATCGTCGGCGGCGGCGCTGTACGCCGGTTCCCGCCACTGCCGTTGGGCCTCGTGGCGCAGGCTGGGCCGCACCGGTACCTGGGCCGGCCTGTCGCTCGCCGTCGTGTCGCTGTCGCTCTGGATCGTCGCGCTGGGCACGGGCGCGGGGCTGTGCGCGATGCTGGGCACCTGGATGCTGGCGATGATGGGCCTGCCTTACCTGGCCGGCATGTCGGTGGCACCGGCCAACGCCAACGCCAACGCGGACGACGCCTGATGTGGGGTCGCGCCACGGCCGGCATCGTGCCCGGCTTCCTGTTGTCGGCGGCCTTGGTGGGACTGGTGAGCTGGTGCCTGCCGGGGCCCTGGGAATCGACGCTGGTGGCCGGCATGCTGGCGTTCTTCCCGGTATGGATGGGCGCGATCGCGCTGGCGTTCGCGTTCCGCAACGGCAAGCGCGCATGGACGATCTACGGCGCGCTGGCAGCTCTGGGATTCGCCGGCCTGTGGCTGCTGCGCCACCTGCAATGGGTGCAATAAGGGCGCCGATGAAACTGAAATCCTCCACGCTGCGCACCTTCACCACGCTGCACACCTGGGTGGGACTGGTGGCCGGCTTCGCGCTGTTCGTCGCGTTCTATGCCGGCGCGATCACCGTGTTCCACCACGACCTGATGGTCTGGCAGTCGCCGCACGCGGTGGAGCGGCCCGTCGAGACGCTGGACGACGCGCAGGCCTTGCTCGACGAAACGCTGAAGCGCCATCCTCCCGCGCGCGTCTGGGTGGGCATGATGTTCCCGGGCGAGGAGTCGGCCCAGGCGGCGGTCTACTGGCCGGACGAAAAAGGCGTCTGGCGCTTCGCCACCCGCGACGATCTGGAGGGCAGCGAGCAGCCGCCTTCCGCCGCGCTGTCCGAACTGGTCAACGCCTTGCACTATTCGCTGGGCATTCCCCTGGCCGGCACCTACCTGATGGGCATCGTCAGCCTGCTGTACGGCGTGGCGCTGGTATCGGGCATCGTGATCCACCTGCCCAAACTGGTGGACGACCTGTTCGCGCTGCGGCCGGGGCGCAACCTCAAACGGTTCTGGCAGGACGCGCACAACGTGATCGGCGTGCTGAGCCTGCCGATGCACGTCATGTTCGCCGTGACCGGCGCGTTGCTGTGCCTGGTGATGGTGGTGGCGTTCGCGCTCAACCCGCTGATCTACGGCGGCAAGCTGATGGAAGCGATGCCGGCCGCGCTGGACACCGCGCCAAGGGTGGCCGCCGCCGGCAAGCCCGAGACCCTGGGTGGCGTGGCGGTGTGGCATGCGCGCGCGCAAGAGGTGGCGCGGGAGCAGGGATTGCCATCGTTCGAGCCGGCCTACCTGAAGCTGACGAATGCGGGCGACGCCAACGCCATCGTCGAGATCACCGGCGAGGCGCCGCGAATGCTGGGTGCACTGGGCGCCGTGGCGTTGAACGCCAACACGGGCGAAGTGATCGCCAGCCAGCTGCCGGGCCGGCGCGACGCCAACCACGCCACCTTGTCCATCGCCTACCTGCTGCACTTCGGCGAATACGGCAATGCCTGGGTGCAGTGGCTGTACTTCCTGCTGGGCATCGGCGGCGCGTTCCTGTTCTATTCGGGCAACCTGCTGTGGATCGAATCGCGGCGCAAGCGCCGGCAACAGCAACAGGGCGCCGCGCAGGTCTGGATGGCGAAGGCGACGGTGGGGCCTGCATCGGCGTCTGCGTGGCGATCTCCGCCGCGTTCGTCGCGGTGCAGGTGCTGGAAGCGCACGCGGTTTCATGGGGCACCGGGGTCGAAGCCGGCGTGAAAGGGGCCTGCTTCACGACATGGGCGCTGTGTCTGCTCTGGGCCGCCGTGCGCCCCCCCGTGCGCGCCGCGCGGGAACTGCTGTGGCTGGCCGCATTGGCGACGGCGCTGATACCCGTGGCGCATGGCGCGATGACGGGCTGGTGGCTGTGGAAAAGCGCGGCGGCCGGGCATGCCGCCCTGTTCGCCATCGACGCCGGCGCGCTGGCGATGGCGGTCGGCTTCGCCTGGCTGGCGCGCATGACCGCGAAGCGCGCGCGCGTGGGCGAACCCAACAGCGTGTGGGCGGAAGCACTGTAGGAGCGGCTTCAGCCGCGACCGCACGACCGCCAGACAGGCGACGGACGGGAATGAATGCGGATGACACGAATAAAGCATTCTGGCTTTATCCGTGTCATCCGTGGCTGAGGCTTACTGATGGCTCCCGGTCGCGGCTGAAGCCGCTCCTACAGGAGAGGCAGGTCAATCGGTCTGGGGCATCTTGCGCGACATCAGCCGTGCAGGCCGGGGTCAAGTCTCCGACATCTGACGAGTGTCGGCTCGGACCGGTCCGCGGATCGATCTTTCCTTGTAGGAGCGACGTCAGTCGCGACCGGGAGCCACGGAGAAGCTGTGCGCCACGGTCCAATCCGGATCGCGCAGGCAAAGCCAAACGTCTTTTCCCTACCCATCCGCGTTGATCCGCGTCTGGAGTTCTGGTGGGTACGCGGTCGCGGCTGAAGCCGCTCCTACAAGGGGAGCGGGTCAATCGGGTTTCGGTGCCTTGCGCTCCATCAGTTCGGCCAGGCGGGCGCGGGTGTCTTCGCGGGTGATGGGGGCGTCGAGCAGGAATACGCGCACGCCGTGCGCCGGCACTTCGGCTTCCAGCCGGTTGCGCACGCGCTGCTTGCGACCGGTGAAGGCATCGCGCCATTCGCCCTGCTGTAGATGGTCGCTGACCGAAATGCGGCTGGCCTTGTCGGCCTTGTTCAACATCACCAGCGCGGTCTGGTGGATGCCGTTGTGCTGCAGCACGCGGTAGAACACGGCCTGGTCGCCCTTCAGGCGCACGTTGAGCTGCAGGCCGCGCTGCAGGGCCGGCGTGTCCCTCCGCAACTGCGCGATGCGCTGGAGCGGCGCGAAGATGGGGCTCTGCGGCGCCGCGTCGATGCGTTCCTGGCCGAAGTAGTTGCGGTTGCCGGCGTGTTCGGCGCGGCCGCGCATGAAGCCGGTTTCGGAGCCGTAGTAGATCACCGGGATGCCGCGCGCGGTGAACAGCCAGTTATGCGCGTCGATGAAGCCTTCGTCGCGGGCGTCCATGCGCGCCATGTCGTGGTTGTCGTAGAAGGTCATCAGGTCGTACGGGTTGGCGTACGGACCGTCCTCCAGATACAGCGCCTTGCCGAGTTCGGCGAAGTCGCTGCCGGGTTTCTCGAACACTTCGGTCAACCTGGCCTTCAGCGGGAAGTCGAGCACGCTGTAGCCGCCGTTGCGTTCCCAGGTATGGCCGGCGATGCTGGCGGCGTCGTAGTCGAAGTTCTCGCCGAACATGAAGAAGCCGGGCTTCTTCTCGCGGATGCGGTCGGCGAACCGCTTCCAGAACGCATGCGGCATCCAGGCGATGGTGTCCACGCGGAAGGCCGCCGCGCCCTGGTCGATCCATTGCCCGTAGGCACCGACCAGGTACTCCAGCACCTGCGGGTTGTTCTCGTTGAAGTCCGATAGCTGGGCCAGCCCACCGCCGGTGTTGTAGAACGCGTGCAGTCGCTTGCGGCGCGGGTCCAGCTTGCCCGGGTCCAGGTTCTGGTGGTCGGCGACCAGCTTGCCGTCCTTGTCCCACAGCTTGCCGTACTGCGGCTGCATCTTCGGCATCGAGTACGCCGGCGAGCCGTGGTTGGCGACGATGTCCAGCACCACGTCCAACTGCTGGTCCTTCATCGCGCGGGTGAAGCCGGCGAAGTCCAGCCTTTCGCTGGGCAGGTGCTCGTCCAGCTTGTAGAAGTTGATGCCCCAATAGCCGTGGTAGCCGGTCTTGCCGCGGTCGGTGAACATGCCGCCCCAGGTCACTGCCTCGCCGCCGGTGAACGCCTGGTCCGGGTTGTCGACGATGGGCGTGACCCAGACCGAGGTGAAGCCCAGGCCGCGGATGTAGCCGGCGTTGTCGACGATGCCCTTGAAGTCGCCGCCCATATAGCCGACGTTGTCCGATTCGCCTTCTGGCGCGCCGGGCACGGGCAGGTCGAACGTGCGGTGCGCGCCGCCCTGGTCGCGGTGGTCGTTGGTCGGATCGCCGTTGACGAAACGGTCCGTCAGTACGAAGTAGACGGCTTCCTTCGCGAAGGGTTCGGTGGTGCCGTAGAAGTCGTCGGCGGCAAGGGCCGTGGGTGCGAAGGCGACCGGCAGTGCGAAGGCCAGCCAACGCAGGCGCGGTATCGATCGGGTCATCAGTGCACCTGCTGCAGATGGGCGGTGGGAGTGTCCTGGTAGGCGGCTTCGCGCACGCGGGCCAGGCACAGCGCGCCCACGACCAGGCTGGCGCCGCTGATGACCAGCGCGTAGATCGGCTGGTTGCCGAAGAAGTGGCGCAGGGCCGGTCCCAGCAGGGTGGCGGCGACGATCTGCGGGATCACGATGAACATGTTGAAGATGCCCATGTAGATGCCCATCCTGTCCGCCGGCACGTGGCTGGACAGCAGTGCGTACGGCATCGACAGGATGCTGGCCCACGATACGCCCACCAGCGCGAAGGACAGGATCAGCCACGACGGCTGCGGCACGAACCACATCGACAGGAAGCCGATCCCGCCCAGCAGCAGCGAACCGAAATGCACCGCCTTGCGGTTCAGCGGGAAACGCGCGGCATAGAAGCTCAGCAGCAGCGCCACCAGCATCGACGACAGGCCGTAGTAGCCCATGTACGAGCCCACCAGGTCGGCCGCGTTCTGGAACGCCGCATTGGCCGACTGGAAGGCGGCCGCCTGCGCAGGGACACTCATGTCGAATGCGGCCGGGTCCGGCGCGGGCGCCTTGAACACGTGTTCGGTCAGGCCCGGCGTGGCCATGGACCACATGGCGAAGAACGCCAGCCAGCTGAAGAACTGCACCGCGCCCAGCCGGCGCATCTGCGCCGGCATGTGCGCCACGTGGTGGACGATCCCGGCGATGAAGTTGCCCTGGTCGCGCTTCTCCCGGCGGAAGGCCTCAAGATCCTCCGGCGGGTATTCCCGCGTGGTGAACACCGTCACCAGGATGCTGGCCATGAACACGAACGCGCCGATGGCGAAGGCGATCTTCACCGAGGGCGGCACCACCCCCGGCCCGGCCTCGTTCGGCACGCCCATCTGCGCGACGAACCAGGGCAGGTTGCTGGCCACCCAGGTGCCGATGCCGATGATGAGCGTTTGCAGGACGAAGCCGTAGGAGCGCTGCTGTTCGGGCAGCTTGTCCGCCACCAGGGCGCGGAACGGCTCCATGCTGATATTGATGGACGCGTCCAGCACCCACAGTAGGCCCGCGGCCACCCACAGTGCCGGCGAGTGCGGCATGAAGACCAGCGCGATCGAACTGAGGACCGCGCCGATCAGGAAGTACGGACGGCGGCGCCCCAGCAGCGGATGCCAGGTGCGGTCGCTGAACCAGCCGATGATCGGCTGCACCAGCAGGCCGGTCAGCGGCGCGGCGATCCACAGCAGCGGCAGCGAATCCTTTTCCGCGCCCAGGGTCTGGAAGATGCGCGACATGAAACCGCCCTGCAACGCGAAGCCGAACTGGATGCCGAGGAACCCGAACGACATGTTCCATATCTGCCAGAAGGACAGTTGCGGCTTGGGGGTCATGCGGGTGGATTCCTGGTGCCGGTGGGATCGCCTGGGCACAGCCCGCATCGGTTCGACGCGGCCTGCGGCTGAGGCGGCATCTTGAAGGCAACGGCCTTCGATTCCATGCTGCACTGCAAACACGCCGCGACCTGCGGAATGCCGCGCAGGACGCACGCCGGGACAGCCGCGTCCGCGTCGAAACCCGCGCCGTTGCTGGCTTCTTCCCATGCCGGCGCATGCGGGCGCTTGCCCGGCCACCGTCGTCGCGCACCCATCCGCCACCCTGCTTGCATACGTATTCATCCACCGGCACGACGGACCACGGTCACGCGGGACAGCGGGGCATGGAATAGTTGCGCCCGCCGTGCGCGCCGGCTGGGCGCGTGACGCAGGGAATCCGGTGGAGCGATGAACGACAACAACTGGTGGCGCGGCGCGGTGATCTACCAGATCTACCCCCGCAGTTTCCTGGACACCAACGGGGACGGGGTGGGCGACCTGCCGGGCATCGTCGAGAAGCTCGACTACGTCGCCGGCCTGGGCGTGGACGCCATCTGGATCTCGCCGTTCTTCAAGTCGCCGATGGCCGACTTCGGCTACGACATCGCCGACTACCGCGACGTCGACCCGCTGTTCGGCACGCTGGACGACTTCGACCGCCTGCTGGCCAAGGCGCATGCGCTGGGCATCAAGGTGATGATCGACCAGGTGCTGAGCCATTGCTCGGTGGAGCATGCCTGGTTCAAGGAAAGCCGCGAGAGCCGCGACAACCCGAAGGCCGACTGGTACGTCTGGGCCGACGCCAAGGAGGACGGCACCGCGCCGAACAACTGGATGTCGCTGTTCGGCGGCGTGGCCTGGCGCTGGGAGCCGCGCCGCGAGCAGTACTACCTGCACAACTTCCTCTCCAGCCAGCCGGACCTGAACTTCCACAATCCCGCCGTGCAGCAGGCCACGCTGGACAACGTCAAGTTCTGGCTGGACAAGGGCGTGGACGGCCTGCGCCTGGACGCGATCAACTTCTGCTTCCACGACGCGCGGCTGCGCGACAATCCGCCCAAGCCTAAGGAAAAGCGCGTGGGCCGCGGCTTCAGCCCGGACAACCCGTACGCCTACCAGTACCACTACTTCAACAACACCCAGCCGGAGAACATCCCGTTCCTGGAGCGGCTGCGCGCGCTGCTGGACCGGTACCCCGATGCCGCCGCGCTGGGCGAGATATCCTCGGAGGACTCGCTGGCCACCACCGCCGAGTACGTCACCGACCGGCGCCTGCACATGGGCTACAGTTTCGAGCTGCTGACCGACGACGGCAGCGCCGGCTACATCCGCGGCACGGTCGAGCGGCTGGAAGCGGCGATGGCGGAAGGCTGGCCGTGCTGGGCGGTGTCCAACCACGATGTGCAGCGCGCGGTGACGCGCTGGGGCAATGGCGACGCGTCGCCCGCACTGGCCGCGCAGCTCGTCGCGCTGGTCTGCTCGCTGCGCGGTTCGGTCTGTCTGTACCAGGGCGAAGAACTGGGCCTGCCGGAAGCCGACGTGCCCTACGAAGCCTTGCAGGATCCCTACGGCAAGACGTTCTGGCCCAAGTTCAAGGGCCGCGACGGTTGCCGCACGCCGATGCCGTGGAACGGCGGCGACGAAGCGGGCTTCAGCGCGGGACGCCCGTGGCTGCCGATCCCCGCCGAGCACCGCGCCATCAGCGTGGCGAAGCAGGACCAGGATCCCCGGTCGGCGCTGAACGCCGTGCGGCGTTTCCTCGCCTGGCGCAAGCGGCATGCCGCGCTGCAGGTGGGAAGCATCCGCTTCTTCGACGCGCCCGAACCGGTGCTGGCGTTCCGCCGCGACGCCGGGGACGAGGCACTGCTGGTGGTGTTCAACCTGTCGGCGCAGCCGGTGCGCTGGACATTGCCGGACGGCCTGTCGGTGCAGCCAGTGGAAGGACACGGCCTGTTGGCCGGGCAAGTCGCCGACGGGCAGCTGTCGCTGCCGCCGCGCGGCGCGTATTACGCGCGCCTGGGTTGATGCGCGCGCAACGCCCTGTGGGCCCATGCAGCACTTGCGGGGACGCATGACGGCGGCCTGTGCGCCGTCGCCGGGTCGGGAGGGCGGAATGGAAGGTTTCCATCGTCATCGCAAGCGATGGCTGGCGATGGGCATCGTGTCGATGTTGTTGCCCTGCAGTCCCTTGGCGCATGCGAAAGCCACGCTGGCCGACTGCGATGCCGCGGCCTTCGCCACCACGCTGCAGCCCAGTGCCTCGGCGACCGTCGATGCCACGGCCCAGGCCTACTGGTTGAGCGCGGATCGCATCCGTTGGCCGGGCACCTCGCCGCAGGGCCGCTATCGGCTCTACCACTCGGCCGTCGCGGCCTTGGTCGCCCAGCCCGGCAGGAGTGTCGTCGGGGCCGATGGACATCTCGTGCTGGAAAGCGCCACGACGGCGCCCGGCGACGGGATCGCGCAGCGCTTCGGTTTCGTGCCGGCCGGCGCGGACCTGCGCCTCGGTGCGCAGGACAGGAAGAGGCTGGCCGACCTGCTGCGCCAGCAGATAGTGCTGGTGCGCGAGGACGCGTCGGGCCGCGTGCTGGCGGCCACGGCAGTGCAGCATCCCGGCGCACTGGATGACCTCTACGCCGCTGCCGTGCAGGCACCGTCCCTGGGGCCGCTCCGCACTTCCGAAGCGTCGTCGCTGGCGCTGTGGGCGCCGACCGCGCGCGCGGTGTCGTTGTGCCTGTACTCGGACGACAACGGCGGCGCGACCGAAGTGCACGCCCTGTCGCCGGAAGCGGCCACGGGCATCTGGCATTGGCGCACGCCCGGCGACCTCTCCGGACGCTACTACACCTACCTGGTGGACGTGCACGTGCCGGGCACGGGCGTGGTCCGCAACCGCGTCACCGATCCGTACTCGATCAGCCTGGGGACGGATTCGCGCCGCAGCTATTTCGCCGATCCCGATTCGCCCGCGCTCAAGCCGGCGGGCTGGGACGACGCGCCGCGACCGGACCGGGTGAAGACGCAGACGGACATGACGATCTACGAACTGCACGTGCGCGATTTCTCCATCGGCGACGCCAGCGTGCCGGCCGCGCACCGGGGCAAGTACCTGGCCTTCACCGACACGGCATCCGATGGCATGCGCCACCTGCGCGCGCTGTCCGAAGCCGGCATGACCGACGTGCACCTGCTGCCGGTGTTCGACATCGCCACCATTCCGGAAGCCGGTTGCCTGACGCCACGGGTGCCGGACGCGGCGGCGGACAGCGAGGCCCAGCAGGCCGCGGTGATGGCGGTGGCGGCGCGCGATTGCTTCAACTGGGGCTACGACCCGTTCCACTTCAACGCGCCGGAAGGCAGTTACGCCAGCGACGCATCCGATGGCGCGCGCCGGATCGCCGAGTTCCGGCGGATGGTCATGGCGCTGAATGCCATCGGCCTGCGCGTGGGCATGGACGTGGTCTACAACCACACGGCCGCCTCGGGGCAGGCGGCCGGTTCGGTGCTGGACCGCATCGTGCCGGGCTACTACCAGCGGCTGGACGGCAACGGCCGGGTCGAGCGCTCCACCTGCTGCGACAACACCGCCACCGAGCACGCGATGATGGCGCGCCTGATGATCGATTCGGCCGTGCTGTGGGCCCGGCATTACCGCATCGATTCCTTCCGCTTCGACCTGATGGGCCACCAGCCGCGCGCGGCGATGGAAGAACTGAAGCGCCGCGTGGATGCGGCGACCGGCCGCGACGTGCAACTGATCGGCGAAGGCTGGAACTTCGGCGAAGTGGCCGACGGCGCGCGCTTCGTGCAGGCCTCGCAGCTTTCGCTGAACGGCTCGGGCATCGGTACCTTCAGCGACCGCACGCGCGATGCCTTGCGCGGTGGCGGTCCGGCCGATGGCGGCGATGCGCTGGTGAAGGAACAGGGTTGGCTCAACGGCCTGGTGTATGCGCCCAACGCGATGGCGGACGCGGGACGCTCGCGCGAGGATCTGCAAGCGGCCGCCGACATGGTGCGCGTGGGACTGGCGGGCACGTTGCGCGACTATAGGCTGGCCACGTCCGACGGCGATGAAAAGTCCTTGTGGGACATCGACTACAAGGGCCAGCCCGCCGGTTATGCCAGCCAGCCTGGCGAAGTGGTGAACTACGCCGAGAACCACGACAACCAGACGTTGTTCGACATCAATGCGTTCAAGCTGCCGCGCGATACTTCGGCGGAAGACCGCGCGCGGGTGCAGATGCTGGGCGTGGCGGTGACCGCCTTCAGCCAGGGTGTGGCGTATTTCCATGCCGGCATCGACACGCTGCGCTCCAAGTCGCTGGACCGCAACAGCTTCGATTCCGGCGACTGGTTCAACCGGCTGGACTGGACGTATCGCGACAATGCCTTCGGTACCGGATTGCCGCCGGCCAGCGACAATGCGGCCAACTGGGCGTTGATGAAGCCGCTGCTGGCGGATGCCTCGATCAAGCCCGGTCCACGCGAAATCGCCCTGGCGCGCGACATGTTCCGCGACCTGCTGCGCATCCGCGCCAGCTCGCGGCTGTTCCGGCTGGACGATGCCGGGGAAGTGAAACAGCGGCTACGTTTCCCCAACAGCGGGGCCGGGCAGAACCCGCTGGTCGTGGTGGGGCAGCTGGACGGGCAAGCACGCGATGGCCAGGCGGTCGAGGGGGCGGGTTTCCGCGAGATCCTCTATCTGTTGAACGTATCGCCGCAGGCACAGGTGCTGGAACTGCCTTCCGAGAAGGGCAAATCCTATCGATTGCATCCTGTCCACCGTGCCGCTGGCGCGGCGGACCCGCGGCCGCGCCGCGATGCGCGTTTCGAGCGCGACCTGGGCCGTTTCACCGTGCCGCCGCGCACGACGGTGGTCTACGTGGTGGAGTAGGGCGACGGGCCGGCCGTGGGGGCAGGGTAAGCAGGCGTGTTCGCTCCGCTTGCGAAGAGCGGTTGGAAGCACAAAGAGCATCGGATTTGATGCATGGTGGAGCATCCGCGTGCGCCCGCATCCTTCCCGCACACGGCGCCATGCACGCGGAAAAGCGCGGAAAACCCCTATGAATACGTATGCAGGGGAATTTGTGCAGCTGCGCCCGCGACTACCATTGCCGCACGTTCCAGGGCGCACTGCCCTGGCGTAGCAGGTCCGGGCGATCGCACCGCGCGACGCACCCGGATCACCGCACACAACGTCCTTGGAGAGGGGAATATGTTGCAACTCAAGCGCAATCTGCTGAGCGCGGCGCTGGCGTCCGCCATCGCGCTGACCGCGGCCAGCGTGCAGGCCCAGACGGCCGAAACCGCACCGGAACAGCCGCAACAGGAAGCCACCGAACTGGATACGGTCGTGGTGACCGGCATCCGTCGCGGCATCGAGAGCGCCATTTCGGTCAAGCGCGATTCCACTTCCATCGTCGAGGCGATCTCGGCCGAGGACATCGGCAAGCTGCCGGACGTCAGCATCGCCGAGTCGCTGGCGCGACTGCCGGGCCTGGCCGCGCAGCGCGTGGCCGGACGCGCGCAGGTGATCAGCGTGCGCGGCCTGTCGCCCGACTTCTCCACCACGCTGCTCAACGGCCGCGAGATGGTCAGCACCGGCGACAACCGCAGCGTGGAGTTCGATCAGTACCCGTCCGAGCTGATCGGCGGCGTGACGGTCTACAAGACGCCGGACGCCGGCCTCGTTGGCCAGGGCTTGTCGGGTACGTTGGACATGCAGACCGTACGTCCGCTGAATTTCGATGGTCCTGTTGGCGCCATCGGCGTGCGCGGGCAGCGCAACTCGCTGGGCGCGGCGGCGAACACATCCGCCTATGGCGAGCGTATCAACGCCAGCTACATCACGCAGTCCGAAGACCGTCGCTTTGGTTTCTCGATCGGCTATTCGCATACCAGCACGCCCATCCAAGAGAATCAGGTCGGCCTGTACGAGCCCTGGAAGACCGACGAACGCCCCGGCCTGCCCGCAGGAACCTACGCCAGCGACGGCATCAAGGCGCTGCGCCGCACCGGCGAGACAAAGCGCGATGGCGTGATGGCGACGCTGCAGTTCCGCGCCTCCGATTCCTGGACCAGTACGCTGGACCTGTTTCACTCCGAGGCCGAGCAGATCGACACGGCCAACCAATGGGAAATGAACACCCAGTACAACGGGTCGTTCCCCTGCGACCCGGAGTGCGTGTACAGCAACGTCACCGTCAACGGCAATGGCACGTTCACCGGCGGTACGTTGAGCGGCGTATACCCGCTGGTGCGTGGCATGTACAACCGGCGCGAGGACGAAATCAATGCGTTCGGCTGGAACAACGCGTTCAACGTGGGGCAGGCGCGCATCATCGCGGATCTGGGCTGGTCCAAGGCCAAGCGCGATGAACTCAATCTCGAGAACAATACCCAGCTGGTGCCAGCGCCGCAGTACGACACAGTACAGCTCGTCTACCGCAATAACGGCTTCTCGCAGATGGTCCCCACGCTGGACTACTCCGACCCGTCGCAGTTGTACCTGCGCAACACGATCTATGGATCGGGTTATGGCAAGGTGCCGAGCGTCGAAGATGAATTGAAAACTTTCAAGCTGGCGGCGGAACTCCCCGCACCGGCGTCGTGGGGTTGGCTGTCGGGCATTGATGTCGGCCTGGCCTACGCCGATCGCGAGAAGATCAAGCGCCAGCCCGAAGGCGACATCCTCGTAGGCCCGCAGGGTGAAACGCCGATCGCGGCCGACCTCCAGTACCGCCCGGTGAATTTGGGCTTCGCGGGCCTGGGCTACATCCCGGCCTGGAACGTGCCTGAAGCGGTTGCGCGCTACATGATCTTCGAACCCAGCGCGACCGCCTTCCCGTATCTGGTCGCCAAGTCGTGGGACGTGAACGAGGAAACCGCCACCGCGTACATCAAGGGCAACGTCGACACCAACTGGGGCGACGTCGCCGTGCGCGGCAACTTCGGCGTACAGGTGCAGCGCACGGACCAGTCGTCGGACGCCGTCCAGCTAACGAACGGCGGCGAGCCCCAGCCGGTGTCGCTGGGCAAGAAGATGACCGACGTGCTGCCCAGCATGAACTTGGCGTTCTCGTTCGCGAACGACCAGACCTTGCGCGTGGCGGCTGCCAAGCAAGTGGCGCGTCCGCGCGTGGACCAGCTGCGTGCGTCCATCGAGGTCAACGTGTCGGACGGCCCCGATTCTTCCGGCAACCGCGTCGTCAGCGGCAATGGCGGCAATCCGATGCTTGACCCCTGGGAAGCCTACGCGTTCGACATCTCGTACGAGAAGTATTTCGGCAGCAAGGCCTACGTGTCTGCCGCCTACTTCTACAAGGACCTGCGGACGTACATCTTCACCCAGACCAATCCGTTCTTCGATTTCAGCGATTTCGTTGCCGGTGTGCCCGAGCATCCGGATTTCCCCGGCGTCGGTGTGTCCGATACCGGCAGCTATTCGGCGCCCGCCAACGGCAAGGGCGGCAGCCTGCAGAGTCTTGAGCTGACCGCGTCGCTGCCGCTGGATTTGCTGTGGGAACCCCTGGCCGGCTTCGGCATCATCGCCAGCGCGAGCTTCAGCGACAGCAACATCAAGATCCAGGACCCGGAAAGCGCCTCGAGCGTCGGCAGTGGCGATATCGATCTGCCGGGCCTGTCGGATCGTGTCTACAACCTGACCGCTTACTATGAGCGCAATGGTTTCGAGGCGCGCGTGAGCCAGCGTCGGCGCTCGGACTTCATCGGCGAGATCGGCAATTTCAATGGAAATCGCACGCTGCGTTACGTCGTCGGCGAAGAGATCACCGACGCGCAGGTCAGCTATTCGTTCCCGGAAAGCCATGCGCTCGGCGGCCTGAGTGTCCTGTTCCAGGTCAGCAACCTGACCAACGAGGCGTACCGCACCTATGCCGAGTCGAAGGACCGGCCGCTGGAATACGTCGAGTGGGGCCGCACTTACCTGCTGGGCGTCAACTACAGATTCTGATCCGGAACACGTAGCCCGTCCAAGAACCCGCCGGCCCCATGCCGGCGGGTTTTTTGCATGCGTCGGGGATGCAACGGAACGAGCCGTCTACCGTTTCCTCGCGGGCAACAAAAAGGCCAGGCTTTCGCCTGGCCTTTCGATTTTGGTGGAGCCAGGGAGGATCGAACTCCCGACCTCGTCATTGCGAACGACGCGCTCTCCCAGCTGAGCTATGGCCCCAAGATGGACGCGGCGATTTTAGCCCGTCGGCGTGGCCGGTGCCAAGCCCGCCGGATTCAGCAGCGGGGCGAGCACCGGTTCCAGTTCGGCGCGGCGCCAGCCGGACAGCGCCCCGGGCCAGCGGCCCGATTCCAGCAACGCCTCCAGGTAGCGGCGCGAGGCCAGGACGCCATCGGGCAGGCCCAGCTCCGCGCTGCGCTGCGAAACCGCGTCCTGCAGGCGTTTCAGCGCAGCCTTGTCGCTATCGGTCGCGTTGCGGGCCAGCGGCGCGTCGGCCTCGTCGGGCAGGGGCGTGCCGAGCGCGTTCCACACCGCGTCGGCCAGCTTGCGCGGGGCCTTGGGCTGCGCGTCGAACACTTTCTGCAAGGCGGCGCGGTCGGCAGGCGGATTGCGCGCCAGGCCCACGGCCAGTTCGTTGTCCAGGATCCAGCTGCGCGGCTTGTCGCTGCTGCGCGCCTGCGCATCGCGCCAGCGCAGCAGGCGGACCAGGCGGCGCTGCGCGTCGGCATCCAGGAACTGCGCGCTGCGCAGGGACAGGTGCGGCCAGCGTTCCACATCGTCCTGCGCGGCATTCTCGACGAAGCGCGCGCAGTCGTCCTGCAGCCATTGCAACCGTCCGGCTTCGCGCAGCCGCGTTTCCAGCGCGTCGTGCATGGCGAACAGGTAGCGCACGTCGTCGGCCGCGTAGTGCAGCTGAGCTTCGCTCAGCGGCCGGCGCAGCCAGTCCGAGCGCGTCTCGCCCTTGGGCAAGGCGACGCCGGCGATGCGTTCCACCAGTTTCTGGTAGCCGATGCCGGCGGCCACACCGGCCAGGGCGGCGGCCATCTGCGTATCGAACAAGGGCGTGGGCAGCACGCCACAGGTGAACTTGAACGCCACCAGATCCTCGCTGGCGCTGTGCATGACCTTGGTGATGGCGGTGTCCGCCAGCACCGGCTTCAGCGCGTCGGTCATGCCGGCGGCCAGCGGGTCGACCAGCAGCATCTGGTCGTCCACCGCGATCTGCACCAAGGCCAGCTGGGGCCAGAAGGTGCGTTCGCGCACGAACTCGGTATCCAGGCCGATGCGGGCCGGGCGGTGCCGCAGGTGCGCATCCAGCGCGGTGGGGGTGTCGATCCAGTGGGGCACGAAATCTCCGCTTGGTGCGTCGTTTGCTCAGGCAGGGGACAATAGCCTAACGTCGCACCGCCGGATACCGCCGGGCGGTGGCCCGTTCGATGCACGGAGGTTGTTTGCGCGCGATCCTCACCACGCTGTTGCTGTCGTCATGCCTGCTGGGCGCCTGCTCGCGCGACGCGGCGCCGGCACTGGGCGACGATGCGGCCGACGGCCCCCCGCGCATGCCCACGGTGACGGTGAGCGGCGATGACAGCGGCATCGGCGAGCTGAACTGGCAGCCGCCGGCGGTGGACCTGGGCGACGAAGCGCGCGCAGCCACGCTTCGTCGCGCCGAACGCGCGCTGGCCGACGGCCGCCTGTTCGATACTGGCGAGGACGCGATCCCGCTTTACCTGGCCTTGCTGCGGCAGGACCCGCAGGACGCCCGCGCCAAAACCGGCCTGGAGCGCAGCCTGGACCGGCTGCTGGAGCAGGGCGCGCAGGCATTGCGGTTCGCGGACGACCGCACCGAATCCCTGCGCCGCGCGCGCGCCATCGCGGCCGTGGCGCGTGCGGTATCGCCGGAGGACGAGGCCGTGCTGGCCTACCTGGGCCGGGTGGACGAAGTGGACCAGCTCACCAGGCTGAACCTGGCCAGCGAGCGCGCCCTGCGCGAAGGCCGGCTGGGCGAGAACGGCGGTGGCGCGCTGGCGGGTTTCCGCGAAGTGCTGAAATGGAAACCCGGCCAGGCGCGCGCGTTGCAGGGCGTGGCGGCGGTGGAAAGCGCCATGATCCGCCACGCCGAGGAGGCCGCGCTGGCCAGCGATTTCGACACCGCGCTGGTCTGGCTGGGCCATGCCGCGCGGGTGCGCGAGGACGCCCCGACCGTGGCGGATGCGCGCCAGCGGGTGAATGCCATCCGCATGGCCCGCATCGCCGAACTGCGCGACAGCGGCCTGCGCGACCTGGCCACGCCGGCCGGCCTGAAGGAGGCGCGCGGCAAGCTGGCCGAAGTGCTGCGCATCGCCGAGCCCGGCGACCGCGTGGCGGCCGATTTCCGCGAGCGGATCGACCTGGCCACCCATTACGGCCTGTTCCGCCCGGGGCAGGCCTTCACCGATGCCCTGCACAACGGCGGGCGCGGGCCGGAAATGGTGGTGGTGCCGCATGGCGGCTTCCGGATGGGCGCCGCCGATGACGAACTGGAAGCCGTCGATGCCGAGAAGCCTTCGCACTACGTGCGCTTCGACCGCGGTTTCGCCATGTCGCGGCATGCGGTCACGGTGGGCGAGTTCCGCCGCTTCGTCGAAGCCACCCAGTACCGGCCCCGCGCCACGCGCCGCGGACATTCCATCGTCTACGACGAACGCAGCGGCAACTTCGTGCGGCGCAGCGGGGTGGACTGGCGTTCGGACCATGCCGGCGATCCGGCGGCCGACGACATGCCGGTGCTGCACGTCAGCGTGTACGACGCCGAAGCCTACGCGGAATGGCTGGCCGGACAGACCGGCCACGGTTACCGCCTGCCCAGCGAGGCCGAATACGAATATGCCCTGCGGTCCGGCGAACAGGGCCGCTACCCCTGGGGCAACGGGCAGCCCCCGCGCGGTTTCGGCAACCTGACCGGCGGCAACGACGTGTCGCCGGGCGGCCGGCGCTGGAACAACGCCTTCGTAGGCTATGGCGACGGCTACTGGGGGCCGGCGCCGGTCGGCCGCTTCCGTGCCAATGCCTGGGGCCTCAAGGACCTGGGCGGCAACACCAGCGAATGGGTGGCCGACTGCTGGCACGCCAGCTACCGCCGCGCGCCGGCCGACGGCGCGGCGTGGTTCAATCCGGGCTGCCGCTCGCGCGTGGTCCGGGGCGGTTCGTGGGCCAGTTCGCCGGCGCATGCGCGTGCCGCATGGCGTTCGTCCTCGGATTCGGATATGACTAATGCGCGGGTGGGCTTCCGCGTGGTCCGCGGCATCTAGCCGCCAAGGAGAGGGTGATGAGGCAAGATCCATTTGGTCGGGGCCGCCACGAGCAGCGTGCTGCGCCGCAGGGGCGCGGTCTTTTCGGTAACGTGCGCTGGCTGATCCTGCTGGGGTTCCTGGTCTACGGCGGGTGCTACTACCTCTCCAACCGCACGGTGGACCCCTATACCGGCGAGAAGGTGCTGATCGACGGCTCCATCGGCGTGGAGGAGGAAAAGGCGCTGGGCCTGCAGGCCTACCAGGAGATCCTGTCGCAGGAGCGCCCGGTGGACCCGAACTCGCAGATCGCACAGCAGGTGCGGGCCATCGCGCAGCGGCTTATCGCCAAGGTGCCCGAGGTGGAGGCGGCCATCGCGCAGGAACGCGGCACGCAGCCCAGCGGCAACTGGAAGTCGTTCGACTGGGACGTCAACGTCATCCAGTCCGACCAGGCCAACGCCTTCTGCCTGCCGGGCGGCAAGATGGCGGTCTACACCGGCTTGATCCCGGTGGCGCAGAACGCCGATGCGGTGGCGGTGGTGATGGGGCACGAGATCGCCCATGCCCTGCTGCGCCACGGCGCGCAGCGCATGTCGCAGCAGAAGCTCACCCAGATCGGTCAGATGGCCGGCGCGATGAGCGGCATGGACCCGCAGCAGCAACAGATGGTGATGGCCGCGATGGGCTACGGCTACCTGCTGCCGTATGCGCGCACGCACGAGACGCAGGCCGACGAAGTGGGCCTGATGCTGGCCGCCGCGGCCTGCTTCAATCCGCAGGAAGCCGTGCCGCTGTGGGAGCGCATGAGCGAAGCCAGCGGCGGGCAGGCGCCGCCCGAGTTTTCTTCCACCCACCCCAATCCCGGCACGCGCATCCAGAACCTGACCGCGCTGATGCCGAAAGCGATGGAATACCGGCAGAGGTTCTGCAAGCAGACGGCTGTGCAGTGAAGGCCGCCCACCTGGCGTGATGCTTATTGCTGCGACATTCCGTCCACCGATGATAGGTAGATAGCCGCCTTTGCGAGTTCAATTGTGCGTAGCAGGCCTGGCGCATGACAGCGACATTTCAAGCAGGGAGTTTCGAATGGATGCAGGCATATGAGTATTGGAATGTGGAATGGAGTGGCGGGTATACAAGCCATCCGGGCAGGGATCACGATTTTTCTTTGTCTGCTTGCTCCGGTGTTATGTGCGCAGACGACGGTGGAGTACATCCACACCGATGCGCTGGGCAGTCCGGTGGCGGTGACCAACCAGGCCGGGGAGGTCATCGAGCGGTACGATTACGAGCCGTACGGCGCGGTGATCGGCAAGCCGAACTACCAGGGCATCGGCTTCACGGGCCACGTGCAGGATGCGGCCACGGGGCTGACGTACATGCAGCAGCGGTACTATGACCCCATCTGCGGGTGTTTCCTCTCCGTTGATCCGGTGATGGCGTACGACGATCCAGTCAACTACTTCCATCGCTACCGATATGCCGGCAACAACCCCTACCGGTTCACTGATCCGGATGGCCGTTGCTGGATTTTTTGCGACTTCCTTCCTCTTCCTCGGGGTGATAGGACCAATCCTCACGCCCCCATTCCTGGGGCGGATCGGGGGGATGCATTGCTCGTGGGTGGTGCAGTGGTAGTCGCTACAGTCGGCGCGACAGCGGGCCTTGCTGTTACTGTTGGTGCTCCAGCGATGGTGGCAACTGCGGCTGAGAGTGCAAGCTTGCAAACGGGACTAGTGGCTCAGCAGGGATTGAATGCAGCTTCTAATACGGCTGCGGCAATTGGTGCCGCAGCCGCAGGTACGGTAGAGGCTGACATAGTCAGAGGAGCGTATGTCTCTGCTGCGGCAAACATGGAGAAGATAACCGATGCAGTTTCAAGCTATGTTGTTCCTGGCCCTCCGGCTATGACGCCTGCAGGAGCTGCAGCTGGTTTGGGCTCTGCGGTGGTCGGTGAGATTGAACAGGTGCAAGTGGCTCCACCTCCGCCGCCGCCTGATCCTACAATCCATAGATGAGGCTAGGTCGTGCTTCTTATGCTAGGACGAGGACGGAAATCGTGAACTTTTCAAAGTTTATTATTCCGATAGTGATAGCTCTTGTAGGAGTGAGGGTTTTTTCATCTCAATTTTTCAGGAGTAGTAAGTATGGTTTTGTATTTGATTTTGGGGCGTATCATCAAATAATTGGCGGTGGAATACTTATGCTTGCTGTGCTGCTGATATGGGCTTCTGCGAGAAGCGGAAGCCATACGAAGCATGGATCAGAGTAGACCCTCAATTGGGGGTGGGTGGGGCCGAGAAAGCGACCCAAAGGGGACGGAGGCTGTGGTTTCCCCACATTTTTCTTTTCCAGATCAATGATTTGCATTGATCCTAGTTTGCAAAGGTGCGCGCATGGCGCGATCTTCGTGGTTACCACACCAATGAGGATCGCAGACCATGCGCGCCACTCAAGTATTGCAAAGATGCCTGACCTCGGCACTGACTCCCATGCATGCCCTGCGCCGACAGATCCTGTTGTTGGCGGTCGAGTCGTTGTTGGCCGGTCGCCGTCTGGTGTTGATTGACCTGGCCCGAAGCTGGCTCGGCGCCGAGCGCATCCGTGCACCGCTCAAGCGCCTGGATCGGTTGCTCGGCAACCGACATCTGCACGCCGAACGCGAACGCCTGTATGGCGGCATGGTGCAATGGCTGATCCGCACGCCGGCGCCCATCATCGTCGTGGACTGGTGCCGCCTGAAGGCCGACGGCCACTGGCATCTGCTGCGTGCGGCCGTGCCGGTGGGCGGTCGCACGCTGACCCTGTTCGAGCAGGTCTTCCCGGAGCGGCAACTGGCCTCCCCCAAGGCCGAACGTCGCTTCCTGCTGTGCCTGAAGGCGCTGTTGCCGCCCGATATCCGGCCGATCCTGGTCACCGATGCCGGCTTCCGTGCCCCCTGGTGCCGGACGGTCGAGGCGATGGGATGGCACTGGATCACGCGCCTGCGCCATCGCACCCATCTCAAGCCGGTCGAGGTCGAGGATTGCCCGGACCAGTGGATGCCTTGCCGCGCCCTGCATGGGTTGGTGCGACCGGCGCATGCGCGCAACCTGGGGATGTTCGATCTGGTGCGTAGCGCACCGATCCAGGCGCGGCTGGTGCTCTACGCCCGGGCGCCGCAAGGTCGGCAACACATCACCCTCAAGGGCGCACGGCGACGCAACAAGCACAGCCGGCAATGTGCCCGCCGCGAGGCCGAACCCTGGCTGCTGGCCGTCTCGCCTTCGCTGGAAAACATGACGGTGCCGCAGATCGTGGCGGTGTACCGTCGACGCATGCAGATCGAGTTGAGCTTCCGGGACCTCAAGTCCCATCGTGACGGGCATGCCTACGAGGACAGTCTGACCCGCAAGCGCGAACGGATCGAGGTGTTGCTGCTGTTGCATGCGCTGGCGATGTTCGTATCGTGGCTGGCGGGCATGGCGGCCGAAGCGATTGATGCACAGGACAACCTCAATCCCTATCCGGCCTCACGAAGGCTGTACAGCCTGGTCCGGCTGGGGCGTGAAGCACTGCTGCGAAGATGGCTCACGTGTCCCGTGCAAGCCATGCTGGATGCGCTACACCGGCTCTCGCCAGAAGCCAGTCAGAACATGGCGTTCTCAGCATGAAAACGTGGGGAAACCTCAGGGACGGAGGCTGTGGTTTCCCCACATTTTTCTTTTCCAGATCAATGATTTGCATTGATCCTAGTTTGCAAAGGTGCGCGCATGGCGCGATCTTCGTGGTTACCACACCAATGAGGATCGCAGACCATGCGCGCCACTCAAGTATTGCAAAGATGCCTGACCTCGGCACTGACTCCCATGCATGCCCTGCGCCGACAGATCCTGTTGTTGGCGGTCGAGTCGTTGTTGGCCGGTCGCCGTCTGGTGTTGATTGACCTGGCCCGAAGCTGGCTCGGCGCCGAGCGCATCCGTGCACCGCTCAAGCGCCTGGATCGGTTGCTCGGCAACCGACATCTGCACGCCGAACGCGAACGCCTGTATGGCGGCATGGTGCAATGGCTGATCCGCACGCCGGCGCCCATCATCGTCGTGGACTGGTGCCGCCTGAAGGCCGACGGCCACTGGCATCTGCTGCGTGCGGCCGTGCCGGTGGGCGGTCGCACGCTGACCCTGTTCGAGCAGGTCTTCCCGGAGCGGCAACTGGCCTCCCCCAAGGCCGAACGTCGCTTCCTGCTGTGCCTGAAGGCGCTGTTGCCGCCCGATATCCGGCCGATCCTGGTCACCGATGCCGGCTTCCGTGCCCCCTGGTGCCGGACGGTCGAGGCGATGGGATGGCACTGGATCACGCGCCTGCGCCATCGCACCCATCTCAAGCCGGTCGAGGTCGAGGATTGCCCGGACCAGTGGATGCCTTGCCGCGCCCTGCATGGGTTGGTGCGACCGGCGCATGCGCGCAACCTGGGGATGTTCGATCTGGTGCGTAGCGCACCGATCCAGGCGCGGCTGGTGCTCTACGCCCGGGCGCCGCAAGGTCGGCAACACATCACCCTCAAGGGCGCACGGCGACGCAACAAGCACAGCCGGCAATGTGCCCGCCGCGAGGCCGAACCCTGGCTGCTGGCCGTCTCGCCTTCGCTGGAAAACATGACGGTGCCGCAGATCGTGGCGGTGTACCGTCGACGCATGCAGATCGAGTTGAGCTTCCGGGACCTCAAGTCCCATCGTGACGGGCATGCCTACGAGGACAGTCTGACCCGCAAGCGCGAACGGATCGAGGTGTTGCTGCTGTTGCATGCGCTGGCGATGTTCGTATCGTGGCTGGCGGGCATGGCGGCCGAAGCGATTGATGCACAGGACAACCTCAATCCCTATCCGGCCTCACGAAGGCTGTACAGCCTGGTCCGGCTGGGGCGTGAAGCACTGCTGCGAAGATGGCTCACGTGTCCCGTGCAAGCCATGCTGGATGCGCTACACCGGCTCTCGCCAGAAGCCAGTCAGAACATGGCGTTCTCAGCATGAAAACGTGGGGAAACCTCAGGCTCCGTCCCCATTTGTCGGGCTGGGGGGCCGCTTCATGTGCCGGGTGAGCTGGAACGCGGTGTCGGGTGCGACGTACTACGAGGTGCTGGAGAACGAGGCGCTGGCGCAGTCGGCCGGGGTGACGGTGTACATCGTGGACATGGCCTGCGGGGCGACCTACAAGGTGCGCGCCTGCAATGCGCAGGTGTGCTCGGGGTGGACGGCGGGGGTATCGAACTGATGGGCGGGGTATCCAGGTTTGGTCAGCAGCCATGGATCGGCTGGGCGCTGGCCTGGCTGTTGCTGTGGGGGGTGATGGGAACGGCCCGTGCGCAGGTGGTGGTGGAGTACATCCACACCGATGCGCTGGGCAGCCTGGTGGCGGTGACCAACCAGGCCGGGGAGGTCATCGAGCGGTACGATTACGAGCCGTACGGCGCGATGATCGGCAGGCCCGCCTACCAGGGCATCGGCTACACGGGCCACGTGCAGGACGCGGCCACGGGGCTGACGTACATGCAGCAGCGCTACTATGACCCCATCTGCGGGTGCTTCCTCTCCGTGGACCCGGTGACGGCGTACGACGATCCAGTCAACTACTTCCATCGCTACCGATATGCCGGCAACAACCCCTACAAATTCACGGATCCGGATGGGCGTTGTTGGATATTCTGTGATTTTCTGCCTGCTCCTCGGAGTGATAGGACAAATCCCTACGCCCCAATTCCTGGGGCGGATCGGGGGGATGCGCTAGTAGTAGGCGGTTTGGCGGCCACTGCAACTTTAGGTGTCAGCGCCGCACTAGCTGTTCCAGCTGCTACCGTGGTTTTAGCCAATCCTGCGGCAGTTGTCACGGCTGGTGAAACGATCGCTGGAGCTGCGGGCGTGACAGGCCCAGCCGGCGGAGCAAAGAATGCAGTCGCAGGCAAGATTACAGGCTATACCAGGCATGGCCTCAATCAAGCGATCTCCAGAGATGGAGGCAAAGGTGTTTCGCCCAAGGCTATTCTCGATGCGGTCAGAAATCCTTCGAAGGTGGTTGAACAATCGGAAGGGAAAACTGCGTATACCGGACAGAATGCGAGAGTTGTTCTCAATAGTGAGGGGAAAGTCATCACTACTCATGCAAAGGGTAGCGAGGGAGTTCGTGTGAAGGAGCCAAAAAAGTGAAGCGCCACCTTCAGGATCTTCTGAATAGTATTCTCGAGGGAAATGGTCTTCATCATGTGTCTGATATGAAAAATGGACATGTGAGTGAAATGGAGGTGTCGAGAATCATAGATGTTTTGCTCGATGAACTATCGAGTTCAGGTCTCGATGAGAATGATGAGCCGAACACTCGTGGATTGATGATTGAAGAGATCATCGATGCGCTGAGTAATCTAGGAAGAGAAGAGGCGAGGAAAGAATAGGAGCCGAGAGCCGGGCCCAGAGTGATTTTTAGTTGAAGTGGTTGGGGACAACTGCTCCGAATGATTGGCAAGCCCGCCTACCAGGGCGTCGGCTACACGGGCCATGTGCAGGGCGCGGCCACGGGGCTGACGTACATGCAGGCAGCTCGGCTGCCGCTTCTTGGTTGTTGTTGATCGCAGGATAGGGAAAGCCACGGTTTATCCGGGAGAATGCACCGAAGCAGGCCTGACAGTTCATTCGAGCCGGAACTGCTTCACAGGGCGGCTTGGCTCAGATGACAGGCATCACGGGAGATATTCCTATGACTCCGCTTTTCAAGAAGCTCAATCTCAAGAACCAACGGTCGATTGTCGTCCTCAACGCGCCCGAGTCGTTCGAGCCCGAACTCCGGGCGCTGGGCGGTGTCGGCGTGAACCGCGAAGCCGGCAAGGGAACAAGTCTCGATTTCGGCATGGCCTTCGTCGTCACCCAGAAGCAGTTGGATGAGGCATCCGTCGCCCTTGCCGCGGCAGCGGATGGCGATGCCATTCTGTGGATCGCATACCCGAAAAACACCTCCAAACGCTACAAGTGCGAGTTCAACCGGGATGGTGGCTGGAGCGTGCTCGGCCAGGCGGGGTTCGAAGCCGTGCGCCAGGTGGCGATAGACGAGGATTGGTCCGCGCTTCGCTTCCGTCGGGTCGATTTCATCAAGTCGCTCACCCGGGCTCCGGAGCGCGCGGTGACACCAGCCGGAAAACTTCGTACCGTCAAGTGACGCCTGACCATCCATGCATGGACTCCTCCGTCAAGCGGTCGTTGCCGTGATTGATTTCCGATCGTCAGCGTGCGGAGTGAGTCGATCGGAGCGAAGGTCGCCGTTTTATGGAAGAGCCGGTTGCGGCGTCACGGTTCCCGGTCCACGCATTCCGGTGATGCAACTAGTTCGTACATCTGTAGCATCCAGGCTCCTGAAACGCGCGCGTAGCGGCGCTGTTCCCTGACCGAATCCGAACAGTTGACGAGCAGGACGGTCGAGCCTTCGCCGGCCCCCTCGATGTCGACGGGTTCGGTGCATCCCACGGTCTTGCAGGTCGCCGACCACGGCACTACCTTTCCCTTGGACGCACACCCGGAAAGGCCGGGCAATGAAAGAAGAAGCAGTGTGAGCGTCAACATCGCGACAGACGATTTGTCCACGATCAGTCCTCCTGTGCATGAGGGGAAGGCTTCATCAACGCTCGCAGTTGGAGTTTAGCCCCATCCGATAGCCCTGTGGCACATGCCAGGGGGTGTGGCGGTATGCCACTACGCCGTCGGCGCATAGCCTGGAGGCGAGCGCAGCAAACGATGCCTCGTATCCATCCATGGGCCGACGTCGCTTTGCGGATCGATTCGATCGGAGTGTGAGGTGCCGGCTCCGCGGCACTTCGTCCCGGCTGCGGAACGAGGCGCCTGAGGCGTCAGAGCTTGGCGAAGAGCGTCGCCAGCACCAGCAGGCCGAAGCCGGCGACCACCAGCCAGAATGCATGCGGGGCCAGCACCGGCACGTAGCCGAACTTGGCGGCGATGCCGCCCGTGCCCAGCAGCAGGGCGATCAGCCAGACACCGAAGGTGGGAGGGGTCAGTTTCATCCGGATTCCTTTTCGTTCTTGTCGTTCGTGCTTTCTCGGCAGGCAAGCATAACCGCCCGCTCAGAAACTCATGAAGAGCCCGCCGTTGACCGGCAGGTTGGCGCCGGTGATGTAGCCGGCGTCGTCCGCCGCCAGGAACGCCACCGCGCGCGCGATGTCGGCCGGCTGGCCGATGCGGCCGACCGGCACCGCGGCGATGGTGCGCTCGCGCGCGTCGGCGGGCATGGCCTGCGTCATCGGCGTTTCGACGTAGCCGGGCGACACGCTGTTGACGGTGACGCCCTTGCTGGCCACTTCGCGCGCCAGCGCCATGGTGAAACCGTGCAGGCCGGCCTTGGCGGCGGCGTAGTTGGTCTGGCCGAAGTTGCCGGTCTGGCCGCTGACCGAGCTGATGTTGACCACGCGGCCGAAGCCGCGCGCCTGCATGCCGTCCACGACGTGGCGGCACAGGTTGAACACGCCGTCCAGGTTGATGCCCAGCACCGCGTCCCATTGCGCCTTGTCCATCTTGCGCAGCGTGGCGTCGCGGGTGATGCCGGCGTTGTTGACCAGGATGTCCAGGGCGCCGTGCCGTTCGTGCACCTGCCGCACCAGCGCCGCGCAGGCGTCGAAGTCGCCCACGTCGGCGGCGGCGAAATGCACGTCCAGCCCTTCGGTCTGCGCCTGGAACGCGGCCAGCCGTCCGGTGCCCGGCGGCAGGTCGGCGGCGATCACGCGGCGGCCGGCACGGGCCAATACTTTGCAGATCTCCGTTCCTAGGCCACCCAGCCCGCCGGTCACCACGGCAATACGTTGTGTCATGCCAGCATGTCCCTTGATGTTCCCCTGCGCGGATACGCGGTCAAAAAAAGGCCCGCGCAAGAGGGCGCGGGCCGGGTTTCACTACGAGGTGGTTCAGCGCGCGCGCGTTTTCGGCGTTTCGCGCGGGGTTTCCTTCGGCTTGACCGTGGTGGGCCGGCCCAGCCCGCCGGTGAGGTTGCGCTGGAATTCCTGCCACAGCTCCATGTTGCGCTCGGTCAACTGGTTCATCATGGTCCACGGGGTCTGGCCCAGCAGGTTGCCCATCTGGCTGCGGAACTGCTGCTGCTGTTCCATGAACAGCTGCATGCTGCGCTCCAGGTAGTTGCCCATGAAGCCCTGCAGCGAGTCGCCGTAGAAACGGATGATCTGGCTGAGCAACTGGGTGGACAGCACCGGTTCGCCGTCCTGTTCCTGCTCGCTGATGATCTGCAGCAAAACGGTGCGGGTGAGATCGTCGCCGGTCTTGGCGTCGCGGACCTCGAAGTCCTCGCCATCGACGATCAGCTGGCGCACGTCCTCGATGGTGATGTAGCTGGAAATCTCGGTGTCGTACAGACGGCGGTTGGGGTACTTCTTGATGATGCGGATCGCAGCCATTGAGCATTCACTCTAAACGCGTATGGGGCCAGCATGACGCAGCGCAGCAGCCCTTGCAACTGGAGAAAGGCAGGGGCGCCCTGTTCAGGAAGTCGAAAAATGCTGCGCAGCATGAAAGGTGGATCGGAGGAGGCGACGGACCCGGGCGACGGGTCCCGGCGATCCATCGCCCGGCCCGATTCGCCTCTCCGCGCGCCCGGGATTCACCACCCCATGTGGTGGCCGCCGTTGATGTCCAGGTTGGAGCCGGTGATCCAGGCGGCCTGTTCGTCGACCAGGAAGGCGACTGCGTAGGCGATTTCCTCGGGTTTGCCCAGCCGGCCTGTCGGGATGTCGGCGGCGATCTTGGCGCGCACGTCCTCCGGCACCGCCATCACCATGTCGGTGGCCACATAGCCGGGCGAAACCGTGTTGACGGTGATGCCCAGCTTGGCGTTCTCCCGGGCCAGCGAAATCGTGAAGCCGTGCATGCCGGCCTTGGCGGCGGCGTAGTTGGCCTGGCCGTACTGGCCCTTCAGGCCGTTGATGGAGCTGATCTGGATGATGCGGCCCCACTTGCGCTCGCGCATGCCGTCGATCACCGGGCGGGTGACGTTGAAGACCGAGTTGAGGTTGGTGTTGATGACGTCGCCCCATTGCTGGGCGCTCATCTTGTGGAAGGTGCCGTCGCGGGTGATGCCGGCGTTGTTGATCAGCACCTCGACCGGGCCCAGTTTCTGTTCGACTTCCTTGACCATGGCCGCGGCCTCGTCGGGCGAGGTCACGTCGCCCTTGACCAGCGCGATGTCGTAGCCGTCGGTCTTCATCTGCGCCTGCCAGGCGAGGGCCTTTTCTTCGTTGCGGTAGTTGGTGGCTACCTGGTGGCCCATGTCGGCCAGCTTCTTGCAGATGGCGGTACCGATACCTCCGGTGCCGCCGGTGACCAGGACGACGCGCGATGTCATGTCAATGATTCTCCGGATACCGTCGCAAGCCGACGGCCATCCGATTCTAGACAGCGCTTGCGGCAGCGTTGTTGTGCGCTGCAGCGAAAGTCATGGACGTCACTTTCGGCAGGCGTTCCGGACGGAAATGCGCCGAGGCGGCCGCCATCCAGCCCGATACCGGAAGGATGCCCGCCATTGGCGCCGGGTCCTGTCCCAGCGCCTGCCAGGCGGCCATCAGCGCAGGCACGGGCGCGTCGTCGTCCACCGGCAGGGCAGCCATCGACTTGGACAGCTTCTGTCCCTGCGCGTCCAGGATCAGCGGCAGGTGCAGGTAGCGCGGCGTGGGCAGTCCAAGCATCCGCTGCAAAAGGATCTGCCGCGGCGTGGAATCCAGCAGGTCGGCGCCGCGCACCACATCGGTGATGCCCTGCGCGTGGTCGTCCACCACCACCGCCAACTGGTAGGCCCAGTGGCCGTCGGCGCGGCGCAGCACGAAATCGCCGACGTCGCGGTCGACGTCCTGCTCGAAACGCCCCTGCAGGCCGTCGTCGAAACCGATGCGCGCGCCCTCCGCCACGCGCAGCCGCACCGCCGGCGGACGCGAACGGTCGCTCGCCACGCACTGCCGGTGGATGCCGTTCACGGCGGCCAGGTCGCCGCGGCTGCAATGGCACTGGAAGGCGGAACCGTCGGCGAGCAATCGCGCCAGCGCCCCGGCGTACAGGTCGTGGCGCTGGCTCTGCCAGACCACCGGACCGTCGGACGGCATGCCGAAGGCCGCCAGCGTGGCCAGTTGCGCCTGCGCGGCGCCGGGCACTTCGCGCGGAGGATCGAGGTCTTCCACCCGCACCAGCCACTCGCCCCGGTGGTACCGGGCCAGCAGCCAACTGCCCAGCGCGGCCACCAGCGAACCGAAGTGCAGCCGCCCGGTGGGCGAGGGCGCGAAACGGCCGCGGTAGGGAAGGGGTCCGGTCATTCGTCGGGGGCAGAGGGAAAGCTGAATCCGCAGTCAGGTGCCGGCTTGAATTCTAGCGGTCGCAGCCGCAGTTCTGAGGCGTTCTCACTTCCCGATCAATCCCTGCCGGAGAGCCACCGTGTTCAGTCGTGTCGCCCTGTTCCTCGCCACCAACCTGGCCGTGCTGGTGCTGGCGGGCATTGTCATGTCGTTGCTGGGCGTCAACCCGAACCAGATGGGCGGCCTGCTGGTCATGGCCGCGATCTTCGGCTTCGGCGGTTCGCTGATCTCCCTGCTCAGCTCCAAGTGGATGGCCAAGCGCGCCACCGGCGCGCAGGTCATCGCCCAGCCGCGCAACGACGCCGAACGCTGGCTGGTGTCCACCGTGCAGCGCCAGGCGCAGGCCGCCGGCATCGGCATGCCGGAGGTCGCCATCTACGACGCGCCGGAGATCAACGCCTTCGCCACCGGCGCCAACCGCAACAACGCGCTGGTCGCGGTGTCCACCGGCCTGCTGCGCTCGATGAACCGGGACGAGGCCGAGGCCGTGCTGGGCCATGAGGTCAGCCACGTCGCCAACGGCGACATGGTGACCATGGCGTTGCTGCAAGGCGTGCTGAACACCTTCGTCATCGTGCTGGCGCGCGTGGTCGGCGGCATCGTGGACGGCTTCCTGTCGGGCAACCGCGAAGGCAACGGCCGCGGCTTCGCCTACTACCTGATCGTGATGGCGCTGGAAGTCGTGTTCGGCCTGTTCGCCACGATGATCGCGATGTGGTTCTCGCGTCGCCGCGAATTCCGCGCCGACCATGGCGGCGCCACGCTGGCCGGCCGGCAGAAGATGATCGCCGCGCTGGAACGCCTGTCGCAGCAGCAGCGTCCCAGCACGCTGCCGGCGCAGGTGGAAGCCTTCGGCATCGCCGGCGGCATCGGCCATGGCCTGAAGAGGTTGTTTCTCAGCCACCCGCCGCTGGAAGAGCGCATCGCCGCGTTGCGTGCGCAGCAGGGTACGGTGGTTTGAGCCGCAGATCGCGTCAGCCACAAACCGATGAACCCGCCGTAAGGCGGGTTCATCGTCTCGCCTCCCGTAGGAGCGCCCCATGGGCGCGATGCCTTTCGTTCCGCCGATGGAAAAGCATCGCGCCCATGGGGCGCTCCTACAAGGATCCTCAACTGAAGTCGTAATTCATCACCGGCGCCGACGCAGCCAGGAAGTTGCCTTCCACGTAATCCACGCCGGAGGTGAACAGGAACGCCATCGTCGCCGCGTCCTGTACGTGCTCGGCCACGGTCATGATGCCCAGCGCCTGCGCGCGTTCGGTGATCTCGCGGATCTTCTGCTGGTGCTCCGGCGTCTTGCCCAGGTCCTCGCTGAAGACGCGGTCGATCTTGAGGAAGGTCGGCTCGAAGTGCGACAGCAACTGGAACGAATCCAGGCCCGCGCCGAAATGCTCCAGGCCCACCCGGCAGCCCAGCTTGGCCGCGCCGGACTGGAACGCCTGCGCCTGCCGCAGATGGGTGAAGACCTTCGCTTCCGGCGTCTGCAGCCACAGGCGGTCGCCGGGCACGTCGTGCGCGGCCAGTTGCTGCGCGATCAGCTGCAGCAGGCGGTTGTCGGCGAACGAGGCGGGGCTGACCTTCACCACCAGTCGCGTTTCGTGGCCGGCGCGCTTGCGTTCGGCGAGCACCTCGATGGCGCGGTTGACCACCCAGCGGTCGATCGCGTCCAGCAGGCCGTGTTCCTCGGCGATGCCGATGAACGACTGCGGCGGCACCAGCTCGCCGTTGGATTCCAGCCGCAGCAGCGCTTCGTAGACTTCGCCGGGTTCGCCCTGCAGGCTGACCACCGGCTGGTAGTGCAGGCGGAAGCTGCCGTCTTCCAGCGCTTCCTTCAACCGGTTGATCCAGTTCTGCACGCGTTCTTCCTCGGCACGGTCCACCGCGCCGGGGTCGAAGATCTCGAAGCGGTTGCCGCCCAGGTTGGTGGCGGTCTGCAGGGTGTCGGTGGCGCGCGTCAGCACCTGGCCGACGCTGGCGATCTTCTCGCCGATCTGCACGCCGCCGATGCTGGCGGTGACCGACGCCGAACGCTCGCCCACGTTGAACACGTGCGAGGCGAAGGACGCGCGCAGCTTCTCCGCCAACGCCGCGGTGTGGGCGTGGTTGCCGCGCAGCAGCACGGCGAAGGTGCGCTCGCCGAAGCGGGCGGCGATGGTGGCGTCGTCCAGCTTTTCCGACAGGCGCGCCGCCAGCGCCGCGACCAGGTGATCGGCCGAGTCGATGCCGATGTCCTGCAGCAGGCGCTGGTAGTGGTCGGGCTCGACCAGCAGCAGGGCGAACTGGTCCTCGCCGTTGGCGACCTGCGCCACCGCGGTTTCCAGCTCGCGCAGGAAGGTGGGGCGGTTCATCAGCCCGGTGACCATGTCGCGCTGGCGCAGGTCCTCGACCTCGCGCGCCAGTTCGGGGTCGAATTCCTCGCGGCGGCGGAACACCACCTGCACGCAGGACTCGCCCTCGTAGGTGGCGGTGGCGAATTCCAGCGTCGCCGGGAAGCTGTCGCCGTCGATGCTGCGCGCTTCCAGCTCGAAGCGCGGCGGCGGCGGCTCGCCCTTGCTGAGCTTCTTCAGCAGGGCCTTGAAGTCGTTGACATACTGCGGGCCGATCAGGTCCAGCAGCGACAGGCCTTCCACGTCCTCGAACGATTCGAACCCGAACATCTCCAGGTAGGCGTCGTTGGCCCGGATGTGCATGCCTTCGTGGATGTAGGCGATGGGATCGCGCGAGGACGAGATCAACGCGTCGCAGCGGCGCTCGGTCTCGCGCAACTGGCCTTCCAGCCGGCGCTGCGAGCGGCGCGCGTCCAGGTCGGACCATTCGCGGCGCAGCACCGGCAGCAGGTGCTCGAAGCGCCCGCGCAGGGCCACGGCGCGGGCGCCGGCGGCCTGGTCGGCCAGCAGGTCGGCCTCGTTGATGCTGTCCGCCAGCACGATGACCGGGATGTCCTTGCCGCTGGCGTCCACCTGCGACAGCACGGTGGCCAGCGGGATGCCCCTGGCCAGGCGCGAGGCCAGCACCAGGTCCATCGGCTGGCCGGCGACCATCTGCTCCAGTTCGGCCGGGTCCAGCGGACGCAGCGGGCGCACGGCGATGCCGCTGTTGCGCAATGCACTGACCACGGCTTCCGCGTCTTCGCCGCTGTCGTCGATCAGGGTCAGTCGTAGCGTGGTGTCTTTGCCGATCTGCATGCAACGCGTCCGCCGGGGGAGGGCGTTTAATACACGATGGCGGCAGGGGCGTCCAATGCGGACGTCGCAGAAGAGCGGGGAAGTCGCGTGCTGCGCACGCCGGGAAGGGGAAAGTCGCGCCTGGCGGCGCCGTAAGTCGGCCGCTTCGCGGCCTGCAAGGGGACACCGCTTTTCCTCACGGGCCGCGCAGCGGCCGACTTACCCCCTGACAGCGCCGTCAGGCACGACTTCCCTGCATCAAAGCGGCCGCTTGCCCGTATCCCCGGGGATTTCCCGCACCAGCCTGGGCACCAGGTAGCCGGAAAGCCGGGCGGCCAGGGCGGCGTGCAGGGCGCGGGCGCGGTCGTCGTCCACTTCGAAATGGGCCACGCCGGCCACCCGGTCCAACTGGTGCAGGTAATAGGGCAATACGCCGGCGGCGAAGCTGCGCTCGCTCAGCGCCGCCAGCACGTCCACGCTGTCGTTGACCCCGCGCAGCAGCACGGCCTGGTTCAGCAGGTGGACCCCCGCCCGGCGCAGGCGGGCCAGGGCGGCGTCCACGGCATCGTCGAACTCGTTGGCATGGTTGGCGTGGACGACCAGCGCCACCGGCCAGGGCAGGGACGACAGCCAGGCGAGCAGGGTGTCGTCGATGCGCTCCGGCAGCACCACCGGCAGGCGGCTGTGGATGCGCAGCCGCTTCAGGTGCGGAATCGTGGCCAGTGCGTCAGTAAGTTCGGCCAACTTGCCCGTGGCCAGCGACAGCGGATCGCCGCCGGACAGCAGCACTTCGTCGATGCCCGGGTCGGCGCGGATCAGGTCCACCGCCTCGCGCCAGCCGTCGCGCGCGGCGGTCTCGTCAGCATAGGGGAAGTGGCGGCGGAAGCAGTAGCGGCAGTTCACCGCGCAGCTGCCGGTGGCCACCAGCAGGGCGCGGCCCCGGTACTTCTGGATCACGCCGGTGCCTTTCTTCGCCGCCGCGTCGCCTACCGCGTCCAGCCCGAAGCCGGCCACCGGGCGCATTTCCTCGTCCAGCGGCAGCACCTGCCGCAGCAGCGGGTCGGTGGGATCGCCGTGGCGCATGCGGGCCACGAAGCCGCGCGGCACCCGCAGCGGGAACTGCGCGGCGGCCTGGTCCGAGACCCGTTCGGCCATCGCCTCCAACCCCAGCAGCGAAAGCAGCTCGCGCGGGTCGCGCACGGCGTCGCGCCACGCCTGCTGCCATCGGGGCGGCGTCAGTGGGGCAGGCTGTCGGGGGTTGGGGGCAGCGGTTATCATATCGGGCCAGAAAACAAACACCCGCCGGTCGCGGCGGGGCCCCCGATTCTAACCGGCCGGCCGCTCCACGCGGCGGGTTTGTCTTACCCCAAGGAGTTTCCGCATGGCCAGTTACGGCATGAACGATGTCAAGAACGGGATGAAGATCCTGATCAACAACGAACCGGCGATCATCAGCGACACCGAGTACGTCAAGCCGGGCAAGGGCCAGGCCTTCACCCGCGTGAAATACCGCCTGATCAAGAGCGGCCGCGTGCAGGAAATCACCATGAAGAGCACCGACTCGGTCGAGGCCGCGGACGTGGTGGATACCGACATGCAGTACCTGTACTCCGACGGCGAGTACTGGCACTTCATGCAGCAGGAGACCTTCGAGCAGGTGCAGGCCGACAAGGCCGGCATGGGCGGCGCCGAGAAGTGGCTCAAGGGCGAGGAGGACTGCGTGGTCACGCTGTGGAACGGCACCCCGATCCAGGTGACGCCGCCGAACTTCGTCGAACTGAAGATCACCGAGACCGATCCGGGCGTCCGCGGCGATACCTCCGGCGGCGGCGGCAAGCCGGCCACGCTGGAAACCGGCGCCGTGGTGCGCGTGCCGCTGTTCGTCGGCCAGGACGAAGTCATCAAGGTCGATACCCGTACCGGCGAATACGTCAGCCGCGTCAAGTGATGGGCCAGCTCGCGCTGTACCTGGGCATCTGGGCGGTGGGCGTGCTGCTCGCCGGCCTGGGCGTGATGCTGTGCTGGAACGCCACCCTGCCGCGGCTGTTCCCCAGCGTGCCGCGGCTGGGCTACGGCCGCGCGCTGGCGCTGATGCTGCTGTGCTGGCTGCTATTCGGCGCCGGCGCCATCGGCCTGACGTATACCCTGGGTTTCTGAACGAGGCACCATGAGCGACCGCACCCCCGACGCCTGCGACCTGTTGATCGAAGCCGGCTTCGTGGTGCCGGTGGTGCCCCACGCGGTGGTGCTGGAGAACCATGCGGTCGCCGTCACCGACGGGAAAATCGTCGCGGTGCTGCCCGTGGGCGAGGCGCGCGAGCGCTTCCGGCCGAAGCAGGTGGTCGCGCGGCCCGACGCGGCGCTGATCCCGGGCCTGGTCAACACCCACGCCCACAACCCGATGACGCTGCTGCGCGGCGTGGCCGACGACCTGCCGCTGAAGGTCTGGCTGCAGCAGCACATCTGGCCGATCGAGGCGGCGGTGATCGGGCCGGATTTCGTGTCCGACGGCATCACCCTGGCCATCGCCGAGATGCTGCGGGGCGGCACCACCTGCGTCAACGAGAACTACTTCTTCCCCGACGTGCAGGCGGCCACCTACAAGCGGCACGGTTTCCGCGCGCGGGTGGGGCTGCCGGTGATCGATTTCCCCACCGCGTGGGCGAAATCCGACGACGAGTACTTCGAGCGCGCCGGCGAGGTGCACGACCAGTGGCGCGACGACGCGCTGATCGCCACCGCCTTCGCCCCGCATGCCCCGTACACGGTCAACGACGCCAACTTCGAGCGCGTGCGCATGCTGGCCGACCAGTTGGACCTGCCCGTGCACCTGCACCTGCACGAGACCGCGCAGGAGGTACAGCAGTCGCAGGAACAGTACGGCCAGCGCCCGATCGCGCGGCTGGACCGGCTGGGCCTGTTCAACGACCGCCTGATCGCGGTGCACATGACCCAGCTGACCGAGGCGGAGATCCACCTGTGCGCCGAACGCGGCGTCAGCGTGGTGCATTGCCCGGAATCGAACCTGAAGCTGGCTTCGGGCTTCTGCCCGGCCTGCGCGCTGGAACGCGCCGGGGTGACCCTCGCCATCGGCACCGACGGCTGCGCCAGCAACAACGACCTGGACATGTTCAGCGAGACGCGCACCGCGGCGCTGCTGGCCAAGGCGGTGGCGCAGGATGCCGCCGCGCTGGACGCGGCCACGTCGCTGCGCGCGGCCACGCTGGGTGGCGCCAAGGCCATCGGTTTCGACCACCTGGTCGGCTCCATCGAGCCGGGCAAGCAGGCCGACCTGGCCTGCGTGGACCTGTCCGCGCTGGAGACCCAGCCGCTGCACCATGTCGTTTCGCAGCTGGTCTACGCCACCGGCCGCCAGCAGGTGACCGATGTCTGGATCGCCGGCCAGTCGAAGCTGGCCCAGTGCGAGCTGGTCGATATCGACATGGCCGGCGTCATCGCCAATGCGCGGCAGTGGCGCGAGCGCATCGTCGCGATCCGCACGACATGATGTCTTGTCCGTCATTCCCGCTCGACCAGCCTTGCGGCTGTTGAAAGCCGCGGGAAGGACGATCTGAGAGAATGTCGGCATGACGACCACGACTTCGCCCCCATCCGACAACTTCAGCCAGGCCGAACTCGACAAGTTCGGCGCGCTGGCCAACCGCTGGTGGGATCCGGACGGCCCGCAGAAGGCGCTGCACGCGCTCAACCCGGTGCGGTTGCAGTACGTGCGCGAGCGCGCCACGCTGTCCGCCGCCGCCGTGCTGGACGTAGGCTGCGGCGGCGGCCTGCTGAGCGAAGCGCTGGCGCGCGAGGGCGCGCAGGTCACCGCCATCGACCTGGCCCCGGAACTGGTCAAGGTGGCCCGCCTGCACCGGCTGGAATCCGGCGTGCAGGTGGACTACCGGTTGCAGTCGGTCGAATCGCTGGCGGAAGAGCGCCCGGGCGCTTTCGACGCCATCACCTGCATGGAAATGCTGGAACACGTGCCGGACCCTGCGTCGATCATCCGCGCCTGCCACGCGCTGCTGAAGCCGGGCGGAAAGCTGTTCCTGTCCACCTTGAACCGTACGCCGGCCGCGTTCGCGCTGGCCATCGTCGGCGCCGAGTACATCGCGCGGCTGCTGCCGAAGGGCACGCACCACTACCGGGAATTCATCCGGCCTTCCGAACTGGCGGCATGGCTGCGCGAAGCGGGCTTCCATCTGCAGGATGTCACCGGGCTGGCCTACGAGCCGTGGCGGCAGCGCGCGCGGCTGACCTCGCGCACCGACGTCAACTACCTGGCCAGCGCGGTGAAGGCGTGAGCGCGAACGGCCGGGATCCGGGATTCGGGATGACCGGCCTTGCGGCCGTCGAAAGCCGGGATTCGGGACGACGGGGTTCCGCCGGGCCGGAGGCACAGGCGCCGCGCTTTCCGCGCGCGGCGCTGTTCGACCTGGATGGCACGCTGCTGGACAGCGCGCCGGACATGCTGGCGACGGCCAACCGCATGCGTGGCGAACGTGGCGTCGCGCCGATGACACTGGCCGAGTTGCGCCCGCACGTGTCCAAGGGCGCGCGCGCGATGCTGGCCGCCGCATTCCCGGCGCTGGAACAGGCCGAACGCGAAGCCGGGGTGCCGGAATTCCTGGCGATCTACCAGCAGGAACTCGGCCGCCACAGCGTGCCGTTCGACGGCGTGGCCGGGATGCTGGCGGCGCTGGAAGCCGCTGGCAGCCTCTGGGGCATCGTCACCAACAAGCCCGAATACCTGGCGCGCGAGATCCTGCCGCAACTGGGCTGGGAAACCCGCTGCGCGGTATTGATCGGCGGCGATACGCTGGCCGAGAAGAAGCCGCATCCGCTGCCGTTGCAGGTGGCCGCCGAACGCATCGGCGTCGCCATCGGGGACTGCGTGTACGTGGGCGACGACGAACGCGACATCGTGTCCGCGCGCGCCGCCGGCATGCCGTCCATCGCGGCGTTGTGGGGCTACCGGCAGGCGCACGAACGGCCGCGGGAGTGGGGTGCCGATGCGCTGTGCGAGTGGCCGCGCGAACTGGCGGATGCGGCGGCGTGGCCGTGCAAGCCGGTGTCCCAGCCTGTGGGAGCGACGTAAGTCGCGACAAGGCTTTACCGATAACCTGTCGCGACTCATGTCGCTCCCACGGTCGATATCCGTCCATGTCCGACTCCGCCGCCCTCGACAGCTTCCTGGAAAAATGGCGCGCCCGCTGGCCGGAGTGGTCGGTGGCGGAGATCTTCGTGCCCGCCGAACGTCGCGAGCGGGCCGTGGCCTGGTTCGCGCTGCTGCAGGAGTTCGACGACGCGCTGAACATCGCCGGCGACCCCTTGCCCGCCGACGCCAAGCTGGCGTGGTGGGGTGAGGAACTGCGCGGTTGGGCCGCCCGGCGTTCGCGCCATCCGTTGGGACGCCGGCTGGAGCCGATCCGGGCGCCGTGGGAACAATTGGCCGAGGCGCTGCCTGCACTGGCGCCGGCACGCATGCCGACCCGCGACGGCGACGCGGCGTTCGCTTCGTTGAGCGCGTTCGCAGAGGCGGTCGTGGCGGTCGAAGCGGACGTGCTCGGCCGTGCGGCGGAGCCGGGCGCGGTGATTGCGCACACGCTGGCGATCCGCCTGATGGATGTCGGCGCGACCGCGGTGCCCTACGACCTGGGCGCGTCCGTCCACGGCGACCCGGCGCGGCTGCGCGCATGGGCGGACCATCTGCGCGATCGTGGCGGCGACCTGCGCCAAGGCGCGCGCGAGCGGCGCATCCTGTCGTCCTTCGCGTTCGGCCGCTTGCTGCGCCATGCCCGGGCCGGCCAGCCCGCGCCGCTGCCGTCGCCGCCACGGCTGCTGTTCACCGCCTGGCGCGCGGTGCGCGGCGGGTAGAGCCGAGCTTGCTGGTGCGGGAGAGCCTCTCCTGCATGGCGAGAGGCGCGCCCCATCGCCGCGATAGATGCCGGAAACCAATGTAACGCACTGTTTCATCAGGGCTTGGGGGGCAGGGGGTACAATGCGCGGCATCCACTTCCCCCGTGCATGACGATGTCCCCCTCGCTTCCCCAGGCGCCCCGCGCCGACCTTCCCGATGTCGCCCACCAGAGCGTGCCGCTGGCGCGCCCGCTGGACTGGGTGGGCATGGAGAACATCGCCCTGCCGGTCCGCATCGCCGACGGACAGGGCGGCCAGTTGCAGGTCGCCGCCAGCATCGACCTGTCGGTGAACCTGGCCAACGCCGACGCGCGCGGCATCCACATGTCGCGGCTGTACCTGCAATTGCAGGATGGCCTGGCGCGCGAAGCGATCACCCCGGCCGGCCTGCGCCATCTTCTTCAGGACAGCGTCGCCTCGCAGGCGGGGCTGGCCACGCAGGCACGGCTGAAGATCCGTTACGAAGCCCTGTTGCAGCGGAAGGCGCTGGAGAGCGACTACGCCGGCTGGAAGCGCTATCCGGTCGAGATCGACGCCACGCTGGCCGATGGCCACCTGCAACTGGCGTTGTCGTTCGCGGTGGAATATTCCAGCACCTGCCCGGCCTCGGCTGCGCTGTCGCGGCAGGCCAATGCCGAGCGCTTCGCCCAGGATTTCGCCGCCGCGCATCCGCTGTCGGTGAACGTGGTGCACGACTGGCTGGCTTCCGAGCGCGGCCTGGCCGCCACCCCGCACGCGCAGCGCAGCCGCGCCACGGTGCGCGTCGAACTGCGCCCGCAGTTCGACGAACTGCCGCTGGTGCCCCTGATCGATGCGCTGGAAGCCGCATTGGCCACGCCGGTGCAGACGGCGGTCAAGCGCGTGGACGAACAGGCCTTCGCCCGCCTCAACGCCGAGAACCTGATGTTCTGCGAGGACGCCGCCCGCCGCGTCGCGTCCGTGCTGTCCGGCGACGCCCGCATCGCCCGCTACGACGCCACCGTGGCGCATTACGAAAGCCTGCACCCGCACGACGCGGTGGCCCGCGTCAGCGGTTCCAACGACTGATCCGGTCCCGACACATGTAGGAGCGCCCTCGGGCGCGATGCTTCTGCATTCCGTCACGGCACAGTCAGAAAAGCATCGCGCCCGAGGGCGCTCCTACATGCTTGCGTTTGGGCACCGGGAATGGATCGAACCGCGCCTCGCCAGTACATGGCTGCCGGGCTGACGAACGCGCCGCAGCGCGTCGCAGGGGTGAACGATGGCCGGCCGTAGGCTTACTTTCCGCGTTCGAGGACGAGTAGTGGATCGATGCGCACATCGAACCAGTTCATCCCCCAATGCAGATGCGGCCCCGTCGCCCGTCCGGTCGCCCCCACCGCGCCGATCACCTGTCCCGCTTCCACGCGGTCGCCCACCTTCACGTCGATGCGCGACAGGTGCAGGAAGTTGGAGCTGACGCCGTGGCCGTGGTCCAGCAGCAGCGTGCCGCCGGTCAGGTACAGGTCGGGCGCGGCGAAGGTCACCACGCCGCCGGCCGGCGCCTTCACCGGCGTGCCATTCGGAGCGGCGATGTCCATGCCGGAATGCCCGGCGCCGGGCTGGCCGTTGTAGACCCGCGCATTGCCGAAGCGGCCGCTGATGCGGCCCTGCACCGGCCACTGGAACGGCATCGCGAAGTCGCTGCGCGCGTCGTCGCGCACGCGCGCAGCGATGACCAGCGCCTGCTCGCGCTTGATGCGCTCGGCGATCGCCGGCGGCGGATTGACGGTCTTGGGCGGTACCCCGTTGACCCGTTCCACCGGCCAGTCGCGCGGGGTCACGGCGATGCGGACCGATTGGCGGTGGCCCGACGGCGTCACCACCGCCAGGGTCAGTGGACCTTTCTCGTCCCGGCCCACGCCAAGGGCCACCGTGCCGTAGGCGGTGGTACGCAGCACGCGTCCGCCGTAGCGCACCTCGCTGCCGGGCGGCACCTTGCCGAACACCAGCGCGCCCTGCGACACGCTGGCGGGAAACACCACGCGTTCGTCGGTCGCGATGGGGGACGGGGCGGACTCCTGCGCGGCCAGCAAGGGCACCCAGCCCGCGGCGATGGCCGCCAGCAGTACCGCCACCCCCAACTTCAACGGGCGAACTCCAGCCGCTGCCCGATGGGCGTGCCGACCAGGTGTTCGCCGTTCCAGACCATGCGGCCGTTGACCCAGGTGGCGCCGATGCGCGAGCGGAACGTGGCGCCCTCGAACGGCGACCAGCCGCACTTCGACAGCACGTCCTCGCGCTTCACCGTGAAGGGCTCGTCGTCCACCAGCACCAGGTCGGCCCAGTAGCCTTCGCGCAGGTAGCCGCGCTCCTTCACGTCGAACAGCTGCGCCGGCGCGTGCGCGAACTTCTGCACCACCCGGGCCACGTCCAGGCGCTTCTCGTGCACCAGTTCCAGCGCCGCGACCAGCGCGTACTGCACCAGCGGCAGGCCGGAAGGGGCCTGCGCGTAGGGTTTTTCCTTTTCCTCCAGCGTGTGCGGCGCGTGGTCGGTGGCCAGCACGTCGATCACGTCGTCCACCAGCGCCTTGATCAGCGCCTCGCGGTCGCTGGCGTCCTTGATGGCCGGGTTGCACTTGATCAGGTTGCCCAGCCGCGCATAGTCCGCGCGGTCGAAGCGCAGGAAATGGATGCAGGTCTCGGCGGTGATGCGCTTGCGCGCGCCGTCCGGGCGCACCAGCGGGCCGGGCGTGAACAGCGCCAGCTCGTCGGCGGTGGAGATGTGCAGCACGTGCAGGCGGGTGCCGTGCCTGCGGGCCAGCGACAGCGCGAGCTGGGTGGACTTGACGCAGGCCTCGCGGCTGCGGATGTCCGGGTGGTGCTCGGCGCTCAGCGCATCGCCGTACCTGGCCTGGAATGCCGCCAGGTTGGCGTCGATGGTCGGCGTGTCCTCGCAATGGGTGATGATCGGCGTGGGCGCTTCGCGGAAGATCGCGTCCAGCGTGTCCGGGTTGTCCACCAGCATGTTGCCGGTCGAGGCGCCCATAAACACCTTGATGCCCGGCGCGGTCTTCGGGTCCAGCGTGCGGACCGCGTCCAGGTTGTCGTTGCTGGCGCCCAGGTAGAAGCCGTAGTTGCCCCAGGCGCGGCCCTTGGCTCGCTGGTACTTGTCCTCCAGCGCGGCCGCGTCCAGCGTGGGCGGGCTGGTGTTGGGCATGTCCATGAAGCTGGTCAGCCCGCCGGCCACGGCGGCGGCCGATTCGGTGGCGATGTCGCCCTTGTGCGGCATGCCGGGCTCGCGGAAGTGGACCTGGTCGTCGATCATGCCCGGCAGCAGCCAGCGGCCGGCGGCATCGATCACGGTGTCCCCGCCCTGCGGGCGGACTTCCGTGGCGATCCGCGCGATGCGGCCGTTCTCGATGCGCAGGTCGCCCTCGATGACGCGGCCTTCGTTGACAAGACGGGCGTTGACGATGACGGTGGCGGGCATCAGCGGTTTCCTGGGGTCTGGGTGGGGGAGGGGACCGGACGGGCCGGTACGGGGTCGTGTCCGCCGGGGTGCAGCGGGTGGCAGCGGCCGATCCGGCGCAGCGCCAGCCAGCCGCCTTTCATCGGGCCGAACCGGCCGATCGCCTCCATCGCGTACTCCGAGCAGGACGGCACGAAACGGCAGCGCGGCCCCAGCAGCGGGCTGATGAAGCGCTTGTAACCCTTCAGCAGGACGATGAGCACGCGACCGATCATGTACGGATCATAGCGCGTCGGGTTGCCGCTGCCGGCCGGGTAGGCTATAAAAGCGCGCTTTCCCGCTGCTCGGGAAGAACAAGGAAGCGCTGTTCGTGGCTGCAAAGAAACCTGCGAAGAAGGCCGCCAAGGCCGCCAAGAAACCCGCCCCGGCCGTCGCCAAGAAGCCTGTCGCGAAGAAGGCTGTCGCCAAGAAGCCGGTGGCCAAGAAAGCGGCGCCCAAGCCTGCCGCCAAGAAGGCGGCCCCGGCGAAGAAGCCGGCTGCCAAGCCGGTGGCCAAGAAGGCCGTGCCGGCGAAGAAAGCGGTCGCCAAGGCCAAGCCGGTAGCGGGCAGGAAGCCAGCGCCCAAGCCCGTCGCCAAGGCCCCGGCCAAGAAGGCGGCGCCTGCCAAGCCGGCCGCCAAGGCCGTCGTCAAACCCGCTCCCAAACCCGCACCGAAGCCGGCCCCCAAGCCGGCTCCGGCGAAATCCGCCCCCACCCAGGCAGCGCCCAAGCCCGCCGTGACCGCACCAGCCCCCAAGGCTGCGGCGGCACCCGCGCCCGCTGCCAAGGTTCCGTCCCCCCCGAAGCCTGTGCCGACCCCGAAATCCAATACCAAAACCGCCAAAGCCTCTTCCCCCGCCCAGCCCCCCGTGATTACCCGCCCCGCCATCACCCCACGCCCCGTAGGCAAGGTGGCCGTCGCGGTCGCCGCGCGGCCTGCGGCGCCGGTCGTGCGCGGCAAGGTGAAAGAAGTGCCTTACAAGATCGACGAAGCCACCGGCCGCCCCATCATCCCGCAGGGCTACAAGCCTTCGCCGGACGAGGAGTACATGAGCCCCCTGCAACTGGAGTACTTCCGCCAGCGCCTGCTGGACTGGCGCGCCGACCTGGTGGAGGAGTCCAAACAGACCATCGAGAACCTCAAGGACGAAGTGCGCGACATCGGCGACGAAGCCGAGCGCGCCACCCGCGAAACCGAAAACTCGCTGGAACTGCGCACCCGCGACCGTTACCGCAAGCTGATCGGCAAGATCGACAGCACCCTCAAGCGCCTGGAAGGCGGAGACTACGGCTACTGCGTGGACACCGGCGAGGAAATCGGCCTGGACCGCCTGGAGGCGCGCCTGACCGCCGAACGCACCATCGACGCGCAGGAACGCTGGGAACACATGCAGAAGCAGCAGGGCGATTGATCCTGTCCCGCATAGGATGAAGCAGGAACCCCACGCCATCGCGTGGGGTTTTTTGTTGGATACTGCCCTGCCTGTTCCCGCTGCCCGTCCGGCGGCTGTCGCGGACCCGCGCCATGTCGCGTCCGGCGGAGTTGGGCGGCTGTCGGCATGGTGCGGAGAGGACCACGCCGGGGTCGGGGCAATATCCGGTTCTATCGAGGGGGACGATGAAGACGATCGACGGCAAGGCCCGTACCATCAGCGAGATCCTCAAGGGCAAGCGCTACGGTATCGATTACTACCAGCGCGAGTACCGTTGGCAGCGCAAGCAGGCCAAGGAGTTGATCGACGACCTGACGGACCAGTTCCTGCAGTGGCACCGACCCGTAAACCCGCGCAATGCGGTCGAGAAATACGGAAACTATTTCCTTGGTTCGATCATCCTCAGCGAACGCGACGGGCAGAAGTACATCGTCGACGGCCAGCAGCGCCTGACCACGATCACCCTCCTGCTGCTTCTGCTGCACCGGCGGCAGGGCGAGCGCAAGGACCGGGTTGCGCTGGAGGAACTGATCTACTCCGAACGCTTTGGCGAGAGGGCTTTCAATATCGCGGTGGAGGACCGGCGCGCGATCATGTCGGCGCTGTTCAACGGCGAGTTGCCCGATACCAGCGAGGCGTCGGAATCGGTGCAGACCATCGTGGCCCGCTACCAGGACCTGGAGGAACTGCTGCAGGAGCAGTCCGAGGACATCGACGAGGCGGCGCTGCCCTACTTCTGCGACTGGCTGACCGAGAAGGTGTACCTGATCGAGATCAGCGCCGCTTCCGACGAGGACGCCTACACCATCTTCGAGACCATGAACGACCGTGGCCTGTCGCTGACGCCGTTGGACATGCTCAAGGGCTACCTGCTGGCCAACATCACCGATATGGGCCAGCGCAACGAAGCGGCGCGCTTGTGGCGCGAGCGCATCGAAGCGCTGCGCAAGCTGGGCAAGGACGAGGATACGGATGCCGTCAAGGCCTGGCTGCGGGCGCGTTACGCCAACAGCGTGCGCGAACGGCGCACCGGCTCGGAGAACAAGGACTTCGAACGCATCGGCACCGAGTTCCACCGCTGGCTGGGCGACCATGCGGAGCAGCTGGGGTTGAAGAGCGGGGCGGACTTCTTCCGCTTCGTCAACGACGACATGGTGTTCTACACGCGTCAATACGAGCGCATCCGCAAGGCTTCGCTCAAGCCGGTGGATGGGCTGGAGCCGGTGTACCACGTCGCCGCCTTCAATTTCACCCTGCAATACCCGTTGCTGCTGGCGCCCCTGCTGATCACCGACGCGCCGGAGACCATCGTCCGCAAGGTCCGTGCGGTGGCGGTGTTCCTGGATATCCTGCTGGCGCGCCGCGCGGTGAACTACCTGAGCATGACTTACGGCGCGATGTCCTATGCCGCGTTCTTGATCATGCGCGATATCCGGGGCCTGGAGCCGTCGGCGCTGGTGGATGTCCTCGTGAAGCGCCTGGACGAACAGGGCTGCTCCTTTGACGGTACCGCGGATGGGCGGCGCAACGGCTTCGAGGGCTTTGGCCTCAACCAGTGGTCCAAGCGCTACATCAAGGTGCTGCTGGCGCGCATGACCGCCCACCTGGAAGCGGCTTCGGGCATGGACAGCGATGCGGCCAGATACCTGGTCGAAGGACGCGGCCGCTACGAGATCGAGCACATATGGGCGGATCATTACGTGCGCCACAGGGACGAATTCGCGTCGCAGGCGGATTTCTCCGATTACCGCAATCGCTTCGGCGGCCTGTTGTTGCTGCCCAAGAGCTTCAACGCCAGCTACGGCGACCTGCCGTATGCGAAGAAGCGCAAGCACTACGTCAGCCAGAATCTGTTGGCATGGTCGCTGCATGAGCAATGCTACGAACGCAACCCCGGTTTCCTGGCCTACATCCAGCAAGGAGGATTGCCGTTCGCGGCGCTGGGAGAGTTCAGGAAGGCCGACCTGGACGGACGGCATGCACTGTACCGGCAGTTGGCCGATCGGGTATGGGACCCGGCAAGGCTGGTATCCGAGAGGGAAGAGTGAGGGATGCGCAGGAAAGGGCTTCCAGGGTGCGGCTACTGCAGCTCGCGCAGGTCCAGGCGCCGCAACCGTGGCGCTTTCCACGCGGTCGCCCCGGCTACCGACAGGATGGCGAATCCACCCAGGATCACCGCCGGCACCAGCCCCAGCAGCCGCGCCATGGTGCCGGCGTAGAACGCGCCCAGCTCGTTGGACGAACTGACGAAGATGCCGTTGATGGACGACACGCGCCCGCGCATCTCGTCGGGCGTGGCCAGTTGCAGGATGGTCGAGCGCACCACCACCGACACGCCGTCGCACATGCCATAGGCCAGCAGGATCAGCGCCGACAGCCAGAATTGCCGCGACAGCCCGAAAGCGATCACGCACACCCCGAAGCCCGTGACCGCGAACAGCAGGACGCGCCCGGCGTGCTGCTGCAGCGGGCGCCGGGCCAGCCACAGGCCCACGCAGATCGAACCCGCCGCCGGCGTCGCGCGCAGGATGCCCAGCCCTTCCGGCCCGTAGTGCAGGATGTCGTGGATGAAGGCCGGCAGCATCGCCACCACGCCGCCCAGCAGCACCGAGAACATGTCCAGCGCCATCGCGCCCAGCATGATCTGGTTGCCCAGCACGAAGCGCGCGCCCTGCGCGATGCTGGCGAAGATCGGCAGGTCGACGGCGGGCGGCCCCGGCTCCTCCACCCGAAGACGCGCCAGCACGGCGATGGCCAGCAGCGCGAATGCCGCCGCGGCCCCGTACGACAACGCTTTGCCGCCGAAGCCCACCAGCAGGCCGCCCAGGGCCGGGCCGGTCACCAGCGCGACCTGGAAGATCACGCTGCCCAGCCCGGCGCCGCGCACGAAATCCTCCCGCGCCAGCACGCGTGCGAACAGTGCGTTGTAGACCGGGCTGAGGAACGAGCGCGCCATGCCGGTCAGCGCGATGGCCGCATAGATCGGCCAGGTGCCGCGGAACGGCAGCCATCCGGCGGCGATCGCCACCAGCGTCAGCGCGGTCGTTCCCAGCGCCGCACAGGCCGCCATGCCCAGCTTGCGCCGCGGCAGGTGGTCCACCAGGTAGCCGGCGAACGGCGCCACGCAGAAGAACGGCAGCACTTCCGCCAGGCCCACCAGGCCCAGCGAGAACGGATCGCGGGTCAGTTCGTAGACATGCCAGCCGACCGTGACCGCGACCACCTGGTACGACAGCAGCGCGAAGATGCGATAGGCCAGCACCGCGGCGAATCCGCGGTTGCTCAAAAGGGACAGTGCGGGGGATGGGACGGCGGCGCTCACTTGGCGGACGCGGCGGTCTCGCGGATGAACGCCAGCAGCGAGGCCAGGCCGTTGCTGCGCGTGGGCGACAGGTGCTTGGCCAGGCCGATGTCGGCGATGTAGTCCGGCTCGGTGGCCAGGATCTCTTCCGCCGAACGCCCCGAGTACACGCGCAGCGCCAGGAAGATCAGTCCCGACACGATGGCCGAATCGCTGACCGCGTGGAAGTCCAGCTTGCGCGCGTCGCCCTGCGGCACGATCCAGACCATCGACTGGCAGCCCAGCAGGCGATGTTCCTCGCGCTTCCATTCCTCCGGGAACGCCGGCAGCTTGCGGCCCAGGTCGATCAGGTACTGGTAGCGCTCGGACCAGTCGCCGAAGAAGGCGAATTCGTCCTTGATGGCGGCTTGCGCCTCGGCGGGGGTGGGTTCGAGCGGGAAGATCGTGTCGGTCATCGAGATTCGGAATGCCTGCATTTGTGACCCCTCTCCCCCCGGGAGAGGGGGAGGGGTGAGGGTACGGCGGAGTTCGCCAAGGTTCCGGCGTCCTGACTTCGCCGAACCCTCATCCGTCGCTTCGCGCCACCTTCTCCCGGAGGGAGAAGGGATAAAGCCTAGGCGCGCTTCCAGCGTACGCCCTGCGGAGTGTCTTCCAGCAGAACGCCCTCGGCGGCCAGCTGGTCGCGGATGGCGTCGGAACGGGCGAAATCGCGGGCCTTCTTCGCCGCCGCGCGTTCGTCGATCAGCGACTGGATGCGGGCGTCGTCGTCGTTGGACGCGCCGCGCCCGAACCATGCGGCCGGATCCTGCTGCAGCAGGCCCAGCACCTGGCCCGCGCCCAGCAGTGCGGCCTTGATTCCCCGAAGCCTGTCGCCTTGTTCCGGGTGTGTCGGACTGAATCCAGAAGCAAGCAGGCGCCGGGCTTCGCCGGCGTAGTGGCTGATTTCTGCCAGGGCAAGTGGAGTGTTCAGATCATCATCCAGCGCCATCTCGATTCCGGGAGGAACCTCTGCAATCGCATGTACGTCGGCCAGATCGCGCAACGTACCGTACAGGCGGTCCAGCGTGTTCTTCGCCTGCTCGACCAGCGCCTCGGACCAGTCCAGCGGCTGCCGGTAGTGGGCCGACAGCAGTGCGTAGCGCAGGGCTTCCGGGGGATGCTGCTGCAACAGGTCGTGCACCTTCTCGATGTTGCCCAGCGACTTGCTCATCTTGGCACCGCCGAAGTTCAGCATGCCGTTGTGCAGCCAGAAACGGGCGAAGATCCGGCCGCCGTGCGCGCACTCGCTCTGCGCCACTTCGTTCTCGTGGTGCGGGAACTGCAGGTCCACGCCGCCGGCGTGGATGTCGATGGTCTCGCCCAGGTGGGCGGCCGCCATCGCCGAGCATTCGATGTGCCAGCCGGGGCGGCCCACGCCCCACGGCGAGTCCCAGCCGGGCAGATCCGGCGTGGAGGGCTTCCACAGCACGAAATCGCCGGGATCGCGCTTGTACGGGGCCACTTCCACGCGCGCGCCGGCCAGCATTTCCTCGGGATCGCGGCGCGACAGCTTGCCGTACTCGGGGAAGCTGCCCACGGCGAACAGCACGTGGCCCTCGGCGGCGTAGGCATGGCCGGATTCGATCAGGCGCTCGATCATCGCGATGATGTGCGGGATATGCGCGGTGGCGGCCGGTTCGATGTCCGGGGAGAACTCGCCGGTCACGCCCAACCCGGCCATGTCCTGGCGGTAGGCCTCGGCATAGCGGTCGGTGATGGCCGAGATCGCCACGCCCAGTTCCTTGGCCGCTGCGTTGATCTTGTCGTCCACGTCGGTGATGTTGCGGGCGTAGCGCAGTTGCCCGTAGCGGCGGCGCAGCAGCGCGGCCAGCACGCCGAAGACGACCGGCCCGCGCGCGTTGCCGATATGGACGTAGTTGTAGACGGTGGGCCCGCAGACGTACATCGTGGGGACCGGGCCGAGCGGTTCGAATTCCTCGACCCGGCGGGTGAGGTTGTTGTGCAGGCGCAGGGTCATGGGCATGGGGCAGGGGAGAGCCGGGCAATTCTACCGTCTGCGGCCGAGCCGGGCAGCGCCCGGGATCGGCCCGCATGAGGACGCTGTGTTCAGCCCCACTCAAGGCGGGCCGCCTACACTGTGACACCGGAATACCACTTTCAGGCCACATGCACCGCTCACGCTCTTTCCTCGTCCTGCTTGTTCTGCTGGCGCCGGCCATGGCCGTTTCGGCGCAGGAGCGGGTGGTCCAGGCCGAGAACGTGCGCCTGGACTACGCGCAGGTGCTGGGCGTGGAGCCGATCTACCAGACCCTGCGGGCCAGCCGCACCGAGCAGAAATGCGACGAAGTGCCGGCGCCGAAGACCGAGCAGGCGCCGGATGAAGAGCCGGGCCGCTGGTCGAGGATGATGGATTCCATGCGGGGCTGGTTCACCGACAAGGACAGGTCCGAGCCGCCGGTGGCCCCGCCCGCGGCCACCGTCAAGATCAATTGCCGCATGGTGCCGGTGGAGCGCGAGTTCCAGCGTCCCATCGCCTACGACGTGGACTACATCTACAAGGGCGTGAAATACCGCTCCCGGCTGGCCGAGGACCCGGGCAACCGCCTGCGCATCCGCGTCTCGGTGATGCCCTACGTCAACCCGCCGCCGTCGCAGGCCACCAGCAATCCCTGAAGCCTTGCGCCAAGGAAGCCTTGCGCCGCGGCGCGGCACATGCGAGCATTCGCGCCCATGAAGACGAACGCACACGCCCATGCAGACAGCGCGGCCCGCCAGGCCTCGGGCATGACCTCGCGTGCGCGTCGACCGGAATCCCGCTCCTAGCTGGGTCGCCCGGACGTTTTCGCCTGTCCTGCCGGAACCCAGCCAGAGGCTGGGTTTTTTCGTTTCTGATGTACGCGTTTCCCTCCGCAAGAGCCCAGCCATCCCTGGCCGGACTTTCCAAAAAAAAGCATGGAATCCTGAAACCATGAAGCATTTCCTGAACACGCAGGACTGGAGCCGTTCCGAGCTGGACGCGTTGCTGACGCAGGCGGCGCTGTACAAGCAGCACAAGCTGGGCGACGCGCTGAAGGGCAAGTCCATCGCGCTGGTGTTCTTCAATCCGTCCATGCGCACCCGCACCAGCTTCGAGCTGGGCGCGTTCCAGCTGGGCGGCCATGCCGTGGTCCTGCAACCGGGCAAGGACGCGTGGCCCATCGAGTTCAACCTGGGCACGGTGATGGACGGCGACACCGAGGAGCACATCGCCGAGGTAGCCAGGGTGCTGGCCCGCTACGTGGACCTGATCGGCGTGCGCGCGTTCCCGAAATTCGTCGACTGGGCCTACGACCGCCAGGACATCGTGCTGAAGTCCTTCGCCAGGTACTCGCTGGTGCCGGTGATCAACATGGAGACCATCACCCATCCCTGCCAGGAGCTGGCGCATGCGCTGGCGCTGCAGGAGCACTTCGGCACGTCCGATCTGCGCGGCAAGAAGTACGTGCTCACCTGGACCTACCATCCCAAGCCGCTGAACACCGCCGTGGCCAATTCCGCGCTGACCATCGCCACCCGCCTGGGCATGGACGTGACCCTGCTGTGCCCCACGCCGGACTACATCCTCGACGAGCGCTACATGGGCTGGGCCGAACAGAACGTGGCCGAGAGCGGCGGTTCGCTGACCATCAGCCACGACACCGACAGCGCCTATGCCGGCGCCGACGTGGTCTACGCCAAGAGCTGGGGCGCGCTGCCGTTCTTCGGCAACTGGGAACCGGAAAAGCCCATCCGCGACCAGTACAAGCACTTCATGGTGGACGAGCGGAAGATGGCGCTGACCAACAATGGCGTCTTCAGCCACTGCCTGCCGCTGCGCCGCAACGTCAAGGCGACCGATGGCGTGATGGATTCGCCGCAGTGCATCGCCATCGACGAGGCCGAGAACCGGCTGCATGTGCAGAAGGCGGTGATGGCGACCCTGGCGGGTCGCCGGGATTCGTGATTCGGGATTGGGGATTCGCAAAAAACGAATTCCGATTCCCTGACTGTCCGTAACTTTTCAAGAGATGCCCCCATGTCGCAGCAGACCGCTTCTTCCAATCCCGAATCCCGAATCCCGAATCCCGGCTCCAAGGACATCGTCCTCGCCTTCTCCGGCGGCCTCGACACCAGCTTCTGCATCCCGTACCTGCAAGAGCAGGGCTGGGCCGTGCACACCGTGTTCGCCGATACCGGCGGCGTGGACGCCGAGGAACGTGCCTATATCGAGCAGCGAGCGGCCGAGCTGGGCGCGGCCAGCCACGTCACCGTCGACGGCGGTCCGGCGATCTGGGACGGCTTCGTCAAGCCGTTCGTATGGGCGGGCGAGGGCTACCAGGGCCAGTACCCGCTGCTGGTGTCCGACCGCTACCTGATCGTCGATGCCGCGCTGAAGCGCGCCGCGGAACTGGGCACGAATGCCATCGCGCACGGCTGCACCGGCATGGGCAACGACCAGGTGCGCTTCGACCTGGCAGTCAAGGCCTCGGGCGACTACCGGATCGTCGCGCCGATCCGCGAAATCCAGAAGGAACACACCCAGACCCGCGCCTACGAGCAGCAGTACCTGGAAGAGCGCGGCTTCGGCGTGCGCGCCAAGCAGAAGAGCTACACCATCAACGAGAACCTGCTGGGCGTGACCCTGTCCGGCGGCGAGATCGACAAGTGGGAGGCGCCGGGCGAGGGCGCGCGCGGCTGGTGCGCGCCGCGCGGCGAATGGCCGGAGCAGGCCTTGCGCGTGACGATCGGCTTCAAACAGGGCGAAGCGGTGACGCTGGACGGCCAGCCGCTGGCCGGCGCGCAGCTGCTGGCGAAGTTGAACAGCCTGTTCGCGCCGTACGGCGTGGGCCGCGGCATGTATACCGGCGACACCACCATCGGCCTGAAGGGTCGCATCGTGTATGAGGCGCCGGGCCTGATCTCGCTGCTGGCCGCGCACCGCGCGCTGGAAGAAGCGGTGCTGACCAAGCAGCAGAACCGCTTCAAGCCCGAAGTGGCGCGCAAATGGGTGGAAGTGGTGTACGAGGGCTTCTACCACGACCCGATCAAGACCGACCTGGAGGCGTTCCTGGCGTCCTCGCAGGCCACCGTCAACGGCGAGGTGGTGCTGGAGACCCGTGGTGGCCGCGTCGATGCGGTGGCCGTGAAGTCGCCGCACCTGCTCAACGCCAAGGGCGCGACCTACGCGCAGTCCGCCGACTGGGGCGTGGAGGAAGCCGAAGGCTTCATCAAGCTGTTCGGCATGAGTTCGACGCTGTGGGCCGAAATCAACCGCTGAACCCTTCCCTGTAGGAGCGCGCCATGCGCGCGATGCTTTTGCATCGTCACCGATAAAAAAGCATCGCGGCCATGGGCCGCTCCTACAAGAACCTGGATTCTCCATGCTGCAAGCCGTCCTCCAACATCTCGAAGCCCTGGTGTCCTTCGACACCCGCAACCCGCCGCGTGCGATCACCACCGGCGGCATCTTCGACTACATCCGTGCGCAGCTGCCGGATTTCGCCGTCGAAGTGACCGACCACGGCGCGGGCGCGGTGTCGCTGTTCGCCGTGCGCGGGCAGCCGAAACGGCTGTTCAACGTGCATCTGGACACGGTGCCGTCGTCGCCGGCGTGGACGGCCGATCCGCTGAAACTGCGTGTCACCGAAGATCGTGCCATCGGCCTGGGCGCCTGCGACATCAAGGGCGCGGCGGCGGCGCTGATCGCGGCCGCGCAGGCCACGCAGGGCGATGCCGCCTTCCTGTTAAGCAGCGACGAAGAGGCGAACGATCCGCGCTGCATCGCCGCTTTCCTGGCGCGCGACCATGGCTTCGCCGAGGCTATCGTCGCCGAGCCCACGCAAGGCCAGGCGGTGCTGGCGCATCGCGGCATCAGCGCGGTGCGGATGGCGTTCAAGGGCCAAGCCGGCCACGCTTCCGCGGAAAACGCGCTGTCGCTCAGCGCGCTGCACAACGCCATGCGCTGGGGCACGTCGGCGCTGGACTACGTGCAGGCCCAGCATCATCTGCGCTTCGGCGGCCTGACCGGGCTGCGCTTCAACATCGGCCGGGTCGAGGGCGGCATCAAGGCCAACATGATCGCGCCCAGCGCGGAAGTGCGGTTCGGCTTCCGCCCGTTGCCGTCGCAGGACATGGACGCGCTGCACGCCACGTTCCGCGGCTTCGCCGATGCCGATGCGCTGGCCGGGTACGAGGAGACCTTCCGCGGCCCGTCGCTGCCGTCCGGCGACGTGGCCCGCGCCGAAGAACGCAGGCTGGCCGCGCGCGACCTGGCCGACGAACTTGGCCTGCCGATCGGCAATGCGGTGGACTTCTGGACCGAGGCCTCGCTGTTCTCGCGGGCCGGGTTCACCGCGCTGGTCTATGGTCCGGGGGACATCGCCCAGGCGCATACGGCGGACGAATGGGTGTCGCTGGAACAATTGCACGCCTACACGCAGAAGGTGACGCAGATACTGGGGAACCCGTCGTAGGAGCGGGCCATGCCCGCGACTGCATCACGGAAAAGCATCGCGCCCATGGGGCGCTCCTACACGACACATCGAACGAACATGGAATCGAACAAGCAAACCCGCCAGACCATCATCCGGCTGCTGTCCAGCATGGCCAGCGCGAAGGAGATCTCGCAGTACGTCAAGCGTTTCTCGCAGCTGGACGCCAAGCGCTTCGCCGTGGTCAAGGTGGGCGGCGCGGTGCTGCGCGACGATCTGGAAGCGCTGACCTCCTCGCTGACCTTCCTGCAGGAAGTCGGCCTGACGCCCATCGTGGTGCACGGCGCCGGCCCGCAGCTGGACGAGGAGATGACCGCCGCCGGCATCGCCAAGCAGACCGTGGACGGCCTGCGCGTGACCACGCCGGAAGTACTGGCCATCGTGCGCAAGGTGTTCCTGCAGCAGAACCTCGCGCTGGTGGAGGCGCTGCAGCAAGGCGGCGCGCGCGCCACGTCGATCGTGTCCGGCGTGTTCGAGGCCGAATACAAGGACCAGGCCACCTACGGACTGGTCGGCGAAGTGTCGCGCATCAACCAGGCGCCCATCGAGGCCAGCCTGAAGGTCGGTTCCATCCCGGTGATCGCCAGTCTGGGCGAGACCGTCGGCGGGCAGATCCTCAACATCAACGCCGACTTCGCCGCCAACGAGCTGGTACAGGTGCTGCAGCCGTACAAGATCATCTTCCTGACCGGCACCGGCGGCCTGCTGGATCCGAACGGCAAGGTCATCGACTCGATCAACCTGTCCACCGAGTACGACGAACTGATGGCGCAGCCGTGGATCAACGGCGGCATGCGGGTGAAGATCGAGCAGATCAAGGACCTGCTGGACAGGCTGCCGCTGACTTCGTCGGTCTCGATCACCAAGCCGGCGGAACTGGCCAAGGAATTGTTCACCCACCGCGGTTCCGGCACGCTGGTCCGCCGTGGCGAGCGGGTGCTGCGCTTCGATTCGTGGGAAGGCATCGACCTGCCGCGCCTGCGCACGCTGATCGAATCCAGCTTCGGCCGCACGCTGCTGCCGGAATACTTCGAGCGGACGACCCCGCATCGCGTCTACGTCAGCGAGAACTACCGCACCGCGCTGATCCTGACCCGGGAAGAGGGTTTCGCTTACCTGGACAAGTTCGCGGTGCTGGACGATGCGCAGGGCGAGGGCCTGGGCCGCGCCGTGTGGCACGTGATGCGCGAGGAGAATCCGCAGCTGTTCTGGCGCTCGCGCCACAACAACCAGATCAACATCTTCTACTACGCCGAATCCGACGGCTGCTACAAGCAGGAGAAATGGAAGGTGTTCTGGTACGGCATCGAGGACTTCGCCGACATCGAGCGCTGCGTGGCGCATTGCCGCACGCGGCCCGCCACCCTGGTGGACTGACCATGCAGCCCTGGCGCCAACCTCCACGGATCTCCGGCCATCATGTCAGCCTCGAACCGCTGGGCCCGGGGCATGCCGATGCGATGCGGGCCGCGCTGGCCGGCGATGAGCTGTCGCGCCTGTGGTTCACCAACGTACCCACCGCGGCCGACGCCGGGCAGTACATCGACAAGGCGCTGCTGGCGCGGGAGGCGGGGCAGGCGCTGCCGTTCGCGGTGCTGGACGCGCACGGCCGACTGGTCGGATGCACGCGCCTGTACGACCTGGAGCCGACGGTGCCGCGCGCCAGCATCGGCTATACCTGGTACGTGCCGCGGGTGCAGCGGACGGGCGTCAACACCGAGACCAAGTTGTTGCTGCTGACCCACGCCTTCGAGGCGCTGGGCTGCATCAGCGTGGTGTTCGAGACCAGTTCGCACAACCAGCGCTCGCGCGCGGCCATCGCGCGGCTGGGCGCCAGGCAGGACGGCGTGCTGCGCAACCACAAGCGCTATGCCGATGGCAGTCCGCGCGACACCGTGGTCTTTTCCATCATCGACAGCGAATGGCCGGCAGTGAAGCAGAACCTGCTGTCCAGGCTGGCGCAACACGAACGGGTTTCCCCATGAGCAAGAAGACCGTCGGCATCGTCGGCGCGCGCGGGCATACAGGCGCCGAACTGATCAGGCTGATCGCCCGCCACCCGCACCTGGAACTGGCCTTCGTGTCCTCGCGCGAACTGGACGGGCAGAAGGTCGGCGACCATATCGCCGGTTTCGCCGGCGAACTGCGTTACGAGAACCTCGGCCACGAGCAGGTCGGCGGGAAAGGCGCCGATGCGGTGATCCTGGCCCTGCCCAACGGCAAGGCGGCCGAACTGGTCGCCGCCATCGACGCGCAGGCGCCGGACAGCGTGATCGTCGATCTGTCGGCGGACTACCGTTTCAACGAGGACTGGTACTACGGCCTGCCCGAACTGACCCGCCAGCGCTATGCGGGCCAGAAGCGGATCAGCAACCCCGGCTGCTACGCCACCGCCATGCAGCTGGCGATCGCGCCGCTGCTGGACCGGCTGGCGGGGCCGCCGCAGTGCTTCGGCGTGTCGGGCTATTCCGGCGCCGGCACCACGCCTTCGGACAAGAACAACGTCGAGCTGCTGCGCGACAACCTGATGCCGTATTCGCTGGCCGACCACATGCACGAGCGCGAAGTCTCGCGCCAGCTGGGCGTGCCGGTGGAGTTCATGCCGCACGTGGCGCCGCACTTCCGCGGCATCACTATGACGGTCAACCTGTGGCTGCGGGAGCCGGTGAAGGTGGACGCCATCCGCGACCTGTACCGCCAGCGCTACGCCGGCGAGCCGTTGATCCGCATCCTGGACGAAGCGCCGTGGGTCAGCCGCATCGCCGGCAGGCACGGCGTGGAGATCGGTGGCTTCACCGTGGCGCCGGGCGGCAAGCGGCTGGTGGTGGTGGCGACGCTGGACAACCTGCTGAAGGGCGCGGCGACGCAGGCGATGCAGAACCTCAACCTGGCGTTCGGGCTGGATGAGTTGGAGGGCATTCCCCTGTAGGAGCGCCCCGTGGGCGCGACCTGTCCAATGTACGAAAAGCATCGCGCCCATGGGGCGCTCCTACAAATATTCAGGTGGACGAGATGGCTGATTTGTTGTGGCAAAAACCCGGGGTAGCAGTGGACGCGGAAATCCAGCGTTTCCTCGCCGGCGACGACGTGCTGCTGGACCGCGAGTTCTTCCTGCACGACATCCAGGCCAGCACCGCGCATGCCGAAGGCCTGCAGCGCATCGGCATCCTGTCCGGCGATGAGTTGGCGGGCCTGAAGCGCGAACTGGCGATACTGGCCGACGACTTCCGCGCCGGCGGCTTCGTGCTGGACGAGCGCTACGAGGACGGCCATTCCGCCATCGAGGCGCGGCTCACCGAGCGCCTGGGCGATGCCGGGCGCAAGATCCACACCGGCCGCAGCCGCAACGACCAGATCCTGGTCGCCACGCGGTTGTGGCTGAAGGAAAAACTGGCGCGCGTGGCCACGCTGTCGCGTGAGATCGCCAAGGTCGCGCTGGACCGCGCGCAGGCCGAACGCGACCTGCCGATCCCGGGCTACACGCATATCCAGCGCGCGGTGGTGTCTTCGGCCGGGATGTGGTGGGCGGGCTGGGCCGAGGCGTTCATCGACAACGCCATCCGTGCCACCGACACGTTGAAGCTGGTGGATGCCAACCCGTTGGGCACCGCCGCCGGCTACGGCGTCAACCTGAAGCTGGACCGCGAGCACACCACCGCCGTGCTTGGCTTCGCACGCATGCAGGTCAGCCCGGTCTACGCGCAGCTGTCGCGCGGCAAGTTCGAGATGGCTGCGCTGGAAGCGCTGGGAAGCGCCACGCTGGACCTGCGCCGCATCGCCTGGGACCTGTCGCTGTTCACCAGCGCCGAGTTCGGTTTCGTCGCACTGCCGGCGCAGTACACCACCGGCAGTTCCATCATGCCGAACAAGCGCAACCCGGACGTGATCGAGCTGATGCGCGCCACCCATGCCAGCGTCGCCGCCGCGCGCACCGAGATCGAACAACTGCTGTCGCTGCCGTCCGGCTATCACCGCGATCTGCAGGCCAGCAAGGGCGCCATCTTCCACGGTTTCGGCCGCGGCCTGCCGGCGCTGGAACTGCTGCCGGCGCTGCTCGCCAACCTGGAATGGCGCGAGGACCGGCTGCGCGCGGCCATCGATTCGGGCATGTACGCCACCGACGTGGCGGTGGAGGCCGCCGTCGCCGGCGTGCCGTTCCGCGAAGCCTACAAGGCCGCCGCCGCGTCCGCCGACACCGCCGGGCAGGGACGCACGCCGGAAGGCAGCCTGGCCGCGCGCACGTCGCCGGGTTCCGCCGCGGACCTGCGGCTGGAGGAACTGCGCAAGCGCTGGGATGCATTGTGATGAGCGAATCCTGCTGTAGGAGGGGCTTCAGCCCCGACTGTGGTGCTGGACACGGGTCGGGGCTGAAGCCCCTCCTACAAAAGCGGTGCTGCTGGAGGATGCGAAGAAATGAAACGCTACCTGGTCATGGCGATGCGCAAGCCGGGCTTCAACGAAGATGTCATCGCCCCGCATCTGGCATTCCTCGATGCGTTGCGTGACGTCGGCCAGCTGGAAATGACCGGTGGTTTCAGCGACCGGTCCGGCGGCGCGTACGTACTGGTGAACGTGGACTCGCTGGCGCAGGCGCAGGCCGTCGTCGCGCGCGATCCGCTGGCCACCGCCGGCAGTTCCCTGTTGACCGTCCACGAGTGGAATACCCGTTGAGTTGATCCGATGACCCATGCCACGCCACCTTCGTTCACCGAACAGCCGCTGCCCGCCTGGCGGCGCGCGGTGCTGAAGGTGGGCAGCAGCCTGCTGGCCGCCGACGGCGAAGGGCTCAGCCCGCGCCATGCGTTGAACCTGGCGCAGTTCGTGTCCTCCAGCATCGCGGCGGGCCGCGAAGTGGTGATCGTGTCCTCCGGCGCGGTCGCGGCCGGGCGTGGCCTGCTGCATCGCAAGCCGCAGTCGGGCACGGCGATGGCCGAGCGGCAGGCGTTGGCGGCATTGGGGCAGGCGCAGCTGATCGGCCTGTGGCAGCGTTTCTTCGACCGTCCCGTCGCGCAGGTGCTGCTGACGCACGACGACCTGCGCAACCGCCGCCGCTACCTCAACGCGCGCGCGACGCTGCAGGCGCTGCTGTCGCTGGGCGCGCTGCCGATCGTCAACGAGAACGACACCGTTTCGGTGGACGAACTGAAGCTCGGCGACAACGACAACCTGGCGGCCGTCGTCGCGGCGCTGGTCGACGCGGATGCCCTGTTCATCGCCACCGACATCGACGGATTCTATTCGGCCAATCCGCGCACGAATCCCGCGGCCGAGCCGATCCTGGACGTGGAAGCGCTGACCCCCGAGTTCCATGCGATGGCCGGCGACGCCGGCAGCGGCGCGGGTACCGGCGGCATGCGCACCAAGCTGGAAGCCGCCGCCAAGGCGGCGGCGGCGGGCATCGAGACCTTCCTGTTCAACGGCACCCGCGCCGATGCCGTGACGGCGCTGACGCGCGGGCACCTGCTGGGCACCCGATTCCGTCCCGCGCAGAACCGGCTGGCGGCGCGCAAGTACTGGCTGCGCAGCGTGCCGGTGGAAGCCGGCGTGATCGTCGTGGATGCCGGCGCCGCCGGCGCGATGGCGGGCAAGGGCGCCTCGCTGCTGCCCGGCGGCGTGACCACGGCCGAGGGCGATTTCCGTCGCGGCGACATGGTGGAAGTCGTGCTGCGCGACGATGCCGGCGACCGACGCATCGCGCGCGGCGTCAGCCAGTACTCGGCGGTGGACATCCGCCGCATCGCCCGTCGGCATTCGCGCGAGATCGAAGGCATACTCGGCTACACCTACGGCGAGAACGTCGTGCACCGCGACGATCTGGTGTTGCTGTGAGCATTTCCTGTAGGAGCGACGCAAGTCGCGACCGTGAACAGGAAGCGAGCGGCAATGTATGCGAATGCCGGAATGAAGTCGTTCGAATATCGCCGGGAAACGGTAATCTGCGGTCGCGACTTGCGTCGCTCCTACATTGGATATCGGGAACATCGTGATGGCCGACATCAAGCAACAAGCCCTGCGATGCCGCGATGCCGCCCAGGCCATCGCGCAGCTGTCCACCGAGGCCAAGAACGCCTTGTTGCGCGCGATGGCCGATGCGCTGTTGGCCGATGAAGCGGTCATCCTGGCCGCCAATGCGCGCGACATGGAAGCCGCGACGGCCAAGGGCATCACCGGGGCGATGCTCGATCGCCTCAAGCTGGACGGCAAGCGCCTGCATGGCGTCGCCTCCGCGCTGCGCGAAGTGGCCGACCTGCCGGATCCGGTCGGTCAGGTGACCCGGCAGGACGTGCGTCCCAACGGCATCCGCGTGGAACGCGTGCGCGTGCCGCTGGGCGTGGTGGCGATGATCTACGAGGCGCGCCCCAACGTCACCGCCGACGCGGCCGCGCTGTGCCTGAAGGCGGGCAATGGCGTGATCCTGCGCGGCGGCTCGGAGGCGCTGCATTCCAACACGGCCATCGCCGCTTCGCTGCAACGGGCGTTGCGCGAAGCTGGCCTGCCGGAAGCCGCCTTGACCCTGGTCACCGATCTTTCGCGCGAGACGATGCTGGCGCTGCTGCAGCTGACCGACGTCATCGACCTGGCCATTCCGCGCGGCGGCGAAGGCCTGATCCGCTTCGTCGCCGAACATGCCCGGGTGCCGGTCATCAAGCACTACAAGGGCGTCTGCCATCTGTTCGTGGACGCCAGTGCGGACCTTGATCTCGCATTGCGCCTGCTGCTGGACGGCAAGGCCTCGCGTCCGGGCGTCTGCAACGCGCTGGAGACGCTGCTGGTCCACCGCGACATCGCGCCGTCCTTCCTGCCGCGCGCGGCGGAAGCATTGCGCGCACGCGGTGTGGAGTTGCGGATGGACGAGGCGGGCAGGGCGCTGGTTCCCGATGCCGCTCCCGTTACCGACGACGACTATGCGGCCGAATTCCTCGACCTGATCCTGGCCGTGCGCGTGGTGGACGACCTGGACGCCGCCATCGCGCACATCCGCCGCTACACCTCCGACCACACCGAGGTCATCGTCACCCGCGACGAGGCCCATGCCGCGAAGTTCGTCAATTCCCTGCGTTCGGCCGTGGTGATGGTGAACGCGTCCTCGCGCTTCTCCGACGGCGGCGAACTGGGCCTGGGCGCCGAGATCGGCATCTCCACCACGCGCCTGCATGCCTATGGCCCGATGGGGGCCGAGTCGTTGACGGTGGAGCGCTTCGTGGTGCGCGGCGAGGGGCAGGTGCGCCACCCCGACCTGCTCGATTGAGCACTGTAGGAGCGACGTCAGTCGCGACCGCGCCCCGATAGCCCTTCAATAGACACGATCAAGAACGCGCCGCAGCGCGTCCGAATGGTGAACTATCTTTTCTTTCGCGCGGTCGCGACTGACGTCGCTCCTACACTTCGATTCAGGCATCTTCCAGATAGCGCGGTTTGCAGGCCAGCCAGCCGCCGACCACCAGCACGCCCACGCACAGCAGCAGGAAGGCGAACGGCCAATGCCAGCCGTGGGTCAGTTCATGCAACCACCCGAACAGCACGGGTCCCACGCAGGCCAGGCTGTAGCCCACGCCCTGCATGAAACCGGACAGCGCCGACGAACCCGCCGGCGTGCGCGTGCGCAGGTTGATCAGCGTCAGCGACAACGGGAACGTGCTGGGGCCCATGCCCAGCAGCGCCACCCACAGCAGCGGCAGCTCCATCGGCGCCAGCAGCAGGCCGGCGAACGCCAGCACGTAGAATGCGGCGCATGCGGCGACCAGCCGGAACGGATTGCGCAGGCGCACCGCCAGCGACGGCATCGTCAGCGACGACACCAGCCCCAGCACCGAGAACAGTCCGACCATCGTGCCGCCGAAGGCGGGGCTGGCGCCGGCTTCCACCATCAGTCGCGGCAGCCAGGTGAACATGGAATAGGTCACCAGCGACGTCATGCCGAACATCAGCGCCATGCCCCAGGCCAGCGGCGAGCGCCAGGTGCCGGCGTGGGCCGGTGGCGGCACCAGTTCCGGCGCTTCGTCGTCCACGCGCACGGCCCGGTCGTGCAACTGCGCGAGTACGGACGCGCGTCGCCGTTCGATCCACAGCGTGGCCAGCCAGGGCAGCGTGGCGGCGGCCGCGACCAGCGACCAGATGCCCAGCGAGACCTGCCAGTTGCTGGCCTGCGCCATCGGTACCGCCAGCAGGGCGGGCAGGATGGTGCCCGCCTGCAGCACGGTGATGTACGCGGTGCTCACCGGCCCCACGCGATCGGGGAAGTAGCGCTTCACCAGCGGCGGCAGCACGATGTTGCCGATGCCCATGCCGGCCAGCGCCACCACGTTCGCCGCCATCAGCGACAGGCTGCCGTCGGCGGCCGGGCGCAGCAGCAGGCCCAGCGTGGCCAGCGCCATCGCGATCAGCGCGGTCTTCTCCAGGCCCGCGCGGTGCGCGATGGCGGGGGTCAGCACGCCGAATACGGCAAACGCGGCGGTGGGCAGCATGCCGAAGATGCCAGTCGTGGTGGGGCCGAAGCCGAACTGCTGGCCCAGCGTGTCCAGCAGCGGCGTCAACGAGGTGACCGCCGTGCGCAGGTTGAAGGCGGACAGCAGGATCCCGATCAGCACCAGGCCGCGGCCGGACCACGGGTTCGTCTTGTCGGAGGCGCGCCGCGCGCCGGCGTGGGGGGATGGCATGTCCGCCATTATCCGCGAGGCGGGCGGCACGCGGCGCGGCGCGGCGAAACAGTGTGTCGCGGTCATGCCGCGGCCTGTGCGCTGTCGTGCGCTTCTTCACCGCGATGGAGCGGGCGCGCGCAACGCGCGCAGGAAAGCGCGTCAGGCGGCTTTCGGCAACGGCAGCAGCGTCATGTCGATGGGGTGCGCCTGATCGTCCATGTGCAGTACGGTCACCTTGGCCTGCTTCAGAGCCCTGGCCACCTTGTCCGAAGCGCCCAGCGCCGCCGCCATCTCGTGCACGGTGACGTCGGACTGGCGGCTGCGCCGATCCATTCCGCCGAACCGGAAGCGGTTGTACTCGGCCCAGCTGATCAGCATCACCGCGCACAGCCCGGCCATGATCGGCAGCGAGACCAGCAGGAACGGTTCCACCTGGTGGTCGCGCGAATACAGTTCGAACATCGCCGTGCGGATGCCCAGCAGCCACAGCACCAGCGTGACCAGCGGCGCCAGCATGTACAGGTACATCATCCAGAACCCCAGGGTCACGAAACCCCAGGCGGTGCGGTGCAGCCGCGGTTGCTTCTTCGGCTGGTGGATCAAGCGCGAATCGAATTTCATCGTATCCCCCTGTCGGGACTGACCCAGGTCGCGCGGGCGCCGCGACGCCGGAGCAGCGTCTTCGGAACGGCGACCACGGTGGTGAAGAGGCTGAGCAACCAGTACGCCATCGGGTACCAGATCATCCAGAAATAATTGCGGCCCACGCCCGTCTCGTAGCGGCGGTCGATGATGATGCTGCTGGCGAACTGCAGCATGCAGACCAGCGCCAGGATCACGCCGTGCCACGACGGCAGGATGGTGTGCACGTACAGCGCCGGCGGCATGTCGACGAACTTGCCCACGGCCCACAGCACCAGGATGAACAGCATCGTGTAGGCCCAGGCGACGCTCAGCATGTATTCCGCCAGCACGCCCCACATGCGGCGCTTGCGCCAGTTGAACAGGTCGGTGCTGTGGCGGGCCAGCACCTCCACGCCGCCCTGCGCCCAGCGCAGTCGCTGGCGCCACAGGCCCTTCAGCGTTTCCGGCATCAGGATGAAGCACAGCGCATTGGGTTCGTAGCGGATGTCCCAGTGGTCCATCTGCAGGCGCCAGCTGATGTCGATGTCCTCGGTGACCATGTCGTCGGCCCAGTAGCCGATGCGGTGCAGCGCGGTGCGGCGGAACGCGCTGATCACCCCGGACACGGTGAAGATGCGCCCGTACACGCGCTGCGCGCGCTTGATCATGCCGATGATCGAGGAGAACTCGCCCACCTGCAGGCGCCCCAGCAGGGTGGAACGGTTGCGGATGCGCGGGTTGCCGGTCACCGCGCCCACGCGCGGGCCGGAGGTCAGGTGCCACACCATCCAGTGGGTGGCGTACTCGTCCAGCAGCGCGTCGCCGTCGATGCACACCAGGTACTCGCTGCGCGCGGCCAGCGCGCCCATGCGCAGCGCGTTGGCCTTGCCCAGGTTGCGGTCCAGGTGGATCACGCGCAGGCGCGGGTGCAGGGCGGCCAGTTCGTTCAGTCGCTCGGCAGTGCTGTCGCGGCTGCCATCGTTGATGGCGATCACCTCGAAGTCCAGGTACTTCTGCGCCAGCGCCGCGCCGATGGTCTCGTCGACGTTGTCGCCCTCGTTATGGCACGGGATCAACAGCGTGGCGAAGGGGAACGCCTCCATCGGCGGCGGATCGGTGCGCGTGCGCGCGTGGCGCTCGCGGCGGAAGTAGTAGTACAGCCCGCCCGACATCCAGAAGAAGGACATCACGATGGGGTACAGGAAGGCGAACTGGAACAGGATGCTCAGTAGCGGATTCATGGCGCGTCACCGTTCCTCGTAGGGGAAGCTGCGCGCCGACAGGCTGCCGCGCGCGTCCTGCATGCGCGGCTGGTCGCCGATGAAGTCGTCCGGGTACCAGCCCAGGTGGCGCACGCCATCGGCCTGCAACTGGCGCACCAGTGCCTGCAGGGTGTCGCCCGGGATGGGGCGCTGCGTGCGCCAGTCGCGCGTCTGCAGCTCGAACAGGGTCTTCTGGAACAGCGGGTCGTGCCGGCGCACGGCCGCAGTCAGCTCGCGCAGCCAGGCATGCGGACGCTTGTGCGCGCCTTCCATCCACGGCATCGCCATCAGCGCGGTGTAGTCGTACGCCTGCAAAAAGGTGTCCAGCCGCTGGCCGAACCACTGCTGGCTTTCCGGCTCCAGCACGGTCAGCGCGTACAGGTTGCGCACCGTGACCAGCTTGGGACGCCAGCGCTCGGCCGACCGCTTCAGGTCATGGGTGAAATCGACGAGCAGTTGCGCGCGCGCGTCGGCATCGCCCAGTTGCGGCAGTTCGTCGTCGCGCAGGTAGGCGTCGTCGTGGAACAGCAGGCCCTCGAAGTAGCTGGCCACGGCCAGGTCTTCGTACACGTCGCCGATCAACTGGCGGGCGCGCGGATCGGACGGATCCAGGCGGAAGATCTCGCCGGCGCGCTCGGGCAGCGCCAGCTCGCGGCGCAATGCGGGATCGGCCGGCTCGAAGCCCAGCACCGGCAGCCACGCGAATACCTTGACCCCCGCGCGGCTCTTCAGTTGCCAGGCCACGCGGTTGAACAGGTCCGCTCGCATCGGCAGGTGCCGGTTGGGGAAGTACAGCGCATCGGCCGAGCCGTTGCCGTCCGGATCGGCGAAGGCCTGCAGGAAGACATGGCTGGGGCCGATGCGCTTGACCCGTTCCACCAGCGCATCCAGGTTGCGGTCCTGCTGCGCGGGATCGGCGTCGTACACGTAGTCCAGGTCCACCTGCATCGCGCGCAGGCCCTGCACGTCCTCGTCGTGGCGCAGTTCGTAGGCCAGGTCGGAGACGTTGGGATTGTTGAACACCAGCAGGCGCGCCAGTCCGTGCAGGTCGGGCGCGAGCTTCTGCTCGCGGCCTTCCAGGTCGAACGACACCGTCATGCCCAGCGATCCGGCGATGCCGTTGCTGACGCTGCTGTACGCCGCATACGGCCAGACGATGGCGCGCGGGCGCAGGCCCAGTTCGCGCTGGATGGCGTCGCTGCTGGCGGACAGGTCGGCGTGGATGCGGGCGCGGTATTCGGCTTCGGTTTCGTAGCGCCGCGCCTGCGGGTCGTAGATGCGCGTGATCGCGGCCGGGGTGACGTTGCCCTGCGGGTTGGCGACCACGCCGTGGTGCAGGTCGTGGCTGTGCGAGGCGATCTCCACCAGGCCGCTGGCGGTCATCTCGCGCAGCTGGTCCCAGGTGAGGAAGTCGTCGCGGGTGAACGGACGCGGGCCGTAATCGACCTGGCGCCCGGGAGCCAGCTCCACCCAGTCGGTGACCACCGCGACCAGGGCCGGATAACCGTAGGCGCGCAGCAGCGGGAACGCATGCGTGTAGACGCTGCGCAGGCCGTCGTCGAAAGTCAGCAGCACGGCCTTTTTCGGCAGGCGGCGTTCGCCGCGCGCGACGGCTTCCACGTCCGACAGGCTGACCGGGCGGTAGCCCTGGCCCGACAGCCAGTCCAGCTGCGCGGTGAAGTTCTGCGTGCCGACGGCATACGCGTCCGGGTCGCCCTTGCGGGCCACGTCGTCGCGGATGTCGTGGTAGCTGAGCACCAGCAGGCGGTCGCCGCCGACGGCGACGGACGTGGCGCCGGCAAGCGCGTCGTCGGCGGACGCGGCCAGCGGCAGCAGGCACAGGGCCAGCAGCCATGCGCGCGAAAGCAGAATGGTGAAGCGACGGTGCATGTTCATTCCCCCCACCGGTATTCGATGTCCAGCGCCAGCCGTTCCTCGCGCTGGCCGTCGTACACGGGGCGCGACCAGCTGATGCCGTAATCCAGCACCTGGCCGACGCCGAACTTCCACTCGTGGCGATAGCTGGCGCGCGGCACCCACGCACTGCCATGGCCTTCCTGCCAGTACGGGCCGGCGGTGACTTCCAGGCGCTGGCGCAGATGGCGCGCGTAGCGGCGCCACGCGACATGGTCGATGCGCACGCCGGCATTCACGGCGCGGTCGCGGCCGGGATTGAAGTAGGGCGCATCGTCGCGGCTGCCACGCGAGGCATAGGCATCGCCCAGCACGTCGATGAGCAGGTGCGGCCGCGCGAACACGCGGCGCTGGCCGTAGGCGCCGAATTCGTCGCGGCGGTTGCCGTCGTCGTAGTCCCACTGCTTGAAGCGCACGCCCAACTGGCCGAGGTCGGAGGGCGTCCAGGCGAGCGAGGCCTGCCAGGAATCCGCGCCGATGCCGCTGCGACGGGCCTGCAGCGAGGCCTCCGGGTCGGCATGGAAGGCGGCCACGCTGGCGGACAGCGTGTCGCCGAAACGCCAGCCGGCGCTCAGGCCTACCGCGGTGTCGTCGAGATAGCGGTCGTCCGGGCGCAGCACCTGCGCTTCCATCGACAGGCGGTCGTGCGCGTACAGCGCGCCGGCGCCGTAGTAGCGGCCATGCACGCGCTCGCCCTGGAAATCGGCCCAGCCGTCGCGCGCCTGCGCGGTCAGCCGCCAGCGGTCGCCCAGCAGCGGGCTTTCCACGTACACGCCGTATTCGCCGTCGCGGTTGCCCAGCGGCGAAGCGGCGACGTTGCCGTCCTCGGCGTCGCTGCGGCCAGCGGCCGCCCAGGCGCGGCCGCGCCAGCCCAGGTGCGCGTCCCAGTAGCGGTCCAGCCGCTGCACATGGGTGTTGGCGGGAAACTGGCGGAGCAGTTCGTCGTGCAGCGGCCGCGCCTGGTCCACGCGGTCCAGCGCCAGCAGCGCTTCGGTTGCGCCGATGCGCGCTTCGATGCTGCGCGGGTCCAGGGTCGTCGCGATGCGCTGCCGTTGCAGGGCGCGTTCCGGCCAGCCGCGCTGGATGAAGACGCTGCCCAGCCGCGACTGCAGGCCGGCGTTGTTGGGCGCGATGGCCGCCAGCGCTTCCAGCGCCTGCTGCGCCTGCGCCGTGCGGTTGCCATAGGACAGCATCATGGCGTGGTTGGTATCGGCCTCGAAGCGGCGCCAGTTCTGGTGGCCCAGGCGCGCACCGGCGGCGCGCGGCCACGGGTCGTTGGCGTCCGCCAGTTTCCGCAGCAGGGCCAGGGCGCGGTCGTGGTCTTCCGCTTCGAGGTAGGCGTAGGCCAGCAGGATCTGCGGATCGAACTCATCCGGCATGGCGGCCACGGCCTGTTCCAGCGCCACGATGGCGTCTTCCGGATGCTGGGTGGCCAGCAGCGAATCGCCCGCCTTCGCCAGCACGTACGGCGGCACCTGCACGCCGTCGGCGAGCAGGGCGCGGTATTCGGTCACGGCCTGTTCGTGCTTTTCCAGCGTGTTGAGCACGATGATGCGGTCCAGTCGCGGACGCAGCGCGGATTCGCGCTGCTCCGGCGCCAGGCTGGCCAGGTAGTCGCCCATCAGGCGTTCGGCCAGCCTCATTTCGTCCAGGCGGGTGGCTTCGTCTTCGGCGTACAGCCCGCCCCACACGATCAGGCGGGCGAGGCGGTCGGTTTCCAGGCGCTCCCGTTGTTCGGGCGAAAAGGCCTGCGGCCGGTCGCGGTACAGCTGCCAGGCACGGTCGGCGGCGCCCAGGTCGGCCAGGGTCAGGGTGCGCAGGCGATAGGCATCGTCGTCGGCGGGCCGGTGGGCCAGCAGCCGCTCATAGATGGCCAGCGCCGCCAGCCACTGGCGGTCGTCCCGCAGCCGCGCGGCCTGGTCCAGCGAGGCCTGGCGCGAGGTCGGTACGGATTCCCGGGAAGCGTCCGGGGACGGAGTGGAGGTGGCGGCGTCGGCCGGAACGGGCCGCAAAACGACGCCGAGGGCGCAAGCCAGCGCCAGAAAGAGTTTCGTAGTCTTCAAAACAGTCTGCCCCTGTACAGACCCGCCTCCAGGGAGGCATTGCAGATCCGGTTGTTGCGAATGTGAAAAGCAAGAAGTCGGCCAAGTGTAGGGCGATATGTGAGGCAAGTCACAAAAGCGACGAATCCATTAACGGATCGTTAATTAACGTGACGAACATCACGTTTAATGACATTGGATGCCAAGCGGCCCGATGCCGGTCGCAGGGATGCATGCCGGTCAGGCAGGCATCACAGGCAGGGATGGAGGCTTCGATCGTGGAAGGCGGGGAGGGGACAGGGGTGACGTCGAACGTCACTTTATGTGATTTTCGTCACACTTATGCGCAGGCATGGCCGGGGACTGGCGGATGCCGGGCAAGGACGGGCGAGTGGCGACGCACGGGCGTAGCGTTGGCGCGCGTGTCGAAGAAAGGCAAGAAGATTGAAGCGGGGGAAGGACCAGCGGCCGCGATCATGCCGGCTGGTCGGGGAGACAGGATTCGAACCTGCGACCTCTACGTCCCGAACGTAGCGCTCTACCAGACTGAGCTACACCCCGTGGAGCCGCGCATTGTATTCAGTCGGCGGGGTGGTCGGCAATAGGCCCGCGCATTTTCCGCCGGCGCGGAAGCTTCCCACTTAGAATGTGCGTTTGCCGTCCGCTTGGAGTTTCCGCTTGATCAAGCCCCGTACACCGCCCGGCGTCATGGAACTGCTTCCGCGCGAGCAGATCGCGTTCCAGCGGATGCTGGACACCATCCGCCGCAACTACGAGCGCTTCGGTTTCCTGCCGGTGGAGACGCCGGTGTTCGAACTATCGGAAACGCTGCTGACCAAGTCCGGTGGCGAGACCGAGCGGCAGGTGTATTTCGTGCAATCCACCGGTGCGCTGGCGAAGGAAGGCGAAGGGCTGCCGGAACTGGCGCTGCGCTTCGACCTGACCGTGCCGCTGGCGCGCTACGTGGCCGAGCACGAGCACGAACTGACGTTCCCTTTCCGCCGCTACCAGATCCAGCGCGTGTACCGCGGCGAGCGCGCTCAGCGCGGGCGTTTCCGCGAGTTCTACCAGTGCGACATCGACGTGATCGGCAAGGATGCGCTGAGCGTGCGCTTCGACGCCGAGATCCTGGCGGTGATCCACGCGGTGTTCAGCGACCTGGGCATCGGCGACTTCACCATTCAGCTCAACAACCGCAAGCTGATGCGCGGTTTCTTCGAGGCGCAGGGCGTCACCGACGGCGAACAGCAGGCGCTGGTGCTGCGCGAAGTGGACAAGCTGGACAAGCGCGGCGCCGACTACGTGCGCGAGACGCTGACCGGCGAGGGGTTCGGCATGGCGGCCGACGCCGTCGAACGCATCCTCGACTTCGTCGCGGTGCGTTCCACGGACCACGCCGATGCGCTGGCGAAGCTGGACGCGCTGGGGCAGGGCGGCGAGACGTTCAACCAGGGCATCGCCGAGTTGCGCGAGGTGCTGGAACTGGTCAAGGCGCTGGGCGTGCCGGAAAGCGCGTATTGCCTCAACTTTTCCATCGCCCGCGGCCTGGACTACTACACCGGCACCGTCTACGAGACCCAGCTGGACGGCTATCCGCAGATCGGGTCGATCTGCTCGGGCGGCCGTTACGACGACCTGGCCAGCCACTACACCAAGTCCAAGCTGCCCGGCGTGGGCATCTCGATCGGCCTGACCCGCCTGTTCTGGCAGCTGCGCGAGGCCGGCCTGATCGCCGGCAGCGACGAGAGCAGCGTGCAGGCGCTCGTGGCGCTGATGGACGAAACGCAGTTGGCCGACTCGCTGGACATCGCCCGCCGCCTGCGCGCGGCCGGCATCAACACCGAGGTGCAGATGGAATCGCGCAAGCTGGCCAGGCAGTTCCAGTACGCCTCGCGCGCGGGCATCCGTTTCGTGGTGCTGGCAGGCGAGGACGAACTGGCGCGAGGCGTGGTGACCGTGAAGGACCTGGTGCGCGAGCAGCAGTTCGAGGTCAAGCGCGAAGAACTGGCCAGCAGCCTTAAGGTGGAGCTGGAGCAAGCCCGCGCACTGGCGGGGCGCTGACATGAAACCGATCCTGCTGGATGGCAAGTCGCTCACCCGCGACAAGCTGGTCGAGATCGCGTTCGGCGCCAGCGTCGAACTGGACAACGCCGCGCTGAAGGCGGTCGCGCGCGCGGCCGACTTCCTGGCCGAACAGGTCCGCCGCGAGGAGCCGATCTACGGCGTCTCCACCGGTTTCGGCAGCAACGCCGACAAGCTGCTGGGCGCGCATCCGCTGCGCGACGAATTGCCCGGCGCGGCGAAGTCGGGCCGCTCGCTGCACGAGGAACTGCAGCACAACCTGATCGTCACCCATGCGGTCTGCGTGGGCGAACCGATGGCGCCGGAAATCGTCCGCGCCATGCTGGGCATCCGCATCAACACGCTGCTGAAGGGCCATTCCGGCATCCGCGTGCAGACGCTGCAGGCGCTGGCGGCGATGCTCAATGCCGGCATCGTGCCGGTGGTGCCGTCGCTGGGCTCGGTGGGCGCGTCCGGCGACCTGGCGCCGCTGTCGCACCTGGCCATCGTGCTGCTGGGCGGAGGCGAAGCCTTTTACGAGGGCGAGCGCGTCACCGGCGCCGAAGCGCTGGAGCGTGCCGGTCTGTCGCCGGTGAAGCTCTCCTACAAGGAGGGCCTGGCGCTGAACAACGGCACCGCGCAGATGCTGGCGATGGGCGTGCTGGCGACGTACCGCCTGGACAACCTGCTGGATACCGCCGACCTGGCCGCGGCGATGACCATCGACGCCTTCGCCGGGCGGCTGGGCGCGTTCGCCGAGGAAGTGCACGCGCTGCGCCCGCATCCGGGCCAGGTGCACGTGGCCGCGCGCCTGCGCGAACTGCTGGACGGTTCCACGCTGGCCGACATTCCCTACCATCTGGTGCCGAAGTTCCGCCCCTGGCTGCCCGGCAGCTGGGACACGGAACAGGCGCGACAGCTGCGCTTCGACATCGGCTGGGACTGGGTGCCGGCCGAACAGCGCCACGGCCGCGAAAAGTTCTATCAACGGTTCAAGCCGTTCCGCGGCGGCAAGAAGCACCAGCCGCAGGACAGCTACTCGCTGCGCTGCATCCCGCAGGTGCACGGCGCGGTGCGCGACGCGGTGGCGCAGGCCAGGCGCGTGCTGGAGATCGAACTCAACGCGGTCACCGACAATCCGCTGGTGTTCCCGGACAAGGCCGACGCGCGCCATGTGGAGGAGCAGGTGATTTCCGCCGGCCATTTCCACGGCATGCCGCTGGCGCTGGCGATGAGCTACGTTAAGGCGGCGATCCCGACGCTGGCGTCGATCTCCGAGCGCCGCCTCAACAAGCTGGTCGATCCGGCCACCAACGACGGCCTGCCGGCGTTCCTGATCGGCAACGAGGACGGCACCGAGTCGGGCCACATGATCGTGCAGTACACCGCCGCCGCCATCGTCAACGACCTGGCCAGCCGCGCGCACCCGGCCAGCGTGTTCTCGGTGCCGACCAGCGCGAATGCGGAAGACCATGTGTCGATGGGCGCCAACGAGGCGCGCCATGTGCTGGCGATGGTGAAGGACCTGGGCAAGGTGCTGGCGCTGGAGCTGTATACCGCGGCGCAGGCGCTTGACCTGCGCCGCGACATGATCAACGCGGCGCGCGACCTGGCGCGTCGCGCCGATGAGCAGGCGCTGGCGGCGAAGGTCGCGGGCGGCCCGTTGCCGGGCGGCGGCGGGCGCGACGGCTTCCTGGCCGAAGTCGATGCGCTGCGCGAGGAACTGGCGGCCACCGACGAGTTCCATCCCGGCCAGGCGGTCGCGGCGGCGCATGCGGCGATCCGCGAGGCGATCCCCTTCCTCGACCGCGACCGCGCACTGGACGGCGAAGTCGCCACCGCCGTGCGGCTGGTGGAGTCGGGCGAACTGCTGGCCGCGGTCAACCGGCGCTGAGCCCAATCGCCCCGCGAAAACATCCCTGTAGGAGCGACGTGAGTCGCGACCGCGCGAAAGAAAACGGTAGTTCACCATTCGGGCGCGCTGCGGCGCGCTCTTGATCGTGTCTATTGAAGGGCTATCGGGGCGCGGTCGCGACTCACGTCGCTCCTACAGTGCGGGGTCACAGCGTCCTGACGCAGTCGCGGCCCTCGGCCTTCGCCGCGTAGAGCGCCTGGTCGGCCACCTGCAGCGCGGACTCCAGGCTGTTGCGCGCTTCCAGGTCCACGCAATGCACGCCGATGCTGGCGGAGACGGAGATCTCCAGCTCGCCGCTGCGGCAGGGCTGCGCACGCAACGCCTGGCGCAGCTCCTCGGCCACGGCGCTGGCCTGTTCCAGTCCCATGCCGGGCAGGGCGGCGATGAATTCCTCGCCGCCGAAGCGGGCGAGCAACGCGTCGTAGGGCTGCAATGTCTCGGCCATCGTGTTCGAGGTCAGGCGCAGGCAGTCGTCGCCGACCAGGTGGCCGTAGGCGTCGTTGATCCGCTTGAAGTGGTCCAGGTCGATCATCAGCAGCGAGATCGGCCGGCGCGAATTGCGCGCCTGCGACAGCAGGTGCTCGAACGCCTCGCGGAAGTGGGTGCGGTTGTAGAGGTCGGTCAGGCCGTCGTGGCGGCTGAATTCGTGCAGGCGCTGGTGCGCGCTTTCCAGTTGCGCCATGGTCTGGCGCAGTTCGGCGGTGCGCAGTTCCACCTTCTGCTCCAGTTCGTTCTTCGCGCTCCGCACGATGCGTTCGTTCTCGTTGCGCAGCGCGGCGTAGCGGTAGCCCAGCGCCACCGACAGCAGCAGCATTTCCAGTGCCGAACCGATCTGCACGCCGTATTCGGTCAGGAAGGTCTTGGGCAGCAGGCCGAAGGCCAACGCCACGTACACCGCCGTGCCCAGCAGGAACATGCCCCAGGCCAGCAGGAACACCTTGGCCGGCGTGTAGCCGCTGCGCACCACCACCAGCGTCACCGCGACGATCCAGGCGATGCTGGGGAACACCGCCGCCGCCGCGAGCGGCGTGGCGATGTGGTAGGGCAACTGGGTCGCCGCGATGCCCAGCACTACGAAGAAGGCGATGATCGCGCGGCTGATGCGGTCGCCTGTCCGCCACCGCTTGCGCAGGTTGAGGAAGGTGCGCGCGAACTGCTGCATGCCGATCTGCGCCAGGCATACCGACAGCGGCACCCCCTTGTCGGCCAGCCAGGTGGAGTGCGGCCACAGGTATTCGAAGCCCAGCCCGTTCAGCGTGAACAGCACCAGCCCGAACGCGCTGATATGGAACAGGTACCAGAAATAGCTGCCGTCGCGCAGCACCAGCCACAGCACCAGGTTGTAGAAGAACAGCGCCAGCAGGATGCCGTAGTACAGGCCGATGCTCAGTTGCCCATCGCGCGACAGCTCGGCGAATGCGGCCGGCGTGTACAGGAACAGCGGCACCTGCATCGAGCTCTGGCTCTGCACCCGCACCAGCAGGTCGACCGGGGTGCCGGCGGGCAGGTCCACCCAGAAGTTGGGGTGGCGGTAGCGGATGCTGCGCTGCTCGAACGGGAACGTATCGCCACCGGCATGGTGCACTTCGCGGCCGTCCGGATAGCGCAGGTAGATGTCGATGCGGTCGCTCAGCGCGTACTGCTGCACCAGCAGCCAGCGCTGTTCGTCGGGGTTGTGGTTCACCACCCGCGCGTGGAACCAGAACGCGCCCGTCTGGAAGCCGAAGGAGGCGTCGCCATTGGGCAGCGGAACGAAGCGGCCCTCCGCCAGCGCGCGGCGCGCCTGCTCGACGCTGGCGATGCCGCCGCCGTCGTGCAGGTAGCGGGTATGCGCCCCCAGCGGCACGTGCGATTCCGTGGCGTCGATGGACAGGGGCGCGACCGGTTGCGCCAGGCAAACCCAGGGTGCCAGCAGCACGACGGCCAGCCAGCGCCACCCCTTGCCGATGCCTCGCTTGCCCATCCCGGTGTCCCCCTGGGCGCCGCGCCGGCCGGATGGATCGTCCAGGCCGGGCGGCTTCCTTGCCAGTGTACTCATCGTCCGGGGCATCTCCAGTCCATGCGAAGGGAGTCCATCCATGTCGGCCTGACCCTTCCAACGGAATCCGGGCGGCGGAACGGGCAGGGCGGGTTGACGCGCCGCAACGGGATGCATTAATGTATTAACACGTTAATACATTAGCATGTTCCATATCCTTGGCTTTTTCCCGGAATCCGGACCCGATGAAGCGCAGACCCGCCGCCGAAGAACAGAAGAACGACGCGCCGTTGCGGGCGCTTTCGCAGGCGTTGGCGCTGCTGGCCCGGCCGGAAGCGGTGCGCGCCTTCCTGGAGGACCTGTGCACCCCCGCCGAACTGGAGGCCATGGCCGACCGCTGGCGCGTGGTGCCGCTGCTGATCAAGGGCGTGCCGTACCGCGAGATCCATGAACTGACCCAGGTCAGCGTCACCACCATCGGGCGGGTGGCCCGCACCCTGGAACGGGGCACCGGCGGCTACGCCGCCGCCGCCCAGAGCCAGCAGGCCGCTCCGTCGTCCGTTTCCCACTGAGCCTTCCCATGAGTCCCCCCCTCGCTTCCGCGGCGCGCGAGCGCCTGCGCATCGCCATCCAGAAAAGCGGCCGCCTGGCCGAGCCCGCGCGCGCGCTGCTGGCCGCCTGCGGCCTCAGCTGGCGCGAGAGCCGCGACAAGCTGTTCTGCTACGGCGAATCCCTGCCGGTGGACCTGCTGCTGGTGCGCGACGACGACATCCCGGGCCTGATCGCCGACGGCGTCTGCGACTTCGGCATCGTCGGCCGCAACGAACTGGACGAGCAGGCCGGCGAACGCGCCTTGATCGGCCTGCCGCAGGCGTACCGCGAACTGCGCCCGCTGGGTTTCGGCGCCTGCCGGTTGATGCTTGCGGTGCCGGAAAGCTGGGAATGGACCGGCCCTGCGCAGTTGCAAGGGCAGCGCATCGCCACCAGTTACCCATCGATCCTGCGCCAATGGCTGCAGGCCGAAGGCATCGACGCAGCGGTGGTGGAGCTCTCCGGTTCGGTGGAGATCGCGCCCAAGCTGGGCACCGCCGACCTGATCTGCGACCTGGTCTCCAGCGGCGCCACCCTGGCGGCCAACCAGTTGAAGCCGGTGCAGACCCTGCTGGACAGCGAAGCCGTGCTGGCCGGGCCGGCGCGCGACTTCGACGACGTCCGCGCCGAACTGGCCGACATGCTGCTGCGCCGGCTCGACGGCGTGATGAAGTTGAAGGACAGCAAGCTGCTGATGTTCCGCGCGCACCGCGACACCGTGCCGGAACTCTCGCGCCTGCTGCCCGACGCCGATGCCCTGGTGACGTTGCCGGGCGAAGGCGACGGCCCCCTGTCGCTGCAGGCCATGTGCCACGGCGCGGTCACCTGGCAGCGGCTGGAGGAACTGCAGCGCGCCGGCGCGCAGGGCCTGATGGTGCTGTCGGTGGAGAGGTCGCTGGCATGAGCATGCCCTGCAACGGCACGCCTTCCACACGGCGCTACGACTGGGACGCGCTGGACGAAACCGCGCGCGCCGCCCTGCTGGCGCGTCCCGCGCAGGTCGTCGCCCAGCGCACGCGCGAGGCCGTCGCCGCCTTGCTGGCCGACGTGCAGGCGCGCGGCGACGAGGCCTTGCGCGACATCACCGCACGCTTCGATGGCGTCGATCTGGCCGGGTTCGAGGTGGGCGCGGACGAATTCGCCGCCGCGCACGCCGCCGTCCCCGCCGCATTGCGCGAGGCGATGGAGCAGGCCGCCGCGCGCATCGAAGCCTTCCACCGCGCCGGCATGGTCCAGCCCTATGCGCTGGAAACCGCACCGGGCGTGGTCTGCGAACGGGTCATCCGGCCGATTTCCCGGGTGGGCCTGTACGTGCCGGCCGGCAGTGCGCCGCTGCCTTCCACCGCGCTGATGCTGGGCGTGCCCGCGCGCCTGGCCGGTTGCCGCGAGGTGGTGCTGTGCACGCCGCCGCGCCGGGACGGCAGCGCCGATCCGGCGGTGCTGGTGGCCGCGCAGCTCACCGGCGCGACCCGCGTGTTCAAGCTGGGCGGCGCGCAGGCGATCGCGGCGATGGCCTACGGCACCGGCAGCGTGCCCAAGTGCGACAAGTTGTTCGGGCCGGGCAACGGCTACGTCACCGAAGCCAAGCAGCAGGTGGCGCAGGGCGGCGTGGCCGCCATCGACATGCCGGCCGGTCCATCGGAAGTGCTGGTGATCGCCGATGCCGGCGCCGATGCCGAGTTCGTCGCCGCCGACCTGCTGTCGCAGGCCGAGCATGGTCCCGATTCGCAGGTGCTGCTGCTGTCCGACGACGATGCGCTGATCGGCCGCGTGCAGGCCGAGATCGACGCGCAGTTGGCGAAACTGTCGCGCGCCGACATCGCCCGCCGTGCGCTGTCGGCCTCGCGACTGGTGCGGGTGCCGTCGTTGCGGGAGGCGTTCGCCATCAGCAACCGCTACGCGCCGGAGCACCTGATCCTGGCATTGCGCGATCCGCGCGCCTGGCTGGACAGCGTGGAAGCGGCGGGTTCGGTGTTCCTGGGCGACTACACGCCGGAAGCGCTGGGCGACTATTGCAGCGGCACCAACCACGTGCTGCCCACCAGCGGTGCGGCGCGCGCCTATAGCGGCGTCAGCGTGGCCAGCTTCCAGAATTTCGTCAGCGTGCAGTCGGCCAGCCGCGCCGGCATCGCCGCCATCGGCGGCTGCGCGCTGACGCTGGCCCGCGCCGAAGGCCTGGACGCCCACGCCAACGCAGTGTCGCTGCGCATGGGCAGGGAGGCCGCATGAGCGATCCCGTCGACCTGGTCCGCGAAGACCTGCGCGGCTTTGCCGGTTACAAGTCGGCGCGCAGCGAAGTGCTGTGCGGCGATGTCTGGTTGAACGCCAACGAATCGGCCTGGGCCAATCCGGCCGACCGGCAGGGCCTCAACCGCCGTTATCCCGACCCGCAGCCGCAGGCGCTGTGCGAACGGCTGGCGCGACTGTACGGCTGCCAGCCCGCGCAGTTGCTGATGGGCCGTGGCAGCGACGAAGCCATCGACCTGCTGGTGCGCGCGCTGTGCGTGCCGGGCCGCGATGCGGTGGTGGTGACACCGCCGGTGTTCGGCATGTACGCCGTCAGTGCGCGATTGCAGGACGCGCGCATCGTCGAGGTGCCGCTGGTGGATGGCAAGGACGGCTTCGCCGCCGACCTGGACGCCATCGGCCGCGCGGCGCGGGAGCAGGGGGCGAAGATCGTGTTCCTGTGTTCGCCTTCCAACCCGGCGGGTTCGACGGTGCCGCTGGACGGCATTGCCCGGCTGGCCGCATCGCTGGCGGGGCAGGCGCTGGTGGTCGTGGACGAAGCCTACGGCGAATTCGCCGATGAGCCGTCCGCCGTCTCCCTGCTGGAAACGCAGGCCAACATCGCCGTGCTGCGCACGTTGTCGAAGGCGCACGCGCTGGCGGCGGCGCGGATCGGCACGGTGATCGCGGATGCGCGGCTGATCGACGTGCTGCGCCGTTGCCAGGCGCCGTACCCGGTGCCCGCCCCCTGTGCGGAGATCGCGCTGGCGGGCCTGTCCGATGCGGCGCTGGCGCGGACCCGCGAGCGGGTGGCGCTGGTCCGCAGCGAACGCACGCGCCTGCACGCACGCCTGCAGGCGACGCCGGGCGTGCGTCGCGTCTACCCGTCGCAGGGCAATTACCTGCTGGTGCGCTTCGACGATGCCGAGGCCGCGTTCCACGCGCTGCTGACGGCCGGCGTGGTGGTGCGCGACCAGCGTGCCGCGCCGCAATTGGGCGATGCGCTGCGCATCACCATCGGCTCCCCGGACCAGAACGACCGCGTGTTGTCCGCATTGCGTTCGCAGGAGGCCGCCGCATGACTTCCCGTCCGTTCCTTATCCGGTCCGGCGCATTCGCGGGAGGGGCTTCAGCCCCGACCGGATACCCGGCGAGGCCAGCCCGGAACCCGGCCGTTCGTCGCGCGGGCGCGCTGCGGCGCGTTCATCGTCATGCGAACGGCAGGGCCATCGGGGCGCGGGCTGAAGCCCCTCCTGCAGAAGTCCTGCCATGACGCCGATCCTTTTCATCGACCGCGACGGCACCCTGATCGAGGAACCGGAAGACTTCCAGATCGACGCCTACGAGAAGCTGCGCTTCGTGCCGGGCGCGATTCCGGCGCTGCTGAAGCTGCGCGACGCGGGCTACCAGTTCGTCATCGTCAGCAACCAGGACGGGCTGGGCACGGAGGACTATCCGCGCGAGGCCTTCGAGGGTCCGCATGCGTTGATGATGCAGGTCTTCGAAAGCCAGGGCATCCGTTTCCGCGACGTGCTGATCGACGAGAGTTGGCCGCACGAGAACAAGCCCACCCGCAAGCCGGGCATCGGCCTGGTGATTCCCTACCTGCAGGACCGCGGCATCGACTGGGCGCGTTCGGCGATGGTCGGCGACCGGCCGACGGACATCCAGTTCGCCGACAACCTGAAGATCCGTGGGTTCCAGTTGAAGACCCCCCAGTTCGGTGGCGAGTGGGACTGGGCCGGCATCGCGCACGAACTGGCCGACGCGCCGCGCCGCGCCGTCGTCCAGCGCGACACGAAGGAGACCAAGATCCGGGTCGAAGTGGACCTGGACCGCGTGGCCGAACCGGTCGCCAGGACCGGGCTGCCGTTCTTCGACCACATGCTGGAACAGATCGGCAAGCACGGCGGCTTCGCGCTGCAAGTGCGCGCGGACGGCGACCTGCACATCGACGAGCACCACACGATCGAGGATACCGGGCTGGCCCTGGGGCAGGCGTTGCGCGAGGCGCTGGGCGACAAGCGCGGCATCGGCCGGTATGGTTTCGATCCGCCGGAAAGCCCGTGGCTCGCGAATGGCGAAGCCGGCCGCATCGGCTTCACCTTGCCGATGGACGAGACGCTGGCCAGCGCCGCGCTGGATTTCAGCGGCCGCCCGTACTTCGTCTTCGACGGCGAATTCCGCCGCGAGCGCGTGGGCGACCTGCCGACCGAACTGGTGCCCCACTTCTTCCGCTCGCTGTGCGACGCCTCGGGCCTGAACCTCAACCTGAGCGTGCGGGGCGACAACGACCATCACAAGGTGGAAGCCTGCTTCAAGGCGCTGGCGCGCGCGCTGCGGCAGGCGGTCCGGCGCGAGGGCGCGGAACTGCCGTCCACCAAGGGAGCGCTGTGATGCGGGTGGCACTGGTGGATGCCGGCGGCGCCAATATCGGCTCCGTGCGCTACGCGCTGAACCGGCTGGGCGTGGAGCCGGAAATGGCGACAGGCGCGGATGCGATCCGCGCCGCCGACCGGGTGATCCTGCCGGGCGTCAGTACCGCCGCGCAGGTGATGGGACGGCTGCGCGAGCTGGGCCTGGTGGAAACGCTGCGCTCGCTGGACGCGCCGTTGCTGGGCGTATGCGTCGGCATGCAGTTGCTGTTCGAGCATTCGGAGGAAGACGATACGCCGTGCCTGGGCCTGCTGCCCGGCCGCGTGGCCAAGCTGCCGGCGGGCGCGGGCATCCGCGTGCCGCACATGGGCTGGAACACATTGAGCGAGGTGCGCGGGACCGCGTTGACGCACGGCATCGAGCCGGGCGGGCATGCGTATTTCGTGCACAGCTATGCCGCGCCGGTGACCGAGGACTGCGTGATGGTCAGCGACCACGGCCGGCCGTTCGCCGCCATCGTGCAGCGCGGCAACGTGGCCGGCGCGCAGTTCCATCCCGAGCGTTCCGCCCGCATCGGCGCGCGGTTGCTCGACAACTTCCTGAAGCAGGGCGTGGCATGAGTACGGATGCGAGCCCCTCGCAAGCACCGCCCCATCCCCGCGCGGACTTCCAGTTCTATCCGGCCATCGACGTGCGCGATGGCCGCGTGGTCCGGCTGGCGCAGGGCGATTACGCGCGCGAGACGCGCTATGGCGGTACGCCGCTGCACGTGGCGCAGGATTATTCCCGGCAGGGCGCGCAATGGCTGCACCTGGTCGATCTGGACGCGGCGCGGGCCGGTGGCTACACGCTGCTGCCGCTGCTGGAAGAAATCGCCAGGAGCACGGGATTGAACGTGCAGACCGGGGGCGGCGTGCGTGCGCGCGACGACGTGGCGCGCATCCTCGACGCCGGCGCGCGGCGCGTGGTGGTCGGGTCGCTGGCGGTGCGCGAGCCCGATACGGTGCTGGGTTGGCTGGCCGAATTCGGCAGCGACCGCATCACCGTCGCGCTGGATACGCGGCAGGACGGGCAGGGCGCCTGGCGCCTGCCGGTGCACGGCTGGACCGAGACCGCGGCGGAAACGCTGGATGCGCTGGCCGAACGCTACGCCGCCGCCGGACTGGTCCACCTGCTGTGCACCGACATCGCCCGCGACGGCATGCTGTCCGGCCCCAACCTGTCGTTGTACGCGCACCTGCACGCGCGCGTGCCCGCGCTGGCGGTGCAGGCGTCGGGCGGCGTCAGCGCCGTGGGCGATGTCGCCGGCGCGCGCGACGCGGGCTGCGCCGGCATCGTGCTGGGCCGCGCGTTGCTGGAAGGTCGCTTCACGCTGGCGGAGGCGCTGGCATGCTGAGCCGCCGCATCATTCCCTGCCTGGACGTGCGCGACGGGCGCGTGGTCAAGGGCGTGCGCTTCCGCGACCACGTGGACATGGGCGACATCGCCGAACTGGCGCTGCGCTACCGCGACGAAGGCGCGGACGAACTGGTGTTCTACGACATCGGCGCCAGCCCCGAGGGGCGTTCGGTGGATTACCGCTGGGTGGAGAAGGTTTCGCGCCTGCTCGACATCCCGTTCTGCGTGGCCGGCGGCATCCGCGACGTGCGGACCGCGCGCGCGGTGCTGCATGCCGGCGCGGACAAGGTATCGGTCAACACGCCGGCGCTGGAGCGGCCCGCGTTGATTTCCGAACTGGCCGCGGCCTTCGGCGTGCAGTGCGTGGTGGTGGGCGTCGATTCCATCCGCGAAGCCGACGGCGAATGGCGCGTGCGCCGCAACACCGGCGACCCGGCCCGGATGCAGGCGGTCCCCGTCCGCACGCTGGACTGGGTGGCGCAGGCGCAGGCGCTGGGGGCCGGCGAGATCGTGCTGAACTGCATGGACCAGGACGGCGTGCGCAAGGGCTACGACCTGGCGCAGCTGAAGGCCGCGCGGGCGGTGTGCCGGGTGCCCCTGGTGGCGTCGGGCGGGGCGGGCGAGGTGGAGCACTTCGCCGACGTCTTCCGCGATGCCGACGTGGACGCGGCATTGGCGGCCAGCGTCTTCCACAGCGGCAGGATCGCCATTCCTGCATTGAAGGATGCGTTGGCCGGACAGGGCATCGAGGTGCGGCGTGACCAGTGATTCCAATCGACTTGCCATTTTCGATCCGGCGACGCCCGACTGGGACAAGGGCGGCGACCTGCTGCCGGCCATCGTGCAGGACGCGCGCACGCTGCGCGTGCTGATGCTGGGCTACATGAATCGCGACGCGCTTCGGGCGACGCTGGCGACGGGCCAGGTGACCTTCTACAGCCGCAGCAAGCAGCGCCTGTGGACCAAGGGCGAAAGCTCGGGGCACGTGCTGGAACTCGTTTCCGTGGACCTGGACTGCGACCGCGACACGCTGCTGGTGCAGGCGCGCCCGCACGGCCCCACCTGCCACCTGCAACGGGCCAGCTGTTTCCCGCAGGCGCCGGCCGCCTTTCTGTCCGAACTGGATGCGCTGGTGGCGCAGCGCGAACGCGAGCGTCCGGCGGGCAGCTACACCACCCGGCTGTTCGACGATGGCGTGCGCCGCATCGCGCAGAAGGTCGGCGAGGAAGGCGTGGAGACCGCCCTGGCCGCCGTCGCGCAGGACGATGCCGCCCTGCTGGGCGAAAGCGCCGACCTGCTGTACCACCTGGTCGTGCTGCTGCGCGCGCGCGGACTGTCGCTGGAAGGCGCCATCGCCGTGCTGAAGCAACGGCACGGCGGGTAAAAACGTCCTTGTGGGAGCGACGCAAGTCGCGACGGCACAGTGGAAAAAAGCAATGCCCGATGGTTCATCCGTCCTGCCGCGTGGCGACGCGTTCGTCTTTGCGGGTGATCGTAGAACCTTGCGGCGCCGTCGCGACCTGCGTCGCTCCCACAGGCAGATGCGGCGATAATCCACGCCGGTTCGTGGCCTTGGAGTTTGCCGTGCGTGGATTGACCGCCTTCGTCCTGTTGTCCTGCCTGGCCCTGCCGGCCCATGCGCTGCCATCGCCCTGCGACGGCGGGCAGGTCTGGGAGGACCGCAACGGCAACGGCCTGCGCGAGGACGACGAACCCGTGCTGCCCGGCATCCAGGTGTCCGATGGCGTCGATGTGGTGCGCACGGATGCGAACGGCGAATACCGCTTGCCGATCGTCGGCGGCCGCACGGTCTTCCTGATCAAGCCCGCGGGCTACGACCTGCCGGCGCGCCGCGATGGGCTGCCGGACTTCTGGGTGCATGTGCAGCCCGAGGCCGGTCCGCCGCTGAAGTACGGCGGCATTCCCGAGGCGTTTCCTTCCTGCCGCGACTTCGGCCTGCGCCCGCGCGCGGCGCAGGCAGGCGATGCGGCGCTGGACGTGCTGCTGTTCGCCGACAGCCAGGTGAAATCGGCGCAGGACGTGGACTATTACCGGCGCGACATCGTGCAGCCGCTGGCGGGCCGGCATGGCGCGGCGCTGGGCCTGACGCTGGGCGACGTGGTCGACGACGACCTGTCGCTGTACCCGGACGTGCTGCGCACCACGATGAGCCTGCGGGTGCCATGGCTGTTCATTCCCGGCAACCACGACCTCGACTTCGATGCGGCCACGGATGAGGATTCGCTGCGCACGTTCCGGCGGCATTTCGGCCCGGACACGTTCGCGTGGGAAGAGGAGGCGATGACCTTCATCGGGCTGGACGACGTGATCTATCGGCCCGGCAAGACCCCGGCCTACTTCGGCGGCTTGCGCGAGGACCAGTTCGCCTTCCTGCAGGCCTACCTGCCCACGGTGCGCAAGGACCGGCTGCTGGTGATCGGCGCGCACATCCCGTTCTTCGAGGAAGGGCCGCGCGGTTTCCGCGCCGCCGACCGCGAACGCCTGTTCGCGCTGCTGGAGGATTTCCCGCACGTGCTGCTGCTCAGCGGCCATACGCACGGGCAGCGCCACTGGTACCACGATGCCGGTACCGGCTGGCACGGCGGAACACCGCTGCACGAGTACAACGTGGGCGCGGCCTGCGGCGCTTTCTGGTCGGGGGTGAAGGACGCCGAAGGTATCCCCGACAGCACCATGGCGGATGGCACGCCGAACGGCTACGCGCGGCTCAGCGTGCGGCCGGGTGGGGGGTACGCGCTGTCTTGGCATCCCGCGCGCGATGCCGCCGATACCGGCATCGGCCTGCACGCGCCGAAGGTGCTGCGGCAGGGGGCGTATCCCGCCTGGGGCGTCTTCGCCAACGTCTACATGGGCGATGCGCGGACGAAGGTGGAGTACCGCGTGGACGGCGGCGACTGGAAGCCGATGAAGCGCGTCGAGCAGCCCGATCCGCGGGTGATGGTCGAGAACATGCGCGACGACCTGGCCGATCGCCTGCGCGGCTACGACCGTTCGCCGGAAGCCGGGCCCTCCCCGCACCTGTGGCGCGGCGCCCTGCCCACCGACCTGCCGGCAGGCGAACACCGGGTGGAGGTGCGCGCCTTCGACCGCTGGCGCGGCGAACTGACAGCCAGCACGCAGTACCGGCTGGAAGCCGCCGGACCCTGACCGCGGGCCTGCGCGCTTCCGGCATGACTGATGTCCGGTTCGCGGCGGTCCCTGCGTTGTGTCCCCCAAGGGCCGGTCCGAACCGGGGTCCCGGGCCGCATGACGTCCCGGTGGCGGTCGGCCCCGTGGACCGCGCCGCACGGGGTGGCGCGGCAAGGGGGGATCCAATGTCGAAGTGTTTTGCCGATGGCCTGCCCGCAGGCCAGCTGGACCGTGCGCCGTTCAAGTTCCAGCACCAGTTGCTGCAACATCCCGCGCTCAGCATCGAGGGGCTGTCCGAATCGCTGCCGCAATTGCCCGCGGACCGCATCATGTACTCCAAGGGATTGTCCGACCTGGCGATCAATTTCGACCGGGCCCATATTGAGCATGGCAACGGCCTGGGCCTGCGCGAGACCATCGAGACGATCCGCACCTCCAGTTCCTACATCGCGGTGCGCGATCCCGAGGATCATCCGGCCTTCCGCGGCCTGTACGAGGACCTGAAGTCGGAAGTCGGCGCGCTGCTGCGGGAAGGCGGCAAGTCGCGGACCATCCACCAGCCGCGCATGTGGCTGTTCATCGCCTCGCCGGATGCGGTCACGCCGTTCCACTTCGACCGTTATTCCAACGTGCTGATGCAGATCCGCGGCAGCAAGCAGGTGGCGGTGTTCCCGAACTTCAACCCGGAGATCGTGCCCACCGAAGTCTGCGAGTCGTACATGGACCGGAAGGACTCCCAGTCGCTGTGGCGGGAGGAGCTCGACCGGCATGCGGTGAAGTTCGATTTCTCGCCGGGCGATGCCCTGCACATCCCGTACATCGCCGGGCACTACGTCAAGAACGGCGCGGAGGACGTGTCCATCTCGCTGTCGTTCTTCTTCCAGACCGACGAGACCCTGCGCTGGACCGACGCGATGCGCTTCAACCATCGCTGGCGCAAGTGGATACGCCCGCTGGGCCTGTCGCCCAGCCCCGTCGGCGGTTCGGCGGCGCTGGATGCGGCCAAGGCGCGGATGCTGCCGCTGGCGACCGGCGTGGGCCGTTTGATGGGCCGCGCGCGCAGGCTGGCGGCCGCCTGACGACGCTGGCCGGGATTGCTAGTATCGGCGGCGATGGCCGCCACCGAACTGCCGATCGAATGGTTCAGGACCGTCCAGGCATGGGAGCGCTGGCTGGCCGCGCACGGGCGGTCGCCCGGCCTGTGGCTGCGGATCGCCAAGAAGGATTCGGGCGTGGTGTCGGTCACCTATGCCGAGGCGCTGGAGGTGGCGCTCTGCCACGGCTGGATCGACGGGCAGAAGAAAGGGCTGGATGAGCGCTTCTTCCTGCAACGCTTCACGCCGCGCCGTCCGCGCAGCCTGTGGTCGAAGATCAACGTGGCCAAGGCGGAATTGCTGATTGCCGCCGGCCGCATGCGGCCGGCCGGGTTGCGCGAGATCGAGGCCGCCAAGGCCGATGGGCGCTGGGACGCGGCCTACGACGGGGCGCGTTCGATGGAAGTGCCGCCGGAACTGGCGGCCGCGCTGGCGAGGAACCGCAAGGCGCTGTGGTTCTTCGAGCAACTCGACAGGACCAACCGTTATTCGGTCTGCTGGCGCGTGCAAACGGCGAAGAAGGCGGAGACGCGCGCGGCGCGCGTGGAAACGCTGGTCGCCATGCTGGCGCGCGGCGAGAAGATCCACGGCTGAGTCGATGCGGGAGACGGGGTCCGGGCTGGCTGGCGAAGGCGGGCTGGCGCGGAACGCGGAGCGGGCTGGCACTGGGGCTGGCGGGCTGCGTGGCGCGTAGTCTAGTGATTCGTTTCCCGCCGTGTAGAAACAGGAATCGCTCTCATCTGGCGCGCGGCGCGCGCACGCTCAGCCAGGCTCCGGCCAGCAGCAGCGCGATCGCCACCGCCTGCATCCAATGCGCCTGCGCCCGTCCCGACGCCACCAGCAACAGTGTCGAAAGCAAGGGCGCCAGATAGGAGAGGCTGCCGAGCAGCGCGATGTCGCCGTGCTTGGTGCCGTGGTCCCACAGCCAGAACGCCGCGCCCACCGGGCCGATCCCCATCAGCAGCAGCACGCCCCATTGCGCGGCCGTCGGCGCGACCGTGGTTTCGAACGCGGCATGCGCGATGCCGCCCAGGATGGCCACGCCGGCGCAGGCGACGGCGATGGCGGCGCTGGGCACAGCGGCGAAGCGGCGGTTGAGCACCGAGTACAGCGACCAGACCAGGGCCGCGCCCAGTGCGGCCAGATAGCCGGACACGAATTCCGCCTTGACCTCGATGCCCTGGCCGCGCGTGACCAGCAGCACCGCCGCGATCAATCCCAGCGCGGTGCCCGCCCATTGCGCGGGCCGTACCTTCACCCCGGCCAGCAGGCCGGCGAACACCACGATCAGCAGCGGCCAGAGATAGTTGATCAGGTTCGCTTCCACCGCCGGCGCGCGCTTGAGCGCGACGAAGTACAGCGCGTGGTAGCCGAACAGCGCCGCCGTGGTCAGCGCCAGCGCGGGCCAGGGCTGGCGCAGTTCCCGCCAGCCGGTGCGTCCGCGCCATGCGGTGCGGGCCAGGCCGAGCAGGGCGGCGATGCCGAAGCCGATGGCCAGCACCTGGAACGGTGGCAGGCCCTCCGTGGCGGTGGTCAGTACCGCCAGCGACGACCACAGCAGGATGGCCGACAGCCCGACCCAGGTGGCCGTGCGTGGTGCGCCCATCGCGCGGATCAGGCGTCGAGTGCGATGTCGGCGAACGTCGTGACCCGCGGGTGGCCACGGGCCGCATCGCCGGTGCGCGGGTTCGGGTAGTCCTGCGGGCGGTCCACCAGGCAGGTCCGCAGGCCGGCCTCGCGCGCGGCGTCGAGTTCTTCCACCACGTCGGACAGGAACAGGATCTCTTCCGGCGCGATGCCGATCCGTCCGGCGATGCGGCGGTAGCTGTCCGCTTCGCGCTTGCCGCCGACCTCGGTATCGAACCAGCCCGAGAACAGCGGCGCCAGGTCGCCAGCGTCGCTATGGCCGAAGAACAGCTTCTGCGCCGGCACCGAGCCGGACGAATAGACGTACAGCGGCAGGCCCTGGGCATGCCATTGCGTCAGCGCGGGCGCGGCATCGGGATAGATGTGGGCGGTGAAGTCGGCATCGCGGTAGCCCGCCTCCCAGACCATGCCCTGCAAGGCCTTCAGCGCGGTGTGCTTGCGATCCTGGTCGATCCACCCCTGCAGCGTTTCCACGATGACGTCGTCGCTGCAGATGCCGCCGTGCTCGGCCGCCACCGCGTCCAGCCAGCGGCGCACTTCCGGGTCGTTGCCGTGCGCGCGCACGAAGCCGGGCAGGGCGCGGCGCGCGTACGGGAACAGCTCATCCTTGACGAAGGAAATGCTGCTGGTGGTGCCTTCGATGTCGGTCAGGATGGCGGAGATGGGCATGGTGCGGAGGCCGGAAAAGGAGCGGACATTGTAGGAGGGGCTTCAGCCCCGACCGTGGATCATGCGGAATCGTCGGGGCTGAAGCCCCTCCTACGGACGGCTGCCGGGGACTTTACTGCGGCTGCGTCAGCCCGTCGTAGCGCGGGAACTTCTGCGCGATGGTGGTGCCGGTGAAGTGGCCCACCCAGCCGTCCGGCTCGGTGAAGAAGCGGATCGCGACGAAATGCGGTTCCGGGCCCATGTCGAACCAGTGCAGCGTGCTGTCGGGCACGCCGATCAGGTCGTCCTTCACGCACTCGATCTCGTAGACCTTGTTGTCCACGTGCAGGGTGAACAGGCCGGAACCGGCGACGAAGAAACGCACTTCGTCTTCCTTGTGGTAGTGCTCGTCCAGGAACTTCGCGCGCATCGCATCGCGCTGCGGGTTGTCCGGGGCGATGCTGACCACGTCCACGGTCTTGAAGCCACGCTCGGCGACCAGCCGGTCGATGTCGGCGCGGTAGGCGTCCATCACCTCTTCCGGCGATGCGCCCGGCTCTATCGGCTTGTTGGCGTGCCAGCGCTCGAAGGTCACCCCGATCTTCTTCAGTTCGGTGGCGATGAAGTCCGGATCGTAGCTGGCGAATTCCGGCGTGACCGGGTCGTTCTCGTTGAAGATGCGCAGTCGGCTCATGGCGGTATGGCAGGGCTTACTGGGGTGCACAAGCGTAGCAAATGCTGGCGCGCGCGCTGTTACGCCAGCGGAATACAGCAATGCCGCACGGTTATCAGCGGCGGCAGCCCAGCTTGCGCAGTTCCAGTTCGCAGTGGAGCAGGAACTCGAAGGCTTCCAGGTGCCGGCGCGCCTCGGCCATCGTGCGGCCCCAGGCGTACAGGCCGTGGCCGTCGATCAGGTAGCCCCACAGAGGTTGCCGGTCAAGCAGCGCGTCCACCTGCGCGGCCAGGGTGGGCATGTCCTGCGTGTTGCTGAACACCGGCACGTCGATGGCCATTTCGTGCGTATGGTTGCCGTGGAAGGCCTTCAGCAGCTCATAGCCTTCCAGCCGGACATGCCCGGCGCCGGCGAACAGCCGCGAGGCGATGGTCTGCACCGGCGAATGCGTATGCAGCACGCAGCCGATCTCGGGATAGCGGCGGTACAACTGCGTGTGCAGCAGCGTCTCGGCGGAGGGGCGATGGTCGCTGCCGACCGCCTTGCCGTCGAAGTCCACCACCATGATGTCGTCCTCCACCAGCCGGCCCTTGTCGCGGCCGGAGACGGTGATCGCGGCGTGCCGGTCGTCCAGCCGCTGCGAGAAGTTGCTGCTGGTGGCCGGCGTCCAGCCCTGCTGCGAGAGCTCGCGCACGTTGGAGATGATCGACTGCGCGCGTTCGCGCAACAGCTCGGCGTCGTAGGGGAATGCGCTCATGCGCGCATTCTATCGCGCGTCGCCATCGGGCGCCGCCGCGACGCCCGGTACGCGGCGGCCTACCGCGGAATGTCGGCCGGCAGCTTTCGTCGCGAGAAGCCCCGGTAGGCGGCCAGCGCCAGCAGGGCGATGACCACACCGCCGACCAGCGTGCTGACCGGGGTGGAGTAGACCAGCAGGCCGCACGCCACCAGCGCGCCCATGCCGATGATGCGGTCGCGCGAAGTGGACGGTCGACCGGGCGCGCCCAGCAACAGGCTGAGGCCGGCCGTTGCGTAGGCCATCACCACCAGCACCACGACCATTTCGATCAGGGTCTCGAACTGCCCGGAGACGGTGGGCGACAGCGTCAGCACCGCCAGCGCCGTCATCGACAGCGCCACCAGGAACAGGCCCCAGCCGGCCGAGCCGTTCGGCAGCAGGCGCCCGAAGATGGCCGGCAGGTAGCCACGATGCGCGGCGCGCGCGCCGGACTCGCCGGTGACCAGCATCCATCCGCCCAGGGTGCCGGTGGCCTTCAGCGCCGCCGCCGCCGCGATGATGGGGATGGCCCAGAGACCGAACATCTGCCCCGCGACCAGCGCGAACGGCGCGCTCGATGCGGCCAGCTGGTCCACCGGCACGATGCCCATCATCAGCACCGACGAGACCAGGTAGACCAGGCCGGCGATCACGATGCCGCCCAGCGTGGCCAGCGGCACGTTGCGCGACGGGTTGCGGACCACGCCGGCCACCATCGCGCCGGTCTCCAGCCCCACGAACGCCCAGAAGATCGGCGCCAGCGAGCTGAAAACCACACTGGCATCGGACTGGCCCGACACGTTCCACGCCGCGCGGTACAGGCCCAGGTCGAAGCTGCCCCAGCCCCAGATCAGGATCACCGCCACCGGCAGCAGGCCCAGCACCACGCACAGCGACTGGAAGCGGGCGATCTGCCGCGGGCCCATCAGGTTCAGCGCGAACATCAGCCAGATCAGCACCAGCTGGCCGCCCAACCGGGTCAACTGGCCGTCGCCGACGGGCAGCAGGATCACCAGGTAGCCGAACGCCGCCACCGCGATGGCGTTGTTGCCGATCCACGACGAGATCCAGTACAGCGTGGTGGCCAGGAAACCCATGTCCCGGCCCAGCGAGGGCCGCACGTAGTCGTCCGGCGACTCCAGATTGGGGTAGTCGCGCGCCAGCCGGGCGAACGCGCTGCCCAGTATCACCGCCAGCACCGTGCCCAGCAGCCAGCTGAGCGCGGTGACCCCGCCGGACTTGGCCAGCGTGGCCGGCAGCAGGAAGAAGCCCGAGCCGATCATGTTGTTGGCGACCACGAAGGTCGCCAGGACGGGGCCAATCTGACGGGCGCTGCCGGTGGTCATCGGGGACTGCCTGGAAAGGATTGGAAGCGGGGGATACAAGGAAAAACGGCTGGCCGAGTGGCCAGCCGTTGCGGGGAGCGGATCAGGCGCGGCGCAGCTTGCTGTTCCAGAAACCGTAGGTGAAGTAGATCACCAGCCCGATGACGGTCCAGCCGACGAACAGCTTCCAGTGCTCGGTGAACGGCTGCCAGAACAGGTAAAGGCAGGCGGCCACGCCCAGCGGACAGACCACGATGGCCAGCGGCACGCGGAACGGGCGCGGCAGGTCCGGCTTGGTGAAGCGCAGGATCAGCACGCCCGCCGAGACGGTGGCGAAGGCCAGCAGCGTGCCCATCGAGACCATTTCGCCCAGCAGGTTGATCGGCAGGAAGCCGGCCAGCGTGGCGGCGATGACGCCCACGATGATCGTGCCCACGTACGGCGTCTGGAATTTCGGATGCACCTTGCCGAAGATCTTCGGCATCAGCCCGTCCTTGGCCATGCTGTAGAAGATGCGCGGCTGCGCCATCAGCATCACCAGGATCACCGACGACAGGCCGGCGATGGCGCCGATCTCGATCAGCGTCTTCAGCCACAGCAGGCTGGGATAGGCTTCCAGCGCGGTCGCGACCGGCTTCTCGGTGCCCAGCTGGGTGTACGGCAGCATGCCGGTCAGCACCGCGCACACCACGATGTAGATGATCGTGCACACGACCAGCGAACCGAGGATGCCGATGGGCATGTCGCGCTGCGGATTCTTGGCCTCGCCGGCGGCGGTGGAGACCGCGTCGAAGCCGATGTAGGCGAAGAACACGATGGCGGCGGCGCGGGTGACGCCCTCGAAGCCGAACTTGCCCGGGCCCTCGTTGGCCGGGATGAACGGCTGCCAGTTGGCCGGATCGACGTACTGCAGGCCGAAGCCGACGAACAGCAGGATCACCGTGACCTTGATGGCGACCACGATCGAATTGACGAAGGCCGACTGGGTGATGCCCACGTAGCACAGGCCGCTGACCGCGGCGACGATGAACACCGCCGGCAGGTTGAGGATGGCGCCGGAGCGGACGAACTCGCCGTTGATCACGGTGAACGTCGCGCTGGACAAGGCATCGGGGATCGGTATGCCCAGCGTGCCCAGGAAGCTGTTCAGGTAACCGGACCAGCCCACCGCCACGGTGGAGGCGGCGAACAGGTATTCCAGCACCAGGCACCAGCCGATGAACCAGGCGACGAACTCGCCCAGGGTGGCGTAGGAGTACGAATAGGCGCTGCCGGAGACCGGCATCAACGCCGCGAATTCCGCATAGCACAGGCCGGCCAGGGCGCAGGCCACGCCGGCCATGACGAAGCTGAGCATGATGGCCGGACCGGCATGGAGGGCCGCCGCCTGGCCGGTCAGCACGAAGATGCCCGCGCCGATCACCGCGCCGATGCCCAGCATCACCAGATGCTTGGCGGTCAGGGTCCGCTTCAGTGTCGCTTCGCCCTCCAGGCTGCCTTCGAACGGTTCACCGGCATCGACATGTCCGGCCGGCGCGACCGGCTTGACCCTGAACAGAGTTTTGAGCATTCGCTGCGTCCCCTTGGAAGACTGGCTGCCGGCAGGAAGGCCCCGCCGGACGGTGGAAACTGTCATGGGGACGGTCCCCACGGAAGGCCGTACCTTGCCAAAGCGCGTCGGGGATCACAAGCGCGGTTGCAGCATGGCCGGCGATAATCACGTTCCCGGACTCGCATCGGCAAGGAAATCAACGGCATGTCGGGCACTTACACGACACTGGTGGCACAACTCGCGGACTACCGCCGGCGCTGGCCCGTGGAGGGCGGGGTGGTGGACCAGTTCCTCGCACTGCTGGACGACCCGGCCAATCCCTTCGTCCGCGAGCGGTGGCAGGGCCACCTGACCAGCAGCGCCTGGCTGGTCAGCGCCGATGGCCGCCGCACCCTGCTGACCCATCACCGCAAGCTGGGCCGCTGGCTGCAGTTGGGCGGCCACGCCGACGGCGATACCGACATGGCCCGGGTGGCGCTGAAGGAGGCCGAGGAGGAATCCGGCCTGGCCGGACTGCGCGTCGATGGCGCGGCGATCTTCGACCTGGACCGCCACTGGATTCCCGAACGCAAGGACGTGCCCGGCCACTGGCATTACGACGTGCGCTATGTGGTCCATGCGGGCGACAGCGAGGCCTACGTGGTCGGCGAGGAGTCGCTGGACCTGGCCTGGCGCGAGATCGCGCCCATCGCCGATGAACCCGACGAATCCCTCAGCCGCATGGCGCGCAAATGGCTGGCCCGGAGCGCCCTGTAGGAGCGGCTTCAGCCGCGACCGCAGAAAAGAAGGGCCATTGGCCACGGATTGACGCGGATGAACGCGGATAAGACGTAGCGTCGCAAGCGTAGCTCCAACCTGCACTCTTGTGGGAGCGACGTGAGTCGCGACTACGGGAAAGATTTCCATTGGCCACGAGTCGGCACGGGCAAACACAGATAAAGCCTTCGTTGCGTTTTATCTGCAGTGACCCGCGCCTGTCTGTAGCCTCTCGGCTTAATGGGCACCCGTCGCGACTCACGTCGCTCCCACAGTGGCTGCTACAAGCGTGGATCGGGGCCACATCCCCGACGCCACACCTACAGCCGTGTCCCGGACGGGCCCGGATTTTTCACGGATGAAGGCACATGGAGCGAGAGATGCTTTATCGGCGTTCATCCGCGTCAATCCGTGGCCAATGGCCCTTCTTTTCTGCGGTCGCGGCTGAAGCCGCTCCTACAGAAATGCTCAACTGCGCGCGACGACTTCGTCGATGTGGCGCAGCAGGTTGGCCGGGTCCTCGTACACGCGGAAGGCGCCGGAGCGTTCCAGTTCCTCCTGCCCGTAGCCGCCGGACAGCAGGCCCACGCCCAGTGCCCGCGCGCGCTGAGCGGCCAGCATGTCCCAGATGCTGTCGCCGATGACCAGCGACTGCGCGATGTCCACGCCCAGCTTTTCCGCTGCTGCGATGAACAGGTCCGGGTCGGGCTTGGCATGGCGCACCAGGTCGCGCGTGATCACCGGCACCTGCGCGGGGTCCACGCCCAGCGCTTCCAGGTTGTGCGCGGCGGTTTCCATCCGCCCGCTGGTGGCGATGCCCCACGGGATGCGCTGCTCGGTCAGGAACGCCAGCAGCTCGCGCGCGCCGGGCAATGGCCTGACCGCGCGCTGGTCTGCCTGCCGCGTATAGGCCTCGGCATGGTATTGGCGCAGCCGCGCCAACCGGTCCTCGGTGATGTCGATGCCGGTCTCGCGCAGCAGGATGTTGGCGAACAATCCGCCGCTCATGCCGATCTTGCGGTGGATGCGCCACACCGACAGGTACACGCCCTCGCGGTCCAGCGCCTCCTTCCACGCCAGCACGTGCTGGTAGACGCTGTCCACCAGCGTGCCGTCGAGGTCGAACAGGAAAGCGGTCGATGCGCGCGGCATGGTGGTGCTCCCGTGGCTGCGTCTCAGTACAGCACGCGGGTCCGCAGCGTGCCGGGAATGGCCGCCATCGCCTCGCGCAGGCTGGCGGTCTGTTCCTCGTCGGCGGTCACGTCGATGACCACGTAGCCGACCTTGGGGTCGGTGCGCAGGAACTGGCCGTCGATGTTGATGCCGCGGTCGCGGAAGATGTCGTTGATCTGCGACAGCACGCCGGGCACGTTGCGGTGGATGTGCAGGATGCGGCGGCTGCCTTCGTGGCCGGGCAGGGTGGCTTCGGGGAAGTTCACCGCCGACAGCGTGCTGCCGTTGTCGCTGTAGCGCACCAGCTTGGCCGCCACCTCCACGCCGATGTTGTCCTGCGCCTCCAGCGTGCTGCCGCCCACGTGCGGGGTCAGGATCACGTTGTCCAGCCCGCGCAGGGGCGATTCGAAGGACTCGGCGTTGCCCTTGGGCTCCACCGGGAACACGTCCACCGCCGCGCCGCCCACCTGGCCGGAGGCCAGCGCGCCGGCCAGCGCGTCGATGTCGACCACGGTGCCGCGCGAAGCGTTGATCAGGTGCGCGCCGCGCTTCATCCTGGCGATCTGCGCGGCGCCGAACATGTCCTTGGTGGCCGCCGTCTCCGGCACGTGCAGGGTCACCACGTCGCTGCGTTCCAGCAGGTCGTCCAGGCTGGCGGCCGAGCGCGCATTGCCCAGCGACAGCTTGGTCTCGATGTCGTGGAAGATCACCTGCATGCCGATCGCCTCGGCCAGCACGCCGACCTGCGTGCCGATGTGGCCGTAGCCGACGATGCCCAGCGTCTTGCCGCGCGCTTCGTGGCTGCCGGCGGCCGATTTGGACCAGCCGCCGCGGTGGCATTCGGCGTTCTTCTGCGGGATGCCGCGCATCAGCATGATGGCCTGCGCGATCACCAGTTCGGCCACGCTGCGGGTGTTGGAGTACGGCGCGTTGAAGACCGGGATGCCGGCCAGTTCCGCCGCGTCCAGGTCCACCTGGTTGGTGCCGATGCAGAAGCAGCCCACCGCGATCAGGCGGCGCGCCTGCGCCAGCACGTCCTCGCTCAGGTGGGTGCGCGAGCGGATGCCGACGATGTGCGCCTCGGCGATGCGCCGCTTCAGCTCGTCTTCCGGCAATGATTTCTCGTGGAACTCGATCTGCGAGTAACCGGCGGCACGGAACGTCTCCACGGCGGTCTGGCTGACCCCCTCCAACAACAGCACGCGGATGTCCTGCTTCGGATACGAGGTCTTCTTGTTCGACATTGCGGGGAAGGGCGCGGGAATAAAGAGGGGCGGACACTATGCCAGATGGCGAGGGGGATTGCTGCGGTGCGGAAGGGATGTCGGGGGTTGCTGGTTGCGGGTTCTCGGTTGCTGGTGAAACCGTCGCCCCCACAACCAGCAACCTCCTCCCCTTCTGGACGCAGCGCAGCATCGCTGGCACGCTGGGCGCCCCCCACGATCCGCCCGCATCATGACCGACCCGCGCCTGGACGCCCTGCTGCACGCCGCGCCGGCGCTGCGCCTGAAGACCGATCCCGCCGACCTGGAGCATTACGGCCGCGACTGGACCCGGCGCTGGACGCCGGCGCCGCTGGCGGTCGCGCTGCCTGCCACGGTGGAGGAAGTGCAGGCCGTCGTGCGCTGGGCCAACGGACATGGCATCGCCGTCGTGCCCTCTGGCGGCCGTACCGGCCTGTCCGGCGGTGCCGTCGCCGCCCATGGCGAACTGGTGCTCAGCCTGGAACGGATGAACCAGGCGCTGGATTTCAATGCGGTGGATCGCACGCTGACCGTGCAGGCCGGCATGCCGCTGGAAGCCGTGCACAACGCGGCGCGCAAACATGGCCTGGTCTATCCGGTGGACTTCGCCGCGCGCGGTTCCTGTTCCATCGGCGGCAACATCGCCACCAACGCCGGCGGCATCCGGGTGATCCGCTACGGCAATACCCGCGAATGGATCGCCGGCCTGAAACTGGTGACGGGTACCGGCGAGCTGCTGGAACTCAACCGCGGGCTCATCAAGAACTCCAGCGGCTATGACCTGCGCCACCTGGTCATCGCCTCGGAAGGCACGCTCGGCATCGTGGTGGAAGCCACGTTGCGGCTGACCGATCCGCCGCCGCCGACCAACGTGATGCTGTTGGCGCTGCCGTCGTTCGACGTGCTGATGGAAGTGTTCGGCGCGTTCCGCGCGCGGCTCCAACTGGAAGCGTTCGAGTTCTTCACCGACCGCGCGTTGCACCACGTGCTGGCGCACGGCGCTCAGAAGCCGTTCGACGACGTGCATCCGTACTACGTGGTCACCGAATTCGCCATCGGCGACGAGGCGAAGGAAGCCGCCGCGATGGCGGCCTTCGAGGACTGCATGGAGCACGGCTGGGTCAGCGACGGCGTGATCAGCCAGAGCGACGCCCAGGCCGCCCAGTTGTGGCGGTTGCGCGAAGGCATCACCGAGGCGCTGGCCCGTTACAAGCCCTACAAGAACGATGTGTCGGTACGCATCTCCGCCATGCCGGCCTTCCTGGCCGAGACGCAGGCGCTGCTGGGGCAGGCGTATCCGCACTTCGACGTGGTGTGGTTCGGCCATATCGGCGACGGCAACCTGCACATCAATGTGCTGAAGCCGGACGATGTGGGCGATGCCGATTTCGTCGTCCAGTGCGAGCAGGTGACCAAGCTGCTGGCCGAGGCGTTGAAGCGCCACCAGGGCAGCATCTCGGCCGAGCACGGCATCGGCCTGGTCAAGAAGGGTTACCTGGAAAGCACGCGCAGCGCCGAGGAGATCGCGGTAATGCGCGGCATCAAGCAGGTGCTGGACCCCAACGGACTGATGAACCCGGGCAAGCTGTTCGATACCTGACGCACCCCAGCCTCCGTAGGAGCGCCCCATGGGCGCGATCTTTTCCCGATGACGGCGCAAGAGCATCGCGCCCATGGGGCGCTCCTACAGGGCGTGACGTGGATTCAGGCGCCCGTGGGGGTTTGCGGGTAGTCTTTGTTCACCGCGCTCCGCAGAGGGCGTCCAATCCCCCGATGGAAGACTTCATGTCCCGACTGATCCTCGCCGGCGCGTTGCTGGCGCTTTCCCTCCCGGCGCTGGCCGGCAGTTTCGCCGGCACCTCCGCCGGTGCGTCCTCGGCCGGTTCCTCGGCCTCGTCCGGCAGCACGTCGGGCGACGACAAGGTGGTGCTGCAGGCGCGCGAAGACGCCGCCAGCTTCGTCGCCAGCAACGGCCGCATCCGCGGCGCGCAACTGGAAGCCGCCCTGCGCCATCTGCGCGAACACGATCCGCAAGCCCGCGAAGCCAGCGACATGCAGCTGGCGCAGGCCATCCTGGCCCGTTGATGTCCCGGCGTCGGCCTTGGGGCCGGCGCGGATGGGCGCTGGCATTGCTGCTGGCGTGGTCTTCCCACGCCTGGTCCGGCTCACCGCGGGTGAGCGCCGATGGCCTGTCGCCGGAGCAGGCGCGGGCCGCCCAACGGCTTCTGGACGACGTCGCCGCGCGTCTGCCGGCGCGGTGGCTGGATGGGTTGCCCGGCGGCATCACGCTGGGCTGGCGCGACGATCTTCCCGCCGATGTGCATGGCCGCTTCGCCGGTCGCCGGCTGTGGCTGGATCGTGCGCTGCTGGACGCATGGATGGTGCGCCCGACGGGTTCGGATGAAGGCGCCAACGCCGTGCGCGCGGCGTTGGTCCACGAACTGGCGCATGCCTACGACCGTGCGAACCGCAATGCTCTCTCCGGCGATGCGCGCCTGCGCGACCTGGCCGGCTGGCAGCGCAGTCCATTGCCGTTGGCGGGACGCCGTTCGCGCAACGATGCGACCGAACGCAGCCCGGACCGCTATGAGCTGGCGAAGCCCTCGGAGTTCGTGGCGGTCAACCTGGAATATTTCGTGCTGGACCCGGAGTACGCCTGCCGTCGTCCTGCGTTGCATCGCCACTTCGCCGTGCATTTCGGTGTGGCGGAAGCACCGCGCGACTGTGCGCCCGGATTGCCTTACCTGGATGCCGATGCGGAGAAGGGCGAGGCCGCCTTGCTCGAACTCGATCCCGCGCGTGTCTACGAAATCGACTACCTGCTGGCCGAGGGCAACGGGCAGCCGATGAGCCGCTGGGGCCACAGCATGTTGCGGTTGGTGGTCTGCGCGCCGGGCAGGGCGCCCGGGCCGGATTGCCGGCTGGACCTGTCGCACCATCGCGTCATCTCGTTCCGCGCCTTCGTCGGCGACGTGCAGATTTCCGGTTGGCGCGGGCTGACCGGTTCGTATCCTTCGCGGCTTTTCCTGCTGCCGCTGGACCAGGTGATCGAGGAATACACCAAGGTCGAGCTGCGCGGCCTGCGATCCCTCCCGTTGAAGCTGGAAGCCGATGAGATCGCCACCCTGCTGGAGCGCGCCGCGCAACTGCACTGGAGCTACGACGGCCGCTATTACTTCATCGGCAACAACTGCGCGGTGGAGACGTGGAGATTGCTGGCCGAAGGGGTTCCTCGCCTCGGCGGGGAAAGATTGGCCAGCATCACGCCGACCGGCCTGTTGCGGAAACTGGAGCGCGCGGATGCCGTCGATGGATCGGTGCTGAGCGATGCGGCCGAGGCCCGTCGCCTGGGCTATTACTTCGAGCCGATGAGCGCGCGCTATCAAGCGCTTTTCGAAGTCGCGCGCGAATCGCTGTCGCTCCCGCAGCGGGACGCGCAGGAATGGCTGGCATTGTCACCGGCCGCGCGCGCGGACTGGCTGCCGCGGGCCGACTCCGGATCAAGTCCGGCGGGGCAGGCTCTGCGCGCCAGCGCGGCCCTGCTGGTGCTGGAGAACGCCGCGCTGCGCCGCCAGCGATTGCTGCTGCGGGACGAACTGAAGCGGCGCTACCTCGGATCGGGGCGCATGCAGCCGGCGGAGGTCGCCGATGCATTGCAGGCGCTGCGGCAGTGGCTGGGCGATGCGGGCTTCGTCAGTCGCCCGGCGGAATTGGTGCCGGAAGGCTACGGATTGCCCCAGGCGGAAGAGCGCCAACGCGCCGGCACGGAAGCCGCCGTGCGCGTGGCACGGCTGAAAAGGCAGGATGCCGCCCTGCGTGAACAGTTCGACCGGTGGCTGCCGGCGGAACAGCGCGAAGCGCTGCTCGGCATCAAGGCCAATGTCGCCGTGATCGGCCAGCGCCTGCGCGACCTGCATGCAGGGCAGGGGATTCCGGGCAGCAGTCCGTAAGGGCGTTATGCCGTGTGGACTGTGCCAATGAAGCGTCATTCGGTGCCCCTTCCCCCGCTTGCGGGGGAAGGCTGGGATGGGGGCGGAACGGAGCAGACGGATTTCAGTGCATCGTGCGCGTCGAGTGCGATGCCGGGTGAAAGCCCCGTGCTTGATTGATATGCAGTTGCCAAAGAGCGCTGACTTCGGCTTGCCCCCACCCCAACCCTCCCCCGCAGGCGGGGGAGGGGGCGATATCCGTATGGGTCAGGGCGACAGTCTGCGGACCGCACCAGTGAAACGTCGTGCTGCATTCTTTCCCCCCGCTTGCGGGGGGGCGGGGCTGCCAGCAGCGCGCTCAGTCCGCGCGGCCGCCGAACTCGCCGGTGGTGGTGTTGACCAGGATGCGTTCGCCGTTGGTGATGTACTCCGGCACCATGATTTCCAGGCCGGTGCTGAGCTTGGCCGGCTTGGGGCGCTTGGTGGCGGTGCCGCCCTTCAGTTCCGGCGGGGTTTCCACCACTTCCAGCGTCACGTGCTGCGGCAGCTGCAGCGCCACCGGCAGTTCGTCGATCACCTGCACGTAGCAGCCGGTCAGGCCGTCGGTGATGTAGCCGGCGTCGTCGCCGATGACGTTGGCGTCCAGCGTGTACGGCGTGTAGTCCTCGTCGTCGAGGAACACGAACGCATCGCCGTCCTTGTACGAATACGTCGCCTGCCGGCGCAGCAGTTCGACCTCGGTGAGGTTGTCGTCGGCGTCGAAGCTGGCGTCCAGCTTGTTGCCGCCCGGCACGCTGTACATGATGAAGCGGAAACGCACGTTGCCGCCGCGGCCCTGCGGCGAACTGCGCTCGATGTCGCGGATCTGGTACACGCCGCCGTTGTGTTCGACGACGTTGCCTTTCTTGATGTCGAAAGCTTTCATGGGTCGGGATTCGTGATTCGTGATTGGAGATTGGTGGAAAGCGGCGAAGCGGGGGAGGGAACCGGTGTTTCGCGTTTGCGAATCCCCGATCCCGTCATCCCGAATCCCGGCTTATTTCGGCGCCAGCCGCACCGCGCCGTCCAGGCGGATGGTTTCGCCGTTGAGGTAGGGGTTGCCGAGGATGTAGGCCACCAGGTCGGCGAATTCCTCCGGCTTGCCCAGGCGGGACGGGAAGGGGATGGAAGCGCTGAGCGACTGCTGCACGGCTTCGGGCATGCCATCGACCATCGGCGTCCAGAAGATGCCCGGCGCCACCGTCATCACGCGGATGCCGAAGCGGGCCAGCTCGCGCGCCATCGGCAGGGTCATGCCGACCACGCCGCCCTTGGAGGCGGAATACGCCGCCTGGCCGATCTGGCCTTCGTAGGCGGCCGCGCTGGCGGTGTTGACGATCACGCCGCGCTCGCCGTCGGCGTTGGGCGCGTTGTGCTGCATCGCGTCGGCCGCGGCCTTGGCCACGTTGAAGCTGCCCACCAGATTGACCAGCACCGTGGTCTGGAACGTGGACAGCGGCATTGGCGCGTCCTTGCCCAGCACGCGGCCGGCGCCGAGGATGCCGGCGCAGTTGATCGCCGCGTTCAGGCCGCCCAGGAAATCCTTCGCCGCGGCGATGTTGGCGGCCACCCCGGCTTCGTCGGTCACGTCGGTACGGAAGTAGCGGGCGTTGGCCTCGCCCAATTCTGCGATGGCCGCCGCGCCCTTGTCGTCGTTGACGTCGAACAGGGCCACCTTGCCGCCGTGGGCGACCACATGGCGGGCCACGGCCAGGCCCAGGCCGGAAACGCCGCCGGTGACGACGGAGCGGATATCGGAAAGCTGCATGCGGGAACCTGCTGCGGAAAACCGGCATTTTACGCGATGGTGCTCAGGTCCGTTTCCACCCTCTGTAGGAGCGGCTTCAGCCGCGACCGTGATCGTGAACAAGCGTTGGCCACGGATTCGCGCGGATTCCGCGGATGAAGCGAAAATGCCGATCCGCGTTCCCCTGCCTCAATCCGCGACCAATGGCTACCTGTTTCCGCGGTCGCGGCTGAAGCCGCTCCTACAGGGCGGAAGGCCTCAGGCGTGCAGCACGCGCTCCAGCGGGGCGCCGGACAGTCGGCGGGCGAATTCGTCGGGGGACAGGCCCGGGGCGAACAGGAAGCCCTGGCCGACCGGCACGCCCAGTTGCAGCAGGAACTGCCGTTGCGCTTCCGATTCCACGCCCTCGGCCACCAGCCCCAGGCCCAGGCTGCGGGCGATGGCGGAGACCGCCTGGCAGACCGCCACGTCGGAGCGGTTGTTGGGCACGCCTTCGGTGAACAGGGGGCTGAGCTTGAGGCCGTGGATGGGCAGGCGGCGCAGATAGTTGAGCGCGCTGTAGCCTTCGCCGAAATCGTCGATGGTCAGCACCACGCCCAACTGGCGCAGGTCGGCGAAGGTGCGCAGCGTGGCCGGCGCGTCCTCGATCAGCACGCGTTCGGTGAACTCCAGCTCCAGCGCGGCGCCGGGCAGGTCGAACTCGGCCAGGATCGCGCGCACCCGGTCGGCCAGGTCGTCGCCGGCGAACTGCCGGTACGACACGTTGACGGCCACCCGCACGATGCCCAGGCCCTGGTCGCGCCAGTCGGCGATCTGCCGGCAGGCTTCGCGCAGCACCCAGCTGCCGATGCGCACGATGTCGCCGGTGGTCTCGGCATGGCTGATGAACAGGTCCGGCCGCAGTTCGCCCAGTTGGTGGTTCTGCCAGCGGATCAGCGCCTCGGCCGCGACCACGCGCCCGTTGCGCAGGTCCACCTGCGGCTGGTAGACCAGCCGGAATTCGTCGTTGTCCACCGCGCGGCGCAGCTGCGTCTCGATCTGCAGGCGGTCCTGTTGCCGCTGCGCCAGTTCCTGGGTGAAGGTCTGCCAGCCGTTGCGCGCGCGGTGCTTGCTGTCGTACATCGCGATGTCGGCGTTCTGGATCAGCTGCTGCGGCCGCTGCCCGTCGCGCGGCGCCTGCGCCAGGCCGATGCTGGCGGTGATGGCGAACTCGTCCTTGCCGAAGCGGAAGGCGTCGGCGAACGCGCCCAGCACGGCGTGCGCCAGCTTCTCCGGCAGGTGCGGGTCGTCGCCGGCGTCGCAGATGACCAGGAACTCGTCGCCGCCGAAGCGCGCGATCATGCCGTCGGTGCCGACCGCGCCGCGGATGCGGTCCGAGGCCTGCACCAGCAGCTCGTCGCCGGCGTTGTGGCCCAGCACGTCGTTGACCATCTTGAAGCGGTCCAGGTCGATGTAGAGCACCGCCACGCGCTCCCGTTCCGGGTCGGCCAGGCGCGCGCCCAGTTCGGTCAGCACTGCATCGCGGTTCATCAGCCCGGTGAGCGGATCGGTGCGCGCCTGGATGCGCAGGGTTTCCTCGGCCTGCTTGTCCTGCGAGATGTCCTGCATGGTGCCGGTGATGCGCGAGGCGCCGGGATCGCCGGGCTCGGCGTCGCCGATCACGCGGATCCAGAAAGGATGGCCATCGGCCTGGCTGCCCTGCAATTCCAGGTCGAAACCCTTGCCGCCGGCCGTCACCAGTTCCAGCGCGCCGCGCAGGCGGCGGCGGTCGGGCTCGCGCAGGCACAGCAGCACGGAATCCAGCGTGTCCAGCGAGCGCGCCGCGCCGAGGATGCGCTGCGCCTCGTCGGTCAGGTACATGCGGTCGCGGCCGATGTCCCATTCCCAGCCACCGATGTGCGCCAGCGACTGCGCGCGGTCGAACAGCGCGCTGTCGCGCTTGAGCTCGGTGACGTCGCTGTACAGGGTGGTGACCTGCGCCGGTATGCTGGCGCCGGGGGCGAACTGCGGCACCGAGGTGGCGGTGAGCCAGAGCAGGTGCTTCTTCTCGCGGTGGTACATGCCCAGCAGCACGCTCTCCACCATCTGGCCGCTGTCCAGCGCGCGCTGGGCGGGCAGTTCGTGGCGCGCCATCTCGCGGCCGTCCTCGTCGACGATGTGCCAGCGGTCCAGCGCCAGTTCCTGGTCCACGCGCTGGTCCTCGCGGATGCCGAAGATGCGCATCGCCGCGCCGTTGCAGTACTGGATTTCCAGGTCGCGGTTGTGCACCACGATGCCCTTGTCCAGCGTTTCCATCAGTTCGCGGTAGCGCAGTTCGGCCTCGCGCCGGCTGCTGATGTCGCGGGCGACGGCGACGATGCTCTTGCGGCCGTCGAAGTTGATGTTGGCCGAGTGCACTTCCACCGGGAAGCGCGTGCCGTCCCCGCGCATGTTGGTGACTTCGATGACGTAGGTCTCGCCGCGGTTGAGCGTTTCCCAGACGGGCACCAGGTGGTCGCGCGGCAGGTCGGGGTTCAGCACGTTGATGTTGCGGCCGACGATCTCCTCGCGCCGGCGGCGGTACGCCTGCATGCCGGCCTTGTTGAGATCCAGCACGGTGCCGTCCTCGGCGATGATGCTGACCGGGTCGGGCACGGCGTCGAACAGGTTGCGGTAGCGCGAGCGCTCGGTCTCGGCCTCGCGCTGCTTCATGCGCAGGGCGTCGAGGGCTTGCGCCAGCAGGGTGCGTTGCGGCGCGGGCGTGGCCGGGTCGTGCGCGGCCGCTTCCAGCGAGGACAGCAGCGGCGCCAGACCGGGGCTTGCGGTCGCGTCCTGACCACTCGTCTTGCCGTCGTCGGACGCGCCGCTGGGGGTCATGTGGCCGCCAGCGCCTTGCCGACACGGCTGCCGGTTTCGCGGCCCAGCCGGCCGGCCAGCCAGCGCCCGGTCTCGGCCAGGGCCGGCAGGTCCACGCCGGTGCGCATGCCCAGGCCGTGCAGCAGGTAGACCACGTCCTCGCTGGCCACGTTGCCGCTGGCGCCCTTCGCGTAGGGGCAGCCGCCGGCGCCGGACACGGCCGAATCCACCACCCGTACGCCGTCCTCCAGGCAGGCCAGGATATTGGCCAGCGCCTGCCCGTAGGTGTCGTGGAAATGCACCGCCAGCGCGGGCAGCGGCACTTCGCCGGCGACGGCCTTCAGCATCGTGCTGGCCTGGTGGGGCGTGCCCACGCCGATGGTGTCGCCCAGCGATATCTCGTAGCAGCCCAGCGCATGCAGCGTTTTCGCCACGCGCACCACATCGGCCACCGGCACGGCGCCCTGGTAGGGGCAGCCCAGCACGGTGGACACGTAGCCACGCACCTTGACGCCATCGGCGGCGGCGCGTTCCAGCACCGGGCGGAAGCGCTCGATGGATTCGTCGATGCCGGCGTTGATGTTCTTTTGGTTGAAGGCTTCGGACGCGGCGGTGAACACCGCCACTTCCTGCACGCCCACTTCGCGCGCGCGCTCGTAGCCTTTCTCGTTGGGCACCAGCACGGGGTAGGCGGTGCCGGGACGGCGGTCGATGGCGGCGAAGACTTCCGCCGCATCCGCCAGCTGCGGCACCCACTTGGGGCTGACGAAGCTGGTGGCCTCGATGCTGAGCAGGCCGGTCCGCGACAGGCGGTCGATCAGTTCCACCTTGTCGGCGGTGGCGACCAGGGTCTTCTCGTTCTGCAGGCCATCGCGCGGACCGACTTCGACGATGCGGACGAAGTCGCCATCGCGGGCGGGCGCCGGCAGCGGCGCGTTCATGGCGATTCGCCCATGGCGGCGCGTCGCGCGGACACCACGCACCCGGCCAGCGAGGCGGTCGCCAGCGACAGCGCGACGGATCGGGTGGAGGCCCCCATGGCGCGGCTCACTCCAGCGTTACCAGGACGGTGTCGGCCTCGACGAAGTCGCCGGCGCTGGCGCGCACTTCCGCCACCACGCCGCTGCGCGGTGCCTTGACGGCCAGCTCCATCTTCATCGCCTCCATCACCAGCAGCTCCTGTCCCGTTTCCACTTCATCGCCCGCGCGCGCCTTGACCAGCACCACGCGTCCGGGCATCGGCGCGATGATGCGGGCGTCGCCGCCCATGTCGCCGCCATCGGCGCGCCGGTAGACCGGCACGGCTTCCAGCGTCAGCCGATGTTCCCCGTCGTGCAGCGTCAGGCGAGGACCATGACGCAGGACGCGGAATCGCCGCGCCTGTCCATTGATACGCAAACCGAGCGCGTCGCCGGTCAGCTGCACGCCTTCCAGCGCATAGTGCGCGCCATCGTGTTCGATCTGGTAGCGCCCACCGCTGCCATGGGCCAGCAGCTGCACGGTGTCGCCGCGATGCTGGAACGCCAGCGGCCGCTGGCCGGCATGGCCCAGCCGCCAGCCGTCGGCGATGGCCCAGGGCGAGGTCGGATCGGCGGAGGCGACGGCCTGCCGGCGGGCGTCGGCCTCCTGCAGCAGCAGGGTGGCGGCGCCGGCCGCCAGCAGCATCGGTGCGTCCGCGCGGTCGGCGGGCATGAATTCGTCGAGATGGCGGTCGAGGTAGCCGGTGTCGATGGTGCCGTCCACGACGGCGGCATGCCGCGCCAGCCGCTCCAGGAAACCGATGTTGGATTTCGGCCCGGCGATGTCGCATCCGGCCAGCGCATCGCGCAGCCGCGCCAGCGCGCGCGGGCGGTCCTCGTCCCAGACGATCAGCTTGGCGATCATCGGGTCGTAGAAGATGGTCACCGTATCGCCCTCGACCACGCCCGAGTCGATGCGCACGTGCGGCGAGGGCGGGGGCAGGGACAGTTTCTCAAGGCGGCCGGAACCGGGCAGGAAACCGGCTTCCGGGTCCTCGGCATACAACCGCACTTCGATGGCGTGGCCGCGCTGCGGCACGTCCTCTTGCGCCAGCGGCAACGCTTCGGCGGCGGCCACGCGCAACTGCCATTCCACCAGGTCCAGCCCGGTGGTCAGTTCGGTGACCGGGTGTTCCACCTGCAGGCGGGTGTTGATCTCCATGAAGTAGAACTGGCCGGCCGGATCGACGATGAATTCCACCGTGCCCGCGTTGACGTAGTCGATGGCCCGTGCGGCCTTCACCGCCGCATCGCCCATCGCCGCGCGCAGCTCCGGCGTCAGGAACGGCGAGGGCGATTCCTCCAGCACCTTCTGGTAACGGCGCTGCGCCGAGCATTCGCGTTCGTTGAGGTGCAGGGTGCGGCCGTGCGCGTCGGCGAACACCTGGATCTCGATGTGGCGCGGCGATTGCACGTAGCGCTCCAGCAGCACGCGGTCGCGGCCGAAGGCGTTGGCCGCTTCGCGCTGGCAGCTTTCCAACTGGGCGATGAAGTCCTCCAGTCCGTGCACGATGCGCATGCCCTTGCCGCCGCCACCGTGCGCGGCCTTGATCATCAGCGGGAAACCGATGCGCGCGGCTTCGCGCGACAGGGTATTGGGCGACTGGTCCTCGCCGGTGTAGCCCGGTACCACCGGCACGCCGGCGGCGTCCATCAGGTCCTTGGCGCCGGCCTTGCTGCCCATCTTGCGCATCGAGGCGCCGCTGGGGCCGATGAAGGCCAGGCCGGCCGCGGCGACGGCATCGGCGAAGTCGGCGTTCTCGGACAGGAAGCCGTAGCCCGGATGGATGGCCTGCGCACCGCTTTTTTTCGCGACGTCCAGGATCGCATCGCCGCGCAGGTAGCTTTCCTGCGGCCGCGGCCCGCCGATGGGCCAGGCCTCGTCGGCCTGGCGCACGTGCTGCGCATCGGCATCGGCCTCGGAATACACCGCCACGGTGCGGATACCCAGCCGGCGGCAGGTGCGGATCACGCGGCAGGCGATCTCGCCGCGGTTGGCGATCAGGATTTTGTCGAACATCGCTTCTAGCCCTCCCCTTCAAGGGGAGGGTTGGGTGGGGATGGTGTGGTTGTCCGCGAGATCAACGAGTCAAGAATCACTTCAACCACCCCTTCAATGTTGTCGAACACTTCATTGTTCCAGAATCTAAGCACCTTGAATCCCGCACTTTCAAGGAAGCGGGTGCGCCCAGTGTCGTAGGGCACGTCGTCCGCATGCTGGCTCCCATCCAGTTCTACGACGATCTTCCGCTCCAGGCACGCGAAATCCAGAATGTAATCGCCGAACGGATGCTGCCTGCGGAACTTGCAGCCCGCCAACTGCCTGCTTCGCAGGTGCTGCCATAGCCTGTGTTCCGCTTTGGTTGGCTGATTTCGCAGTCTTTGTTGCAGCTTGCCTTGAATGATCTTTCGGCTGGTTTGTCCTTGCATGGCGACCTCCTCCTTGAACACCATCCCCACCCAACCCTCCCCTTGAAGGGGAGGGCTTTCAAGCGCTACTCCGGAAGATGGTAAACCGCCTCGATGTTGTGGCCGTCCGGGTCGATGGCGAAGGCGCCGTAGTAGCTCGGATGGTAGTGCGGGCGCAGGCCCGGGGCGCCGTTGTCGCGGGCGCCGGCGGCCAGGGCGGCGGCGTGGAAGGCGTCCACCTGCTTGCGGTTCTGCGCGGCGAAGGCGATGTGCACGCCATGGTCGGAAGCGCCGCCACGGCCGGTGCCGATCCAGAAGTGTGGACGCTGGGGCGGGCCGAAGCCGCAGCCTTCGTAGCCGCCGGTCATTTCGCGGGTCACTTCCATCACCACGGCGTAGCCCAGCGGCGCCAGCACCTGGGTGTAGAACGCACGGCTGCGGGCGTAGTCGGAAACGGGAAGGCCGATGTGGTCGATCATGGGCTACTCCTTCGGTGCCCAGGCGGGCGCACGTTTGTCGAGGAACGCCGACAGGCCTTCCTGCCCTTCCGGGGACACCCGCAACTGCGCGATCAGGCGGGCGTTGTCCGCGTCGAGGAGGTCGCGGTCGCTTTCGCCGGCCACCCGGGCCACCAGCCGCTTGGCGTTCGCGGTGGCGATCGGACCGGCCTTCAGCAGCAGCCCGACCTGGCGTTCCACCGCGGTGTCCAGTTGGTCGGCCGGTACCACCTGGTGCAACAAGCCGATCCGCAGCGCCTCGGCGGCATCGAAGACCTCGGCCGTGGCGAACCAGCGCCGCGCCTGCCGCGCGCCGATGGCGGCGACGACGTAGGGCGAGATCACCGCCGGCAACAGGCCCAGCTTGCTTTCGGTCAGGCCGAACTTCGCTTCCGGCACGCCGATGGCGATGTCGCAGCAGGCCACCAGCCCCACGCCGCCGCCGAAGGCCGCGCCGTGGACGCGGGCCAGGGTGGGCTTGGGCAGTTCGTCCAGCGTGCGCATCAGCCGGGCCAGGGCGAGGGCGTCGTCGCGGTTCTCCGCTTCGCCGGCGGCGGCCATGCCGCGCATCCAGTTCAGGTCGGCACCGGCCGAGAACGAGGCGCCGCTGCCTTCCAGCACCAGCACGCGCACGGCCGGGTCGGCGGCGATGGCTTCCAGCGCCGCGGTCAGGGCGGCGATCAGGCCGGCGTCGAAGGCATTGTGCAGCTCCGGGCGATCCAGCCGAAGGCGCGCCACCGGGCCCGAGAGGTCCACTACCAGCGGTTGCTTCTGTGGTGATTCCGCCATTCCGGCCATTCCATGCGAGGTCGCCGAATGATAGCGGCACTGTGTGTCGCGGCCGTCGTGCACTGCGGCGACCCGGGATGGGAATGGTTCGCATCCGTCAACACGAAGACCGCGATCCGCAACAGCGGATCGTTCCTGCCCCGCAGCGCAAGGCAAGTCCGGCGTTACGGTCAGGGCGTGGACAGCAGGTCGTCGATGGCCGCTTCCAGCAGCGGACGCACCCGTTCGCGGGGGAGATTCGCCAACTCGGCCAGATCGCGGTCGTTCCCGATGCGCTGCGCGATCAGCCAGCCCAGATAGTAACCGCGCCTGCTGGGCAGTCCCGTGGCGTCGGTGCCGCTGGAGAACAGCGCGTTCATCGTGGCGTCGTCCTCGCTGTCCAGCACGGTTTTCAGGTGCTCCAGCGACGGCACCAGCACCGCGCGCGTGGCCGCGGCCATGCCGGCGGGGAAATCGAGCAGCAGTTCCGGTTCGCTCGCGTCCGGATTGAGCCGCTGGGCCACATGCACGGCCAGTCCTTCGATCCACAGCACGCACCAGACGGGCTCGCAGTCGCCCAGCCGCTGCTGGTGGTAGGTGTGGAACAGTTCGTGATGGAAGAAGGCCGACTCGCTTTCCCACCCGGCGTGGTATCGCACCATGCCGTCGGCGCCGAAGATCAGGTAGGTCCTGCCGTCGAAGTCGCGCGTGCCGCCGTCCATTTCGCCCAGCGAATGCAGCAGGTAGATCGGCGTGGTGAGGCTGAAATCGGAGAAGGCCTGGCGGAAGCTGGCGATGTTCTCGTCCAGGTCCGCCCCGAACTGCGCGGCCTTGGCCAGGTAGGCGGCGCGCTGCTCGGGGAAGCGCGCCAGCGCATTCGCGATCTGCCGGTCGCGTTGCTCCCAAGTCGCCCGGCCCTCGAAACGCTCGATGCCGTAGAAGGAAGGGAACAGCGGCAGGACGCGCTGCTTGAACGCCTGCACGCGTTCGGCTTCCGGCAGGCCTTCGGTGGCGTCATGGAGGCGGGCGAAATCGTCGGTCAGGTCGACGAAGGTCGCGCGCGCCGGCTCCCCGTTGCCGGCAGTCTCTTCCGTGCGCGGCACGGCGGCGGCCAGGGTAGCCGCCGACAGCATCGCCAGCGCCAACAGGGATTTCAGGCATTCGCGCATCGCGAAAAGATAATCGACGGCGGCGCGGCGGCACCTGTGCCGGGGGTCATGCGTCGGCCGTCCAGAGGGGCAGCAGCGGGGCCCCCAGCACCAGCACCAGGGAAACGCCGAAGAAGACGTAGGACGCGATCATCGTCCAGCGATTGCCCACGGCGGCGGACACGGGCAACCGGTGCCGGCGCGCGTACAGCACGTCCATGACGGTCATGCCGATGGCGGCGCCCGCCAGCCCGATCACCCACGAGGAGGGGGCGGGAATGCGGTCGGGCAGGAACGACGCCAGCCACGCCAGGCCCAGTGCGAAACGCAGGCCGTCGAAGAAACGCTGGAAATACAGCAGCGCGGCAGGCGCCACCAGCGCGTAGGCCAGCCCCGGCAACGTCGGCAGGAAGGCGCCCGCCAGCAGTCCCGCCAGCGCCAGCCATGCCGGCAGCAAGGCCAGCGCGAGCGGGCGTTGGCCGTAGGGCGTTCCGCGCAGCGCCCACATCAGGCGCATCAGGTGCCACAGGAACAACAGCACCGCGCTGGCGCTGAAGGTGTAGGCCGCCACCTGCATCACGCGATCGGTCGCCGCGCCGCCCAGCAGGCCGATGGCGCCGACCAGTGCGGTGGCGAATGCAGCGGTCGCCGCGACGCTGGCCCAGCGCCAGGCGCCGAAGTAGTAGGGATGCGCGATCAGTCCGAAGAAGCGCCGCTGCGCCGGATCGATACCCGGTACGTCGCCGCCGTAGTCGGATTCCAGCCGCCGCGCCAGCCGGGCGATGCGCTGCGCCAGGCCGGGGAAGCACGCCATCAACAACGCCTGCGGCCACCAGAAGCGACGCTTCAGCTGGCGGATGGCGACGGGACGTTCTTCGTCGAAGGTGGCGGTATCGTTCGATTCCACCGCGCGCCGCACCCGCATCCGCTGTTCCACCCACGCCGGTGGCGCGATGTCGAAGAACTCGCCCAGCACCTGCAGGTTGGCGGGCCGCACCGGGACCTCGTCGTAGGCGATCTGCTCGAACACCGACTGGCCCACGCGCTGCTTGACCACCAGCAGGTACAGGTCGTCGTGCCGGGCCAGCCATTCGCGCAGGCGGGCGGGCGTTTCGCTTCCGGCACTTGCCAGTACCTGCCGGGCGATGGCGGCCACGTCGATCCGCACCGGGCCGTGCGCCATGGGCGGCGTTTCCATGGGGGGCGGCGCGATCGGTTCGGCGACCGCCGTCGGTGGCACGCCGGGAGGCTCGGCCTCGGATTGCGCCACCTTCTGCATCAGCTCTTCCAGCGTGAGCCGCATCGTCAGGTGGCTGTCGCCGGCCCCGTCGTCGATCCGCTCGTCGTCGCCATCGGCGGGTGCGCTGGCGCGGTGACGGCAATGCGCCAGCGCGCTCTGGTAGGCCTCGTTGAGCCGCTGGAAGCCGGCCGGATCATCGTCCGGACGCGTCTGCTTCAGTTTCTTCGCGTAGGCGCGCTTGATCTCGCGCTCGTCGGCGTCGGCGCCGATGCCCAGCAGGCGGAAGGCATGCTGCATGCGTCAGGCCTGCGATTCGATGTGTTCCAGCATCTGCGAGAACTGCCCGCGATGCTCGCGGATCTGCACCGGGTCCTGCGCGTCCAGCACCGCGCGGAAGCGGATCAGCGCATCCTGCAGGTCGGGGCGGGCCCACAGCAGTTCCTCGTACAGGCGCTCGGCGCGCGCGATCAGCGCCAGGTTCTCCTGCTGGTCGCGCGGATGCACCTTCAGCGCGGCCAGCGCGGCCAGGCGCTCGCGGATCTCTTCGGGCTTCAGCACGCCCGGGTTCTGTTCCAGGATCACTTCGTGCGTCTCGCCGGTGGCGATGACGGTGGCCTCCACCTGCAGCAGGCCGTTGATGTCGTAGGTGAAGCGGATGTCCACCGGGTTCTCGTGGCTGCGCTTGGGCGGCACTTTCACCGAGATCGTGCCCAGCCGCACGTTGTTCTCCACGCGCGGGCTCTCGCCCTGGTAGATGTTGAATTCCACCTGCGTCTGCATGTCGCGCAGCGGCTGGTAGCGTTCCACCCGGCTGACCGGCACGGTCGCGTTGCGATGGATGATGGGCGAGAAGATGCCGGTGGAAAGCTGGCCGTTGCCGGCATCGTGGCTGGTGTCTACGCCGAGCGAATGCGGGCAGACGTCGGTCAGGATGACTTCTTCCAGCGCCTCGTCGCGGGCCTTCATGCCGGCGGCGATTGCGGCGCCGAAGGCGATGGCCTCGTCGGGGTTCACGTGGCGCAGCGGCAGCCGGCCGAACATGCGCGACACCAGCCGCGCGGTCAGCGGCATGCGCGAGGCGCCGCCGACCAGCACGATGTCGTCCAGCTGTTCCGGCGACAGCCGCGCATCGCGCATGGCGCGCTCCAGCGGCGCGCGCAGGCGCTGCACCAGCGGTTCGCAGACCTGCGCGAACCGCGCTTCGTCGACCCGCCAGGCATGCGGCGTGCCGCCGGCGACCAGTTCCACCTCCAGCGGCTGGCCGGCGGCCTGCGACAGGTCGCGCTTGACCGTCTCCAGCCGGCGGCGCATTTGCGCGGCTTCGGCCGGGGTCAGGCGCTGCGGGTCGATCTTGAGGTCGCGCAGGGCCGCATCGCGCAGGGCGGACAGGAAGTCCTCGCCGCCCAGGAAGTTGTCGCCAGCGCTGGCGTGCACTTCCATCACGCCGTCGAACATTTCCAGGATCGACACGTCGAAGGTGCCGCCGCCCAGGTCGAACACCAGGAAGCGCCCGCCTCCGTCGCGCTGTTGCAGGCCGTAGGCCAGCGCCGCCGCGGTGGGTTCGTTGACCAGACGCTCGACCTTGATGCCGGCCAGTTCGCCGGCGATGCGCGTGGCCTTGCGCTGGGCGTCGCCGAAGTAGGCCGGCACGCTGATGACGGCTTCGGCGACTTTCCCGCCCAGATGGCTTTCCGCGTCGGCGATCAGCGAGCGCAGCACCAGCGCGGACAGTTCCTCCGGGCGGAAACGGTGCTTGCCCAGGCGGGTCACCCGGTCGGTGCCCATCCAGCGCTTGAAACTGGCCACGCTGCGCTGCGGCTGGGTGATCAGGCGCTCGGCGGCGGCCTTGCCCACCAGCACGGCGTCGTGTTCGTCCACGCTGACCACCGACGGGGTGAGCAGGTCGCCCAGCGCGTTGGGTATCAGCCGTGGCCCTGTTTCCCCGTGGACACCGATCAGCGAATGGGTGGTGCCCAGATCAATCCCGACGATCATCCAGCCTCCCGCTGGCCCCTGTGACCGGTCGAGTTTAGCGGGCAGCCGGAGGGTGAAGCGAGCGCCGTGCGCAGGTCAGTGGCGGGTTTTGCGCGCCGAGCCCTTGCCGGCGACGGGGGTGACTTCGACGGCGAGGGCGAAACTGCGCTGCTCGTTGGGCTGCATGGCGCCCACCCCCACGACCTGGCGGGCGATCTCCTCGCCTCGGTCATTGCGGATGGACAGCACCACGCTGTATTCCCACGGCTCGCCGTCGGCCGGGTGGCGGATGGTGCCTTCCACCCGCAGGGGCGTGATGACGGGCGCCGCATGGGCGCCCGCGCCGGGCTCGAAGCGCAGGTGGTGCCGGCAGGCCGGGCATACGGCCGCACTTTCCAGGATCGTCGCCTTGCAGTGCGGACAGGTGCGGGTGGCGCCGGCACTGCCGGGGCGCGGTTGGCTCATGTGGCCGCGCCGGGCTCCGTGCCGTTGTTGCCCTTGCCGCCGCTCTTGCCGGGCGGTTCATCCCAGCCGAAATCGGCCTGGCCGCGCATCCGCGAGCCCGCCGCCACGGTCAGCGCGCCGGCCTTGACGTCGCCGATCAGCACGCCGGAGGACAGCAGTTCCACCCGCGTGGCGGATTCGATGTTGCCTTCCAGCTCGCCGGCGATGATGACCTTCTTGGCGCGCACGCCGCCATTGAGCTTGGCGCCGGTCTCGATGGTCAGGTCGCCCTGCACGTTGACGTCGCCCTTGAACTTGCCGGCGATGCGGATGTGTCCGGTGCCTTCGATCTTGCCTTCGATGGTCAGGTCGGCGGCGATCAGCGATTCCTTGGCCGTGTCGGCGACGGTGCGCTCGGGGGTCCGGGTGCCGGGCGGCGAGGTGACGGTGGGCGAAAAATCCGCAGCCGCCGGCGTGTCCCGCACGGTCGCGGGCGACGGTTGCGGCGGCGGCGTAACGGCTTCCTTCTTGGCGGGGCCTTGGTCTTTCCAGATGGACATTGAGCGGCGACTCCGGGGGATGTGAACGCCCGACTATCGCCCCAGCATTGCGACAAGGTTGTGACCGGCCCTGCCAAATCGGCGCATGACGTGGTCGGAACGCCAGTGGTTCATGTTCCAGCCATGCTTGTGCACGCGGTCGTCACAAGCCTGAAGTGGTCACCGCCCGCCGGCCACGTCGATGAAGCTTCCCGTCGTGTAGCTGGCCTCGTCGGACAGCAGCCACAGGATGGCCCTCGCCACTTCGTCGGCTTCGCCGCCGCGCTTGAGCGGCACGAACGCCTTCACCCGGTCCACGCGGCCGGGTTCGCCGCCGCTGGCGTGCATGTCGGTGTAGATGAAGCCGGGGCGTACGCCGTTGACGCGGATGCCTTCCGCGGCGACCTCGTGCGCGATGCCCACGGTCAGGCTGTCCACCGCGCCCTTCGAGGCGGCGTAGTCCACGTACTCTCCCGGCGAGCCGGTGCGTGCCGCGACCGAGGACACGTTGACGATGCCGCCGCCGCTGCCGCCGTGCCGGGTGGACATGCGGCGGATCGCTTCGCGGCAGCACAGCAGGGTGCCGGTGACGTTGGTGGCCAGGGTGCGCTGGATGCGCGCGGCATCCATGGCGTCCACGCGCATCTGGGTTTCCAGCACGCCGGCGTTGTTGACCAGCGCGGCGACGGGACCGAGCGCGCTGTCCAGTTGCCGGAACATGGCCACCACGTCGGCTTCCACCGCGACGTCGCCCCGCAGGGCAACCGCCTGTCCGCCCGCATCGCGGATGCGTTGCGCGATGGCGTGCGCGGCGTCGGCGTCGCGGCGATAGTTCACGCCGACCGCGTAACCGCGCTCCGCGGCCAGCAACGCGGTCGCCGCGCCGATGCCGCGGCCGCCGCCGGTGACCAGCAGGACAGGCGCCGGCATGCCGCCTACATCCGGAACACGCCGAACTTCGCCGGTTCGATCGGCGCGTTCAACGAGGCGGAAATGCCCAGTCCCAGCACGCGGCGGGTATCGACCGGATCGATGATGCCGTCGTCCCACAGCCGCGCGGTGGCGTACCACGGGCTGCCCTGCGATTCGTACTGCTCGCGGATCGGCGTCTTGAAGGTGTCCTCTTCCTCCGGCGTCCAGACCTTGCCGGCCGCCTCGATGCCATCGCGCTTGACCGTGGCCAGCACGCTGGCGGCCTGCTCCCCGCCCATCACGCTGATGCGCGCGTTGGGCCACATCCACAGGAAGCGCGCGCCATAGGCGCGGCCGCACATGGCGTAGTTGCCGGCGCCGAAGCTGCCGCCGATGACCACGGTGAACTTGGGCACGCTCGAGCACGCCACCGCGGTGACCATCTTCGCCCCATCCTTGGCGATGCCGGCGTTCTCGTATTTCTTGCCGACCATGAAGCCGGTGATGTTCTGCAGGAACACCAGCGGGATCCCGCGCTGGTTGCACAGTTCGATGAAGTGCGCGCCCTTGAGCGCGCTCTCGGCGAACAGGATGCCGTTGTTGGCGACGATGCCGACCGGGTAGCCGTGCAGGTGGGCGAAGCCGGTGACCAGCGTCTTGCCGTAGCGCGCCTTGAATTCGTCCAGTTCGCTGCCGTCGACGATGCGGGCGATGACCTCGCGGATGTCGAACGGGCGGCGCGTGTCCTTCGGCACGATGCCGTACAACTCCTCGGCCGGGTACAGCGGCTCGCGCGCTTCGCGCACCGCCACCGGCAGCGTCTTGCGGCGGTTGAGGTTGCCGACCAGCCGGCGCGCGATCTGCAGTGCGTCGCGGTCGTCCTCGGCGAAGTGGTCGGCCACGCCGGACACGCTGGTGTGCACGTCGGCGCCGCCCAGCGCCTCGGCATCGACCACTTCGCCGGTGGCGGCCTTCACCAGCGGCGGACCGCCGAGGAAGATCGTGCCCTGTTCCTTGACGATGATGGATTCGTCGCACATCGCCGGCACGTAGGCGCCACCGGCGGTGCAACTGCCCATCACCACCGCGATCTGCGGGACGTTCTCCGCGGAGAGGCGCGCCTGGTTGTAGAAGATGCGGCCGAAATGCTCCTTGTCGGGGAACACCTCGTCCTGCAGCGGCAGGAAGGCGCCGCCGGAATCGACCAGGTAGACGCAGGGCAGGCGGTTCTCGCGCGCGATCTCCTGCGCGCGCAGGTGCTTCTTCACCGTCATCGGGAAGTAGGTGCCGCCCTTGACCGTCGCATCGTTCGCCACGATGACGATCTCGTTGCCCATCACCCGGCCGATGCCGCAGACCATGCCGGCCGCGGGCGCGGCGCCGTCGTACATGTCCTCGGCGGCCAGCGGTGCGATTTCGAGGAACGGGGAGCCGGGATCGAGCAGGGCGGTGATGCGGTCGCGCGCCAGCAGCTTGCCGCGCTCGGTGTGCTTGTTGCGCGCCTTTTCGCCGCCGCCGTCGGCGGCCCGGGACAGCCGGCGATCCAGTTCCTGCACCAGCACGCGATGCCAGGCGGCGTTGGCGACGAAATCGGGCGAACGCGGGTCGAGTTGCGAAGTGATGGCGGACATGCGGCACACGATGCGGGAAAGGCGGCATCAGACCACAAAGGCGGCGGGGCGCCAAACTTTCCGCACTGCAAGAACGACAAGGCCCGCGCGAGCGGGCCTTGTCGGATCGCACGAAGCGGATCGGTCAGTCTTTGGCTTCTTCGGCAGCGGCGGCGGCCTTCTCGGCCACTTCCTCGGCCTTGTCGGCGGTCGCCTGGGCGGCGTCGGCCACGGCGCCGGCAGTGGCGGCAGCGGCGTCGTTCGCAGCGGCTTCGGTGGCATCGGCAGCGTCGCCGGCGGCAGCGGCGGTGGCGTCGGCAGCAGCTTCGATGGCATCGCCAGCGGCGGCAGCGGCCTCGTCGGCGGCGGCGGCGGCGTCAGCGGCGGCCTGTTCGGCGGTTTCGCTCTTGGTGCAGGCGCTCAGGGCCAGAACGGCGGCGGCCAGCAGGACGGTGGTCTTGATCTTCATGTGGATCCCCAATTCGGTAAGTGCGTGGAAGGTGGAGCCAGGGCAGGCACCGGTCGTCCACGACATCTGGGCGAACGAGCGCCGAACCCGGGATACAGAAAAAGCCGCCAATGAACTGGCGGCTTTTTCAGTGTAACGCTAAATCAGGTTGTCACCAGCAGATTAATGCTCGGTGGCTTCCTTGGCAGCGTCGGACGCGGCTTCGGCGGTGTCGGCAGCCTGGGCAGCGGCGTCGGCGGCGGCGTCGGCGGCTTCCGAGGTGGTGGCGGCAGCGGCGTCGGTCGCGGCGGTGGCGGCAGCGTCGGCGGCGGAAGCGGCGGCGTCGGCCGATTCCTGCGCGGCGTCGGCGGTCAGTTCGCCAGCGGCGGCAGCGGCGTCGGCGGCGGCCTGCGCTTCGGTCGCGGTCTCGGCGGCGTCAGCAGCGGCGTCGGCGGCCTGTTGCTGGTTCGAGCACGCAGCCAGGGCGAAACCCAGGGCCAGCGCGATCAGAGCCTTGTTCATGGTCATCTTGGAATTTCCTCGTCGTTAGTTAGGCAACGCGCTATTGCGCGCCTGCAACATGATGACAAGCCCATTACGCCTGTCAAGCGGTTGGCCGGTTATCTTTGTCAACCCGTTGTTAAACCTAATGGGCGGGGCGAAAGACGGCCAGCTTCCACCTCTTTTGAATTGCGCGGCGACATGGCGTTTTCGTGCAAGCCAGTCGGAAGAGGCTTCAGGCCAGTTCGATCGCGATGGCGGTGGCTTCGCCGCCGCCGATGCAGAGGCTGGCGATGCCGCGCTTGCCGCCACGCTTGCGCAGGGCGTTGATCAGCGTGACCACCAGGCGGGCGCCGGAAGCACCGATGGGATGGCCCAACGCGCATGCGCCGCCGTTGACGTTGACCTTGGCGTGCGGGATGCCGAGTTCCTTGATGGGCGTCATGGCGACGACGGCGAAGGCTTCGTTGATCTCGAACAGGTCCACGTCCTCCACCTTCCAGCCGACCTGCTTCAGCAACTTCTCGATGGCGCTGACGGGTGCGGTGGTGAACCACTCCGGTTGCTGCGAGAAGGTCGCATGGCCGACGATCTTCGCCAGCGGCTGCAGGCCGCGCCTGGCGGCTTCGTCGGCGCTGAGCAGTACGGTGGCGGCCGCGCCGTCGGAGATGCTGGAGGAACTGGCGGCGGTGACGGTGCCGTCCTTCTTGAAGGCGGGCCTGAGCGTGGGGATCTTGGCGATGTCGGACTTGCCCGGCTGTTCGTCGGTGGTCACTTCCACTTCGCCCTTGCGGGTGGCGACCTTGACCGGGACGATCTCGCCGTCGAACGCGCCCGACGCCTGCGCGGCCTGCGCACGGGTGACGGATTCGATCGCGAAGGCATCCTGGTCCTCGCGGGTGAAGCCGAACTTGGCGGCGGTGGCTTCGCCGAACACGCCCATGGCCTGGCCATCGTACGGATTGGTCAGACCGTCCCACGCCATGTGGTCCACCGCCTGGAAATTGCCGTAGCGGTTGCCGGTGCGCGAGTTGGGGATCAGGTGCGGCGCGTTGCTCATGGATTCCATGCCGCCGGCGACCACGATGCTGGCCGAACCCGCCTTGATCAGATCATGGCCCAGCATGATCGCCTTCATTCCCGAACCGCAGACCTTGTTGATGGTGGTGCAGCCGGCGGCGTCCGGGATGCCGGCCGCGCGCGAAGCCTGGCGGGCGGGCGCCTGGCCCAGGTTGGCCGGCAGCACGCAGCCCATGATGACCTCGGACACGTCGGCGGCGGGAACGCCCGACTGTTCCAGCGCGGCGGCGATGGCGGCGGCGCCCAGCGTCGGGGTGGGGACGCCATTGAACTGGCCCAGGAACGAGCCGATGGCGGTGCGCTTGGCGGCGGCGATGACGATGTTGGACATGGAAAGCTTCCCGCGAGGAGTGAAGCGCCGATTATCCTGCCAGCAGCGGAGCGGGGGCAAATCGGCCTTTGGTACAGTGCGTCGCAAGGTCGGCGGGGCATGCCGCGCCCGATGTGGTGCCGATTCGTCACCGCCGGGCGCGCGCGGGGCGCTTGGGCGTTGTAGATTCCTCCCCGGGGATGCCTGGGAGAGCGAGGATGAAGGGGATGGCACGCATGGAAACGGACAGGGCGATGTTCCGCCGGCTGGTGCGGTGGTTGGGCGTGGGCATGCTGGCAGGTGGCCTGGCGGCCTGCGGTGGGGGCGGCGGCAACGTCCGTTCCGAACCGCCGCCCGTCCCGCCACCGCCTCCGCCGCCTCCACCGACCGGACTGGACTTCACCCCCAACGTCGCCATCGACAATGCGTTGACCCAGGTCAATCCACCTGCCGTACCCGCGCAGGCGGGCCCGGCTTCGCTGCCGCAATACAGCCAGCACTTGCAGTTGACCAATGCGGCCGGCGCGCTCGGCGCGGGCCTGACCGGGCAGGGCGTCACCATCGGCTTCGTCGATTCGGGCGTGAACCGGAACCATCCCGCACTGAGCGGACGCGTCGTCCGCAACTTCGTGCACGTGGATCCGGCCACCAACAACACCAGCGTCGACGATGTCGTCGGGCATGGCACGGTCGTGGCGCAGATCGCGGCGGGACGCGGCATGGGCAACTGGGGCGGCGGCGTGGCGCCGGGCGCGTCCATCGTGTCCTCGCGCATCATCAGCGATGCGCCACCGGACGACGACGGTTCCGGCGAGGGCAACGAGATCCGGGCGGGGCAGGGCTACGGGGATTTCTTCCGCGCGATCAACCGCGAACTGGCCGATGCCGGCGCGCGCATCATCAACAATTCCTGGGGCGGCCTGTACTGGAACGACCCGGCGCTCACCGCCGAACTGGCGTCGGCCTACCGCGATTTCGTCGGCGCGCGCGGCGGCCTGATCGTCTTCGCCAACGGCAACGCCGGCCGCAATCCGGCGCTGCGCCCCGATCCGTCCGACAACGCCGCCCTGCCCAGCCTGTCGCCGGCGGCCGCCGACCTGGAACGCGGCTGGCTGGCGGTGGCGGCGCTGGACCCGAACAACCCGACGCAGCTGACGGACTATTCGCAGGCCTGCGGCATCGCGATGAACTATTGCCTGGCGGCGCCGGGCAACGTGGTCTTCATCGATCCGGACGCGCGCGCGGGCGACGCCGGCTACGACCTGTACATGGGGGGCGGCACGTCCTACGCGGCGCCGCAGGTCTCGGGCGCGGCGGCCGTCGTGTGGTCGGCCTTCCCGTACTTCAGCAACGACCTGGTCCGGCAGACGATCCTGGGGACCGCCCGCGACCTGGGCGCGCCAGGCGTGGACCCGGAATTCGGCTGGGGCCTGCTGGACGTGAGCCGCGCGGCCAACGGCCCCGGCAACTTCGCCTGGGGCGATGTGAGCGTCTCTTTTTCCGGCACCTCGGTGTGGCGCAACAGGATCCAGGGCGAAGGCGGTCTCATCAAGTCGGGCACCGGCACGCTGATACTGACCGAATCGGCGGCGTACACCGGCGACACGCATGTACGGGCGGGCAGCCTTTACCTGCAGGGAGGCGCCAGTTTTTCCCATGTCCGTGTCGACAAGGGCGCATTGGTCTGGTCGGGAGGCTTCGCCAACGCCATCACCAACCATGGAACCTACCTGGTGGGTTCGACCGGCACGGCGGGCACCTACAACTTCACGCAGGGTCCTGACGGCAACCTGGGCGTGTGGCTGGGCAATCCGCTCATGGTCTCGCAGACAGCCAGGCTCGATGGCCAGGTCAGCGTGCTGGGGGTGCGCCGCGGCTACACCACGTCCGCGCGCGAAGTGCTGCTCAACGCGGGCTCCATCATCGGCACCTTCTCCAGCCTGAAGGCGGCGCCCAATGTGTTCCTCGATGCGTCGCTGTCGTACGACCCATACAACGTATTCCTCAATATCAATCGCATCGATGTCTCGCGGGCGGTAGCGGCGCTGGGATTGCCGATGACCACGCAGGCCTCGGCCGCGCGCGTGGAAGCGGCGATGTCCGCCATCGACGGGCAACTGTCCGGGCAGGCAGCCGGCATCGGCGATGCCTTCATCGATGCTGCCGGCCGCCTGCAGCAGGCCGGCAGCGCGGCAGAGGCGGACGCGGCCCTGCGCAGCCTGTCGGGCGAACTGCATTCGATGGCGGACGCGATGACCTTCGACGTCATCGGTGCGGGGCGTCGCGCGCTGTCCGAACGGGCGGGCGACATCGCGGTTTCGCCAGGATCGGGCGGCGACTGGCACCGTGCGCTGGGAGCGCCGGGACAGGGCAACCTGGGTGTCGGACGCTACCAGGCCGATGGCTGGATGCTGGGCAGTGACGGCAGGTTCGGCACACATGCGTTCGCGGGCCTTGCATTCGGCGAGACGTTCGCCAGTGGCGCTCTGTCGGGCGGCCGGGACCGAGGCCGCGACCGGCAGACCCAGGCGCTGCTGTATGCGGGCAGCCGATGGGGCGATGCGCACATGGTGGGCCAGGTGGGCGTTGGCCGCTACGACCGCCAGATCGATCGTGGACTGTGGCTGGGCGAACGCGCGCAGGGCGTGGCCACGGCGTATACGGGCCGCTACCTGATGGCCAGTGTGGAGGCGGCGCGCCGCTTCGGTGGCAAGGCCGGTACGCTGACGCCTTACGCGGGCATGGAATACGTGCAGTTGGACCGCGACGCTTTCATCGAGCCCGGTGCGGATGGTTTCGGCTTGATGACCCGCGACAGCCGCATGCAGCGGCTGCAGGCGCTGGCCGGCCTGCGCGCCCGCCATGCCTGGTCGCATACCAGGCTTGGACCGCTTGCGCTGCAGGCCTATGCCGAGGTGCAGCATACGCTGCACGCCGACGGGTTGGCGTTCGACGCCAGTTTCGTCGGCGTGGACAGTTGGTCGCCACTACCTTCCGCATCCGGTGGTTCCAGTGGCCAGTTCGGCGTCGCGCTCGAAATGGCGCCCTGGCGCGATGCGATGCTGTCGTTCGGCTACGACCAGGGCATCGGTGGCTGGCAGGACGGGGAGCGCCAGTGGTCGACCCGCCTGCGGATAGGGTTCTGAAGAACAGAACGGCCAGGCAAGGGGCGCGATAGGGCAGGAGCCATGTAGGAGCGCCCCATGGGCGCGATGCCGTCGCATGTTTTGCCGGAGAAGCATCGCGGGCATGGCCCGCTCCTACGAGAGAGGCTGCGGGAAGGCACGGTACCGCCCGGGCTTGTAGGAGCGCCCTCGGGCGCGATGCTGTTGCTTGGCTTGCTGGAGAGCCTGAACGGAAAGCCTCGTTCCGGCCGCGCGAAGCACGCGCGGCGCTGGGCTGATCCAGACGGCAGTACCGCCTGAACGGATCATCCTCGCCCTTCGAACAACTCCCGGCCGATCAGCATGCGGCGGATCTCGTTGGTGCCGGCGCCGATGGCGTACAGCTTGGCGTCGCGCAGCAGGCGGCCGGCCGGGTATTCGTTGATGTAGCCGTTGCCGCCCAGCGACTGGATGGCTTCCAGCGTGACCTGCACCGCCGCCTCGGAGGCATGCAGCAGGCAGCCGGCGGCGGCGGCGCGCGAAGCGTGCCCGGCATCGAAATCGCGCGCGACCTGGTAGGCGAAGGCGCGGCTGGATTGCAGTGCGGTGTACATGTCGGCCAGCTTGCCCTGCATCAGCCCGAAGGTGCCGATGGCCGCGTCGAACTGCCGGCGTTCGCGCACGTAGGGCAGGGTGATGTCCAGGGCGGCCTGCATCAGCCCGATCGGGCCGCCGCTCAGCACCAGCCGCTCGGTGTTCAACCCGCTCATCAGCACGCGTACGCCGTGGTGGACCTCGCCCACCACGTTCTCCGGCGGGATCTCGCAGTTCTCGAACACCAGTTCGCAGGTGTTGCTGCCGCGCATGCCCAGCTTGTCCAGCTTCTGCGCGGTGGAGAAGCCCTTCATGCCCTTCTCGACGATGAAGGCGGTCATGCACTTGCTGCCTGCGTCCTTGCCCGCGGTGCGCATGTAGACCAGCAGCACGTCGGCCTCGGGGCCGTTGGTGATCCACATCTTGTTGCCGTTGGCGACCCACACGCCGTCGCGCAGCTCGGCGCGGCAACTCATCGAACCGACCACGTCCGAACCGGCGCCCGGTTCGCTCATCGCCAGCGCGCCCTTCCACTCGCCGCTGCACAGCTTCGGCAGGTACTTGCGGCGTTGCGCGTCGTTGCCGTTGAGGTACAGGTTGGACACGCACAGGTTGGAATGCGCCCCGTAGCTCAGGCCGACCGAGCCGGACGCGCGCGAGATCTCTTCCATCGCGACCAGATGGGCCAGGTAGCCCAGGCCGCTGCCACCGAACTCGGGGTCCACGGTGATGCCCAGCAGGCCCATTTCGCCCAGCTTGGGCCACAGGTCCTGCGGGAACGCGTTGTCGTGGTCGATCCGTGCCGCGCGCGGCGCGATCTCGCTCTCCGCGAAACGCTGCACGGCTTCGCGTAGCGCATCGATGTCCTCACCCAATGCGAATGCCCGCATGGCTCCCCCTCCTTCCCAAAAGTATGGCCGCTGCGCGCGGCCCTGTGCGAAGTGTAGCGGGCGGCGCGGTAAATGCCGGCCTGCACCGCAGCATGCGGGTTATCACGTTTGCGCAAGCCTGCCGGGAAGAAACCGCGATGCGCCCCTTCCCCCGCCTGCGGGGGAAGGCTGGGATGGGGGCGACGGAGCCGCAGATTCCTGGCTGCCGCAGGATGCGTATCGAGTGCGGCGCACGGGAAAGTCGCGCCGGGGGTGTCCATGCAGGCGGATTGGTTTCAGGGCTTCGGCTTGCCCCCACCCCAACCCTCCCCCGCTAGCGGGGGAGGGGGCAGATTAGTAATGTCGAGGCATAGCCCTGACGCACGCGCTCAATGCTCGCCGCGCAGGTGTCCCATGAAGCGTGGCGCGGTGCGGCCCAGCGGCAGTTTAAGCTTGCCGATGGCGCTGATGCGGGCCTCGGCGATGCGGTCGGCGGCGTACTGTGGCGCGATGCCTTCCTTCTCCGACAGGTCGAAGATCTTGCCGACGGTGTGGTAGATGGTCCGCATCATGCGCATCGCGCGCTCGCGGTTGTAGCCGTCGATCTCCAGCGACACGTTCATCACGCCGCCGGCGTTCACCGCGTAGTCCGGCGCGTACAGGATGCCGCGCTTGGCCGCTTCCACGCCGGTCACGTGCGACATCTGGTTGTTGGCGGTGCCGCAGATCACCTTGGCCTTCAGGCGGGGCAGGGTCTGCTCGTTGACCGCGTATTCCAGCGCGCAGGGCGAGAACACATCCACCGGCAGGTCGTAGATCTCGTCCGGCTTGACCGCCTCGGCGCCGTATTCCTCCACCGCGTGCTCCACCAGCTTCGGGTTCAGGTCGCTGACGAACAGCTTGGCGCCGCGTTCCTTCAGCAGCTTCACGTATTCCATGCCGATGTGGCCCAGGCCCTGCACGGCGAAGCTGTACTTGCCGATCTCCTCGTTGCCGAACTTGCGGTTCAGCGAGGCCATCAGGCCCTGCAGCGCGCCGTAGGCGGTGAACGGGGCCGGGTCGCCGGAACCGCCGTGCACCTGGTGCACGCCGACCACGTACTCGGTCTCGCGGTAGACGTTCTCCATGTCGTTGACGTCGGTGCCCACGTCCTCGGCGGTGATGTAGCGGCCGCCCAGCGAATCCACGTAGCGCCCGAACGAACGGAACAGCACCTCGGTCTTGTCCGCCACGCTGTCGCCGATGATGACCGCCTTGCCGCCGCCGACGTTGAGGCCGGCCAGCGCGTTCTTATAGGTCATCGTGCGGCTCAGCCGCAGCGCGTCGGTCAGCGCGTCGCCGCTGTCGGCGTACGGGCGCATGCGCACGCCGCCCAGCGCCGGGCCCAGCACGGTGCTGTGGATGGCGATGACAGCCTTCAACCCGGCATCCGGGTTGTGGCAGAAGACGACCTGTTCGTGGCCTGACGTTTCGAGGGTTTCAAAGATCATGGGGTGGGCTCCGGTGCGCGGGTGGGGACCGGCGCGGGCTTGCCTGGCTGATGACGGGTGGTCGGAAAATAAAAAAGCGACGTTTCCGGAACACGGCCGTGGTCGTCGCAGGGCGGCAGTTTAATCCAATCGCACGCGTGCGACCGTAATGCGATGACGGCCGGCCCGTGCCGACCAGTGGTCATCGCGATTGCCTTGCGCGAATCGAACGACCGTGCTATTTATCCAGGCATGATGCTCCAGGCCGCCACCACCAAGGGCAATGCCACCCGCGAGATGATCGTGGCGCGGGCCTATGCCATCGCCTGCCGGCATGGCCTGGAAGGCCTGTCCATCGGCGAACTGGCCAGCGCGGCCGGCATGTCGAAGAGCGGCGTGTTCGCTCATTTCGGCTCGCGCGAGGACCTGCAGCTGACGGTGCTGGACTGGACCGCCAAGCGCTTCGCCGATGCGGTGATCCTGTCCGCGATCGCGCAGCCGCGCGGTCTTCCGCGCCTGCGGGCGATCATGGAAGGTTGGTTCCAGTGGATCCAGGACAACCCCGACGGCTGCGTCATGCTGGGCGCCTCCAACGAATACGACGCCCGCCCGGGACCGATGCGCGACCGCATCGTCGCCTGGTTGCAGCAGTGGCGCCAGCAACTGGTCAAGGCCATCGGCATGTGCGTCGAGAGCGGCGAACTGGCCGCGGGCACCGACCCCACGCTGATGGCGTTCGAACTGTTTGCCCTGGCCGATGGCCTGCACAACGCCCGCCTGTACGACCCGGAGCAGGCGCAGGCGATGGGCCGCCGCGCGCTGGACCGCCTGCTGGCGTCCTATGGCGCCCCGGCCGCTCCGCAACCATCCTCCCAAACCGCCTGATCCACGAAGGAGTGCCGCCATGGCCGCCATCCCTGCACGTCAAAATAGCACGATCGTTCGTAAAAACCTGGCCATGGCACTGCTCCGCGCACGCTTTGCCGTGGGTAGCTGGTTAACCCCGTCCAGCACGCTGCATCGCGCTTTCCGCCTGTTCGGTACGCCGATGCCGGGCGCGCGGGAAAAAGCCCGCCAGAGCGCCACCGGCGGCGCCCGGATCGGCGAACTGCCATTCGGCCGGGAACGCCTGGCGGTCTATACCTGGGGCGACCCGGCCACGCAGCCGCGCGTGCTGCTGGCGCACGGCTGGTCCAGTTTCGGCCTGCGTTTCCTGCCGTGGATCGAGCCGCTGCGGCGCGCCGGCTATGCCGTCATCACCTTCGACCAGCCCGCGCATGGTCGCAGCACCGGCCATCGCGCCACCCTGCCGATGTTCGCCGAAGGCGTGCAGCACGTGGCTGCGCACTACGGTCCGCTGGCTGCCGTGATCGGCCATTCGCTGGGCGGCGCGGCGGCGGCGATCGCATTGAGTCGCGGCTTGCAGGCCGAACGCGTGCTGCTGCTGGCCCCCGCCGCGGACCCGTTCGCCGCGGCGCAACGATTCGGCGGGTTCATCGGCCTGGCGCAGCACCTGACCCGCCGCATCTTCGAGGACTACGAAGCGATCACCGCGCAGTCGGTGGCCGACTTCCAGGCGCAGGCCACCGCACCGCGCATCGGCCGCCCCGGGCTGGTCGTGCACGACATCGAGGATGCGGAAGTGCCGTGGGCCGAAGGCGAGCGCTACGCGCGCTACTGGCCGCAGGCCACCCTGCTCAGCACCACCGGACTGGGCCACCACCGCATCGCCAACGCCCCGGAAGTGATGGAGGCCGCGCTGCGCTTCCTCGACGGCGAAACGGTCGGCCAGCGCATGGTGTCCACGCCGGAGCTGCCGTTCGGCGTGGCGTGATGTTCCCGTTCCGCACGCCGCCGTAGGGTGCGCACGGCGTGCCCACTGGCATGCAATTGGTGGGGTCCTCGCCCGCGAACGGCTACAATCCCGCTTCTATACAAGCTACCCGTGAGTGAGGGCACGCGTGAGCACACCTGCTTCCCGGTTTCCCGCAGTCCAGGCCGATGCCACGCCGCTGCGCTTCGTGACCGCCGCCAGCCTGTTCGACGGGCACGACGCCGCCATCAACATCATGCGCCGCCTGATCCAGGGCGAGGGTGCGGAAGTGATCCACCTGGGCCACAACCGCAGCGTGGAGGACGTGGTGCGCGCCGCCCTGCAGGAAGACGCCGACGGCATTGCCCTGTCCAGCTACCAGGGCGGGCACGTCGAGTACTTCAAGTACATGGTGGACATGCTGAAGGAACGCGGCGCCGGCCACGTGCGCGTGTTCGGCGGCGGCGGCGGCACCATCACGCCGGAGGAGATCGCCGAGCTGCAGGCCTATGGCGTGGAGCGCATCTACCACCCCAACGACGGCATGAAGATGGGCCTGGTGGAGATGATCCAGGATGTGGTGGGGCGTGCGGGCACGGCCCGTGATTCGGGATTGGTGATTCGGGATTCGTCAAAGCCCGATGCGCCGTCCATCGACAGTGAGGCAGCCATCGGTCGCATGCTCAGCGCCATTGAAGATGGCGTCTTCTCGGAAGCGGAACTGGCCGTGCTTCGCCGGCAATGGGCGAACCCGCGCGCCATCGAATCACGAATCACCAATCTCGAATCCCGTCCGATCACGCCAGTGATCGGCATCACCGGCACCGGCGGCGCCGGCAAGTCGTCGGTCACCGACGAGTTGATGAACCGCTTCCTGGCCAGCTTCCCGCAGATGCGGATGGCGGTGATCTCGGTGGATCCCACCCGCCGCCGCACCGGCGGCGCGCTGCTGGGCGATCGCATCCGCATGAACTCGCTGCGCAGCGAGCGCATCTACATGCGTTCGATGGCCACCCGCCGCCAGCACGTGGCCACCAATGCCGTGCTGAAGGACTGCATCGCCTTCCTCAAGTCGCTGGGCTTCGACCTGGTGATCGTGGAGACCGCCGGCATCGGCCAGAGCGATTCGGAGATCGTCGACCTGGTCGATTTCCCGATGTACGTGATGACCAGCGACTACGGCGCGGCCAGCCAGCTCGAGAAGATCGACATGCTCGACTTCGCCGAACTGGTGGTGCTGAACAAGTACGACAAGCGCGGCGCCGAGGACGCGCTGCGCGACGTGCGCAAGCAGTGGAAGCGCAACCGGGTGGCGTTCCAGATGAAGGACGAGGACGTTCCCGTCTATCCCACCATCGCCAGCCAGTTCAACGACCCCGGCGTCAGCTGGATGTTCGCCAACCTGTGCCGCCTGCTGCGCGAAAAGCTGAATCTCGGCGCACCTGTAGGAGGGGCTTCAGCCCCGACCGCCATGGTCGGCCATCCGGTCGGGGCTGAAGCCCCTCCTACAAGGAGCCGGTGCGACTTCAATCCCGCCATCGACACCGGGTTGAAGGAACCGCGCGCCACCGTGCTGATCCCCGGCAGCCGCGTGCGCTACCTGGCCGAGATCGCCGAACAGGGCCGCGGCATCAACCGCCGCATCGAGACCGAGGCCGAGACCGCCAGTCGTGCGCAGAGTTACTGGCAGTCGTTGAAGGACCTGGACGATCCCCTGCTGCCGAAGGCGTTGGATCTGTACGTACCCGATGCCCTTGTAGGAGCGCCCCATGGGCGCGATGCTCTTCCGACGGATCCACAGGAAAGCATCGCGGGCATGGCCCGCTCCTACAACAGCGCCGACCGCACCCTGCTGACCCTGCGCCAGCGCTACAACGATGCGGTGCAGTCGCTTTCCAGCGAAGCGCTCAAGCTGCTGCGCGAATGGCCGGCGCGGCTGAAGGCGGTGACCGACGAGGTCAATGAGTACGAGGTGCGCGGCAAGACCATCCGCATCGACAACTACACCACCTCGCTCAGCCACCAGCAGATCCCCAAGATAGCGCCGCCCAAGTACCGCAGCTGGGGCGAACTGCTGACCTTCCTGCAGAAGGAAAACCTGCCGGGCAGCTACCCGTATACCGGCGGCGTGTATCCGTACCGCCGCACCGGCGAGGACCCCATCCGCATGTTCGCGGGCGAGGGCACGCCCGAGCGCACCAACCGCCGCTTCCACTACCTCAGCGTCGGCCAGCCGGCCGCGCGCCTGTCCACCGCGTTCGACAGCGTCACCCTGTACGGCGAGGACCCGGCGCCGCGCCCGGACATCTACGGCAAGATCGGCAACTCCGGCGTCAACATCCCCACGCTGGACGACATGAAGAAGCTGTATTCCGGCTTCGACCTGTGCGCGCCCACCACCAGCGTGTCGATGACCATCAACGGCCCCGCGCCGATCATCCTGGCGATGTTCATGAACACCGCCATCGACCAGCAGGTGGAGAAGTACCTGAAGGCCGACGAGGCGCGCTGGGCCGAGGCGCAGCAGAAGATCGACGCCTTCTTCGAAGGCCGCCCGCGCCCGGTGTACGCCGGCGAGTTGCCGCCCACCAACAACGGCCTGGGCCTGGGCCTGCTGGGCGTGACCGGCGAGCAACTGGTCGATGCCGAAACCTATGCTCGCATCAAGGCCGAGACCCTGGCCACCGTGCGCGGCACCGTGCAGGCCGACATCCTGAAGGAAGACCAGGCGCAGAACACCTGCATCTTCAGCACCGAGTTCGCCCTGCGCATGATGGGCGATATCCAGCAGTACTTCGTGGACAACGCAGTGCGCAACTTCTACTCGGTGTCGATTTCCGGCTACCACATCGCCGAGGCCGGGGCCAACCCGATCAGCCAGTTGGCCTTCACGCTGAGCAACGGCTTCACCATCGTGGAGTACTACCTGGCGCGCGGGATGAAGATCGACGACTTCGCGCCCAACCTGTCGTTCTTCTTCAGCAACGGCATGGACCCGGAATACACCGTCATCGGCCGCGTCGCCCGCCGCATCTGGGCGCGCGCCATGCGCGAGCGCTACGGCGCCAACGAGCGCAGCCAGATGATGAAGTACCACATCCAGACCTCGGGCCGCAGCCTGCACGCGCAGGAAATCCAGTTCAACGACATCCGCACCACGTTGCAGGCGCTGTACGCGTTGTTCGACAACTGCAACAGCCTGCACACCAATGCCTACGACGAGGCCATCACCACGCCCACGGAAGAAAGCGTGCGCCGCGCGGTGGCCATCCAGATGATCATCAACAAGGAACTGGGGCTCAACTTCAACGAGAACCCCTGGCAGGGCAGCTTCGCGGTCGATTACCTGACCGACATCGTGGAGGAAGCGGTCTACAAGGAGTTCGAGGCCATCAGCGAGCGCGGCGGCGTGCTGGGCGCCATGGACACCATGTACCAGCGCGGCAAGATCCAGGAAGAGTCGCTGTACTACGAGCACAAGAAGCACGACGGCAGCCTGCCGCTGGTGGGGGTGAACACGTTCCTGCCGCGCGAGCATGGCGGCGAGATCGCCACCGAGATCGAGTTGATCCGCTCCACGGAAGAGGAGAAGGGGCAGCAGATCGCCAATGTCCGCACCTGGCAGGCCGCCCGCAACGCGCTGGCGCCGGAGGGCGAGACCGACCACAGCCATGCCTCGGCGCTGGAAGAGCACGCCGAGCCGGAAGTGCACGACGGCCACGGGTTGGCCTACCTGCAACGCACGGCCCGGGAGCGCCGCAACCTGTTCGTCAGCCTGATGGAAGCGGTCAAGACGCACAGCCTGGGGCAGATCAGCCATGCGCTGTACGACGTGGGTGGGGAATACCGGCGGAACATGTAATCCACCACGTCCCGCTTGTCCCGACAAAGGCCCGCGTTCAGCGGGCCTTTGTCTTCATCGGCTGGTGGCGGCGCGTGGCCCGTGCAATGCCGCGTCAATCCCTGTCCGGCGCGCCCAGCGGGAAGTACGGACGGTACGGCCGTGCTTCGTCGACGGCGCGCTTGAAGGAAGGGCGTGCGAGAAGCCGCTCGCGGTACGCGCGGACGTGGGCGAAACCGGCATCGATCGGGTGCGTCCAATCGGCATAGAAGAGGAAGGGCGCCGCGGCGCAGTCGGCCAGGGTGAAGGCCGTGCCGACGGCCCATTCGCGCGTGGCCATGCGTTGATCCAGCCAGGCGTAGGCGGTCTCCAGCATCGTGCAGGCGTCCTTGACGCCTTGCGGATCGCGGTCGGTTTCGGGACGCAGGTGGTCGAAGACCACCTTCTGTTGTGGCGTGGAGATGTAGTTGTCGAAGAATCGGTCGAGCATGCGCACTTCGAGCGCGGTGTCGCGATCCTCCGGTATCAGCTTCACCGGGCCGGGGTAATGCAGGTCGAGATATTCGATGACGCAGGTCGCTTCGATCACCGTGCGATCGCCGTCGACCAGGATGGGGAAGCGGCGGATCGGCCACAGCGCCGCGAACTCGGCGCCGGCTTGTGCGTCTTCCAGGTTGCGGTAGTCGAAGGGCGTCTGGTTCTCGTACAGCGCGATCAGCGCCTTCTGGCTGTAGGAGGAAAACGGATGGGCGTACAAGCGGGGACGGGCGGCAGGCATGCGGAACTCCGGGTGGGTTTGCCTGTGCGACGAATGGGGAGGATGTGGTTCGACATTACCCGTGCCATCGTGCTGGAGGCAAGCCGAACCGGAGGTGCACGATGGCCATGGGCTGGTATATCTTCAGCGCACAGCCCGGGAACGCTGCAACCTGTTCGTCGGCCTGATGGAAGCGGTCAAGACGCACAGCCTGGGACAGATCAGCCATGCGCTGTATGGCGTGGGCGGGGAGTATCGGCGGAATATGTGAGTGTTTTGCTGGTCCGCGGCGAACCGGAAAAGAGAAAGATCAAGTCAATTGGCGCCAGACAGCCAAGCGATGAGATATCAGGAGGCGCAATTGCGAGGGATTGAGGGAGGAATGATGAAGTCGATACGGGCAATGCTGTTGTTTCTGGGTCTGACGGTACAGCCGGTGCTGGCGCAGACGGTGGTGGAGTACCTGCACACTGACGCACTGGGAAGCGTGGTGGCGGTGACGGACGAGAGCGGCAACGTTATCGAGCGCCGGGAGTACGAGCCGTACGGATACCAGTTGACGCCGGCGGTGCAGGACGGCCCGGGGTATACGGGCCATGTGCAGGACGCAGCCACGGGGCTGACGTATATGCAGCAGCGGTACTACGATCCGCTGTGTGGATGTTTCCTATCCGTTGATCCAGTTACCGCTTTTGGCGGTGATCTGAGGCACTTCAATCGCTATGCCTATGCCTTCAACAACCCTTATAAGTTTGTCGATCCAGATGGGAATAAGGGCAAGGTGGCTTGGCTTGTCGAGCTCGGAACGAACCAGATGCGTAAATTGGCCCGCCTGACACAGGAGCAAGCAGTACAAGCCAGAAGGGCTGGGCAGAACGTCGTAGCCGACCGCAGGCAGGTTGCAAGCCAGATTGAAACAGCGGCGCATGGAAGAGATGGGCAACTGAAGCATGCCGGGCACGAACTAAAGGACGGTGGAAATGGATTGCCGCACTATCAGACGGACGGTGTAAAAGGCCATTCCTTCTGGGGGAAATTGAGCGTAGGGATACTCGCAGCAGCTGCAGGGCTTGATCAAGTTGCGGAAGCAGCGGATGTGTTTGATCCCACAGTCTCACTGACTTCTGGTTCTGGCGAGTTGGTGAATCATGAAAGAACTTGGTTCGGCGCCTACAAGCAGATTGATCCAAATGGTCCAAACTTCTACGAAGCGGATCGTATGAGGTCTGAGGGATTCCAGGGCGTGTTCCGTGTCGAGGGCAGGATTGATTCCAAGCGTCTTGACGATGAGCTAAAGGGAAAATAGGCGAGCATGGTTCCCTATCAGGTAATGGTGGAAGGGGTTTTTGTGTGTGCTCCGGAGCTTGAAGAAAATTGGGGGGGCTTCCAGACAACATTTTTCCTTAATGCAAACAATGCGCCCAATGCAGCACATCGAGTTCGCGAATTACTGGCTGCCCGCATGAGTTGTCATGGCGTGTGGGGGGCGGAAGATGGCGTATTGAAGAGTTATTATTGGATACACAACATATGGGAAATCACCGAAGAGAGATTTCTTCAAGAGGATGGGAAAGATACGGGGTTTACATTCTTTCGTATTCGATGGTATGAGAAATTCCAACTAGCTTTGAGACGCATCTACTTCAATAGATTTAAGCCTTGGTTGCTAGTTCCATTGCCAAGGGGCGGGGGTGGGATACTTCCTGATCGCTAATAGGCACAAGGTCCGTATTGCGGGCCTTGTTGCATTAGGTTTGAGGCTTTTCCTACCGACCCGTCTGTGTCATTAGTGAGTCCAACACTGGTCCTACCGGTACGCCCCCGGGCCGCGCCAGACCAGTTCCCCCCGCCGGTAGACCCGCTCCACGCTGACCACTTCGCGCGCATCGCCGATGGTGGTCATGTCCGGATCGTCCGGCTCGACCAGGCGACACTCGCCGGAGCCGCGCCTCACCACGATCTCCAGCGGGCAGACCATGTACTGCCGCAAGCCGGGCAGGGGAAAGGAAAGTTCCGTCATGCCCTGGTCGCGCCAGCTGAGCAGCCGGGGTTCGCTGCGCACGTCGTAATAGATCTGGTAGCCGCCCACTTCCATGCTGGGTTTGGCGGCTGCGGCGTCTGGCCCGCGCCCCTGGCTGCGTGCGGTGCCGCGGTCCAGCCCGGTGTTGGTGGGGGACGTCTCTTCCGCCAGCATGCCGGGGGGTTGTCCCCAGCGGGCGGAGCGGCGCCAGGCGGGGGTGGACTGGCTGGCCGGGGGCTGGGTCTGGTGCTGTGCGGCCGCTTCTTCGGGAAGGGCGGGCTGCGGTTGCGGCTCTTCGTCGGGGGCGACGGGGTTCTCGGCCTCGGTCACGCGCGTGGACTGGACGGGCGAGGTCACGCGGGTGGTCACCACGGGCTTGGGCGGGCGGGGGCGTTCGCTCGGGGTCGCGGGGCCGGCCGGGGGCACGGGGGGGCGTTGGTCGTCCTGGCGCGTCTGGCCGATGAAGTCCACCTTGACTCGCGCGCCGCCGCTGCTGCCGCTTTCAGGCGGGGTCAGGGTGACCTTGGAGGAGTACAGCAGGGCCAGCAGGAACAGCAGGTGCACCAGCGCGCTGAGCAGCGCGGCGATCCACGGCTCCAAGCGTTCCATTCGGGGTTCGGCGCGGGTCTCTACGCGGTTCGACGCGTCGCTCATGCCGTCTCGCGTGCGTCGGAGGGTGGGGCCTTCATGGGGGAAGAAGCAGGAAAGGTGTCGGCGACAGTACTCGCTGCATCATGACATTACACCCGGCATCTACCAACAACGCCAGAAGCGGTGCCAGGGACCATGTTCAGCATTGGGCGTGCCCAACGTGGATGCCATTCAGCTCGCAGGGCAGAACCGGCAAAGCGGAAGGGAAGACGGCTACGGCCATGCATGCTTCGGCGCTGGAGGAGCATACGGAGCCGGAGGTGCACGACGGCCACGGGGTGGCGTATCTTCAGCGCACGGCTCAGGAACGCCGCAACCTGTTCGTCAGCCTGATGGAGGCGGTGAAGACGCACAGCCTGGGGCAGATCAGCCATGCGTTGTACGACGTGGGCGGGGGGAGTATCGGTGGAACATGTGAGTGTTTTGCTGGTCCGCGGCGAACCGGAAAAGAGAAAGATCAAGTCAATTGGCGCCAGACAGCCAAGCGATGAGATATCAGGAGGCGCAATTGCGAGGGATTGAGGGAGGAATGATGAAGTCGATACGGGCAATGCTGTTGTTTCTGGGTCTGACGGTACAGCCGGTGCTGGCGCAGACGGTGGTGGAGTACCTGCACACTGACGCACTGGGAAGCGTGGTGGCGGTGACGGACGAGAGCGGCAACGTTATCGAGCGCCGGGAGTACGAGCCGTACGGATACCAGTTGACGCCGGCGGTGCAGGACGGCCCGGGGTATACGGGCCATGTGCAGGACGCAGCCACGGGGCTGACGTACATGCAGCAGCGCTACTATGACCCTATCTGCGGTTGCTTCCTCAGCGTTGATCCGGTGACGGCGTACAGTAATCCCGTAGGGCAGTTCCATCGGTATCGGTATGCCAACAACAACCCCTACAAGTTCACTGATCCGGATGGACGACAAGCTGCGGAGAGATGGGTGGAGTATCACCGCACGGAAGTAGAGGCTGGACGTGGCGCTCAGTTTGATTCAATGGAGGGGCCGGCGGTTACAGCAACTGCGACTATAGTTTCGTTGACTCCCGTTATCGGACCCTATCTGGGCCTAACGTTAAGAAATGCTGAAAAAGCGAGTTCTGGCCTGCTGCCGGTTCCGTGGACACCCTCCTAATGTAGTCCCGCCTGTTTCTCGAACTCGATGGGGCTGACATAACCGATCGTCGAGTGCCGCCGCAGCGGGTTGTAGAACCGCTCGATGTA